>NZ_JBIRQF010000025.1:0-116186 GCF_044333065.1 Streptomyces sp. NPDC021115
GCCACCGGGTGGACGGCCTTCTCCCCGGCGATGAACCGGTAGACCTCGCTCACCGGTCGCTGTCCTTGGCGAAGAAGGCCGCGGCTTTTTTCAGGATCTCGATCGTCTTGTGCTGTTCGATGTTCTGCCGGCGCAGTTGCTTGAGCTCCTCGCGCTCCACACTGGTCAGCTCACCCGCCCCGCCCTCACCGCGGTCGATCCGGTCTCGCTTGACCCAGCCGCGCAGGCTCTCCGGACTCACGCCCAGATCCCGCGCGACCTCCGTGATCGTCTTGCTGGAGGAGCGGGCCAACGCGATCGCGTCCCGCTTGAACTCCTCCGAATACCGCTTCGAGTACTGACTACCCACCTGGCACTACTTCCTCTGGAACCTCAGGTTCCAGTCTCCAGGTGTCCACTCACAAGGGGAAGCTTCACGGCGGGGCCTCCACCGCCGCCCGGTACGCAACCAGAACTGAGGCCAGATCACAGCTCGACCGTGGCCCAACCAGCAGGACCCGTCCAGCACCGGACCTTCCAAGGACCAGTTCGATGCCCCCGCACCTCGCCGCAGCGCGCAGGGCGACGACGCCCTGCCGTGACCATCACGGCCCGAAGGGGTCAAGCGGCGTGGCGGAGTGCGGTTCGGCACCTGATCCCATGCCGCGCCAGGCCCTCCCCGGCCCGGCGCCTCACCCTAGGGCAACGACCCGGCCGCCCGCGGACGACGCCGGGGGCAGGGGTCTTCAGGATGCGGACCCGGCCGCACCGTCCGCCGCGGATCGGGCGTTTCCGTCTCAGGCGGGTTCGGGGGCCGGGGAGCGCGAGCTCGCGGGCGACAGTGTCCGTGGCTCGCCGACACTCTGCCCTTCTTGAGGCGCCTGCTGACTTGGTGGCACGACCGCTCACCACCGGTGGCCGAGCACGTGCGGTGACCGGCTTCCAGGACGGCTTCAGGCGGCGACGATAGCCAGCTGCTCGGAGTCGTGAGCCAGGTGCTCCCTGACCTGCCGCACGAAGGCCCGGAGGTTTGCAGAGCGGGCGTCACGGCGCCAGGTGAGCCAGGTCTGCGCACGTCCCAACTCACCCTGGATGGCATGGCAGATCACACGGTTGCTTCCGGGCAGGGACTCGTAGAGACAGCGCGGCATCATGCAGATGCCAGCGCCTGCGGCCACGCAGGCGAGCATGCTGTAGTAGGACGAGATCTCCACCATCCTTCCTGGCTTGATGCGGCTCTCCTCCAGCCAGTCCTCGAATCGCTGGCGGTAGGAGCACACAGTGCCGAAGAGGAAGACGGTGGGCGTGGACTGTCGGAAGTCTTCGTCGATGGTCTGCACCGACTCGGGGGTGAGGATGACCAGATCCTCGGTGTAGGCGTGCAGTCCCGTGAGCACCGGGGAGGCGGGTGGACCGTCGGTGAAGACGGCGCTGACCTGCCCGTTGAGCACATGATCGAACAGCATGCCAGAGGCTCCGGCTTCCAGCTCAAGGTCCACTTCTGGGTAGCTGAGGTGGAACTCGGCCAGCAGCGACGGAATCCGCACAGCCGAGGTGCTTTCAAGTGCGCCGATGCGGAATCGGCCGTAGGGCCGCTCCCCCGTGGCCAGGGACTTCGCCTCATTGGCGATGTCGATCAGCCGGCGGGCGTACACAAGGAACGCCTCACCTTCGGCGGAGAGGGTGACCTGCCGCTTGTCACGCAGCAGAAGGTCCATACCCAGCTCCTTTTCCAGGTGCCGGATACGGGTGGAAACGTTGGAAGGGGCTCGCAGCAACTTCTCCGCGGCGGCGGTGATCCCGCCATGCTCGGCCACAGCCACGAACATCTCCAGCTGGGCGAACTCCATGGTTCTCTCTCAGTGAAGTTTAGGTTCTGAAACTGCTCGTTCACAGCAGCGTGACACCCTCCTAACCTTTTATCAAGAGGTCGCTGGCACGGCGGCGCGGGGGCTCAACTGCGCCTTCAGATCTCACCATCGGCCCATTACGGAGAAGTGGCCCTGTGCCGCGACAGCGGCGCGACTGGGCGCACGCTCGCCGCTCACCGACTTCATTGCGCAGAACTGTCCACCATGCGCTCTTCCCCCATCCCGGCTCTGAGAAGGACACAGATTGTGACTCCGCAAGCACCCGCAGTTGCGCGGTCGGTCAATCCTGCCACCGGAGAGGTGATCGACATCTACCCGTTCGTCGGTGATGACGAGCTGGACGCCGTCCTTCGCCGTGCCCAGCAAGGCTTCGCACTGTGGAGCCAGAGCAGCCCTGCGGTCCGGTGTGCCGCTCTGGCTCGCATGGCGTGGCTGCTGCGGCGGGACGCGGAGGGGCTGGCCGCGCTGATCACGGACGAGATGGGCAAGCCCATTACCCAGTCCCGCGCCGAGGTGGAGAAAGCGGCCTGGGTGGCGGCCTGGTACGCCGACAACGGTGCAGAGATGATCGCCGACGTCCCGAGCCCGATCGGGCCTGAGGCTCACGTGACCTACCGCCCCCTGGGCCCCGTGCTGGCAGTGGAGCCGTGGAACTTCCCCGTCTGGCAGGTGATGCGGGGAGCGATTCCGATCCTGCTGGGCGGCAACGCCTACGTGCTCAAGCCCGCCCCGAATGTGGTCGGCTGCGGTCTGGCCATTGAGCGGCTGTGGCAGGAGGCCGGCGTTCCGGAGGGGGCCTTCAGCGTCCTCAATGCCGACAACGACGTGGTGTCCCAGGCCATCGCCCATCCGGTCATCGTGGGCGTGACGGTCACCGGCAGTGTTCGCGCGGGCTCGACCATCGCCTCCCAGGCCGGGCGGGCGATCAAGCGCAGCGTGCTGGAGCTGGGAGGCTCGGACGCCTTCATCGTTCTGGCCGACGCCGACCTGGACACAGCCGTCGAGGCAGCCGTCCACGGCCGATTCCAGAACAGTGGACAGATCTGCATCGCAGCCAAACGCATCCTCCTCGAACGAGCCATCGCCGAGGACTTCACCGAGCGGTTCGTCGCGAAGGTGAAAGAACTGCAGGTGGGCGACCCCACCCAGGAGACGACCTACATCGGGCCCATCGCCCGCGACGGCATCCGTCAGGAAATCCACCAGCAGGTCCAGCGCACCATTGCCGAGGGCGCCCGGCTGCTGACGGGCGGAGCGCCGATCGAGGGGCCGGGCTCCTTCTTCCAGCCCACCGTGCTCACCGGGGTCACTCCGACCATGACTGCCTTCCGCGAGGAGGTCTTCGGCCCCGTGGCCCCCCTGGTGGTGGCCGAGGACCTGGAGGACGCTCTTGCGAAGGCCAACGACTCCCAGTTCGGTCTGAGCGCCAGTCTGTGGACTGCCGACGCGGACCTGGCTTCCCGGGTGGCCCCGCGACTTCAGGTGGGCGGGGTGTTCATCAACGGCATCGCCGTCTCCGACCCGCGCATCCCCATCGGCGGCGTAAAGAACAGCGGATTCGGCCGCGAACTGTCCCACTTCGGCGTCCACGAATTCACCAATATCCAGGCCGTGTGGAACCGCACGTCCAGCGACGAAGGAGCAGCGAGTTGAATAAGGAACTGTTCGACAAGGGCTTGAGCACCCGGCGTGAGGTGCTCGGCGACGCCTACGTCCAGCGCAGCCTCGACAGTGCCGATGACTTCTCGATGCCGATGCAGGAACTGGTCACCCAGTACTGCTGGGGCGATGTGTGGGATCGCCCGGGTCTGGAGCGACCCCAGCGCAGCCTCATCAACCTGGCCATGATCAGCGCCCTGAACCGCCCGAACGAACTGAAGGTGCACGTGCGCGGGGCGATCCGCAACGGGGTGACCAGGAAGCAGATCCAGGAGGTCTTCCTCCAGGTCGCGGTCTACTGCGGTGCCCCTGCCGCCCTCGAAAGCTTCCGGCTGGCGCGGGAGGTCTTCACCGAGATGGAGGCCGAGGCGTGACCACCATCGGGTTCATCGGCTTGGGCAACATGGGCTTGCCCATGGCTGGACGCCTCGTCCAGGCCGGAAACACGCTGATCGTCCACGACCAGAACACCGAGGTCGTGGAGAAATTCCTCACCGATCACCCCACTGCCGTGGCGGCCGGGACTGTGGCCTGGCAGCGTGCCGACGTCATCATCACGATGCTGCCGACCTCTGCCATCGTCGAGACCGCCCTGCTCACCGATCAGGTCGTAGCCACGGCCTCGCTGAACACCCTGTTCATCGACATGTCCTCGGCCGAACCCAGCCGCTCCGAGCGGCTGGGGGTCACCCTGGAGGAGAAGGGCATGAGGTACGTCGATGCCCCGGTCTCCGGGGGAGTGCGCGGGGCGCTCAACGGACAGCTGGCGATCATGGCAGGCGGAACGGCCGCCGACGTGCACGAGGCGAAGCCGCTATTCGAGGTGATGGGCGAATCCGTCATCCACGTCGGCGGCCCGGGGTCCGGGCACGCAGCCAAAGCCCTCAACAACCTGGTCTCGGCCACGTCGGTCGCCGTCACCGTCGAGGCACTTCACGTCGGGCAATGCTTCGGAATCGAACCGCAGACCCTCACCGACGTGTTCAACGCCTCCTCCGGGCGCAGCAACACCTCGGAGAACAAGGTGGCCCAGTTCATGCTCTCGGGCAGCTTCGGTTCCGGATTCCCCATCGGGCTGATGACCAAGGACGTGGACATAGCCATCGCCCTGGCCGAGGAACTGGGTCTTGACGCGGAGCTGAGTCATCACTGCGCTGACGTGTGGCACAAGGCCGTCGACGACGGCTTCGCCGCCGAGGACCACACGAGGATGTACGAGATCCTCGACCGCTCTGCCCACCCCCTTCGGACCACACAGGAAGGGCACGCCCATGCGTGATTTCGCAGCCGTGCTGCAGCAGGCCAACGAGGACTTCGAGTTCTCCCGGGAGATGCGCTACTACACCGGCAAACTCCACGTCGCCATCGGCGACCAGGCGTGGCTGGCCGATTACGAAGACGGCCGCCTCCTGTCGGTGGGTCCAGCCGGGACCGCCCCCCAGGACGCGGCGATCGCCATCTCCGGCACCCGCGAGCAGTGGGAGGAAATGACCGCTGAGCGCCCCCGGCCGTTCTTCCAGTCGCTGCAGAGCTCCTCCATCAAGCACGGCGTACAGCTGAGCAACACAGACCAGCTCTACGCCCGTCTGCCGGCCCTGAACCGGCTAATGCAGATCTTCCGCCAGCTCAACGCCCAAGGAGCGTGAACCATGGCCAGGCATGAACCGATCACCGGACGCTACGTCTACCTGACCGTGGAAGACGTCGAGCACCGGGTCTACTACGAGGAGGCCGGCCATGGCATCCCCCTCATCGTGGGCCACACCGCCGGCTCCGACGGGCGCCAGTACCGGCACCTGCTCAACGACCCGGAAGTCACCGACCGCTACCGCATCATCGCCTTCGACCTGCCGTTCCACGGCAAGTCCCTGCCGCCTCACGGAGTGCCGTGGTGGACGCAGGAGTACAAGATGACCAAAGCGCGCATGATCGCTTTCCCCAACGCACTCGCCGATGCTCTGCAATTGGACCGGCCGGTCTACATGGGCAGTTCCATGGGCGGCCACCTCGCCATCGACCTGGCCTCCAACTGCCCCGACCGCTACCGCGCGACCATCGCCGTGGAAGGGGCCCTGCGCTCAGCCGCCGAGTACGTGGACGTGGGCATGGACGGGATCCGCCGGGAGTTCGACAACCCCAACGTCTCCCGCACCTCCACCGGGGCCGCGATGCTGCTGAACATCTCCCCCTACAGCCCCGAGGCCAACGTCCGGGAGATCCAGTGGGAGTACCAGTGCGGTGGGCCCGGGATCTTTGCGGGCGACCTCTATTACTACTACTACGACCACAACGTCACCCCCGAGGAGGCTCGGGCCATCGACACCAGCAAATGCATGCTGTACCTGCTCACCGGTGAGTACGACCCGAACACGTCGCCGGCCGACACCAAGGAACTGGCCGACCTCGTGCCCGGCTGCAAGTACTGGGAGATGCCCAAGCTTGGCCACTTCCCGGTGACCGAGAACTACGAGGAGTTCCGCAAGTACCTCCTGCCGATCCTGCTGGAGATCAACGGCGGCTCCCGGCAGCCTGCCCCCAACCAGGCCGCCAGCCTGAGCCAGTAGCGGCGTCCGGCGGCCGGCTTGACCAACCGGCCCCGTCCCCCTTTTCCCTCAGACGTACGAAGCACGCGGCGCCTCCAGCACATCCCTAATACTTCACTCTCGGCAACCAACTACTCACGCACGGCCACCACGGAGGTGGAGCAATGTCGATCCAGAGCGAGAACCCGTGGCGTCCTCAGCCCGTCACCAACCGGCAGATCAAATTCGCCACCGTGCTGGCCTTCCTGGCCTGGGCGTTCGCGGTCTACGACTTCATTCTGTTCGGCACCCTCCTGCCGCAAATCGGCAAGGACGAGGGCTTGAACCCCGCCGAGCAGGCCACCCTGGTCACCTGGATGTCCATCGGCGCCGTGGTGCTCGGCCTGCTGGCCGGGCCGGTCGTTGACAAGTTCGGCCGCAAAGCCGGTCTGGGCGTCACCACCGCCGGGGCCGGCATCGCCTCGGCCCTCACGGCTCTGGCCGGCCTCGTACCGGCCTGGGGGCTGGTCGCCATCCGCTCCCTCAGCGGTCTGGGCCTGTCGGAGCAGGGTGTCAACGGCGCCTACCTCAGCGAGCTGTACGCAGCCTCGGACGATCCACGGATCAAGAAGCGGCAGGGCTTCATATACTCGCTTGTCCAGGGTGGATGGCCGGTCGGAGCGATCCTCGCCGCCGCGCTGACGGCCGTCATGCTGCCGATCACCGGCTGGGTGGGGTGCTTCCTCTTCGCCGCAGTTCCGTCACTGATCGTCGCGGTCCTCGCCCGCAAGCTGCGCGAGTCCCCCCAGTTCGAGACCGTGCAGAAGCTGCGACAGCTGCAGTCCCGCGGCGCGCGTGGGGAAGCCGAACAGCTCGCTGCGTCCCTGGGTATCGAGGAGCACGAAACCCGCAGTACCCTGGCCGACATCTTCCGCGGCAGCGACCTGCGTACCACGCTCTCGCTGGGCCTCGGACACATCCTCAACTACTTCCCCGTGCAGGTCTTCAGCGTCCTGGGCACCACGGTGCTCGTGAACGTGCACCATGTGTCCTTCACAAACTCGCTGGCCATCCTGCTGATGTCCAACATCATCGCCTACCTGGGCTATCTCACTCACGGATTCCTGGGCGACCGATTCGGCAGGCGCAACGTCATCGCCTTCGGCTGGGTCACCGGCGGCATCGTGTTCACGGCAATGATCTACGGCCCCAGCAGCTTCTGGACCGTTGTGGCGCTCTACAGCGTCGGGACCTTCTTCCTGATCGGTCCCTACTCCTGTGTCCTGTTCTTCGTCGGCGAAAGCTACGAGACCCGTATCCGAGGCCGTGGCGCCGCCTTCGTCGCCGCGGTCGGTCCGATCGGAGCAATCCTCTCGTCTGCCCTGGCCGCCATGCTGCTGAATAGCAACGGCACCTGGGCCACTGCCGCGTTCCTCTTCGGTGCCGTCCCCTGCGTGCTGTCGGGCCTAGCGGTCCTGTTCTCGCGCAAGCAACAAAACGTCGCCGATCCGGTTCATGCCGGTCTCAGCGCTACGAGGACCGAGCCGGCCCTCTGACGTCGCGGCTCTGGCAGTAAAAGACTACGGCTTCTCGGCTCAGACCAATCGGTCGTTCTCTTCGTCGCCGCAATGCCGCTCACCGGTGAAAGGCCACACCGATATGTCTCCCCCTCTCTCTCATGCCCTCGGCCAGAGCGTCCCTCGCCGCTCGGTTCTCTCGGCAGCCGGGCTCCTTGCTGCTGCCGCCACCACCGCCGGACTGACCGGGTGCAGCCGCACCGCCATCGCCGCGTCAGCCGACCAACCCACCTATGCGCCGCACGAACTCCTCCTGGTGACCACCATGATCACCGGCACGAACGACTACATGCAGAACTGGGCCACTGGCGCCCGCGCCTACGCCCGAAAGCTGAGACTTCCCCTACGAGTGATCAACTCCTACGGAGACTCCCAACAGCAGTTCTCCCAGGTCCAGAGCGCCATGGCCTCCGGGAAGAAAGTCGTTCTCAATCTGCACCCGGTGGCCAGCGCGGACCCGCCGGCCATCGCCAAGGCCGTGGCTCGGACGGGCGGCTACATGATCAGTTCCTGGAACAAACCCGCCGACGCGCATCCGGTCGACTTTGGCCCCCACTGGGTCACTCACATGGGCTTCGACGGGGTCGAAGCCGGCCGGTGGACCGCCACGAAACTCTTCGAGGCCATGAACGGCAAGGGCGGCATCATCGCGCTGAAGGGCGTGCTGGACTCGACCGCGTCCAAGCAGCGCTACCAGGGCCTGCTGAAGGCACTCGCCGATTTCCCGAACGTGGAGCTTCTCGCCACGGACAGCGCCAACTGGGATCGGCAGACCGCGTATCAGAAGACCCAAACACTGCTCTCCAAATACCGAAGCCGGGTCACCGGCATCTGGACCGGTAGCGACTCGATGACCCTCGGCGCGGTCGCCGCAGCGCAACAGGCCGGCATCTCGGTGAAGGCGACGGGCATCGACTGCCTCGAAGAGTCGATGCACAGCATCAAGAACAAAGGACCGATCGTCGCGGCGTGGTTCACCGACCCGTTCTACAGCGGAGCCATGGGCCTCGCGATGGCCTACGGCGCTGCCACCGGGGCTCTCGAAGTGGCCTCGATGACACCTGAACAGCGCGAGGGCACGTATCGGCAGGTCGGCGTCGACGCAGCCAATGTGGATTCCTACATCACGCGGCCGTCCAGCAAGCGAATTCTCACCGAAGTCGACAAGGGGTACTTCGATCGCCTGATCGGCCCCCCTCTGCCCGGGGCCTGAGGAGAGCACGGCATGACCATCTCCACGTCCGAACCGGTCACCACCACGACACGCGATGCCTCACGACTGCGCGGGCTGCAGGGCGATCGCCTACGCGGCCTCGGCCCCCTGATGGCCCTTGTGGTGGTCGGCGTCGTCTTCGCAGTACTGAACCCGTCGACCTTCCCGACGGGCGACAACCTCCTGACAATCCTCGACCAGGCCGCCGTCCCGCTGATCCTCGCGATGGGCGCCACCTTCGTCATTCTGATGGGCAGCATCGACCTGTCCGTAGAAGGAGTGATGGCGGCCAGCGGACTGACCTTCGTCCTGCTGACGGCGAACACCACCAACAGCAACGACCTCGGCCCCCTCGCGGTGGTCATCGCGCTGAGCCTCGGCCTCGCATTCGGCCTGATCATCGGCGCGATCCACGCCCGGCTGCGCGTTCCATCCTTCATCGTGAGCCTCGGGTTCTGGTATATCGGGCTGGGCATGGCCACCGTGATGTACGGCGACGCCGTCACCCAGCTCCGGGACTCCGCCCTCACCCGATGGATCAGCGGAACTCCGCTGGCCGTGAGCAACAGCTTCCTCGTCGCGGTCGTCGTCGTGGTCGCGGCCCACCTGCTCGCCCGGTACAGCACATTCGGCCGCGACACCTACGCGATCGGGGACAACGAACAGGTCGCTTCGCTCGCCCATGTGCCGATCAGCAGGGTGAAGATCATGGTCTTCGGCTTCGCCGGACTCTGCTCGGGCCTCGCGGGGGTGATCGGCAGCCTCCGGCTTGGCGCCGGCGTCGTCGAGGTCGGCAGCGGACAGGTCTTCTTCACCATCGCCGCGATCGTGGTCGGAGGCACCGTCCTCAGCGGAGGCAAGGGCGGCGTCCTGTACTCCGTCGTCGGTGTCCTGCTGCTGACCGTCATCAACAACGGGTTGGTGCTCTCCGGTGTCAATCCCAACGTCCAGCAGGCTTTCTTCGGCCTGATCATCCTCGCCGCGGTCCTGGTCACCGGCCTGCGCCGACGCAGCATACTTGGGGTGGTGAAGTGAGCCCCATCGTCATGCCGGACCAGCCCACTCCCGCGACACCGGCTCTTCAATTGCGCGGCGTTACGAAGCGTTACGGGGGCACCACCGCGCTCGACGACGTGTCGATGACCGTGAACCGTCACGAGGTCATTGGCCTCATCGGCGAAAACGGCGCTGGCAAGTCCACCTTGTTGAAGATCCTCGCCGGCGTCCACCAACCGGATGCCGGAGAGATCGTGCTGCGCGACCGGCCTACGGTGCTGCGCTCCGGAGCGCACGCGGCCACGCTGGGCATCGGCGTGGTGCACCAGGAGCAGAGCCTGCTCACGAACTGGACGATCGCCGAGAACCTGCACGCGACCGCGCCCGGCGGCCGCTCCGGTCTGGCGGCGCGGCTTGGGCTGGTCAACTGGCGGCGCGTGAACGCCGAGGCGGGCACGGTCCTGGAGCGAGTGGGCATCACGACCCGCCCGGACGTGCTGGTGGAGAAACTCAGCTTCGCCGAGCGACAGATGGTGGAGATCGCCAAGGCCGTCCGCGTCGGCGCCGACGGCGGCTCCGAGCCGATCGTCGTCCTGGATGAACCGACCTCGATCCTGGAGAACGAGGAGGTCGACGTTCTGGCGGCCGAGATCGCCCGGATACGGGCCCTCGGGTCGGTCATCTTCGTCTCGCACCGACTGCACGAGGTGCTCTCGTTCACCGACCGCATCTACGTCCTGCGGGCCGGCCGGATCGTCGCCGAGCGGAAGTCCTCCGAAGTCGAGGAGGTCGAACTGCTGCAGCTGATGACGGGGCGTGAGGTCGCCAAGCCCAAACGCGCCGAGCGTGCCCTCGGTGAAGCGGCCCCCGTGCTGCGCGTCAGCGGGCTCAGCCGCGCCGGAGAGTTCGCGGACGTCTCGCTCACGATTCGCCCGGGCGAGATTCACAGCCTGATCGGCACCCACTCCTCCGGACGGGAATCACTTGCGCGATGTCTGTTCGGCGCGGAACAGCCGGACGGCGGCGTGATCGACGTTCACGGCCGGCGCATCGACTCGATGACCGTGCGCAGCGCCATCCGCTCCGGTATCGCCTACCTGCCGGCCGAGCGCAAGGCTGAGGCCATGATCCCCGGGATGAGTATCGCGGAAAACCTCACCCTCACGCATGGCGGCGCCGTCCGACGCGGTGCTCTTATCCTCACCCGGGCCCGCACCGAGCTGGCCGAGCGCTGGATCAAGCGCCTGGACATCCGCCCCCCGTTGCCCGAGTCCGACATTGCCCGGCTGTCCGGAGGCAACGCCCAGAAGGTCGTGCTGGGCAAGTGGCTCGGCGCGGACTCTTTGAGTCTGCTCATCCTGGATCACCCGCTGCGCGGGCTGGACCCCGGCGCCATCGAGACGATCAAGAAGCTGATCCGGGAGGAGCGAGACCGCGGCACCGCCGTGCTCCTGCTGGCCGACACGCTGGAAGAAGCCATCGAGATGGCTGATCACATCGTCGTGATGCGAGATGGACGGATCACCGGGACCCACGTACTCGCCGAAGGCACGCCGTCTGCCGTCGAGCTGATGGAAGAGATGGTCTGACGATGACCGATACCCGTGACATCGAGCGGACCGACACCGCCGCTCCCGCACCGCCCACCGCTGCCACCGCCCCGTCCCGCCTCGGCTGGGGTCGGCTGCAGGGCTTCGCCCCCCTCGCCATCCTCCTCGTCCTCGCAGCACTGCTCACCGCAGGTGAGCCGACGTTCCTCGTGGAAGGCGGGATACGGATCGCGACTGTCCAGGCCACACCGCTGATCTTCCTCGCGCTGGGGCAGATGGTGGTGATGCTGCTCGGCAGCATCGACCTGGCCAACGCGGCACTGGCCGTACTCGGTGCGATCACGGTGGCGAAGCTCCTCGGATCGACGGCCCTCGCCGCGCCGCTGCTGACCATTGCGGCGATGGCTGTTCTCGGCGGCCTCGCCGGCCTTCTCAGCGCCTATTTCCAGCTGCCGACTTTCGCCGTCACCCTCGGCGCGCTCGGCATATGGCAGGCCGCAGCCCTGCTGCTCTCCGACGAGACCACGGTCTACGTCACCGGCCACATCGGGGCCATCGAGTGGCTGCTCAACTACCGGTTCGCCGGCCTCGAACTCGCCATCTGGCTCGCCCTCGCCGCCACCGCCGCGCTCGCAGCCATGCTGCGCTGGACGGCATTCGGGCAGCAGCTGCGGGCGATGGGGCTCAACGAACGCGCTGCCGCCCTGTCCGGCGTGCCACGGATCCGAGTGCGCACCGCCGCGTTCGCCATCTCCGGCGGGCTGGCCGGCGTCGCCGGCATAGTCCTCACCGCTCAGCAGGGAACCGCGACGGCCAGTGGAGCCGGCATCGGACTGCTTCTCCCGTCGATCGCCGCTGCCGTCGTCGGACGCTGCGCGATCACGGGCGGAGTCGCCAACCCCGGCAACGTGCTCGTCGGGGCCTTGACCGTGTCACTGGTCCCCATCGGCACCTCCGTACTGGGCATCGATCCTCGCATCCAGCAGGTGATCTTCGGCGCGATCATCGTGCTTGCAGTGATCGCCTCACTGGACCGGACGCGACGCCAGGTCAACAAGTAACCCCCGCCGGTCCACCGCCGTGCCGGACGGCGCGAGCCGCCCAGCCCGGCGGACACTCACCGAGAGGAAAACACCCCATGCCCACAGCCCGCGTCGCGGTCGCGCTCGCCCCCCACACCGATCTCGAGATGCGCGAACTGGAGATCGTCGAGCCGGAAGGCAATGAGGTCCTCATTCGGACAGTCGCCACCGGGATCTGCCACACCGACATCCTGCTGCGCGACGGTCTCTTCGGCCCACCACACCCGGTAGTGCCCGGTCACGAAGGAGTCGGCGTGATCGATGCCGTCGGCCCGGACGTGCTGAACCTGGCCGTCGGAGACCATGTCGTACTCACTCAGAACTCCTGCGGCCGGTGCGTCACCTGCCGTTCCGCTCATCCGATGAACTGCGAGCGGTACGAACAGTTCAACCTCTCGGGACGCCGCCCCAACAGCCGCCCCGTCTTCGCCGGCGAGGACATCGGCGCGAACTTCGTGGGCCAGTCCTCGTTCAGCTCACTGATCCTGGCCTCGGAGAACAACGCGTGCCACGTGCCGAAGGAACTACGGCTCGACACCGCCGCCCCCCTGGGCTGCGGGATGGTCACCGGCGCCGGCGCCGTCCTCAACGTGCTGAAGCCCGACATCGGATCGACGCTGGTGATCCATGGTGTCGGTGCCGTCGGGATGGCCGCGGTCATGGCCGCCCGTGTCGCCGACTGCGCGACGATCATCGCGGTCGACCTCAACGAGTCCCGTTTGGCCATTGCCAAGGAACTCGGCGCGACCCATGTAGTCAATGCCGGCCAAGAGCCCGACGTCGTCGCAGCAGTACACGACCTGACCAGTGGTGGCGCGGACTACGCCGTTGACGCAGTCGGAGCGGTGCCCGTAGTGCGCAACGCCATCGCCTCCACCCGCGCCGGTGGGCACACCGTCGTGCTCGGACTCGACGGACTGGGCAAGTCGGTGCCGATCGATCTGGACCTTCTGGTGTTCAACCGGAAGGTCCAAGGCGCCATTCTCGGTGACCAGGTCGCGCAGTCCTTCATTCCGCATCTGGTGCAGTTGCACCTGCAAGGGGCCTTTCCCTTCGACCGTCTCGTCACCCGGTACGCCTTCGACGACATCAACACTGCCATCGCCGACGCCGTGGCCGGCCGTGCGATCAAGCCTGTCGTCACCTTCTGATGGCCATCACCTACCTGAGAGGACGTCCGTTCCCCATGTCCATAACCCCGGTCCATGTCGTAGCCAGATTCCGCGCACGCGAGGGTTCCGAGGAGGAAACCGCGCGCACGCTCGCGGAGTTCGTCGCGCCGTCTCTATCCCACACGGGCTGTCTCTACTACGAGCTTCAGCAGAACAACGCCGATCCGCGGGACTTCGTCATCCTCGACGGCTGGGAGAGCTCAGAAGCCCTCGCTGCCCACGCCGGCAGCGAGCACGTAGCGGCCACGAGCAAGAAGCTCGACGCCCTGCTGGCAGGGCCGGCCGAGATCGTCGTCTACCACCGACTGTCCTAAGCAGCTCCCTTCATCAGACCCTCAGCCCACAACGCGAAGGAAATCATGGCAGTCCGCAACGCAGGCAAGGTCATCGCTGTGACAGGCGCGAGCAGCGGTATCGGCGAAGCGACGGCGCGTGCCCTCGCCGCCCAAGGGAACTTTGTGATCCTCGGTGCGCTGGAGCACACGATTCCCGAGCTCGAGAAGATCGTGTCCGACATCCGGGCTGAAGGCGGCACCGCGGTGTGGTGCGCCGTCGACGTCACCGACCGCAAGCAGGTGGAGGCGTTCGTCGCCCGCACCGTGGAGGAATTCGGCCGACTCGACGTGCTGGTCAACAACGCCGGAATCATGCCCCTATCCCCCATCGAGCGACTGAAGGTCGACGAGTGGGACGCGATGATCGACATCAACCTCAAGGGCGTCCTCTACGGCATCGGCGCCGCGCTCCCCGTCATGCAGGCGCAGAACAGCGGACACTTCGTCAACATCGCGTCGGTGGCGGGGCACGTGGTCACCCCCAACAGCGCGGTGTACTGCGCGACGAAGGCTGCGGTGCGCGTGGTGTCCGAGGGGCTGCGCCAAGAGGTCGGGGACTCCATCCGAGTCACGATCATCTCGCCCGGAGCGGTCCAGTCCAATCTCGCCGCGACAATCAGTGACGCCGAGAGCCGGGCCGAGGAAGCGAAGGTCCGGGCCGTCGCGATCGAAGCGGACGTGGTGGCGGGCGCGATCGCGTTCGCGATCAACCAGCCCATGACGGTTGACGTCAACGAGGTACTCCTCCGCCCGACGGCACAGCCCTTCTGACTCGGAACGGAGTCCGCCATCGCCTGCTCCGCTGCGGAACTCACCGGAAGGCCCCGCGCCCCTTCACCGCTGGGGCTTCTGGGGAGATCAGTATCGGGCGCGCAGCTCGGGCAGCACGCCAAGGGCTCAGCCCTTGCGACGCTTGACCACGTAGGCGTACTGGTCCGGCCAACGGGGTTCGTCGCCAAGGGCCAGGGCCGCGTGCTGCGGCCAGTACGGGTCGCGCAGCAGTTCACGGCCAAGCAGTACCGCGTCGGCCCGCCCGGAGGTGATGATCTCCTCGGCTTGGTGGGGGTCAGTGATGATTCCGACAGCACCGGTGGGGATACCGGTGGCCTGGCGTGCCTGGGCGGCGAAGGGCACCTGGTAGCTCGGCCCGGCGGCGATCTTGGCGTCGCGGACCATGCCGCCCGTGGACACGTCGAGCAGGTCGACGCCGTGGGCCTGAAGTTCCTTGGCGAGGCGGACGGTGTCCTCGCCGGTCCAGCCCTCTCGCTCGTCCTCGGGGTTCTCGGTGAGCCAGTCGGTGGCCGATGTACGGAAGAAGACTGGCAGGTCCTCGGGCCACACGGCGCGGACGGCGTCGACAACCTCCAGGGCGAAGCGGATGCGGTTCTCGAAGCTACCGCCGTAGGTGTCGGTGCGATGGTTGGAGGCCGGGGAGAGGAAGGAGTTGATCAGGTAGCCGTGGGCGCCGTGGACCTCCGCCACCTGGAACCCGGCGGCCAGCGCCCGCCGCGCGGAGTCAGCGAAGTCGCTCACCAGCTGCTGGATCTCGTTCACGGTCAGTTCGTGCGGGACGGGCAGGCCGTCGTATGCGATGGGGCTGGGCGCCACGGTCTGCCAGCCGCCCTGGCTCTCGGGTACGTACCGGTCGGAGAGCCAGGGCTTGTCGACTGAGGCTTTGCGGCCGGCGTGGGCGAGCTGAATGGCCGGGACGGCTCCGTGCGCCTTGATGGCCTCGGTGACCCGTATGTACGCCTCCTGCTGACGGTCGTTCCACAGGCCCAGGTCCCAGGCGCTGATGCGTCCGTCCGGCCGGACACCGGTCGCCTCGGCCACGACCAGCCCCGCCCCACCGGCGGCCCGGGAGGTCAGGTGGGCGAGGTGAAAGTCGGTCGGCACGCCGGTCTCCGGGCCCGCGGGAGCGGCGGAGTACATGCACATCGGCGACAACCAGACCCGATTGGGTATCTCGAGGGAGCGCAGCTTGAGGGGGGCGAACAGAGTGCTCACAGTGCTTCTCTTTCAGGTGGGGCATCACCGGACGGAACAACGCCGGTGGTTTGACGAGGAGTTGGCGAGGGCGGGGCGGCTCAGCGCTCGGCGCGGGCCGTCCCTGCGTCCGCGATGAGGATGTCTGCCAGGCTCTCGCCCCGGTCGCAGATACAAGGCCGACAACGCATCGGAAAGGTCAGTGGGAGCCTGTGACGCTTCAGGCTCCGTTGCCGCGGTCAGCGTCCAGTTCAGCTCGGCACCGTTACGACCACCTTGCCGACCTGGGATCCGGCCTCGAGGTACAGGTGGGCGTCCACGATGTCGTCTATCGGGAAGGTGGTGTCGATCATCGGTTGAAGGGCTTTGCGAGACAGCCCGTCAAGGACGAAATCGATGGCCGCTTGGCGTCGCTTGTCGTCGAGAGTGATCTCGAACAATTCGTACCCCCGGATGGTGAGGTGCTTGCCGAGAACGTCCATCACGGACAGGGGAGTGGTCTCGGGGCTCAGCGCGCCGTAGATGATGATGATCGCGTGGGGTGCCGCCGCGGCGGTCAGGTCGGTCAGCGTCGGGCCGGCCACCGGGTCGAAGATGACGCGGGCGCCGTGGCCTTCGGTAAGCTCCCGGACCCGGGCCACCACGTCTTCCTCCGCCGTGGCGATGACCTCGTCCGCTCCGGCATCCAGGAGCGGTCGGCGCTTCGCGCTTGTCCGGGTGAGGGCCACGGGTCGGGCACCGACCATGCGGGCGATCTGGATGGCGGCCTGCCCCACGCTGCTGGAGGCGGCCTGGATCAGCACGGTCTCCCCGGCTTTCAGCTGGGCGAGGTCGATCAGCCCGCCGTAGGCGGTGATGAACTGCATCCACACCGCCGCAGCCTCCTCCCATGACAGCGAGGCGGGATGCTTGACCACAGCGTGAGCCGGCGCGATGACCAGCTCGCCGTGCACGGCGTAGTCGGTCATGGCGAAGGCAGGGACGACGCTGACGGCATCGCCCACGGCCAAGCCGTCGACTCCGGCGCCGACGGCCTCGATCTCACCGGACGCCTCGTAGCCGACGCCCGAGGGGAGGACAGGGTCGACGACGTACTCGCCAGTGCGGAACATCGCTTCCGCTCGGTTCAAACCGAGGGCCTTTGTGCGGATGCGGACCTCTCCCTTTCCAGGCGGGGGGACCGTGACTTCGTCCAGGCTGAGGACCTCCGGGCCGCCGACCTGGTGGAAGCGGACGTTCCTGGGCATGCGAACTCCTTCGTTGGTTTGTGTCGGCGCGGGACCACGCGATGTTGGCGGTTGACGCGTACGTGAACACGGGCGCTGTGCTGGATTGCCGCTCGCACTCGAGCGCTCCTGTGGTTGAGCCCCAGTGGACACCCCTAGTACGAGAAGTGTCAAACTTCGATGAGAATCGAAATTCGCTGGGGGTAGAATCATGGCGCATGAGTAGTGAAGCGCCGGACTGTCACCGGTCGCAGGAGTACGGATGACGCGCTACAGCAACCGCATCCCCCCGGCGCCCGCGGCGGAGGAAGCGAGCCTTCAGGGAGTACTGGAGGCGCTCGCCGACCCGGTCAGGCGGAGCATCGTCCACCAGCTCGCCACCGCTTCGGCTGATATCAGCTGTGGTTCGTTCGATCTTCCTGTCGCGCGCTCCACTGCGACCCACCACTTCAATGTCCTGCGGGACGCGGGGATCATCCGTCAGTACTACGTCGGCACCTCACGAATGAACGCTCTGCGCCGCGAGGACCTCGACCACGGTTTCCCAGGGTTGCTCGACGCCTGCCTGCGCGCCATGGCCAAGGGGCACGAGGGCGCGTCACACACGAGGTGACCAGCTGCGCCGTGGCGCCTAGCGGGTCCCTGCGTCCGGAGTCGACGACGTCCCGTCGAGGCTGTCCTCCGCCCAGGAGCGAAGCGCCGCGAGTGGCTCCGCGGCCGAGCGGCCGAGCGGCGAGAGCGAGTACTCGACACGGAGAGGAACTTCCGCGAACACCTCGCGATCGACGAGCCCTGCCGCCTCGAGGCGACGCAGGGTCGCCGTAAGGACTTTCGGGGTCACCCCGTTGAGGCGTTGCTTCAGCGCGCCGAACCGCGCAGGCCCGGACTCAAGCGCTCCGATGGCGAGCGCCGACCACTTGTTGGCGACGACGTCCAGGAGCATCCGGCAAGGGCAGTCCGCTTGGTAGACATCATGGCTCTTGCTCGGCTCCGAGTTCGCAGCGGACGACAACCTCAGCCTCCGATCCCACATCGCCCACGGTATCCAATGGATACTTTACGCCCTTGCAGGTAACCACTGCCGCTGGCATAGCTTCGCCACGCGCCACCGCCGGGAGCCAACGGCGTACCAAGCACAGAAACGGAGAATGACGTGGCCAGCCAGATGACCGCGCTCGTCGCTCAGGGCGGACGAGAGATCAGTGACGCGGACGCGTTCGTCGAGCAGGAGGTACCGGTGCCCGAGCTCCGGCCCCGGGATCTCCTGGTGCGGGTGCGGGCGGTATCGGTCAACCCGGTCGACACGAAGATCCGAACGGGGCTCGGCCGCGACGAGCCGAAGGTCCTCGGTTATGACGTATCCGGAACGGTCGCGGCGATCGGGCCGGACGTCACGAGGTTCGCCGTCGGAGACGAGGTCTACTACGCCGGTGATGTCACGCGGAACGGCGGCAACTCCACCTACCACGCCGTCGATGAACGCGTGGTGGGGTCGAAACCGAGGTCGTTGTCCTTTGCGGAGGCGGCCGCACTCCCGCTCACCACGCTCACGGCCTGGGAAGTCCTCTTCGACCACTTCCGCCTTGACGGTGACAGCGCCGGCACACTGCTGGTGCTCGGCGGCGCGGGCGGGGTCGGCTCGATCGCGGTCCAGATCGCGAAACAGCTCACCAACCTGGAAGTACTGGCGACGGCGTCGCGCAGTGAGTCCCGCGCATGGGTGCTGGAGCAAGGCGCCGACGACGTCGTGGACCACCATCATCTGGTCGAGGAGGTCGCGTCCGCCGCGGCAGGTGGCGTGCACTACGTCCTGGCATCGCAAACCCGTGGCAACGTGGACGCCTTCGCCGAGATCGTCGCGCCGTTCGGTCACATCGCGGCGCTCGACGAGCCGCCGGGCCTGGACATCCTGCCGCTCAAGACGAAGTCGATCGCGTGGCACTGGGAGATGATGTTCACACGAGCCATGTTCGAGACGCCGGACATGGCAGAACAGGGAAAGATTCTCGACCGGACCAGTGAACTGGTCGACGCGGGAACTTTGCGCACGACACTGCGAACGGCCATCACCGGCATCAACGTGGACAGCCTGCGCCAGGCACACGAACTCGTGGCCTCCGGCAAGGCGATCGGCAAGATCGTGCTGCACGGCTGACCCTCCGCGACCGAGCACGTCGCGACACAGAGCGTGTGACGACAAGACCTCGCTACTCGGAGCGGAGTCCGGTCGAACCTCCCCCGCATTACTCACACCGAACACTTACTTACATTTTTGGTAGTACATTCACAAAAAGTGCGTACTGGTGCACTACGGAAGAACTTCCTAATCTCGTAGTCGTCGCACCATCCATGACTTGAGATAGGAGATTTTTCTTGTCCGCGAAGCTGTACGAGCCGATCACGATCCGCGGTATCGAATTCCGCAACCGGATCGCGATGTCCCCGATGTGCATGCATTCGGCTGACGCGGGCGGCCGCGTCTCCGACTTCCACCTGGTGCACTACGGCGCACGTGCCCTGGGCGGCGCCGGCCTGGTGATGCTGGAGACGACGGCGGTGCTGCCCGATGGTCAGATCGGCCCGGGAGACCTGGGAATCTGGGATGACGAGCACATCGAGGGACTGTCGCGTGTTGTCGAGGTAATCCACGGCTTCGAGGCGAAGGCGGGCGCGCAGATCGGCCACGCCGGCCGGCAGCTCGGCGTCGACTCCATCACGCCGGTGGCTCCTTCGGCGATCCCCTTCGGCCCCGACTCACGCGTGCCGGAGGCGCTGACGGTCGAGGGCATCAAGGATGTCGTCGAGTCCTTCCGCAAGGCCGCCGTCCGTGCGAAGGCGGCCGGGTTCGACGTGATCGAGGTGCACACGGCCCACGGCTACCTGCTCAACGAGTTCCTTTCCCCGCTGGCCAACCAGCGCACGGACGAGTACGGCGGCAGCCACGAGAACCGCTACCGAATCGTGCGCGAAGTCATCGACGCCGTGCGCGGTGAATGGGACGGCCCGCTGTTCGTGCGCATCTCCTCCACGGATTACGCCGAGGGCGGGAACACCCCGGAGGACTTCGTCGTCTTCGGCCGTTGGATGAAGGACCAGGGCGTCGATCTGATCGACGCCTCCTCGGGTGGTATCGCTCCGGTGAAGGTCACCTCCTACCCGAACTACCAGGTTCCCGCTGCCGATCTGATCCGGCGGGAGGTCGGTATCAAGACCGGTGCGGTGGGCCTGATCGAGAGCGGTCGCCAGGCCGAGGAGATTCTGCAGAACGGCCGCGCGGACATCGTCCTGCTCGGCCGGGAAATGCTGAAGGACCCGTTCTGGGCGCGCACGGCCGCCGACGAACTGCGCACGCCGGTCGAGCCGCCGTTGCAGTACACCCGCTACGGCTCGGCCTGGCAGCGTTCGCAGCCGCCACTGCCTGCGGCGCCGTTGGCCGCGACCGTGTCCTGACCGGTCGGCGGGGCCGGCCCAGCAGCCGGCCCCGCAGCGAATCCGCCCACTGCTGCGAGCTTGCTGGTGGTTCACCGGCTGGTGGGGGCGCACCTGCGGAGCGTCCCCACCCCGGGCCTCGCCCGCACCCGGTGGAGAATCAACGGGGGCACCCCCGCTGCCCTGGTGGTATCACGAATCTGAGGTGCTGGCCCCATGCCGAGAACACGACCGTTCAACGACCTGCCTGGTTGCGCGATGGAGGCAACCGTCAAGATCATTGGCGGCAAGTGGAAAGGCGTCATCCTGTTCCACCTGCTCGACGGCACCATGCGGTTCAACGAGCTGCAACGCCAGATGCGCGGCATCGCCCCGCGACCGCTGACCAGGCAGCTCCGTGAACTCGAAGAAGACGGTCTTGTGGAGCGCACCGTCTACCCGGTCGTGCCTCCCCGCGTCGAGTACTCCCTGACCGAGGAGGCGCGGTCGCTGGAACCGCTGCTGCTCGGCCTGAACGAGTGGGGCGAGCAGTGGTTGTCCCGGCGCGGTATCACCCTGCCGGCGACCGGATCCGAGTGACGACGAGTGAGCCCGGAAACAGGGCATCGCGAACGCCAAGCCGCTACCCCCCTTGCCCCCGCCGATCGACGATCCCGACGCGTTAGCCCGCTTCGACATACCCCGACACGATCGCCTCGGCAGCATCCTCCATGGATATCAACACGCAGCGTGACCTGCACGGATGAGGTTTCCGGCGAGGGCAGTGTCAGGTGCGTGGCGACGGTTGCCCTGGATAGAATCCGACACAGTACTTGGCACACTATTTTTTCTGTCACATCATGCCCAGCAGATCTCCGTACACCTCCGCACTTGGCGGGAAAGTAAAGGGATCGCCGCTGGTCAGGCAGCGGATCAGAGCCATTGTGGTCGGATTGTGGTCGTAAGGAATTTCCTTTCCTCCTCAGTCGCGATTCACAATGAAAATGCCGCAACAATTCCATGTCGCCGTAGAAGGTGATCGTCATGCGCGCCCACGAGACCGTGGGGCGCGTCTACCGCCGCTGCGGCTGCCGCGACGAGCAGCGCCGCCAGCTCGGCGCCCACTGCCCCCATCTGATCTCCGACCCCGCCCACGGGACCCGGACCTTCGCCGTCGACCTTCCCGCCACCGAGCCCGGCGGGCACAACCGCACCGTGCGCCGGGGCGGCTTCCCCACCGAGGACGACGCCCGCACCGCCCTGCACCGCTACCGCGCCGGCCGCCGGATCGGCATCAGCGCCGACCCGAACCAGACCGTCGCCGACTACCTGCTCCAGTGGCTCGCGGCCAAACGGCTGCGACTCAAGCCCACCACATGGGTCCGCTACCGCGACTACGTCCACCACGACCTGATCCCAGCCCTCGGCCCGATCCGCCTGGACGAACTCGCCTACGAACACATCCACCACTACGTACAGGCCCAGCTCGCCGCCGGCCGAGGACAACCCACCGTGTGGCACATCCTCGCCACTCTCTCCAGCGCGATCGGCGACGCCGTCCGCCAGCACCGACTCCCCACCAACGTCGTCCGGCCCACCGTCATCCCCCGCCCAGCCTCCGGCGAGCGCACCATCTGGACCCCACCCCAGGCGATCCGCTTCCTGCACCACTGCCGAACCAGCGATCCGGCCTTCGCCGACCTGATCGAGTTCCTCATCGGCACCGGCCTCCGCAAAGGCGAAGCCCTCGGCCTGCACTGGGACGACGTCCACCTCGGCTCACGCACCATCTACGTGCGCTGGACCCTCTCGGCGATCGACAACAACAAGCTCGTCCTGACCCCGCCCGAAGACCCGCAAGAGCAGTGACTGGGTCGCCCTGTCACCCCGTATCCACGCCATCCTCACCCGCCGCAGAACCCAGCACCACGCGCCCAGCGAACCTGGCGGCGGGTTCGTCTTCCACCGCGAAGACGGGCGCCCGCTGCACCCGGAGTACGTCCTGAACCACTTCCACTACCTAGCCCGCCAGGCAGGCGTCCCGCGCACCAGCGTCCACGACCTCCGCCACCTCGCCGCAACGCTGGCACTGACCAACGGCGTCGAGCTGACCATCGTGTCGAAATCCCTGCGCCACTCCACAATCTCCACCACGGCCAACATCTACGGCCACCTCACCAAACCCGCAGCCCGCCAAGCCGTCAACGCCATCGCCCAGCAGCTCGACCGCGAGGAAAAGCGCTACGACCACAAAACGACCACCAACCCGCCCGCCCCGCGAAGCCAGCCTCACAGCAACCAGTACACACAAGCAGCATGAGACAAAGTCAGGGGCAGAAACGTGCCCGTACCCGATCTACGACCACCCAACGACCACCAACGGAAAAGGCCGCCCCCGCCTTCCGGCAGAAACGGCCTCCGACCTGCGAAAACGCTGGTCGGGACGACAGGATTTGAACCTGCGACCCCTTGACCCCCAGAAGTGCGAACGCCCAATTCCCCGGAATTACGACGCTTTCCGCATGCGAAAAACGTGCGGTAACACCTGAGTTGTGCGGGGTCGCGCACACCGTGTGGTCCCCAACTGGTCCCCACGATAATGCCTCCATAAGCCAGCTTCGCTGCCACTTCCATCATGCACCGCTTGGCAACATCCAACAAGAACCCACTAGAAAGAACTAAGTGCCAGAGAAACGTCGGCAGCGGTAATACGAGCCCAACAGGATCGCCGTCGCGCTCAGCAAGGTTCGGCCGAATAAACTGACGCCCGCCCGCAGGGTGCTGTAGCCGGGGTGTCAGAGCTGGGTCTGGCCGCCGTCGACGACGAGGTCGGCTCCGGTGGTGTAGCGGTTGTCGTCGGCGGCGAGGAACAGCACGGCTGCGGCGATCTCCTCGGGCAGGCCCATGCGGCCCATGGGGACCATGGCGGCCAGGGCGGCGCGGAGGGCCTCCGGGTCGTCATGGCCGTCGAAGGCGGGGGTGTCGACGGCTCCCGGGCTGACCGTGTTCACCCGGATCCCGCGGTCCTTGAGCTCGCTCGCCCAGGTGCGGGCGAAAGACCGCACGGCGGCCTTGGCACCGTAGTAGGCGGTGAACTCTGGCGTGCCGACCATGTGTCCGCCCGAAGAGATCAGGACGACCGAGCCGTTGTCGTTGAGCAGCGGAAGCGCCTTCTGCACGGTGAAGAATGTGCCCCGGGCGGTGACGGAGAAGACCCTGTCGAAGGACTCGGGGGTGGCCTGGGCCAGGGTGGCCATCTCGCCATGGCCGGCGTTGGCGACGATGACGTCGACGGCTCCCCTCTCCTCCTTGACCCGCTGCCAGAGGTGGTCAAGGTCCTCCAGGCGGGAGATGTCTCCCTGCACGCCCGTGACGTTGCGGCCGATCTCGTCCTGGGCCTGGTCGAGTTCCTCCGCGCGGCGGCCGGTGATGTACACGTACGCGCCTTCGGCGACGAACGTCTTGGCGGTCGCCAGGCCGATGCCGCTGCTTGCTCCGGTGATGACCGCGGTCTTGCCGTCCAGCTTGCCCATGAGGGGTACCCCTGACTCTCTATGTAGTGATCGTTGAATGGGTGGAATTGCGGTGCTCTGCTGTGGTGAGGCCGGGATGGTCACCAGGCGACCGGCAGCCGGTGAGGGCCGTAGGTGATGGTGTTGTTCCGGAAGGTGATCTGTTCCAGCGGCTGTGCCAGCCGCAGGCCGGGCAGTCTGCGCAGCAGGGCGGGCAGTGCGATCTGCAGTTCCACGCGGGCCAGGGGCTGGCCGAGGCACTGGTGGGTGCCGTAGCCGAAGGCGAGGTGGCCGCGCGTGTTGCGGTCGGGGTCGAAGGTGTCGGGGTCGGCGGAGAAGGCCGTGTCGCGGTTTCCGGCGGGCAGGCTCATGAGTACGGCTTCACCGGCTCGGACGAGCTGCCCGCCGAGGGTGATGTCCTCGGTGGCGACGCGAAGCACCCCGTCCTGGACGATGGTCAGATAGCGCAGCAGCTCCTCGACCGCGTTCGCCACGACGGCCGGGTCGTCGGTGCCGCGGAAGCGGTCGAGCTGCTCCGGGTTCTCCAGCAGGGCCAGGGTGCCGAGGGCGATCATGTTGGCCGTGGTCTCGTGCCCGGCGACGAGCAGCGTGATCCCGTTGACCACCACGGTCTCGCGGCCGATCTCGCCCGCGGCGACCCGCTGTAGCTGTCGGCTGATCAGGTCGTCTGCGGGCTCGCGCTCCTTGCGTGCCACCAGCTCGTACAGATAGCCGGCCAGCGCCGCGGAGGCGGTCCGCCGTTCCTCCTCCGTGGCGTCGGCCGTGACGATGGTGGCGCTGTGCTCCTGGAAGAAGGCGTGGTCCTCGTACGGCACACCGAGCAGCAGCGAGATCACTATGGACGGGATCGGGAAGGCGTAGGCGCTCACCAGATCCGCCGGTTGTCCCTGGCCGATCATCTGCTCCAGGAAGTGGTCGACCTGCTCCTGGATCAGCGGGCGCAACCGCTCCATCTGCTTGACGGTGAACTCGCCGGTGAGCATCCGGCGCAGGCGGATGTGTTCCGGGTCGTCCATCCGTATGAATGCCTGGGCCACGTCCGGGCCGGAGGAGCTGGAGATGGGAAAGCCGGGCGTGCGGTCGTCCGCGCTGAGCCGCGGGTCGCCGAGGGCGGCCCGGATGTCGTCGAACCGGGTCGCGATCCACATCGGGCGGCCGCGCCACAGCACCCGCCGCAGGCCCTCGTCCGTGCGCCAGTCGGCGTACTCGGCCGGTGGATCGAAGGGACAGCGCCCGGATCGCACGCCGGGGTACGGCGGCAGCCCGGTGTGGTCGATGGGGCCAGTCGCGTCGGTCGCCGTGGTCATGGATCACTCCTTGAAATGGATCACTCGAAGGGAACAGGGGTGTCACGCAGCGGCCGTGTCGGAGACGGCCGTGTCCCAGGCGGCGCCGGAGGCGATCAGGGCCCGCCAGGAGCGCAGGGCCTTGGGCGGCTTGCCCAAGGCGAGCACGCCGGTGAGCCGGTCCGCGCGGCGGTAGACCACCAGGAGCCGGCGCTCCGTCACATTGCTCTCCAGGGCGAGCGCTTCGTCGTGGTCGCGCAGGTACCCGTATGCCTGGCCCCTGGTGCCGTACTGGTCGGACCAGAAGTACGGCACGGGCGCGAACGGCCGCCGGGCGTGCGGGGCGAGCAGGTTGTGGGCGACGGTGAGGGCCTGCTCACCGGCGTTGGTGCGGTGCTCGACGCGCATCGTCGTACCGAACAGCGGGTTGTGCCAGCTCGCCACGTCCCCGACGCCGTACACATCGGGCGCGGCCGCGCTGTAGCGGTCGCAGACGAGCCCGGCGCCGAGTGTGAGCCCGCTGCCGGCCAGCCATTCGGTGTTGGGCACCGAGCCGATGGCGACCAGCACGTCGTTGGCCGGCAGTACGTCCCCGTCGGCCAGGGCGACACCGGTGACCTCGCCACCGGACTCGAGCACGTCGGCCACCATGGCGCCGGTGCGCAACCGCACGCCGTGGTCGCGATGGAGCCGCGACAGGAACTGCCCGGCCTCCTCGCCGACGGCCTGTGCCAGCGGAACGGGATCCGCTTCCAGCAACGTCACGTCCACTCCGAGCCCCCGCGCGACGGCGGCCACTTCGGCACCGAGGAACCCGGCACCGACAATCACCAGCCGCCGCCCCGGGCGCAGTCGCGCCTTCAGCACCAGCGCGTCGGCCACGGTGCGCAGAGTGTGCACCCCGGCTACGCCCTCGTCGGTACCGGGCAGCCGACGAGCCCGTACACCGGTCGCCACGACCAGTGAGTCGTACGGCAGTTCAGTGCCGTCCGCCAGCAGCAGGGTCCGCGCGGCGCTGTCCAACCCGGCCGCGCCGACTCCCAGCCGCAGGTCCAGATCCAGGGCATCGATGGCCGCCTGTCCACGCAGAGCGAGCCGGTCCGGCTCCCACTCCCCCGTGAGTATCTGCTTCGACAACGGCGGACGGTCGTAGGGAAGTCGCCGCTCGTCTCCCACGAGCGTGATCACCCCTTGGTAGCCGCTCCTGCGCAGCGCTTCCGCCGCGGACAGTCCGCCGGCCGACGCACCGACCAGCACGATCCGGTTCACGACTCCGCCACGTGGATGGCGGCGGCGGGACAGGCCAGGGCCGACTCGCGGACAGCCTGGTGCAGATCTGGCTCAGGTGCCTCGGTGAGCAGTACGACCATGCCGTCCTCGTCGCGCTGGTCGAAAGCTTCGGGCGCGATCAGGACGCACTGCCCGGAGGCCACGCACTTGGGTTCATCGATGGTGATCTTCATGTCGGGTTCTCTCTGCGGATCGAGTGGAAGCCCCCCGAGAGACAAGTTAACCGACACTCGTCGGTAATCCAACATGTGTCGGTTAGGTAAGGTGGAGCCCATGGTCACGACGAGACAGGGCACCCCGTCCGGCGACCGCCGCGTGCGCCGCACTCACGCGGCCCTGCAGGGAGCGCTGATCCAACTCGTCGAGGAACGGGACCTGGGGCAGATCAGCGTCGCGGACGTGGCCGAACAGGCCGGGGTGAACCGCACGACCTTCTACGACCACTACCGGGACGTGCACGAACTGGCCGAGGCGGCCTGCACCTCGACGATCGACAACCTCATCGAGTCCCTCCCCGTCCTCGACCCCACCGAGGCGGACCCGGACGCAGACCCCGCCCGGCCCCTGATCGCCTTCTTCGAAACCCTCGGCGACCACGCCGGCCTCTACCGCAGCCTGCTGGGACCCCAGGGCAGCGCCCGCGTCATCGACCACATCCGCAGCCGCATCGCCGCCACCGTCCACGTCGCCGTACGCCTGAAGACCGGCGCCCCGCCGGACAGCGTCTCGTCGACCGACATCCCGCACGACGTGCCCGCCGCGTTCACCGCCGGAGCGCTCCTCGGCGTGGCCACCGACTGGCTCGAGCGCGGCTGCCCCCGGACCCCTGCCGAGATGGCCGCCGTGACCTGGCCACTCCTTGTCTCCGGCCCATCCTTCTGAGCGCGTGCCGCATCCCTCGCCGGTCACGTCGCCGCCGACCCCCTGGAGCACGACCCGCTGCCCGACCCCTGCATGACACTGATCGTCTCCGGCGGGCACACCTCGCTCCTGCCAGTCCGCGATCTCGCCCGCGATCCGATCGGCCACCTCGGCGCCCCCGACGATGCCGCCGGTGATCCGCTTCCTGCACCACTGCCACGCCAACGATCCGGATTTCGCCGACCTGATCGAGTTCCTCTTCGGCACCGGCCTCCGCGAGGGCGAAGCCCTCGGCCTGCACCGGGACCACGTCCACCTCGACGCACACACCGTCTACGTCCGCTGGACCCTCTCGGCGATCGACAACAACAAGCTCGCACTGACCCGCTCGTAGACCCGAAGAGCAGCGACTGGGTCGCCCTGTCACCCCGCGTCCACGCCATCCTCACCCGCCGCAAAACTCACTACTACACGCCCAACGACCCGGGAGGCGGATCCGTCTTCCACCGCGAAGACGGACGCCCACTGCACCCGGAGTACGTCCTCAACCACTTCCACTACCTCGCCCGCCAAGCAGGCGTTCCGCGCACCAGCGTCCACGACCTCCGCCACCTCGCCGCAACGCTGGCACTGACCCACGGCGTCGAGCTGACCATCGTGTCGAAAACCCTGCGCCACTCCACGATCTCCACCACAGCCAACATCCGAGCTACGGCCCACCGGCCCGTGGGCGGCGTAGTCAGGGCGCGCGGTTTCCGGAGTGGGGGCGGGCTCTGGCAGCGGGCGCGATAACGACGGCCGAGGCGACGCGAGAACCGCCAGCATCGCCGAGCGCAGCCCGTAATGAGCTCAGCCAGAGTCGGCGAGGGGCGCATGCAGCGGCCGGTGGCACTACCGGCCGTCGTTCCCCAGTGTCGGCGACGGCTGTTCTCGCTTCTTGCACCGCAGGACGAGTACCAGCGGGCCAGGGCCACCGAACAGCACCTCTGAGATGACCCGCGCCCGGATCGCACGCCCCGTGCAGCCGGTGCCCCGGCTGCACGGGGCGCCGCCCCTCGCGTGGTGCCGTCCGTTCGCCGACGCCGTTCACGGAGTGCGTGCGGGGTGGGCCGTACGGGCGGCGGGGGTGGCGAGGGATGCGGCCACCACGAGTATCAGGACCAGGAACAGGGCGTTGCGGAGTCCGAATTGCTCGCCGAGATGGCCGAGTGAGGGCGGACCCACGAGGAAGGCGACGTAGCCGAGGGTGGCGGCGAGGGAGACCCTTGCGGCGGAGTTGTCGCCGGAGTCGCCGGCCGCGGACAGCGCGACGGGGAAGCCCAGGGACGCGCCGATGCCCCACAGGACGGCGGCTGTCGCCGCGACGGCCTGGTTGTCGACCAGGATCACGAGGGCGATGCCGACGGCGCCGACGACCGCGCTGGCACACAGGGCGGCCGCGCGTCCGTAGCGGTCGACGAACCGGCCGCCCGCGAAGCGGCCGATGGTCATCGAGGCGGCGAAAACCGCGTACACGCCCGATCCGAGCGCGGGGTCGAAGCCATGGCCGTCGACCATGACCAGCGGCAGCCAGTCGTTCGCCGTTCCCTCGGCCATGGCGAGGGCGAGGATGATGCCGCCGATGAGCAGCAGCCTCGGTTCCCGCCACACTGCGGGGCGGGCGGAAGTCTGTGCGTGCGTGGCGCCGTCGTTGCCGTTGCCGGTTCGTCGGCCCACCCCGGCGGGAACGTACCGGATCATCGGCACCAGTAAGGCCAGGACCACGGCGGTGACGATGGCGAGATGCCACAGGACGGGGAACGAGATGGCGGTCAGGGTCATGCCGCCGACCGCGCCGACCACCGTCCCGAGACTGTAGAAGCCGTGCATCGCGGGGAGGGTGGACCGGCCGAGCAGCCGTTCCACCTCAGCCCCTTCGATGTTGAGGGCCACCTCGCCGCCGCCCATGCCGAGGCCGATGAGTCCGAGCCCGAGGGCCGCGACCGCGTCCGCGCCCGCCGCGGCCCCCAGGCCGATGACGGCGGATCCCGCGGCGGTCGCGAGCGTTCCGGCCGCGATGACGGGCCGGGCACCCCAGCGGGCCACCAGCGGTCCCGAGCACAGGATGCCCACCATGGACCCGACCGAGAGCCCGAACAGGACCAGGCCCATGCGTCCGGTGGAGGCTCCGAGCAGGTCGCGCACGTCGGGGGTGCGCGTCACCCAGGACGCCATGGCCAGGCCGGGCAGGAAGAACAGGGCGAACGTGGCGGTCCGACGTCGGCCGAGGCTGACAGTCACGGGGCATGCCTCCAGTGGATGACCGAACACAGAAGTCTGTACGATCGTACACACTTGGGTGGAGTCGCGTTGTGACACATTGGGGGCCGTGAGCGGCACACGGCGCGAGATCCCGAACGACCCCGGGCGCAGGGACCGGATTCTCGATGCCGCACTCGATGTCATCGCCGAGGGCGGTGTGCACAAGACGACCCATCGCAAGATCGCTTCACGGGCCGGCGTCCCCCTGGGCTCGCTGACGTACTACTTCGACGGCATGGACGAGCTGCTGGCGCTGGCGTTCGCCCGCCTCTCCGACACAATGTCCCAGCTCTATCGCCGCACCGTGCACGGCGCCGGGTCGGTCGCCGAGGCCGAGGCAGCCGTGGTCGAGCTGATCTGCGGGCCGGCCTACGCCACCGACCGCGACATGACGCTCATCTTCGAGATGTACGCCTACGCCAACCACAACACCGCGGTGGCCGCGACCACCCGCTCCTGGCTGGCGCGCAGCCGGGAGAGCCTCGCCCTGCACTTCACTCCCGGAGTGGCCCGGGCCCTCGACGCCCTGATCGAGGGCTGGCCCATGCACAGCCGCTTCGACACCGCCCCCCTCAACCGGCAGCTCGTGGCCGGAGTCGTGCACGCCGTCGTCGACGCCGCACCGCACCTCCCTGACGAACAGCTCTGACCTCTTCTCCCTCCCCGCCACATGGGCTGATACTGGCCGCTTGGCACATTATTTCCCTTACTGTCGACACGCATCTGCCACCGCACTTGTCGCTCCACCAAGGGATCGCCGCAGGTCAGGAGGACTACAGATGCCGTTGTGGTCGCATGTGGTCGCAGGATTTCCCAGGCCGTGCGCGACAATGGTCGTAGCGGTTCAATGTGCAACTTTTGGAAGCGATCACCATGCGCTCCGCCACGGCTCGCGGGCGCGTCTACCGCCGGTGCGGCTGCCGGGACCAGCGGGACAAGCAGCTTGGCTCTCGCTGCCCACGGCTTCCCGAGGAGTCTGGTCACGGCACCTGGACCTTTGCCGTCGATCTTCCCTCTCCCGCTCATCACCGTCGTACCGTTCGCCGCGGCGGCTTCCTCACGCAGAACGATGCCTCGGATGCCCTGCTGCGGCTGGTCGCCAGCGACGGGGATGGGTTCTTCGCCGATCCGAACCAAACGGTCGGCGACTACCTGACGGCCTGGCTCCAGGCCAAGGCCATGACTTTGAAGCCGACCACGATGGCCCGCTACCGCGCCTACGTCCGGGCCGACCTCGCCCCCGCTCTCGGACACATCAAGCTCGACGACCTCGGCTACGCACACATCGCCGCCTTCGTGCGGAACCAGTTCGCCCACGGCCGCGGGCCGGTCACCGTTCACCGGATCCTGGCCACCCTCTCCAGCGCGCTCGGCGAAGCCGTCAGACACCACCGCCTCGACCGCAATCCCGCCCGGCCCACGATCATCCCCCGCCCCGCAGCGGCCGAACGCCACATCTGGACCGTCCAGGAAGCCCTCGCCTTCCTCCAGTACAGCCATACGGCCGACCCGCTCATGGCCGACCTGGCCGAGCTGCTGATCGGCACCGGCATCCGCAAGGGAGAAGCCCTCGGACTGCGCTGGGAGGACATCCACCTCGACGAGCGCGTCCTCTATATACACCGCACGCTCTCCGCGATCGACAACAACCAGCTCGCACTGACCACACCCGAGACCCGCGGCAGCAAGAACTGGGTCGCCATCTCCGACCGCGTCGCCACCGTCCTCCGCCACCGCGCCCGGGACAAGTGCGCCTCGACGGCGCAGGGACTCCGGGGCGACTTCGTCTTCCACCGCCCCGACGGCAGGCCGCTCCACCCGCAATACGCACTCAACCGCTTCCACCTACTGTGCCGAGAAGCCCGCGTCCCGCGCACAACACTTCACGACCTCCGCCACCTCGCGGCCACCATCGCGATCAACGCCGGCGTCCCACTGACCGTGGTCTCGAAAACCCTGCGCCACTCGACACTGTCCACCACCGCGAACATCTACAGCCACCTCACCGCGCAAGCAGCACGCGAAGCAGTCGACGCCATCGACAAAACCCTCACCCAGGCCGCCCGGCCGACCACTCCCCCACGCCCCATACCGGCCCCGCGACCACCCTGCGACCACATCCCGAAACGACACAACCAGGTGACCATCATCAGGCGGCCCACAGAAGCCACGAGTTACAGCAGCCCGGCCCCGAAACGCTCGGGCGCATGCGACCACCTTGCGACCACAAGCCGACAAAACGCCAGAAAGGCCGCTTCCTCACTTCGAGGAAACGGCCTCCGACCTGCGAAAACGCTGGTCGGGACGACAGGATTTGAACCTGCGACCCCTTGAGCCCCAGCAAGTGCGAACACCGAATTCCCCCGAATTGCAGCGCTTTTCGCACGCGAAGTACGTACGGTAACGCCTAAGTTGTGCGGGGTCGCGCACACCGTGTGGTCCCCAAATGGTCCCCACGATAATGCCTCCATAAGCCAGCTTCGCTTCCACTTCCATCATGCACCTCTTGGCAACATCCGACAAGAACCCACCAGAAGAAGGAGGAAATGCCAACGAGACGCCAGCAGCGGGAATATCCGTGAACCGTCCGGGAGCGCATCTGCCCGCCGCGCGGCCGCCACGCACTCACCGTCACCGGGCCGGGGCCAGGCACGATCCGAAGCCCAGAAGCGAACGCCCCCGACACAAGCAGACGTGTCGATCTTGTGCGGACACGATCCTGAGCGGGACGCTCAACGAGTGCCCGCTGGCGGCCCGAAGTGCAGCGGTGAATATCGCACTCCCTAACCCTCTTGGCCAGCCCCCGAGAGCATCGCCGGCGACGGCCACCGTCCGCTTTAGCCTGACGCCCATCACCCCAACCCCAGCGCATTGCCCCCGGTGGCAAACGGTGCCCCGGGGGAGGGCAAAACCTCGCCCGATCTGTACGACATGGCCTTGGGCGCGACAGGCTCCGTCGGCACCTCAGTCGTCGTTGCTGCGGCTGATGCGTGCGCGCAGTCCCAGCAGGCCGGTGCGCTCCTCGGAGTAGCCGACAGCCTTCAGCGCCTTGATGCCGCGGTCTTCGAAGTTCCTCCACTTCTTGACGGCAGCTTCGACGGTCTCACGCACGGTGGTCCGCATGCCTCGGGGTACGGATTCCATCAGCTGTGGCAGATAGAGGACGGCGAGTTCGGCGGCTCCCTGATTGGCCTCGAGCATGGGGAGGAGGATTGCCTGGATCAGGTCGCGGCGGGCGGCTATATGCGTGACGCCCGCGGCCTTCCACAGGTCGAGAACCGCGCGGCGGTCGGGATTCTTGGATGTTCGGGCATACCTGTCGATCAACAGTTCCGCCACGAGCGCATTTGGTAGCGACGGCCATCCGGCCAGGATCAGCGTCTGGTCCGGCAGACGTGTACTGGGGCCTCCCAGCAGATCCTTCCAGAAGCCGGCCTGGTCCTGCGAGGACAGAGTGGCTAGCCGCGAGGCCACTGCCTGCAACAGCACCACGTCGGTCTGCAACGGCGACTGTTGCCGCAGACCTTCCGAGACGGCCGCGAGCAGCTCCGATACCGATGGTTCTTCCAGTGCGATCCACGCGGCCAGCGTTTCGCCGACACGGTTGCGGTGGCTGCGAGCGTAGTCGGCCATGGTCGCTGCCGACGGCAATGCCTGAAGACCTCCTCTGTCGATGCCGCCCGCCAGCAGCAGATGGTGCGCGTGGACCCGTAGTCGGATGTGCTCGGGTTCCGGGAGCCAGGCGCAGCCATCGAGGGTGCCCACCAGAGCATGCGCCTCCTGCGTACTCAGCGGTGCCGACCCGGGAGATCCCAGCCCGCGCAGGCAGTCCGTCATGACCGACTCGACGTAGGCCAAAATCGCGCTGTCGTGCGTAATGGCGAGGTCGTCCCCATCGGCGAGCAACTCGCTGAGCACCGCCACTTGATGGGGGACAAAGTCCGTGCGCTTCAATAGACCGCTGTTCTCCAGCGGCTGGAGCACACCGAGCAGCCGCAGTTGCTCGGCGGCTTCCTCATCGCTGGAAGGGCAGGACAGCGATGGCAGGACAGCAGGTGTGATGTGCGGATGCCGCCCTGGGGGCTGGTGGTCGAAGATCCGCATGAAGCTGTCCGCAACGCGCCCAACCGCATCGGGTTCCAGGGCCTTTTCAGGCTTGCTCACACTCGCCCAAAAGTCCTCCAGGAGGGTGTGAAAGTGCACGGTCATGTCGTCGATGGATGACCGCGGGTCCAGCAGCCCCAGCCACGTCGGCCACAAGTAGGACGAACGTCGCCGGGCGCTGGTCAGCACCGCCTGTGCCAGGGCAGTCTCCCGCACTGTGGGAATCGCGGTCGCGTGCTGCTCCACGATGTCCCGACCAAGGTTGCTGTCTGTTGCCAACAGCATTCCCACAACGGCATGGGTTGCTCCCGGGCTCCCCTCGCACCAGTGCCCCAGAAGCTCATCCAATCTGCGCAGCGCATCGGCAGGAGATCTCGGCTCCGGCAAAGGTTCCGACGCGACGACTCCCGGCTGAGCTTGCGCTTTCGTCCATTCTTCGTGCTCCTCGATCACCGCTCGGAGCGCTTTCGCGACATGAGGGCCGACCCGCGGCATGAGGATCTCAGCATCCGGGGCCGAGAGCTTGGCAAGCATGTCCGCCATATCCTCCTCGTCGCCCAGCAGATGACGGGACACCAGCTCTTGTACGAGGTCTGAGCCCGCCGCCATGGCCGGCTCGACATGGCGCACCACCATGGCGGCCGCCGAAGCGCTCTCACTGACTGAAGGGTGCCTGAGGAGAATCGTGCGCATCTCAAGAGCTGCCGGACGGTCACTCGCTAGTGCCAGCCGCCAGGATCCGGCCAGTACATCGTCCGGCAGTTGGTGGGAGGAGCTCGTCAGAATCGGTGTGAGAGTCTCGACCGCTGTGTCCGCCGTGCCGGCCAGAGAGATGTCTGGGTCCCCGCAGACAGCCAGGACGGCGTAGGCGACGTTTTCCTCTTCCACACCGATCGCGTCCCGTGTCTGCTGTGTCAGCAGAGCCAGCGCAGCTGAGCGTTCTTCGGCGGGCAGGCTCTCGACGGAAGACAGTACGGCGTCCAGCTCGCCGTTCTGTGCCTGTTGCTCCAGGGTCTCGGCCACAACGGCTGGCAGCCCGAAGACGCTGCCGCTGGTCTCCATGAAGATCAGGTCACGGCTCGGGCCTGACACTTTCCTTGTCCGTTTGAGGTAGGACACGAGTTGCTGACCGTGATGCCTTTGATCGTCGGACGCCTTCACCTCATCGTCCTCGTCATCAAGGTCCTCAGGCTCGCTGAGATGGTGGTCGACGGGAGCGTCGAGGTTCGCATACCTGCGCGCGGCCTCCCTGACTTTTTCTTGAACATGGAGGGCCAGATGGGCGTTGGGATCTGCGTCTAGCGCCAGTACGCATTCGCACAGGCGGTGGTCCAGCAGCAGATCCCTGGCGAACAGGGGGAACTCCACCCGCAGGCAGACCAGTTTCGCGATCTCCTCGGCACGCGTTGACGGATCAGTCTCCAGCAGCCCGTCGGCGGCCCGTCGCTGAGCCAGCCGGTACGTCAGCACGAACGTGTTCAGTAGCGACTTGACCCGGCGGGGACTGCGCACATGGGAGGGTACGAGGACACTCACCACCAGGTTGATGTTTATCGCTGCCCAGACGCCGCTCCGCCCGCGCACCAGATCGGCAGCGAAGCTGGTCACCTTCGGCACCAATAGCGGTGGGAGGCTGATTTGGTACTGGAATACCTTGTCGAGCCTCTTCCAGAACCTGCTGGTCGGCGGCGACGACGAAGACGCAACCGCCAGCTCCCAAGAACGTGCGCAGGGCGTCCAACGTTGCCACGACGTCGGGGGGATTACACCGGTCCAGCTCATCCACGAACACGACGAGCCGCTCTTCGCGAGAACGTGCAATCAGGTCGCAGAAGAGCTTCTCGAACTGCTCGTCACTGTCTGCGGCTTCCGTTTTGTGCTCGCGCGTGAGGGTGCGCGAGACGAGGAGCATCAAGGACGTCAGCAGGGCTGCCGGCGCGATGCCCGCCTTCAGTGCTCCGGCCGCCATGTTCGCGAACGTGGGCCGGAAAGCCCCTCCGTGCAACCAAGCGAAAAGCGCCATGGCGGCCCCGAAGAAGGCGACCACAGCTCCGAACGTCAGGCCGAACATCTTCAACAGGCGCCACACGTCGCTCTTCTCGAACTGAAGCTTCACGGCGACCCGGCCACCGTACAGCCCGTCGTGGAACTTCGGGTCCTTGTCCCCCAGGGCCGTGGCAACCGCAACGATGAAGTTCCTGCGCAGCGGGTTCTCCGCATACTTGAAGGCATCAAAGCGCACGAACCGCACACCCCGCCGCTGCTCGAGCAGCTCCTTCAGCAGATTGGCTACGCCCGACTTGCCGGAGCCCCAGGGACCCCACACAGCGATGTTGGTCGGTGTGGGGACTGAAAGCACCACGTCGCGAAGCTGGTCGGCGATGTGCCTGTGAGCCAGCCGGTCGTCCTGGGCGTTGTCGACCTCGCGGTCCCTGATCAGGTCGTCCGGATCCAGTCGGCTGCTGTCCCATTGCATCATTGCCGCCCCGCTTTCGAGCTTCCTGCGACCATGTCTCCCTGAAATACACAGTCAGTACTGCTACTTCAGGTGTAAACAAGATAAACGGCACCACCGACAACGAGAGGTGCCATCGTTCACGGTGGTCTGGTCGATGCCTGGCGAAGACATCTCGGTGGTCAGTCCGCCCCTCGGGGGAGGCGGTGCAGAATGTGGTGTGCCAGGACGGGTGCCAGACCAAGGGCGTCTGCGCCTGCCGACTGCTGGCCTGACGAGGAACGTGGGCTCACGGGGCCCGCCTCCCGCCACCCACACGCTTCAGCTCGACGCCGCTGCCAGCGCGCACGACCTGCTGCGCGTCCAATCGGGAAGTCCGAATTCTCTCTCGTGGGAGACCATCGCACTAGGCCGAGCTTCACCTGGGGGCCACAGCATAGATCTTCTCGAACCCTCGAAACCGGGATCAGAAACAGCTTGCCCTCCGGAGGGTGATCGGGATCCGGGAACATGCCGACCAGCCACTGCAACCGCTGCACCCCTCGGCTCGAACGCCCGCAGATCAGCGGAGGACTGACGCGGAGCGCTCCGGGTAGCCCTTCTCACTGGCCTTGAGATCACCATCGCCGTTCGCGACGGCCGATTAGCCATCAGCCCGTTCGAGCCCGACCAGGTCAACCCCAACAGTCGAGATCACGGCCCCGATCGGCGACATCGACTTCCCGTGCCAGTGGACGCTCACGCTCTCCCCGATCCGCCCACCGCGGGTGTACGCGAGGACGAAGATCAGACAGATCAAGTTCCTCCTCGCCTGCGGCGGCAGTCTGCACGCCGCCGGCCCCTCCGCGTTCGCCGAAAAGGCGATTCCCGGCGACGGTCTGAGCCTCCTGTCCGACCGGCTCTGCCGCGGCGTCACCCTGGAGTCCATGACGAAGTACACCTTCCCGCCGAAGTACCCCCGCGAGCCGCTCCAGGAAGCGGCACATGACGTCACCCTCGAAGGTCTCGGTGAAGACCATGAAGTGCATCCGGCTCTTCGCGCTGCTCTCGGACATCGCGCTGACGGAGAAGCGCTTGTCTGTGTGGCGGACGGCCGGAGTACACCCCCTGGCGCCCCAGGCGCGGTCGGTGACCTGGTCAGCGGGTACCCACCTGGTCGGCGAAGAGTACCTCGCCGTCCTCGGCCTCCGCGTGCGCGCGGACCGCCAGCCAAGTCTCCTCCAAGGTCATCTCTCTGACCCTGCCGAGTGCGAAGATCGAGGCACCATGTGCTGCGTGCCCAATGCGGCCCCTTGTGCGTAACAACCGCTCGACTTAGCGTGACGGATCAATGGCACTGTTGGAGGGGGTTGCAGGGCGTGGCGTTCTGGATGGCTGCTGCGTCGGTATGGGCTGTGCTGCAGCTGTTGTTGCTGTCCTGGCCGGTGCGGACGGTGCGGTGGCCGACGGTGTTCCTCGCCTTCGGGGTGGGCGCGTACGGCTGCGGTGTGCTCTCGATGCTGCTTGAACTTCTGGTGGCCCGTCAGTTGGCGACCGCGAGGGAGAAGTCACTGGCGGCCGTCATGGATGTGGTGTCGTGGACGACGGCTCCGGTGGTGGAGGAGCTGATCAAGGTCACACCGCTCCTGGTCGCCGGGTGGGCGCTGCGCGGGCGGATGCAGTGGGGTCTGGCGGACTTCGTGGTGCTGGGCGGCGCTGCCGGGGCGGGCTTCGGTCTGCTGGAAAAGCTTCTGATGTATGCCGAGTCCGGGAGTAAGGCCGTTCCCTTCACTGAGGGGGGCTGGCAGATCGCAGAGGGACTGGTCGACCCTCCGTACGTTCCCGGCCCCGGACAGATCGTCGGCAGTTGGTTTCCCTCACCGACCGGCGCCGTCGAAGTCGGGGGGCCGGTACTCCCCTATGAGGTGCACATCTTCGCCAGCGCGCTCGGCGGGCTGGCGGTGGGCCTGCTGTGGTGTGGTTCCCGCGCGCTGACCCGGTTCGCGGCGCTGGTGCCGATGGCCGGGGCAGTGGCGATCCACTGGGTGACCAATTACGCCGCGGCCTTCCCGGGCGACCACACCGTGATGGAGTGGCGGGAGAAGCTGGCCGGGGACTGGGGCCTATGGATCATCCTGGGTTGCCTTGCCGCTGCGTGGATTTGGGATATGCGCCGGTCCCGCCTAGGCCGACGGCGCGAGCCTGATGTCGCGCTAGCTGCCGAACTCCAGGGCCGGACCGCCCCGGAAGCCCTCTTCAGGTACGCCCTGCTGCGTCTTCCAGTCACCTGGATCATCGCCCTGGGCTACGCCCGGCAGCGCAGAGCGCTGCTGTACGCCGCAGCCCACCCCCGGGCCCGTGCGGAGAAGCTGGAGCCGCTGCGCGAGTCGGTCGCCCGGCAGACCCGACAAATGGATGCGACCCATAGCCAGGAGGTATGGCGTGGTGTGACCTTCCGGCAGCTGTGGCGCCGGGCTCGGGAGCAGCGTCCCCGCCTTCCGGGGCACGAGAAGGTGCTCCTGGTACTCAGCCTGCTGTTGGCCATCCCCTCCCTGGTGTATCTGGCGGTGGGCTCCTTCCCGTCCACGAAGGATCTGCAGGAGTACTTCGCCGAGGGCACCGGGCTGCACGTCCTGGTCGGCGTGGGTCTGGCCGGGCTGGCCCTGACGCTGTGGCGCCTGATCTCCGCCGTACACGGCTACCGGACGGCGAACGCGTCTCCCCTGGGTGAGACGATCGCCCTGGTCCAGTTCCGCATCGCGGTCTGCGCGGGCAGCCTCGTCGTCGGCGCCCTGCTGCTGTCCCGCTGGTCGGCGATCGCCGACGGCGATGCGCCCCTCTCCGGCTACCGCATCCTCGGCACCGACCACTTTTTCCTGGAAAAGCTCCTCGAGGTCGGCCTTCCCCTCCTCCTCACCCTCGCCATGTTCGCCATGCCGTACGCGCTGCCGCTCGAACTCGCCATGGGCGGAGGGCTGGCAGAGACACTGCTGATGGGCCTTGCCCCGCGCGCCCTGGCCCCGATCGCCTCCCGCGTCGGGGCCAGACTGGCGGCGCGCGAGACGATGCAGTGGGCGCGCGGCGCCCTCCGGGGCGGTGGCCGGGGCGTGTTCTCCCGTGCATGGGACCGGATCCGGCACGGCCGTACGGACCCGGTGGACCTAGCGACCGGGCGGATGTTCCTGCCCCAGACGGATGTGGAGCTGGCGGGGGTGCTGCCGCTGGTGTTCTCCCGCCGGGTGGACTCCGGATACCGCGCCGGGCGGTGGTTCGGCCCGACCTGGGCCTCGACCGCCGACCAGCGGCTGGAGGCCGACGAGCAGGGCGTGGTCTTCTTCACCGAGGACGGTCTGCTGCTGGCCTACCCGCATCCGGTGCCGGGCGGCACCGCGGTTCTGCCCGCGGAGGGGCCGCGGTGGCCGCTGGCACGGACGACGGACGGCGGCACGTATACCGTCACCGACCCCGAGGCCGGGCTCATCCGCACCTTCACCCCGTACCACGACGGCGCGGCGGCACTCCTGCGGGAGATCGCCGACCGCAACGGCAACCGCATCACCTTCGCCTACGACGGCGCTTCCGGGGCGCCGGTCGAGATCCTGCACAGCGGAGGTTACCGTCTGCGGCTGACGTCGGAGAACGGGCGGATCACTGGCCTGTACGCCGGGGACGTGCGGGTGATGGGCTACGGCTACACCGACGGCCACCTCACCGAGACCACGGGCTCTTCGGGGCTGCCGCTGCGTTTCGTCTACGACCGGGCCGGGCGGATCACCTCCTGGACCGACACGAACAACCGCTGGTACTCCTACGCCTACGACGAGCGCGACCGGGTCACCGCCCAGCGCGGCGAAGGCGGCCACTTCACCCTCCGCATCGACTACGACGAGACCGACCCGGACTTCCCCGGCCTGAAGATCACCACCCTGACCTCCCCGGACGGTGCGGTCACCCGCTATCTGGTCGACGAGGCACACCAGGTCGTCGGTGAGATCGACGCGGCAGGCGCGATCAGCCGCACCGCGTATGACCAGGTCGGCCGTACAGTCGCCGAGACCGACCCGCTGGGCCGCACCACGGGCTTCCGCTACGACGAACACGGGCACCTGACCGCCGTGATCCGGCCGGACGGCAGCGAGATCAGCGCGGTACTCGACACCCAAGGCAACCCGGTGCAGATCACCGACCCGGGCGGCGCGGTGTGGCGCCAGACCTTCGACGCGGCAGGCAACCGCACCTCGCTCACCGACCCACTGGACGCCACCACCCACTACCTCTACGACGCGCGCGGCGGCCTGCTCGCCGTCACCGACCCGCTGGGCGCGACGACCCGGCTGCGCTGCGACGGGGCCGGACTCCCGGTCGAGATCACCGACCCCCTGGGGGCCACCACCCGCTACCAGCGGGACACGCTCGGCCGCACCGTGGCCGAGACCGACCCACTGGGCGCGATCACCCGCTACGAGTGGAGCCCCGAAGGCAGACTCCTGCGCCGCACCGGCCCGGACGGGGCGGCGGAGTCCTGGACGTACGACGGCGAGGGCAACTGCCTCACCCACACCGACCCCGTCGGCGGCACGACCGCGTACGAGTACACCCACTTCGACCTCCTGGCCGCCCGCACCGGCCCGGACGGCGTCCGCCACGAGTTCGAGCACGACGCGGCCCTGCGGCTGACCAAGGTCACCAACCCGCAGGGCCTGACGTGGAATTACACCTACGATGGTTCAGGCCATCTGATAGCCGAGACGGACTTCGACGACCGTAGGGTGTCCTACGAGCACGACGCGGTCGGCCAACTCATCTCGCGCACCGACGCGATGGGCCGACGCACCGACTACACCTACGACGCGCTGGGCCGCCTGGTGGCCCAGGATGCCGCCGGGCAGGTCTCGACCTTCCGCTGGGCCCCGGCCGGAGAATTGCTCGAAGCCGTCGGCCCGGACACCGAGCTGAACCGGGCCTACGACCCCCTCGGCCGCATGCTGTCCGAGACCGTGGACGGCCGCACCCTGCACTTGGCCTACGACGCGGCAGGGCAGCTCGCCTCCCGCCGTACCCCAGCGGGGGCGGAGACCACCTACGCCTATGACGCTGGGGGCAACCGCACGACGCTGGCCACCGGAGGCAGGGAGCTGGCCGTCACCCATGACGCGTCAGGCCGTGAAACCCAACGGAGTTGGGCCGGGGGACTGTCCCTGACTCAAGCATGGGACCCGTCGGGCCGCCTCATCGGCCAGTCCTGCACCGCAGGCCCGCAGAGCCTGCTGCGACACACCTACACCTGGCGCCACGACAGCTACCTCACCGGTCTCGAGGACACCACGACCGGGCACAGGCGCTTCACCCTGGACCCGGCCGGTCGCGTCACCCAGGTACAGGCCGCCACCTGGCAGGAGTCCTACGCCTACGACTCGGCGGGCAACCAGACCCACGCCACCTGGCCCCAGCAACACCCCGGCGCGGACGCGACGGGCGAACGCGCCTACACCGGAACTCGAATACGGACCGCGGGCACCACCCGCTACGAATACGACGCCGCAGGCCACACCACGCTGCGCCAGAAGACCCGCCTGTCGAGGAAACCCGACACCTGGCGCTACACCTGGGACGCCGAGGACCGCCTCACCCAGGTGGTCACCCCCGACGGCACCACCTGGCGCTACGGTTACGACCCCCTCGGCCGGCGCACCGCCAAACAACGGCTGGCCTCCGACGGCACCGTCGCCGAGGAAACCCACTTCACCTGGCACGGCGCCACCCTCATCGAACAGAGCACGACCTCGACCGACTGGACCGGTCGGCAGAACCTCACGTGGGACCACGACGAGACCGGGCTGATCCCCCTCGCCCAGACCACTCGCTACGCCCCGACCGTCGACACGCCCCAGGACGAGATCGACGCCCGCTTCTACGCGATCATCACCGACCTGGTCGGCACCCCCACCCACCTCGTCGACGACACCGGCCACACCGCCTGGCAGTCCCGCACCACCCTCTGGGGCACCACCACCTGGAACACCGACGCCACCGCCTACATCCCGCTCCGCTTCCCCGGCCAGTACCACGACCTGGAAACCGGGCACCACTACAACCTCCACCGCCACTACGACCCCGAAACCGCCCGCTACCTCACCCCCGACCCCCTCGGCTTGGCACCCTCGCCCAACCCCACCACCTACGTCCACAACCCCCACATCTGGGCAGATCCAGACGGCCTCGCGCCCAAAAAGCCTTCCTACATGGTTCCGGAGCCCTTGCCTTCGGCTCCTCGGGGCGAGTTGGTTCGCTATGACCGCGTCTTCTCCCACCGGCAGGAAATCAACCTCCACGTCCCAAGGCTGATCACTCCTGGTGGCCGAACACTCTCAGCACACGCTGCCGAGCGCGTCGCCGGAAGCGGGCCTGGCCGTCCACCTACGACACTGGACGTGGTGGACCACATTCTGAACAAGGGGACAAAGATCAAGTTCGATCCGTACAGGGATACCATTCAGGTGAGAGCCCCCTCGCTCCCAGGAAAGCCATTCGTAGCCGTCAGCGCGAGCAACCCTCAATATGTCGTCACAGTGATGATCCCAAAGCAGGTAACTTTGCCGTGAACCCACGGGAATCTCTACTCAAGCTGATCGACGAGTTTCTATCCGGCCAGGACAGATCGATGCAGATCGTGAGTCAGATCGAAGCGGTCATCATCGACTACTTCCTTGACTCGGACGTCTATGAGATCCTCAGCGAACCCGTCTCCCTGTACCGCCCAGGGGAAGGGCTCCCGTATACGGACGAAGAAGAGATGGCGGAGTCTCTGGAGGAAGCCCGGAGAGCATTGGTGGATGGCACTGACGGAAGCGAATAAAACACACACCCAGAACTTCACACATAATGCTCCGGCTGGTCGAGGCAGCCCGCCAGACCTGCCTATCACCGGACGCGGTGGCACACACCACCGTCGCGACGGCTCCGGCATGTCCGTGCAATTCTACAAAACGGCGGACAGATGCATGAAAACGCAGGCTGGTGATGATTGAGCAGGCAGCCAGGCTCATTGAGCCGTGCGGCGATTGCGGTCGGTCCTGCGAAGGGTGGGCGGTGCAACTGGTGAAGGAGGGCAGGCTCCGCTGGGAACTTGAGTGGGCCTGCGATGACTGTGGCGTTTCACACGACGGTGATTGGGGCGCCGCTCCGGACGAAGTACGGCGGCTCATCCTGGCCGAGCACGGGTATCGACGCCTCCGAGTCGAGGGACCGATTACCTCTGGAGGAAAGGTCCTCAGAGCGTTCCGGAATACCTTCGGGGTATCCATCGGCGAGGCGAAGCAATCGGCCATGGAGTTTGCCGAGGAAGAAGGGTATCGGGGAACTCTTGTGGAAGTTTCCCTGCTTGCTGAACTTCTCAGGGCGTCCGGCATCGCCACAACGATTGACCATGCCTGACGCCCACCGACCGCAAGCGGCACCTCGTCTTGGGGTTTGTGTAGGTGCGGAGCCGGTGCGGCGGTCGGATTTGCCGTCTGCCGAGGGCAAGCCCCGCCGGGCGCTAATTCGCAGGCGCCAAGTTCGTGCCTACCCCTGTAGGTGCCGGGAGGCATGTCACCCGGGCTGACCTGCTGGTTCGGATCTGCCAGACGACGGGACCACGGCAAGGGATCCCCGCAAGCCAGGAGGACCCTCGGGGGAATACGGCCGCAAGGTGGTCGCGTGATCTACGAGCGGAGACCGACTATCGAGGTAGTAGTTCAATGTGCAATCGCTGGAAGCGATCTCCATGCGTACGGCTGCTCGTACGCCCCGGCACGGTGCTGCGCTGGCCCCCAGAGGCCGCCATGCCGACCTATCGCGGGCCAAGCAACGGGTCCATCGAACGTCGCTCCACCGAGCGAGAAGATCAGGAGCATGAATGACGCAATAGATACTTATCCGCTCTTTCCCGACGACTATAGAGTCCTCCTGCCGACGACTTCTCCTCACGACGCACTCCGCACAACGCGCGACGCCGAACCCCCTCCCGACCCAGGCCGCTCCCCTGCCCCTGCGACGGCGGAGCAGGCGCAAAGGTGGACCTCTCTGCTGGTGGACGCGACCCGCAACGGCGTCGATCCCGCTCTGGTCACCCACTGGCTGGCCCTACTCGCCGACGCCACCGGCACCACCCTGCGCCCAGCCCTCGCCTCCACTCGCCTGGTCGATTATGGCAATCACAACATGGCTGTCATCCTGCGTGGCCTGGAGACCACCACCCACGCCCCCTACCTCGCCGGCTGGCGACTGCGCATCGCACCCGACCTCGGCCACATCCCCCTCAACATGATCACCACCGGCGCCATTGACCGGACCGTCCACAGCTGGATCGCCGACGGCTGCAGCCGATCCACCGTCAAGAACACCCTCGCCATGCTCACCCGCACCCTTGCTCAAGCCGTCCGGGACGCCATCCTCGACCACAACCCCGCCCACATCACCAACTGGCAACGCGAATACCAGACCACCGAGGACGAACTCGACGACCCCCGCGCCCTCGCCCTGCCCGACTGGGCCACCCTGACCGAGCTCTCCGCCCCCCTCGTCGACGCCTCCCACGACCACTACCCCGGCTGGGGCGATGTCGTGATCTACAACGCCTGCACCGCAGCCCGCATCGGCGAAGTCTCCGCCACCCGCACCAGCGACATCGACACCCACCAGTGGATCTGGACCATCCGCCGCCAGACCACCCCCGCCCCCGGCGGACTCACCGCCAAACACACCAAAGGCAGGCGCGCTCGCCAGGTCCCCATCATTCCCCCACTACGCCCCCTGGTTACCAGGCACCTCCGAGCAGCCCGAGGCGATCCACACGCCCGGCTCTTCACCGGACCACGCGGCGGCCGCATTACCACCGCCGTCCTGCGCGACGCCACCCACTGGAACGACGTCGTCGCCCAGCTCGGCTACGAACACCTACGCCGCCACGACCTCCGCCACACCGGACTGACCTGGATGGCCGACGCCGGAATCCCCCTCCACGTCCTCCAACACATCGCCGGACACCGCCAGATCACCACCACCCAGCGCTACCTCCACCCCGACATCCGCCACCTCACCCGCGCCAGCACCACACTCACCCACCACCTGACCACAAATCACCACGCTCCCGACCGCCCTCCCTACTGTGCAACCTCCACAACGAAACACCGCCGAGAAAGCACACAACTCCGCACCGAGAACCCCCTGGATCGCCTGCCGTAACCCACTTGACCGGCCCCAAACGCACTTGACCGTTCACCGATGGGGCCAGCACCATTCAGTCATAGATTCCGCCGAACAAGCGGGGAAATACCTTCGAAAGCATGGAGTATTGCCGCCATGTCCACAGGATTGAAGAGAGAGCGGCATGATCGACGCCACACTGGGGACCAGAAAGAGCCCCACAAACACAATCAGGGCCGGTCTCCGCTTCCGCGGAAACCGACCCTGACCTGCGTAAACACCGTCGGGACGACAGGATTTGAACCTGCGACCCCTTGACCCCCAGTCGCGCGGCAATTCTCCCTCTATGCTCTACTTTAAGACTCTCGCGGATCTGCCGCGCCGTCAAGGTCTGTACGACGCCGTAGGCGGAAGCGGTCAAGTGGCACATGGAGCAACTTCGACGCGGTGCATCGCGAGCCACCGAACAACGCAACTATGCAGGTTTCGAAACCTATGAGACCGCTACCAGCCCCTCAAGAACACCCGGCACCTGACCAGGGCGGATGTAATATTCGGCACCCACAGGGTGCGCGCAGCACGGATGAGGCTTTTGGCACGTACAGGGTTCCCGGTGGCCAGGAGGGTGCGAGACCGTCCGTCGGCACGGACGGGCGCGTGGATCCGGCAGCCGGTGCCCCGGTCGAGGCAGGCAGCTCATCGCCGGGAAGAGGCGCCATCGCTCCGGTGGTCGCGCGAGCCCCGCCCGAACGCCCCCGCCGGGAGAGGGCTATACAGTACTGATGGGCGTAGATACCTGGATGACCGGGGCGACGCGATTGCGCAGCACAGTGGTGATCCTTACGGCACTGGGTCTGGAATACCAGTCGGTGCGCCAGTACCTGACCGGCTGTGACGTGGTTCGCCATCAGACCGGAACGGTCTTCGAAGTGGGCGATTTGGACGGGACACCCTGGCAGGTGGCGCTGGCGGAGCTCGGGGAAGGCAATCGTCCGGCTGCCGTCGTCACCGAGCAGGCCCGCCAGCTCTTCTCCCCCGGCGCGCTGCTGTTCGTCGGTGTCGCCGGCGCGCTCAAAGACGACGTGGAGCTCGGCGATGTCGTGATCGCCACCCGGGTCCACGCCATCCACGGAGGCAAGGACACCCCCGAAGGGTTCATGGCTCGCCCGGAGGGCTGGGCCGGCTCCCACGCGCTGCTGCAGACCGCTCGTCTCGCCCTGCGTTCGGCGTCGTGGCGGCCGGAGCCGGCCTCGGGGAACGCCGAAGGGCAGCGGGGACCACAGGTGTACTTCAAGCCCATCGCAGCCGGGGACGTAGTGCTCAACTCCTCTGCCTCCGCACTGCGTCGACAAGTGCATACGCACTACAACGACGTCGCGGCAATCGAGATGGAAAGCGCGGGAATGGCGCACGCCGCCCAGATCGGTCACATCGACGCGCTGACCATACGCGGCATCAGCGACAAGGCCGACGGCAACAAGTATCCGGACGCCGATGCCGAACACCAGCCACGGGCGGCTGCCCACGCCGCGGCGGCCGCCGTCGCCGTCATCCGTCAGCTACCGGCGTCTCCAACGACGGCTACCGCCTCCCTCACCTCATCGGATGGAGTACCTCCGTCACAGCGAGAGGGCGCCCTTAGCACCCCGCGGAAGGGCTCGCCCCTATCGGTACGGCACCTGTTGTCCTGCCTCGCGGACGCGCCGCTGCCTCTGTACGTGCTGTCCCCCGCAGCCATCGCCTCGGTCGGCATACCGGACCTCTCCGCGGATCGCGTATCAGCTGATCTCAGCCACTTCACCGTCCGTTCCGTCACGGCGTCCGGACAACCCGGCGCACCCGCCGTGCCCTGCGTCAGCAGAGACGCAGCCACGCAGGCGGAGACCGCACGCGAGATGTCCCATGAACACGCCCAGGTGTGCGCGTATGCCGCCGCTCTTCTGGATCACGCGGTGACGGTGGTTCCGGATGGCTCCACCTTACGCCTGCTCACGCCGCACGCGATGGCACTGCTGTGGCGCGACAGCCACAATCCGACACGAGCCGTCGCGGCCGCGCGCCGGGTGCGGGACGCTTATTTGGCTCTGGGCGCGTACGAGGAGGGGTTGCCGCTCGCGGTCCAGATCGTCAAGACCGGGCGAGGCGATCTGAAGGACGACCTGGCGCTCGGCCAACTACGCAGGGGCTGCGGCGACTTCCCCGAAGCTGAGGCAGTGCTCCGACAGGTCCTGGCTCGGGCGGAGAAGGATGCCCACGCACACGGGCTGTCGCTGGCCGGGCGAACCGGCCCCAGTACGAGGGACATCCTCAGGGAGAACGCGAGCGGTCCGTTCACCAGAGAACTCTCCCCGGTGCAGTGCGACGTGCTGGGCTTCATGGCCGAAGTACAGCACGCGATGGGCAACACCCTCTACGACATGCGGCGTTACGAGCAAAGCGAGCGGCTACTGCACGCTGCCGTAGGGCTTCTGTGGAGAACACAGGGCGCGCACCATCCGGGCCGTATGGTCGCTCAGATGCACCGCGCGAAGGCTGTAGTGCGCCAACGTCGGTGGGAAGAGGCGCTCGGACTGGTTCACGATGTCCTCCCCCACCTCGCCCAGCTACGACTCGACCGAGACAGCCCTGAGGACGACGCGCTCATACGCCTGGCGCATGCCGAAGTGACGGCGGACATCGTCACCTCTCTCCAACGGGGGGATACACCGCAGATGCGAGGCGTCGGGATGTTCCCAGCGATCGTGGTGAAGTGGCTGGGGCGAACGGTCACCACCGCTCGACCGGAGAAGCTCACATGGGACGACGTGCGGCACCTCGGCGATGACGCCGTACGAGCCTGCGAGAGTACCTTCGGCGGCACCCACCCGCATACCGCGGCAGCCACGAAGGTGCGCGACCGCGCGGTTGCCGGACAACGCAAGGCCGCACGCCCGTAGCGTCGACGTATCAGCCCGAACAGGGCAGCGAACCGGAACGAGTTAGCAGGCTCGTCACGGCCCGAGTCACCGCGACCGGTGGGCCGGGATCGCTGTCAGCCTCCGACGTCCGTCTCGCAGGATGGAGGGCGCGTGCGACCGCGCGGCCCGGACCATCGCACGGGCCGCGGCCCGGCAGTACGGCGTCACCGAGCCGGTCGACGCCATCCACCGGTACGCGTTCCGGGACATCACCGGACGCCTGACCGTGGCGGACACCGACGACCTGGCCCGTACCGATGTGTGCGCCGCGGCGGCGCTGAGCGCGGCCGCGGAGACATTCCTGAAGTCCCTGGGCGGCTTCGAGCGGGTCATTGATGCGAAGTACGAGAGGTTCCTCGCCGAGGTCGGCCGCGACGAGGCGGAGGACCTGCACGCCACCGTACTCACGGCCATGATCACAGGGCTGTTGACGCCCCTGTGCGAGTGGTTACGCCAGCGGCGCGGCTCAAAGGCGTTCGAGGCTCTGTTCCTGTCGCCTGCGTACTTCGGCCCAGTCCGCTCCGCCTGACGCTGAGACTCTGGGATGCGCCGGCCTGGTCACCGGCGCACGCTGGACACATGACCGAGCGCCCGCCCGTCATCGTGCACCCGCCGTCGCCCAGCGGTGGTCGGCGGGTCACGATCCGGGGCGAGATCGTCGGCCTCGCGCACGGGCCAACTGATCTGCTGGAGTTCCTGCGACGCGCCGGCGCCCCGGAGGACGCCCGGCTCGACGATCCGGAGCTAATCGAGTGGCGTAGCGGCGGACCGGACCTGGTGGTGACCCCTGTGCTTGGGGGGGGATCCCTTATCGTCCGCCCATGGACATGGGGGATGTGCCCGCGTGGGTAGCACTGTTCTTTTCGGTGGTCGGGGTGGCGGTCAGCTACGTGTTGGGCAAGCGGTCCGCTGACGCCGCGAAGGATTCGGCCAGAGAGGCTCAGCGCTCGTCGGATGCGGCGGAGCGCTCAGCCGTCGCTGCGGAAGACTCGCTCGCGCTTCAGCGCGAGGAGGCGGAGGAGCGGCGGCGGGCTGCCGCGCCTAAGGTCAGGCTGGTGGTGGAACACGTGAAAGGCGATCGATATCGGGTCCGCAACGCCGGTGACGCCGTCGCTCAAAACGTCCGCTTCTTGGGGCGGGACCTGCCGTATGCCTTCACTTGGCTGTCATCGGGCGTGACTATCCCGCCCGATGACAGCCACGGATTGCGCATGCCAGGAGCGAGTGGGAAGCCCATTCCGGTAAAGCTGTTGGCCCAATGGGACGGGCAACCGAAAGCGGTTCCTCTGTCCGTGCCACCTAGGCGGTAGGCCAGGGCAGCGCGCCTCACGCGTCGAGCCCGGCCGCCGTCAGGCCGCGGCGGGCTCTGGCTCGTGCCAGGTACGCCCGCAGTCCGAGCACCACACCGTCGGCCGTTTCCCGCCCCGCGCTCGATGACCAGCTCGCCGGAGCACTCCGGGCACGGCCGAGCGAGCGCCGCTTTGTGGTCGGTCATGTCGAGCGCGGTCTCGACGCTGCGTCTGCCGAGAATGTCATCCGCCCTGGTAGGAGGCATGCACCCGGACTGGCAGTCGTCGGCTCCGTCGCTCGAGTCAATGGGGATTCCGGAAAACGACCAGGTCTACTCGTCGCCCACTTGATCAAGTCACCAACTGAGTGGGGAAGCTCGGTGAGCGCCAGGCCGGGTGTGAGCCGGGGCCGCCCGCTCGTTCAGTGTCCGGGCCGAGTGTAGGTTTCGATTTGACTTGTCGGTCGGTGGGAACGTGACCTGGCGTTTTTGGGGTGCTGTCCAGGCATCTTGTCGAGGATTCGTCCGATAAATCTGTCGGACTTCTCAGGCGGTGGTGCGGTGTTGGGTTTCGCGCCGGGCGGCTCGGTGGCCCTCGGCTGTGAAGGTGTAGTAGGTGCGGCGTTTGGCGGGGCAGCGGCTGGGGTGCATTGCTTCGAGCCGCTGGGGCCGGGGGACGGACATCCCGGACTGAGTTCGGGACGATCGGAAATCGCTTGTGGTGATCCGATGGGGCGTCGTACGGTCGCCTTCGATGAACGAGACGCCCGAGGTTTTACCGTTGCCGGACCGGAAACCAGTTGGCGCCGCGGTGGCGGGCAGGTTGATCGCCGCGCAGTTCCCGCAGTGGTCCGACCTTGAGGTTCGGCCGGTCGATGCGCAGGGTTGGGACAACTGCACCTTTCGCCTCGGTGACGAGATGCTGGTGCGGCTACCGACTGCCGAGGAGTACGCGCTGGCGGTGGAGAAGGAGCACCGGTGGCTGCCGGTGCTCGCACCCGCGTTGCCGTTGGAGGTCCCGGTTCCGCTGGCCAGAGGCGTGCCCGATGAGAGCTTTCCGCACAGCTGGTCGGTTTATCGGTGGATCGGTGGCGAGCCTGCGGCCCGTGCCGCCGTCGGGGACAAGACGGCGTTCGCCCTCCACCTTGCGGAGTTCCTCGTGTCTCTGCAGCGGATCGACCCGACAGGTGGACCGGGCCCGGGACTGCACAATTGGTTCCGAGGCGGACCACTGACGACCTACGACGGGTGGGCCCGGGCAGCCCTGGAGACGTTGGGCGGCCTGATCCGGATCGAGGCCGCCGAGGAGATCTGGGAACGGGCGTTGCGAGCCTCATGGGATGGTAAGCCAGCCTGGTTCCACGGTGACATGGCCTCGGGGAACCTTCTGGTGAAGGACGGTGCGCTCGCGGCTGTCATCGACTTCGGCACCTGCGGAGTCGGAGACCCGACCTGCGATCTGTCGATCGCGTGGACGATGTTGACCGGCACGAGCCGGGCCGCGTTTCGCGATCGGCTAGGGGTAGACAAGGCGACCTGGGAGCGTGGACAAGGCTGGGCACTCTGGAAGGCCCTGGTCGTCTGCGCCGGAGCGGTTCGCGATGGCGACGGCCTCCCGGCGGATGCGTCGGTCGTTCTTGAGGAGATCCTCGCCGCTCATTAGCGGTTGGTCCGAACGACAAGTTGATTACAAGGCATTTGGGCAACGACATCTCTATTCGGTGTTGTCCAGGCGTCTTGTTGGGGTTTGTTCGGATGATCTGTCGGATTCTTCAGGCCCTGGTGCGGTGTTGTGTTTCGTACCGAGCGGCGCGGTAGCCCTCGGCCGTGAGGGTGTAGAAGTTGCGGGCGTTTGCCGGGGCCGCGGCCTGGCGTGGCTCTGTTCATCCAGGTGACGTTGTCTTCGAGTCGGCTGGTAAGCCACCCTTGCGGGTTGAAGGGTGTCTTTATTGACGCACGGTGGTTGACCTGAAGCTTTGTGATCGCCCACGTATGGGCATGATCAGTGATCGTGGGTCTGCGACTGCGTTACCTGATCTTCTGCCCCTGCTGGGCTGCCTCCTCGTGCTGCGCCGACAGATCGAGCGGCCGCGGCTTTCATGGGCTGACCGTGCCGTGCTCTCCGCTCTCGCCCGGCACCTGCCATCCGCCTTGCGCCGCCATCGGTTGGTCACCCCGGGCACCCTGCTGACCTGGCGCCGCCGTCTGGTGCGCTGGAAATGGCGACAGGCACCAGCCAGGCCCGGTCGGCCACCGTTACCGGAAGAGACAGTCGCGCTCATCCAGCGCCTAGCGCGAGAGAACCCCACCTGGGGATATGTCAGGATCCAAGGCGAGCTGCGGCGGCTCGGTCATCGGGTTGCCGCCGCCACGATCCGCCGCGTCCTGCGCCGCTTCGGCCTGCCGCCCGCACCGCGACGCGCCTCCCAGCAGACCTGGCGCTCCTTCCTGCACTCCCAGGCCCACACGCTGCTCGCCTGTGACTTGATGCACGTGGAGGCCGTTTTCCTCAGACATCTCTATGTCTTCTTCGTCATGGAGATTGCCACCCGGCGCGTCCACGTCCTGGGTGTCACCGCTCACCCGAGCGGCGCATGGGTCACTCAGCTCGCCCGCAACCTGCTCATGCACCTCGGAGACAGGGCTGGATGCTTCCGGTTCCTCATCCGGGACCGGGACAGCAAGTTCACCGCCGCGTTCGACGCCGTCTTCGCCGGCGAACCTGCTCCGGGCTCATTGCTGCTCACCATCGGCGTGCCCCGACGGCCCTTCCCCTGCGCAGAGATACTGGACTCTCCGCCCGAAAGAATGAAGATCGACTTGTAGAACCGCACAATCGAGCCAGCAGACGCATATCAGTGATCAAGACGAGTGCCGAGCCTCAATCAACCCCGGAACGCCTCAGAAAGAGTTTTCAGTCCGTGGCGTCGGGCAGCATCTCACCTCTCGGCGTATTGCAGGAACCGCACACCCAGGACGACGAGTCCGGCGGCTTCCAGGATGGAGACCGCGACCAGAGGGGCGCTATCCGTGTTGTGGCACCAGAAGGTGATGAGTGCGGCAAAGGGAGTGACGAGGAAGGCCACCAGATCGACGACTGTCTGTGTGGTCTTGCGCGAGACCCGTCTGGCATCGCTGCGATGGTAGGTCTCCCAGCCGAACAGCGGTTCCTCCACGTTTGTGGCCTCTGCGAGTCGGGACGCGAGCTCGGTGCGGACGTAGCGCCCGATGGCTGAGATTTTCTCGTCGTTGACCAGGTGCGTCCATCCGAGCACAAGACACACCACCGGAAGGGCCAGGATCAGCTGTGGGTAGTCCGTCTGCGCGGCGACGGCCGCGACGGCGGTCACGGCCGCAAGAGTCACGTACAGCAGGTTGTCCCTGAAGCCGATACGTGCACGCTGCTCTTCCTTGATCTGTGCGTACTCGGCAAGGAGTACGGCGCTGGTGCTCCGTTTCCTGTTACTGGCGGTCATGACTGGCTGTCACCCTCGTATCCCAACACCTTGGCAGGGGTGGCTCGGTGGTACCCGTACTCGGCCCGTGGTGCCTGGACCTTCAGGGAGCTGCCGTGCTCTCGACAGTTCCCTGGACGGTCGGCCTCCGGATCCGGTCCGGGAGGACTCAGTCGGTGCTGTCCGCGGGCGGTGGACTGTCGGCGTTGTTCCGCTCGATCCATGCCTTCCCGTCGGCGGCGATGCCCTCCAGGAGGCGGAACGTATGGGCGAAGCCGGCCGCGTCGAGGTTGTTCTGCGAGAGGTCCCGGGCGTTCTCGTACGGTTCGAGTTGGTGGCTGTCGGCGTCCTTAATCCGGATGGTTCTGGCGGGGCCGTTGGAGAGGAGCAGCGCCATCTCGTAGCCGATGCGGTCGTCCTCAGTGACCTGTACGGAGGAGAAGGCGTTGAAGCGGTAGTTGGTGCGTTGTTCGCCCGGGCGAGTAGCGCGGGCGAAGTCGACTTCGGTGCTGATCTCACGGATACCGTTCCGTGTGGCCAGGAACAGCCGGAGGGTGTATCGGGAGTAGCGCCAGGGGCCGCCTCGGCGCCGTGCTCGTCTGTAGGGGCGTGCCGGTGTCGTCAGGATCGTGTGGGCGATGATGTCGTACCAGGTGAGCTGGTGGTGACGGAGCACATCGGCGGTGAAAAGGACCTTGTCGTGGCTGAGCCACGCCTCCATCTCGGCGTCGGAGGGCCGGATGGCTTCCAGTCGCTCCTTCCAGCGCTGGAACTCCTCCTCACGGGCGTACATCCGCCGGTGGTACTCCTGCGTCTCCTCGACGAGCCGCTGTTCCTCGCTGCGTATGTCCAGCCACACCGAAGCTGCCCGGCGCCCGCTCCCGATGGCGCCGAAGAACACGGCGAAGGTGAGGAGGCCGTGGAACGCACCCGCCGAACCTGTCGCGGCGGTGACAGTGATGGCCAGGGACGTGACGCCCAGCACGGCCAGGGCGAGCCCGCAGGCGAGTTTCGTCGTCACCGGAGTCCGGTACCGCTGCCGGTGGGCGAACAGCGCGCCGTTGTGATGGCGGTCCTTGGCGTCCCGGGCCAGGTAGCGGATGAGCCAGTTGACCCGGTCGACGCTGATTCTGCTTTCCCGGTAGAGGAACGCGACCTCGGCGGCCAGAACGGCGCGGATGCCAGCGGAGTGGGCGAGCCACTCGGGATGGTCGAACCCGTGCGGCACGTACTTGCCGAAGTAGTGCTCGAAGGACTTGCGGACGCGGCTGGTGAACCCGTCCGCGGCGGGGGCTCCGCCGCCCGCGGGTGCGGGGGAGGGGGCGGCCGGATCCGGTACCGGCTCCTGGTTCGACGCTTGGTCCAGCTCCTGCTCCTTGGCCTGCAGCCGGTGCTTGTTGTGCCACCATCGCTGGCCGAACCGGGCGGCGAGGAATCCGGTGCCGAGCGCGATCAGCAGCTCGACGATCGCGGTCAGCGGCTCCGCGATCACTGCCGAGATCCCGAGGAATCCCGCGGCGACGACGAACAGACCTGTCCAGGCCGCCAGACGAGGACGGTAACGGAAGGCGGTGCTCTCCGCGGGAGGCTGGGTCCGTGCCCCGATGGGATCGGGCTCGAAGTAGTACCGGACCCGCAGGGAACGGTCACCACGGAACTGCCCGGCCTTGGCGAGCTCGCAGATTTCGGCCCACAGGGTGGCTTTTGTCCGACTGGTGAGCACGAGGTCGAGGTGGTGGACGATCAGGTCACGTTGGGGCGGTGCCAGATCCCCCAGCCGCTTCAGCACGGCGGCGGTCTCACTGTCAGCTTTGCCGGGCAGTGCCAGCAGATCGAAGACGACCTGCAGACCGGGTTTCCAGTCCTTGTCCTCGGCGTAGCCCTGCATGACGTCCCGCGTCCGGTCCAGCTGACGGCGCTCCTCGGCACTGAGGTCGTGGTGGGCGCGTTTGCTGAGCATGGCGAGCGTCCAGTGGAAGCGGATCTGCGGGCCGTCGTGGTTGTGGGTGATCGCGTCCCAGATCAGTTCCCGCGCCCGGCCGGGCAAGCCTTCTTCCAGACAGCGGACCCCGACCTCGTACTTCTTCTGGGGCGAAGCGTCCGGCGGGACGATGTTGATGGTGGAGTCGTGTACGTCCGAGGCCTGGAAGCCGACGAAGGAATCGTGCGCCTCGTTGTGCGTGGAGGGAAAGCCCTCGGTCATACCGGGTCACCCGCCGCCGCGATCAGGGACGCGAGACCGGCGGCCAGTTCCGGGTGGTCGGCGAGCAGGCCGCGCAACTTCCTGAGCGCCATAGCTGCCTTCTTCGGATGCGCCGGGGCGTTCGCGGTGCACTTCTCCGCTGCGCGCCTCGCGATGCTCAGTTCGCCCTGTGCCTCGTGGAGAGTGTCCGCGTCGAGGGTCCCGTTGGCGTGGTGTCGTGTCAGGTGGTCACGGAAGTGGTCCAGCTCCGCGACCAGTTCCGTCGGGGTGGACGCCTTCGGAGTTGCCCCGCCGACGTGGATGGTGCTGCCGGTGACCTCTCCGGCCATGAATCCCACCGTGCTGGAAAAGGCCGTGTTGACGACGCTTCCGCTGCCCCTGCCAGTTCTGTCTTTCTGGGCCATGACGGTCCGCTCCTCTTCTTCCGCTTTCTCTGCCAGTTCCGCTTCCTTGATCAGTTCTGAAGCCAGCCGTACCGCGAAAGCCGCCGCGTTCGCCGCGGCGCGTGGCTGCCGCTCGCGGTCCTCCGCACCGTTCTTCGTGCCGTCCGCCCGGTCACTGATGCCGCGGACGATGCCGACCGGCAGACTGCTGAGATGGCCGGCCTGTGCCACGCCGGCGGCTTCCATGTCGATCGCGAACGCGTCGTTGTAGTGCTGCCGGAGCCATGCGGCCTCGGCGGAGTTCCGCGAGTTCTGCAGGACCTCACCGGCGGCTATCGGGCCGAAGTGCACCCGCGGCACTTCCCCGTTCTCCGATGCGTGGCCGACCCGGTCCGTCATCCGGGCCAGATGCTGGCCGAGCTGGATGGTGCCGTGCGGCGCCTCCCACACCCGGGGCCGCGCCTTGAGTCCGTCGTCCTCGCTGGTCGCGCCGTGGTAGGCGTACACATGGGTGGCCATCACCACGTCGCCCAGCGCGATCGAGCTCCGCATGCCCCCGGCGACACCGACGAACAGTACGGCTGCCGGAGAGAAGTGCTCGATCGCGCGCTCCGCCAGCACTGCGGCCGAATGGTTCCCCTTGCTCGTCAGGCCGAGTGCCACACGGCACGAGGTGCCCGGCACGGTACCGACCTCGAACCGCGTGCCGCTCTTGTGTACGGTCACCTGTGGATCGGCCAGTTTCCTGTGCACGGCCTCGTATTCGAGATTGAGGGCAGCGAGAATCACCACCAGGTCATTTGACATGTATTCTCATTCCTTTGCGTGTTCCTCTGTTTGTTCATCCACCTGCTGTCCCGCCGGTGCTGGCGCGGGCCGGACCAGCGGAGGCGAGAGCACCGTGGTCGGTCCCGCGCGGAACAGGCGTGCGGGGCGCCCCACCGTGGTCCTGCGTCCCGTCCCGGCCGGAACGATGAACCCGTCCACGGCCTGGACCTTCCGGTAGAAATTCCGGGTGTCGAGCGTGACGCCCCACACCGCCTCGTACACCTGCCGCAACTCGGCGATGGTGAATGGGTCTCCACAGAACGCCGTGGCCAATGCGGAGAACTCGAGCTTCGTGCGGGCACGTTCAATTCCGTCCGTCACTATCCGATCGTGATCGAAAGCAAGCTTCACCTGCCCGGAAAGGACTGTGTCCGTCGGAATCCATGAGGCATTCGCGGCATCCGTTCCCGCGACCGGCTCAGGAAGGCGTGGTGCGATCGCCAGATGCGCAACCGAGACGACCCGCCCACGGGGATCACGCCCTGGATCCCCATAGGTGGCCAACTGCTCCAGATGAAACTGCCGGGCATCAACAGCGGTCTCCTCGCCCAGCTCGCGGCGAGCGGCCTCCGGGATCGCCTCACCGGCGTGGTTGAGGAAACCGCCGGGCAGCGCCTGCATGCCAGCGAAGGGTTCCTTGCCCCGCTCCACGAGCAGGACACACAGCCGCCCCTCACGCAACGTCAGGATGACAAGGTCAACTGTGAGCAGAACGGACGGCGGCGCCCAGGAATCATCACGCATGGCGCCGACCGTATCGGATTACTGTCACATTGACAATATACTCCTCGACATGCACTGCTTGGCACACTATTTGTGAGCAGCAACATCGATCATCGAAACACCGACTGCCACCGCCCCTGGCCACGACAAGGGGAACACCCAGTTCAGAGCCCTATCGAGTCTGAGGTGGTCGCGTGGTGTGCCCGTCGGCGGAGACTGGGATCGTCGGCACATCGCGCCACTCCCAGGAGGCGATCATCATGCGCTCCATCACTGACCGTGGCCGGGTCTACCGGCGCTGTGGATGCCGCTACGCACACCGCCACCAGCTCGGAACCCGCTGCCCGCGACTGGCAACCGATTGTGACCACGGAAGCTGGACCTTCGTCGTCGACCTGCCCTCCCCCGACCACCGCCGTACCACCATCCGCCGCGGCGGATTCTCTACCCAGGACGCCGCCCAGGCCGCGCTGCAACGGATCCTCGAGGGCGAGGCCGGCGGGTTCAACGGCGACCCCAACCAGACCGTCGCCGACTACCTCACGACTTGGCTGGAGACGAAGGCGTACGTACTCAAGCCGACCACGCTGGCCCGCTATCGCGACTACGTCACCGGAGACCTGATCCCCGCCCTGGGCGCGCTCAAGCTGGACGAGCTCGGCCACCGCCACATCGCCGGATTCGTTCACACCCAGCTCGCCGCAGGCCGTGGCCAAGTGACCGTCTACCGGTGTCTGGCCACCCTCTCCAGCGCCCTGGGCGACGCCGTCCGCCAGCACCGCCTCACCCACAACCCCGCACGCCCCGCCGTCCTGCCCCGCCCGGCGGCGGCCGAGCGACGGATCTGGACGGCCGAGGAAGCAACCCGCTTCCTGCGCTACTGCCACCACACCGACCCACTCATCGCCGACCTGTGCGAACTCCTGATCGGCACTGACATGCGCAAAGGGGAAGCACTCGCCCTCCATTGGCACGATGTACACCTCAACGAAGGGGTGCTCTACGTCCGTTACACCCTCTCGGCCATCAACAACGCCCGCCTGGTCATCACCTCGCCCAAGACCCGCAGCAGCAAGAGCTGGGTCGCCATCTCCCCGCGCGTGGCAGCCGCTCTCACACGCCGCGCAGCCGACGCGCCGCAGTCAGCATTGGCCGGCCGCTCCGACGATCCGTTCACCGGACTGGTCTTCTGCCGACCCGACGGCCGACCGCTACGGCCTCAGACCGTCCTGGACCGCTTCCGCCGACGCGCCAAAGAAGCCGGCGTCCCCCGCATCACCCTGCACGACCTGCGGCACCTCGCCGCCACCCTCTCCATCACCGCAGGCACCCCACTCACTGTGGTCTCAAAAACCCTGCGGCACTCCACGCTCTCCACCACCGCGAACCTCTACAGCCACCTCACCCAGCAAGCCGCCCACGACGCCGTAGACGCCATCGACACCGCACTGAACCAAGCCGACCCCACCGCCGATTGCCATCCGCACTGGCCCGCCTGGCTGCGACCACGCCGCGACCACCCGAACGGACGCCGGATACGCCTCACGTTGCCCTACTTCGCCGCCCCGACAGTCAGTTCGCCCGGTGCTTCCACGCCTCAAGGCGTGCATGCGACCACCATGCGACCACCACGCCGCACAACACGAAGAAGGCCGCCCCTCCATCTCTGGAAAAACGGCCTCCGACCTGCGAAAACGCTGGTCGGGACGACAGGATTTGAACCTGCGACCCCTTGACCCCCAGGCGCGGCAACTCTCCACGACGATCCGTACCGCTCTGTAGCAGTCCGCCGGGGGCCGTAAACGGCCATACCAGGCAGGAGCGCGACGTGGTCAGTCACCACCCCAGAGAACGCCCATACCGTCAGCACACTCCTATATTCTGGCCACTGCCGACCCTGGTACCCGAGATCACGAAGGAGGATGAGCCATGAGGCCAGCCACCGCCGCGAAGCTCCGCGCCAATGCCGCGACCATCCACCAGCTCGGGCGTCAGCACGGCTTGCACTCCTTCGCGCTCAGCACCGAACCCGGGGAACTCGTGGCAACGCTGGACGCCGACCGCTCTTATTTCGACATCACCAGCTTCGAAACAGATCTGTCCACCATCCTCGACGCCCTCGTGGAGGTCGTCCCCCGAGGCCCCGGCGTGGACATCGACGAAACCGAACCTCTGAACGATCTGCGCGGGGCAGCGTGACCACACGCACCGACCGGGAGCGCCAGGAACTGCTTCGCCTGACCGACGCAATGGCAGCGCTCGACCAGGCTCGCTCAATCATCCGCAACGGAACACCGAAACCAGGCGACCAAGGCCTCCTCGCCCTGGCCTATTGCATGCTCACCTTCGGCGATTGCTGAAACAGGCATCTCACGGCCTTGTCACACAGGCATACAGCGGCCCCATCGCACTGCGCGACAAACCCGCTCACCTACCGCACCGCAAGCTCAACGCCGAAGTGCTCGCCGCCTCCGTCGAACGAGCCACCGCCGAGATCCTCCCCCTGATACAAGCCCGCATCTGAGAGACCGTGAGTTCACAGTTGAGCATTCAGCCACGGGTCCTGTGGGGCTCGAATAGTCGTCGCTTCTGGTCAAGGGGCATATCTGTACTCGTTGATCACGCCGCCGAGGACGCCAGTGCGCAGGACTCTGCGGCTGGCCGGCTCCGCTGCAGAAGCACCATCGGGACGGCGAGAAGGCGTCGAGTCACCTGTGGAGGAAGGAGGGCTCAGCGAGTGACTCTCCTCCTTGCCGGGTTCCTACCGGGCCAGGATCGACCTCAGAGGCGACCTCGATGCCCCGGTCCCGGGCCGCGGCAGCCAGTGTGTCCAAGGTCCACTCCGAAGGCCCCAACTCGTCCGCTGCCCACATCTCGTTCGACGGCTGCACCTCAAGCCGGCCGGGCGGGGTCTGCTTGACCATCGCAATGATCCGGGAGCGTTCGGTCTCGGTAACCCTTCGCTTGCGGCCCTGTCCGCCCAGATCCTCCAGGCCCTCAAGCCCCCAGCGGTTGTAGCGGTGCAGCAAGCGGCGTACGGTCTTTTGACTGCACCTCAGCTCTTCGGCGATCTGCGGGACCAGCCAGCCGTCCCAGCTCAGCTCCACCATTCGACAGCGCTCTACCAGAACCTTCGGCGCCTTCCTGGCAGCCGCCAGGCGATAGACCACCGCTTGCTCGCCCTCGTCACGGCCCGGCCGTGCCCTCAACACCATGACCCAGCACCCGCCCCCGAGCACCCGCAACCACCCCGCTACCAGCAGCTATACCCACCGAAAGCGGAATCCAGCACTAGACACCTCTCACGCGGCGGATGCCGGGTCGGCGCCCTGGTCTCGGCTCTGTGCGCAGTCTGCTACATCCGGCGGTCAAGGACGTGTGAAGACGGCGCTCAGTGGCTGATGACGACCTTGCCGAAGCGTGGGCCCTTCTCGAAGTGCGCGAACGCCTCTAGGGCCTCCTTGAAGGGGAAGACGCGGTCGATGACGGGCCGGAGCCGGTGCTGGCCGATGGCCTTGTTCATCCGTTCGAAGTCGCTCCGACTGCCGACGCTGATCGACCGGAGGGTCGCCGCGCGACGGAAGAACCGCGTCACGTCCATGTCGCCGCCCGTTGCCAGGTTGCCGACAAGGGCGATCTGGCCGCCCTGGGCGACGGCGTCGATGGACTGGGGGAGCGTTCCGGCGCCGCCGATCTCGACGACGCGGTCGGCGCCGCCGGTGAGTTCCCGTACCCGCGCGCCCCACTCCGGTGTGCTGGTGTAGTCGATGACATCGGATGCGCCAAGAGCGCTGAGGCGTTGGGCCTTGGTGTCGCTGGACGTCGTGGCCAGGACGCGTGCGCCGGCCAGGCGGGCGAACTGTAGCGCGAAGACCGATACGCCGCCCGAGCCCTGGACCAGGAGAGCGTCCCCGGGGCCGACGCCGCTTACGGCCGACCACGCGGTGAGCGCGGCGCACGGAAGCGTGGCGGCTTCCTCGAAGGACAGGTGGTCCGGCACGGCGACCAGGCTCTGCTCGTCGAGGACGAGGTATTCGGTGAGCCAGCCGTCGCGGTGGGTGCCGCGCAGCTGCCCCCACTCGGGGAACGGGCCGTACAGCCAGGTCGGGTGGAATGTGCCCACGACGCGGTCCCCGATGCGGAAGCGCGAGACTCCCTTCCCGACCGCCTCCACGACGCCCGCGCCGTCGGAGAGCGGGATGCGTCCGGGCGGCACGTCGACGGCGTACCGGCCGGTGACGATAAGCAGATCGCGTGCGTTGAGGGAGCTGGCCTTCACCTGTACGAGCACTTCGCCCGCTGACGGGCTCAGCACCGGGCGCTCCGCCGAGGCGATCAGACCACCGCCAGTTCCCATCTGGAATGTACGCATTACCCACCCTTCGTTCGTATGTTGCCTCCACGATAGGTGCGCTCGGCTGGACGATCTGTATCTTGGTGTCCATAGTTTGGCGCAGATCGTCCAGGGGAGGTCAGGGAGACCCAAGGGAGTGGAGATGGATCCGATCGATGACCTTCTCGCCACGATGAAGATCGAGGACGCGCGATATGTGCGGGTGGACGCCCGTGCGCCCTGGGGAATCTCGTTCCCTCCCCGGCACCTCGCCCGGCTGGTCCTGATCTCCCGTGGTGCGTGCCGGCTCGTCGCGGACACGCTCGCCGGGCCGCAGCGGCTGGAGACGAACGACTGCTTCCTGGTCCGGGCGGGGGTGAGATTCACGCTTCAGGACGAGGCGGGCAGCGAGGTCGTGGACTGCGACGGACTGGTCTCCCGGGTCCCCGGCGACTCGGCGCGGGTCGGGGGCGACGGTGAGCTCACGCAGATCGTCTCCACTCGGTTCGCCTTCGACGCCGTGGCGGCAGAACCGCTCTTTGCGCTCCTGCCGCCGGTGTTCCGGCTGAATCTGGACGACGCGTCCAGTCAACTCCTGCGCACCACGTTCGACCTCATCGCGCGGGAGAGCGCGGCGGGCGGGCTCGGTGGTGGCTTCATCGTGAGCCGTCTGTCCGATGTGCTCTTCGTCCAGGCGCTGCGGACCTGCTGTACGGATGTCGGTGGCGGGACCGTCGGCTGGATCGCCGCGCTGCGAGATCCGCGACTGGCGGTTGTCATGGAGGAGTTGCACGCGGACCTGGCCCATCCGTGGACGGTCGACGAACTCGCCCGCACGGCGGGGATGTCACGCTCAGCGTTCGCCGCCCTGTTCAAGGAGAAGACGGGGGACACTCCGCTGGGCTACCTCACGGCATGGCGCATGTACCGGGTCAAGGTCCTGCTCCGCGAGACGCAGCTGAGTGTCCAAGAGATCGCTGTCCGAGTCGGATACGACACCGGCAGCGCGTTGAGCCGTGCCTTTTCGGGCAGGGAGGGCGTCACCCCCGGCGCCTGGCGGAAGCTGACGGGCCACTGAACCGTCACCGTCACCGCCATGGCCTTCCATGCTGCGGGTCTTCCTCGACGAGCCCGCCGCCGCCGGATGCAAGGGCGCCGCACCCGTGTCGAGCTCCCGCCAGCTGATCTCGACCCCGATTCGGGGCGGGCGCGGTTGTTCTACCGGCGTGCCGCCGAGTGCTTCGAGCGGGCCACCACCGGACTGCCGGGCGGCCCGTTCACCTTGCACCAGCTCCGGCACTCCGCGCTCACGCACGCTGCCGAGGACTGCGCGAACACCGCCACCCTGCTGGCCCTGTCCGGACACACCTCGGTCGCCTCGCTGGCCGAATACCTGGGTCTCCCCGCAGGCCCTGGCCCGCTGGCAGCAATCGCGGAACCCGGCCGCACGCCGCCGCTGATCAGAGGGTGTGGCGGCGGGGTTCGGCGGAGACGCTGTAGACAATTGCCGCCGCCGGGCGCACGGAGTCCGCGCAGCACGTACTGCTCGGTGAGCAGGTCGGCCGCTCGCGCGCTGGCAGCCAGCGCTACCTGAGGAATAGATGTAGATCATGGAACGTTGCCTGGCGCATGACGACTAAAAGTATCGACGGCGCGTCCGTCCCGTTGCTCGATGCCGCTCGTACGGCGGCGAAACAAGCAGCGGTCGAAGCCGCAGCGACCGAGCGAGATCGGCGGATCACCGGCGTGAGTGCCGCCGCTGCTCGGGCTGCGGGCGCGTTCGCCTTGGGCGTCCGCCGATCCGATGGAGGGATCGAGGCCGACCTCAGCACGAGGGTCCGGTTCCTGGCTGAGCTCGGACGGGGCTGCCCGTCGACGGCCTGGGTCGCGGCCACGAACCTCGAAGCGAAGCGGGTGTTGCAGATCGGCACGTCAGACGAGGCATACGCGGATGCGTTTCGCGATGTCGATAGCGTAGCGTGCGCGTCTGCTCGGCCGGGGACGGCCGTCCGTGAGCCCGGCGGGCTGCGCATCTCCGGCCGATGGTCGTACGCTTCGGGATGTGAACTCGCCGAATGGGCGATACTTTCCGTGCAACTGCCTGGGGAGGGTGACCGCCCGCCGCAGCCAACTGCGGTGTTAGCCCGCACCCGGGATCTGACCATCGACCGAGACTGGCACATGGCGGGGCTGTGCGGCACCGGAAGCCACACTCTCGTCGGCGGCGACGTGTGGATCCCCGATTCTCATCTGCTCGACTTGCCCCGGATCGCCGCTGCGCTATCCAACATCGCGATCGCGGTCGGGCTGTTCGCTCCCCTGTGGGGTGCCGCGCGCGGCGCCCTCGACATCGTGGTCGATGTCCTTGCCAAGCGGACGTCACCGAACCCCGCCCACCCCACGCTGGCCGACTCTCCCGGTGCCCGGAGGAACCTCGCTGTCGCCGCGCACAAGATCGACACCGCTGAGCGGCGCATGCTGGGGATCGCCGCTGCAGTCGACGCCACGCAACCTGGCGAGGTGCTTGTTGCCAAAGAGCGTGCGCGGCTCCGAATGGATCTGATCGCCGCTGTGCGGGAATGTCGTAGCGCACTGGAGGACTTGCTGGACCTGCACGGATCCACCGGCCTGGACAGCTCCAACCCATTGCAGCGGTACTGGCGGGACTTCGCAGTGGGGTCGCGGCACGTCCAGTTCACCTCCCACGTCGTCGAAGAGGATTACGGCGTGCTTCTGCTCGGCATCAACGAAGCACCCTCCGGGATGCTCTGAGGACTTGCCGGACACGAGGACGCTTCTAGGGCCTGTGTGAGGTCGTGATCATTCTCGGATTCTGGTCCCTTGCGGGGGCGGGACCTGGTAGGACGCTGGGTGGGACACTAGGCAACTCACCGACGAGCAGTGAGAGTTCATTGAGCCGTACTTGCCGATAGGCGTGTGGGTGCCGGGAATTATGTCACCCGGACTGACCTGCTGGTTCGGATCTGCCAGACCTCAGGAGCAATCAGCGGTTCATCAGGCACCATGCCGGTCGTGGTGATACGGCTGATCTACCTGCTCGCCTGCCAGACCTTCCAATGGTTTGCCCTACTCGCCCGTTCGGATGCCTCGAAGAACACAGAGATTTTGATGCTCCGGCATCAACTCGCCATCGCACAACGCGCCCAGCCACGGCCGCGCTTCTCCTGGAGCGACCGGGCCGTCATGGCAGCACTGCACCGGCTCGTCAGCAAGCAGCGGCGTACCCACGTGGCCTTGCTGGTCTCTCCTCGGTCGGCCCTGCGCTGGCACGCACGCCTCATCGCCTGGAAGTGGACCTATCCCTCCCGCCGTCCGGGCCGACCACCGAAACCAGAGGCCCTGCGGCAACTGGTCGTGCGTCTGGCGCGGGAGAACCCTGGATGGGGATACCGCCGCGTTCACGGAGAGCTCGGCGGCCTGGGGCACAACGTCGCCGCCTCCACCGTCTGGTCGATCCTGAAGAAGGCCGGGATCGACCCGTCGCCACAGCGTACGGACCGCTCCTGGGCCGCCCTTCTCAAAGCCCAAGCCTCCGCGATCGTAGCCACCGACCTGTTCCACATCGATACGGTCTTCCTGCGGCGCTGGTTCGTTCTGTTCTTCATCAACCACAGCACCCGGCGGGTGCACATCGCCGGCATCACCCGACACCCGACCGGCCCCTGGATCACCCAACAAGCCCGCAACTACCTCATGGACCTCGGCGACCACGCCGAGTCGGTCAGATTCCTCATCCGGGACCGCGGCGCCTACTTCACCGACAGCTTCGACGCCGCCTTCCAGGCAATCGGCGTAGACGTCCTTCCGACACTGCCCCGGGTACCCCGGATGAACGCCATCGCGGAACGCTGGATCCGATCATGTCGACACGAGGCAACCGACCGCATCCTGATCACGGGAGAGCGCCACCTACGCCTCGTCGTCAGTGAGTACGCAGAGCACTACAACCAACACCGGCCACACCGATCCCTCGGACAACGGGCGCCGGACCTACTCACCGAGCCCGAACCACCCACCGCCACCGACAACACTCGCATCCATCGACGCGATCGACTCGGCGGCCTCATCCACGAATACACGCAGGTCGCATAGGGGGTGATACAGGTTTCCGGCACCCACACGCCGCCTACGCCCCGCCTCCGGCTCGCCCACGCGCGTCCGGCCGGGGTTCACAGGAGCTCGCCGAGCGATTTGGGGTGAGCGCGCGCCCTAGCGTAGCGACCAGCAACGATAGCGAACTGCGGTGGGAGTCCTGACCCCCAGGAGTATGCCTCACGTCGTCTCGCCCTGCTCCGGATGCGCTTCCAGCCCCCGGATGCCCAGATCGACGAGCTGCTCGGCGAGAGCGTCGTTGAGCGGGCTGACTCCGAAGAGGAGGTGGAAGTAGATCGGCGCGTAGAACAACTGGGCTGCCGCGCTCGGGTCGAGGTCAGACCGGAAAACGCCTTCGTCAATGCCCCGGCGCATCAACTTCTCGACGGCCGCCGCGCGGTCGTTCCAGAAACGTGCGCGGAAGTTGGCCATCGTCTCGGGGTCGTATTGCCCCTCGGCGACGATTTGGGAGACCAGCTTCCCTTGTGGGCCGGCGTAGCGAGAGATCAGCGACTTGAGGTGCACCAGGAGAGCCTCGCGCACCGGTACCCCTTCGGGGATGCGGGTGTGTGCAAGGTGGCTCTCCATGAAGGCGTCGATGACGACCGCGGCCTTGCTCGGCCACCACCGGTAGATCGTCACCTTGCTGACCTTGGCCCGCTTGGCGATCGCCTCCATGGTCAGTTTCTGCACCGTGATGGCACGGCGTCCGTCACGGACGAGGAGGTCCATGGTCGCGTCGAGAATCGCTCGACGACTCGATTCGCTTCGTACAGCCACAGAGCCAAATTACCCCAGGTGTGCCCGGACTCCCTGCTCCAGCGGGGGTGCCAACGGGATACACCAGTCAAACGATACGAAACGTATCGAATCGGAAGGAACGCGCTGGAGGTCGGCCGTATCTCTACTTCCGCCACCGACATCGAGCAGGGCAGGCTGGTTGCCGCCCTCCCGGACGAGGGCAGTTCCTCGAGGCCACACGCTGGGCGGGGGACCGGGCCGCCGACGATGCCTCTCTGCCGATCGACGGTGTGATGCGGGTGGCCGCCGACGACTCGCCCGTCATCCGCGGCCTTCCTCCTTGCTGGAGCTCATGGAGAAGGTTCCGACGATCGTCTGGCCTCGATATGGACCGCGCAGGGCCCACGTCACGCCGGCAGCGAGGGCCTCCGCCGGGGAGGGATGTGCGCCGGACGGCGGCGGTCGGCGCGTCGACCGAGCGCCCAGGCGATCACCGTGCACACGCCAAGTGCCAGACCGAGGACGCATACGCCGGTCCACGCCCCGGCTCCGTAGGCCGCGCTGGTGAGCCCGGAGCCGACGGCCCCTCCGACGAAGTATGCCGTCATGTAGGCGGAGTTGACGCGACTCGGCGCATCGGTCGCCAGCTGGTAGATGCGGCTCTGGTTGGTGACCTGAAGCGCCTGTACGGCCAGGGTGAAGGTCGCGGCACCGATGATGACAGGCGCGATGCGGTGACTGCCGAAGAACAGAACCACCCACGACAGAGCGAGCACGAGGCAGCTGAGTGTGGTCATCAGGCTGCCGTGGCCCCGATCGGCGAGCATACCCACGAGCCGAGCGGCCAGGCTGCCGATCGCGCCAAGCAACCCGAACAGGCCGATAGTGCCAACCGAGTAGTGGTAAGGGGGTCCGCTGAGGAGCATCGTCAGGGCGGTCCACAGTACCGAGAAGCCGGCGAAACTGAGGCCCCCGATCAACATCCGCACCCGCAATGCCGGCTCACTGGCCACGATCCGGACCGTGGAGACCAGAAGTGCGCCGTAGCCGAGGCGCACGGTGGGGGCGACCACAGGCATGCGCAGCCGCAGGACCAGGGCGAGCAGGGCCATCGCCACGGCAGCCACCCCGTAGACGGTGCGCCAACCGGCGAGATCGGCCAGGTACCCGGCCACGGTGCGGGCGAGCACCGAGCCCAGCAACAGCCCCATCGAGAGGGTGCCGACCACCCGGCCGCGGTGCTGTACCGGCGCAAGCTCGGTCGCGAACGGGATCAGCACCTGCGCAGTGGATGCCCCCGCCCCCGCGGCGGCGGCAGCAGCCAGGAACAGCGGTGTGGAAGTGGCGATTGCCATCACGCCCAGCGAGACCGCCGTCGCCAGCGACATCAGCGGCACGAACTTCGCACGGTTGACGAGGTCACCGAGCGGCAGCAGGAACAGCAGTCCCGCCGCGTAGCCCACCTGCGTCAGCGTGACCAGGAGCGCCGCGGTGGACGGCGATGTGTGCAGCCCGTGCGCGATGGCGTCGAGCAGCGGCTGCCCGTAGTAGAGGTTGGCCACGCACAAACCCGTGGCCGTGGCTAGCAGTCCGACGAGCCCGCCTCCCATCTGTGTGCTGTGCTGCTGATGGGAGTCCGCCTGGACACCGGCAGACATGGTTCTCCTCTGGAGTCGGGGTGGTAGCCGTCGGGCTCATCACACCAGCGATGAGCCCGACGGGCCGGAATACCGCTACTTGCAGAGCGTGCGCTGGGTGCCGAGCCCGGTGATCTCGCACTCCATCACGTCCCCCGGCCGCAGGAAGCGGCCGTAGTGCGAGCCGTTCCCCTGCGGCGAGCCGGTGATGAGCATGTCGCCCGGCTGAAGGACCATGCGGTGCGAGGCGTACGAGATCAGGGCGGGGATGTCGAAGATCATGTCACCCGTGTTGCCCTTCTGCATGACCTCTCCGTTGAGCCGCAGCGTGATGTCCAGGTCGTGTGGATCGGGCACGAAGCGCGCCGGGACGACGTAGGGGCCCGTGGGATAGAAGCCGGGCTGGTTCTTCGAGCGCATCCAGTCGGTGCCCATCATCGGGATATCCGGGCGAGGCACCAGGCTGCGCGTCGTCAGGTCGTTGCAGATGGTGTACCCGGCGACGACGGACATGGCCTCCTCGCGGCTCACGTCGCGCGCCTCGTGCCCGATGATCACGCCCAGTTCGAGCTCCCAGTCGTGGTTCTCGCCGAGGGAGGGGAGGACGAGGTGGTCGTACGGGCCGTTGATCGCGGATGGGGCCCCGATCCAGACGTACGGTTCCCCGTTCGCGCGGCGTTCGTCGATCTCCCGTGCAGCCTGCTCGCGCAGTTCGTCCTCCGTGGCGTCCGCCTTGCCGAGGCGGTGCGCGACCGTGATCTGGATGACGTGCTCGCGGTAGTTGGCTCCGGCGGCGATGATCTGGCCGGGCGGCTGCACAGGGGGAAGGACCCGCAGGTCGCCGACCGGCAGCCCCATTCCCTGGGGCTCGTCCGCGAGGGCCTGCAGTGCCTCGAGCGAGGCGTTCCAGTCGGCCAGCAGGTCCCGAGTGCCGGCGGCCTCGGGAAGGGCGGTCCGGGTGTTGTACACCCTGCCGTCCACGACGATGCCGGGGAACGGACTGCCGGATTCTCCGGCGAACGTTCCCAGCGAGAAGGGCGTGTTGCTCATGGTTTCCTCGTAATCTCCGGTGAAAGCGGCCGAACGCGGCGGGTGGAGCGGGCTGTCCTAACCGTGAGCAGCACAGCCCGCTCCCCAGGACTCACACGGGGGGTGCGGCGAAGAGTCCGCGGTCGGGGTCGTTGAACATCTCCCGGGAGACGAAGTCGTTCATCGGGTTCGACGTCCCCCACTGATCCGAGGTCTCCGGGTCCTCCGTGGAATACAAATGCGGATGCCAGGAGTCCTCGTCCAGCGTCTCCAGTTCCGTCGTGTACTCCATCGTGTTCCCGTTCGGATCATGGAAGTACGTGAACGTGTTGTCCCCCGCCCGATGCCGCCCCGGCCCCCACACCTTGTGGACCCCGTCCCGCATCAGCCGGCCACTGCCCCGCATGTACTCATCCAGCCCCCGCATCTCGAACGACGCATGATGCAACGACACATGCGGACACCGCGCGATCGCCATGCTGTGATGCTGCGGATTGCACCGCAGAAACCACATGATCCCGCCCAGCCGGGGATGCACATTCGTGTCCGTCAGCCGGAAATCCAGGTACCTCTCGTACCACGCCAGCAGCTTCTCCGGCTCCGGCGAGTTCAACACCACGTGCGACAGCCGAACCGGAATGTCCTCACGCTCCTCGATCCGCCGGTGCTGCCGCGCCGCCACCCCGGCCGACACCTCGACCGTGCGGCCCTCCACATCGAAGAACCGGAAACCGTACCCCCCACCGGGCGTCTGCAGCACGTCCGGCTCCCCCACGAGGCGCACCCCGTCCGATGCCAGCCGCTCCGCCAGCGCATCCACCGACTCCCGGTCCGCGGCCCCGTAGGACACCAGATCCAGCCGCTTCTCCTGCGACCGCCGCACCCGGATCACATACTGCTCCGGCGACCCCTCGGCCGCGAAATACGTGACATCCCCATCGGAACCGACCTTCGTCAGCCCCCACTTCTCCTCATAGAAGGCAACCTGCTTCTCATAATCCTGAACGGCGATATCCACATGCCGCAGATGAGTAATCGGACGATCACGCATGACAAACTCCCGCATCGGTAAAAGGTTTGCTGCTGCGCAGCTCAGCGCTACGCGACGGTCTCTTCTGTCCGCGTCATCTCGCGACGGGATTCGCGCCCGTTCCCGAGGGGAAGCAGGTCGAGCAGTCCTTCGACCTCGGCGGGCGTCCGCGCCGTCCCCAGCACATAACGATCGGGACGCACCAGCACGGCCGACGACTCGACCACATCAAGCAGTTCACGGATGTGCCGCGGAGAGCTCAGAACAGCGATCTCCGGCTCGTCCTCCAGGGCCGTACGTACCGAAGCGGGCAGTCCGGCCAGCAGTTCGGACGTCACGGCGAGCAGGAATCGGCGTCCGACGATGTCGTCGAGACGCTGCCCGTCGGGCAACATCGGCTGCGCCGAGATCCGTCCGGCGTGCGGGTCGGCCTGGCCGAGGTGCAGTCCCGGACCAAGCGCGGGCGCCGGCGGCGGGCACACGGTCTCGGGATGGGCGCGGCAATGAGCGTCCCGCCGGGCGGCGATCGCGGGGTCGGTGGTCTGGACGAGATTGGCCATCGTCGCCGCCTCGTTGACCCAGTACCAGGCATGAGGCCGACGCTCGGACTCATACGTGTCGAGCAGGGACTCAGGCGCTCTCCCCTGGGCAACGAGACGGATCTTCCAGGCCAGATTGGCCACGTCCCGCATACCCGCGCACAGCCCCTGGCCGAACAGGGGCGGTGCCTGGTGCGCCGCGTCTCCCGCGAGGAACACGTTGCCGATCCGCCATGTGTCGGCGACGCGGGCCCGGAAGGTGTAGATGGAGCGGCGATCGGGCGTGAAGTTCTCAGGCGTGAGGAGGCCTTTGCTGAGCCGGGCGATGCCCTCGGAGGTGATGATCTCGTCCGGGTCGTCGTCCGGGAGAACTTTGAGCTCGATGCGCGCCCGGTCACCTGGCAGCCTGAGCCAGAGCGCGGGACGGCTGTGGCGGCCGAGGGCCACCATGTCGCCCTCGATGTCAGCCGTTCCATGCAGGTGTCCATCGACGACAAGCCACGGGTCGTCGACGCCGAGATTCTCAAGGGAAATCCCGAACGCCTCGCGGACCGTGGAGTTGGCGCCGTCGCAGGCGATTACCCAGCGTGCCGTGAGTGTTCGCTGCGTCCCCTCCGGTGTCTCGACTCGGCAGTGGACTCCCTCGGTGCCCTCCTCGATCCCCAACAACTTGGTACCAAGGCGCAGTTCAACACTGGGGAGCCGCTCGACCTCCGCGCGCAGAAGTGCGTCGATCTCCGGCTGATGGAACAGATTCTCCCCAGGCCATGCCTGGGGCCCCCACTCCCCCGTGACATGGGACAAGAGCGTCTCGCCGGCTTCGTTCTCCATGCGGTAGTGGCGCATGGGAGTGGTCAGGTCGGAGACCTGCGAGGCCAGTCCTATCGGCTGGAAGGAGCGCATGGCCTCGGCGTCGAAGTGCACGGCACGCGCCTGCTTCCACATCTCCGGCCACTGCTCGATACCCACCGCTTGCACGCCGGCGTGGCCCAGATCCACCAGGGTCTTCACCCCAACCGGTCCGCCACCGACGACCAGGACTTCGAAATCTCGGGACATCAAAACTCTCTCTAGGACTCACGTACTCGGCCATACCGCTTTTCACTTGTGCACTCCGCGCGCGGACCTGCCGGTCCAACGCAACCGGATGTGCGCCCCTCCCCGGAGCCTGCTTCGATGCAGCCGGGGTGCGTCGCTCGCGATGGGGTGTGCGGCGCACAATCTCGCGCTCGCCTTCGCGCCATCGGCACGCCCCCAATCCCGGCATGGGCCTGGAACAGGCAAGCAGTCATGGACCCAGCTCCAGACCGAGCGGACCGCTGTCGTACAGGTCCTCCACCCTCGGCGCGGGATCGGGCAACATGCCCAGCTCCCGCCGCATCGACACGATCCGCTCCAGCCCAGTACGAACAGGAACCAGCGACACCGGACACGTACGCAACGCCGCCTGAGCCGCCCCGGCCCCGTAGCCACCCCGCGCCAGCACCTCCAGCGCCTGCTCCCGCGGAGCACCGGACAACCACCTGCGGGCCGCCTCCAACGCCCCGAGATAGCGCGACAGCTTTTCCCCGTCGTGCAGTGCGGCGGTCCCGGCCACCACACCCTGCCCGGGAAAGTCGGGTACCTCTTCCACCACCGAGATCAGCTGCACCAGCCCCTCCCGGATAGCCAGTTCATCCAGGGGCGGGCCCAACAAGGTGGCGTCCACGGTCCCCTCGCGCAGGGCCTCGAAGCGCTCACGCACCCCGCCCACCGGCACCCACTCGCAATCGGCGGACTCCAATCCGCGCCGGGTCAGAAGCCGGCGGAGCACCACTGCGAAACCGTTGTCCACGGCGTCGACCCCCAACCTCGAGCCCCGCAAGTCCTGAACCTTCTCCATCGAGGACCGCGCCACCAGCCGAAGCGGCGTCGTCGACTCCACCTGCGCCACCACGCGCAGCTTCCCACCACCCCGGTTCCACACCACCAAGTTGTCCACGGCCGTCACACCCACATCGACCTCCCCGCCGACCAGCCGATCCCGCTGATCCGACGACGACTCGATCAACACCGTCTCGACCTCGACACCGGCATCAGCGAACAACCCCAGCTCATCGGCCACGACGCTGACAGCAGGCGGAACGAACACCGCCTGTCGCAAACACACCGTCATCCGGCGCTCCTCTCCTCCGCGAGGTGCATCCACAGTAGCATCCGATACGAAACGTATCGCATCACTAGGGGGGTCAACTCTGCACTCCCTCACGGCCAATCACCCATAGGACGCCCTTCGTATCGCAACGCCTAGTCGACTTGCACTCGATATTCGATACGACACGTTTCGTTTGTAATAACTATGCTGGCATGGTCGCCCTCGGAGGCGCTCCCCCGGTGAGCGGAGGGGACCCAGTCCGGTTGTGATCGAGGACACGCCCCGACCGGCGAGAAGGGCACGGCGAAGGCGAGGGATCTGCGGTGTCATCGGCGATCTGCTCTGTGACCGCCTGCATCAGCGGGCCGCCGTCGGCATGCGCCGTGTCCGACGAGGCCAAGTCCGCCGCCGCGCTCGCTGCCGGCGCAGAGCAGGTCGTCGCCGGCTACGGCCACCTCCCCGCCTCGGCCGCGGACTTCACCGATGTCCGTGGCCTGGACGTGATCTACGACAGCGTGGGCGGCCCGCGCTTCCCCTCGGTGCTCACCTGTGCCCGTCGACGGGGCACCGTCGTGCTGTACGGCAGCTCCGGCGGCCAGACACCCCGCTGGACACCAATGAGCTCGCCAACGCTGGGTCCCTGTTCCTCACACGGCCGCGGCTCGTGGACTTCCTGACCACTCGTAGAGAATTCCTTGAACGCGCCGACCAGTTGTTCCGCTGGCTCGCCGAGGGAACCATCGACGGGTACACCTCTCCGCGAGTTTCGCCCTGCCCGATGCCGCCCTTGCCCACCAGGCTCTCGAGTCGCGGATCACTTACGGGAAAGCTCGTGCTCCATGGGTGAGCGCACGTTGGACGAGCTCGGCTTCTACCTGTTGTCCGGCGCTTCTGCGGACCCGGCGGCCATGATCGGTGAGGCGCATCAGGGCGAAGAACTCGGCCTCGGGACCGCGTTCCTCGCCGAACGGTGGCGGATGGACGCGGAGGCCGCCACGCTCGCGGGAGCCGCCTGCGCCGTCACCTCTCGCCTCCACATCGGCACCGCCGCCACCAACCACCACCTGCGCCACCCCGTCATCAACGCGTCCTGGGCCGCCACCCTGCACCGCCTGTCCGAGGGACGGTTCATGCTGGGCATCGGCCCCGGGGTCTCCTCGTTGTACCGGGCCTTCGGCCTGCCGCCGGTGACCACCGCACAGATGCGCGACTGGGCGCAACTCGTCCGCCGCCTGACCAGCGGCGAGGTGATCCGTGACACCACAGCGGCCCGGCGGGGCACTACCCGCTCCTGCGCATCGACTCCACACCGGCGGCCGTGCCACTCGGCATCGTCGCCTTCCACCATGAGGACCTGGTGCTCGGCGGCCAGGTCTTCGACGACGTCGTCCTGCACACCTTTCTGTCCGAAATTGCGCTGCGCAAGGCGGTGTCCACGGTCAAGGACTCGGCGGAGTCCGCAGGTCGGGACCCGTCATCGGTCCGGGTCTGGTCGTGCCTGGTGACGGCGGGCGACCATCTCCCGGAGAACGTCCGGCTACGCAAGACCGTCGCCCGCCTCGCCAACTACCTGCAGTACCTTGGCGACGACCTCGTCACCGCCAACGGCTGGGACCCCGCGGCGTTACGCCGTTTCCGGGCCGACCCGGTCGTCTCGTCCTTCACCGAGCCGCTCGTGGCCACGGCGACGCCGGACCAACTGCTGCACATCGCCGGACTGTTGCCTCAGGAGTGGATGGAAACCTCCACGCTCGGCTCGTCGGCGCAGTGTGCGGCCCGCTCCGTGCGACCTTCGACGCCGGCGCGGACCGGGTCATCCTGCAAAACGCCACTCCGGACGAACTCGCCCCGTCCTGGACGCCTACGCGTCGTCCGGGTGAGTAGCCCGGCTCGTCGGAAGTACCCGCCGGCCCCCACGCCCCCATGTGCGTCGCCGTAACCGTCGTCGCACTGCATACGAAAAACCGAGGAGTCCCCCATGGCCATCGCAATCTCCGCCGTCTGGACCGCCCACCCTGGTAAGGAGGATGCCATCCGTGCCGCCCTCGCCGAGTTGGTCCCGGCCACTCGCACCGAACCTGGGTGCCGGTCGTACATCATCCATCAGGACCTGCAGCAGCCCGCAGCCTTCAGGTTCTTCGAGGTCTACGACGACGAGGACGCACTGAAGGCGCACGCCGAATCCGAGCACTTCGCGAAGTTTGCTGTGGGCCAGACGGCTCCGGCGCTGGCGGACCGCTCGCACGAATCCACTGTCGTGCTCGATTTCTGACCGCCCTGTCGCGACCGTCCGGGACTCCGGATGTGTCCGACGACATCAAGACACTCCTCCCGCCGGACGTCCTACGGCCCCGCAACCTGCCTGCGGGGTCGTATCCTCTGGCCTGGACGTCAACTGCCGAGCCTCAGGCGGGAGCTTGGCTGACGATGTCCACGTAGCCGTGTCCGACGATGTCCTCACCTGCGAACGTTCCCATGACCTCGCACACCCCGGCGTAGAGCCCGTCGTTGGAGTCGGGCAGCCCACGATGGTCGATCTCAAGTGCACCTTCGAAGCGCGGAACGGTCAGCGTCCAGCCTCCGTTGCGCTCGATGCGGTGGGCTCGGGTGATGGTGTGCGTGCCATCGGCGGCGAGTTCGGTGAGCCAGGAGGTGCCATCTCCGGTGGTGTCCCAGACGCTGAGATAGCGGCCGCCTCCGAGGTCGAGTCCGAGCCAGGTGAAGCGCGGGGGTTCGGTGCCGGGCGTGCCCCACTGGCGGTCGAACCAGGTGCGTCCGCGGACCTCGTACGTGGTGCCGTCGGCGGTGAGGGTGCCGGAGGTGGTGAGGCCAGGGAGGGAGTACTGGCCGGTGGTGCCGCCAAAGAAGGGGAAGAGGCCGGAGCCTCCGTTGTAGAGCACGGGTTCGTCCCGCCGCAGGGTCAGCTGGAGCGAGCCGGTGTCGGTGGCACCGGTGATCGCGATGGCGTCCAGGTCGCCCCGTATGTCCAGGATCGGAGTCCGGATGTCGAGGATGCTGGTCGCGAGCGTCACCTCGTCGGGGCTGTCGGTCGACTGCTGGCGGCTGGAATGACCGCCCGGCTCCCGCATCAGGGCGACGGTGCTGTGGGCGGTGCCCTGTACGGTCATCGCGTGGATCTTCGCCCAGAAGACGGTGTCCGCGGCCTTGAGGCGTGCGGTGAACCACCAGGAGTCCATCACCCGGGCGGGGTCGGCAGGGAGTTGGTCGACGGCGGCGACCAGAGTGGGGTGGTGCGTCGTGGTCATCGTGGCTCCTTCGGTGGGAATGCAGGCATGCGACGCATGGTCCCCGCGGTCAGGCGGCGGCGATGTCGATCGACTTCTCCTCGAAGCGCTTGGCCATCAGGGCCGACACGGCCTTCTTGCCTGCGCGGTTGGCCATCACCTTCTGCATGGCGGTGCGCATGACCTTCTCTCGGGAGGTCTGGGGGACGAACATCGTCAGCCCCTGGGTCCGGCCGGACTTCTGCTGGATGTCCATGAAGGGGCGCAGCCTCTGGTCCCATTCACGCAGAGCACGGGGAATATTGCCGGGGTTGCGCTGGAGGAGGGTGCCCAGGAGGTCGGCGCCGGCCAGGGCGGTGGAAGCGCCCATGCCGGAGTAGAGGGTCAGGCACCAGGCGGAGTCGCCGAGGAGAACGACCCGATCGCTGTGCCAAGTGTCCATCTCGACCTGGTGGACGGAGTCGAAGAGGTAGTCGTCGGCCTGCTCGAACTGCTGCAAGAGGTGTTTCAGGACGGGCCCTGTCGGCTCCGGGCCGAAGGCGCGGCGCAGGGACTCGATGGGCGGGCGACGGAACTGGGCGTCCTCATCGTGGGTGCGGTAGTTGAACAGCAGACCGGGCTGGTGGTCGGCGAAGGGGAAGGTCCACACCGAGCGGCCGGGTTCGGCCAGGACGACGCCGTCCTGGGGACGGAAACCGGGCACCGGCTCCTTCATGACGGTGGCGGCGATGATGTGGTTGAGCGGGCGCATGAACTGGGCGTCGGGCCCGAAGGCCAGGCGACGCACAGTGGAGCGCAGTCCGTCGGCGCCGATGACGAGGTCGAAGCGTTCGGTGGTTTCGGTGGACTGCTCTCCCGCCTTGCTGCGCAGGGTGACGTCGACGCCGTCAGGGTGTTCGTCGGTGGCGACGGGTGTCGTGCCGTACCGGATCTCGGTGCAGGGCGCGACGGTGTCGTACAGCGCGGCCTCGATGTCACCGCGGAGGATGAGGCGGGGGGCGCCGGGCAGGTCGCCGTAGCCCATGCCGGGACGCCGGCGGCCGTCCCGTTCGACGTCGTAGGTGACGCTGGTCGTGTCGGCACGGTCGCCGATGGCGTCGAGGACGCCCATCCGCTGGGCGGTGGCGCGGCCGGTCTCGAAGAGTCCGACGAAGTATCCGGCGGGGCGGCGTGCGGGGGCGCGCTCCACAATGACGGGCTCCCAGCCGACCTCGTGCAGGCGCATCGCGGTGGCGAGGCCGCCGATGCCCATGCCCACGACGAGGGCTCGGGGAGTGTGTGCGTTCATGGCCGGCTTTCCTTTGCGTACGTGGCGGGGGCGGCGGTCACATGTGGACGGTGGGTGCGGCGTCCGGGTCCTGCTCGGTGGCGCCGCGGCGGAACATCAGGCCGCAGACGACCGCGCCGACGGCGAAGAAGATCGCGGACCACATGTAGGCGGTGGAGTAGCTCTCCAGCGCGGAGTGGGTGACCACGTCCGGGGTGGGCGTCTTGCCGGCCATGTAGTCCGTGGCGGCGCTCGCGGCCAGGGTGCTCAGCAGGGCGGTGCCGATCGAGCCGCCGACCTGCTGCATGGTGTTGACGCTGGCGGAGCCGACACCGGCGTCGGCCGGGTCGATCCCGGCGGTGGCGGTGGACATGGCCAGGGACATCACCAGGCCGAGGCCCAGGGCGAAGACGAGCAGCGGCGGCATGACGTGCGCGAGGTACGTGGAGTCGGCGTCCAGGCCGGTCATCCACAGCAGCCCCACCGCGGACAGCGCCATGCCGAGCGGCACGATCGGCTTGGGTCCAACGCGCGGGGCAAGGACGGTGGTAGCAAGGGTCGAGGCGATCATGACCACGGCGATCATGGGCAAGAAGGCCAGACCGGTCTCCATCGGCGAGTAGCCCAGGATCTGCTGCAGGTAGTACGTCAGGAACAGGTTGACGCCGAACATGCCGGCCGCCGAGACGAACATGGCGATGGAGGCGGCGCCCCGGTCACGGTCACGCAGGATCCGCAGCGGAAGCAGCGGGTGCTCCACCCGGTTCTGCAGCCACACGAACACAGCGATCAGCACCGCACCCGCGGCCAGGAATCCCCAGGTGCCGACGGAGCTCCAGCCGTCGTGCTCGGCGTTGGAGAACCCGTAGACCAGGGCGAACAGGCCGGCGGTGACCATGATGGTGCCGGGCACGTCGATCTTCACGTGCGGGTCGCGACCCTGCCTGGGCAGGAACCCCAGGGCACCGACCAGCGCGATGACGGCGAAGATCAGGTTCACGTACAGCGTCCAGCGCCAGTCGAAGTGCTCGGTGAGGAAGCCGCCGAGCAGCAGCCCCACGCCACCGCCCGCACCGGCGACGGCACCGTAGATACCGAATGCCTTCGCACGCTCCTTGGCATCGGTGAACGTCGTCGTCAGCAGCGACAGCGCGGTGGGCGCGAGCAGCGCGCCAAAGGCACCCTGCAGGGCCCGCCCGGCCACCAGGATCTCGAAGCCAGAGGCGGCACCGGCCAGCGCGGAGGCGCCGGCGAAGCCGACCAGCCCGATGATCAGAGCCCGCTTGCGGCCGATGAGGTCCGCGATGCGCCCGCCGATGAGGAGCAGGCTGCCGAAGGCCAGTGAGTAGGCGGTGACGACCCACTGACGGTCACCGTCCGAGAAGCCCAGGTCCGCCTGGGCCGAGGGCAGGGCGATGTTCACGATAGTGGCGTCGAGGACCACCATCAGCTGGGCCACCGCGATGACCGCCAGGATCAGCCAGCGGTGCCGGTGTCGGCGATCGGCGTTCCGGTCGGCGGCCCGTCCGGTCGCCGGGTCCGGCTGAGGCGGGTTCGCCTCCTGAGTGAGTGCGCTCATCGGTGTCTCCGAACACGAAAATCCAAGTGGAGATGTCTTCTCCGCTTACTGCGTCCACCGTAGCAGCAAATCGGAGAAGCCATCTCCACTTACCTGGGTACAGTGGGATCATGAGCCGTAGAACCCTCCCCGGAACCCCACAGAAACGCCCCCTGCGGGCGGACGCGGAACGCAACAGGCAGCGCCTTATCACCGCAGGTCAGGAGCTGTTTTCCAAGCGCGGCCTGAACGTCACCCTCGACGACATCGCCCGCCACGCGGGCGTCGGCGTCGGCACCGCATACCGCCGCTTCGCAAGCCGCGAGGAACTCATCGACGCCGTCTTCGAAGACGCATTGCAGCACCTGATCGACCTCACAGAAGCCGCCCTGGCCCATGAGGACCCCTGGGAGGGGCTCGTGCAGATCTTCGCCGCCGCCGGCCAGGACTTCGCCCACAGCCGCGGACTGCGCGAGGTGCTCCTCGAGAGTGCGCAAGGCAAGGCCCGGTCCAACGCGCTCCACGAACGCCTCACCCCCAACCTCCGCGCCATCCTCACGCGCGCCCAGGAGGCCGGCCGGCTGCGCGACGACATCGAGCCGACCGACTTCCCCCTCATCCAGCTCATGCTCGGGGCAGTCACCCAGCACAGCCAGGCGGTCGCGCCCGATCTGTGGAAGCGCTACCTCACCCTCATCCTGGACGGCCTGCGCAACGACCGGGACGACGCGACACCCCTGCCCTGCCCCGCACTCACCCCGGAGGAATTCGACCGGACCATGCGATGACCGGGCCGACCACGCCTTCGGCCGTGCATCGATGTCGATACGCGGCCGAAGCTCCCCTGCCCGCTCGGTCAAGGCATGCGCGACTCGTCTTCTCCGCGGTCACGCCCGATCGAGGCCCGCAGGAAGCCGGAGAACGTCTCTGGTGTCTGCCAGGTCAGGCTCTCGAGCTCCACAGCGTCGAGCAGGATCCGGAGCCCACGCCGGGGGGCCACGATCTCCAGGCGTTCGCCGTTGCGCGTGTGCACCTTACGCAGACGGATGGTGGCGAACTCGTTGGAGATCTGGATCGATGTGCCGCTGTCGGATCCGTCCGCGGCGTTGTCTTCGTACGCTGTCATGTCAGGCCCGGCTCAGAGGAAGACGCCGAGATTGGCGGTACCGAGAATGGTGTGGTCGAGCAGGATGAGCCGGCTCCGCAGCCGCCACGCACCGTCTTCCACGCCGAGGACATCCTGACGCTCGCCGACGATAAGGTCGTACTCGGTGGTGTCCCCCTGGGAGCGGTACAGCGTGAGGTAGCTCTTCACCTCCGCAGTGTCCGGCCCGAGTTCCCGCACGCGTACGTTCGTCACCACCCGCCGTGTACGCGAGGGCGGGTCCTCCGCCCATGCGTGCTCGGTGAGGAGCCGGTTCACCCGCGTCCGCATGGTCCCGTACGTATCCATCATATGGAACCCGGTCGTGCTGAACTCCGCGTCACGCGACGTCCGCACCCGGGTGGTGCGGATCGGTATCCGGTACTCGAGCTCCTCGGACAGGCAGGTCTCGAACCAGCCGGAGTAGTCGGTATTGTCGAGCAACTCCGCCTCCCGGTAGAGAAATTGAATGCACGAGCGCTCCAACTCCACACTCGGGAGGGCCGTGATGGCCTGTTCCACCGTCATCGCATTCCCCTTCGTTCCCTGTCCCGCCGGGCTCACTGAGCCATCAGCCGGTCGGCCCACTGGTGCCACCAGCGCCGCTGGTTCATCTCACCCCACGGGGTGGTGCTGACGGTCCCGGGCCCGATCCAGTCCTCCCGGATCGCGTAGTCGCCCATGCCCTCCATACCCATCTGGTAGTTGAACTTCATGGTCTTGCGCGCGAAGACCGAGCGACCCGTGGGCGGTCCGCCGGCCCAGGCGACGGTGTCGTCCTGCTCGAAGATCCCTGAAGGGCCGAAGGAGCTGACGCCCGCACGGTATGCCGCATCGTTGAACTCCTTCGGAGCCGATTTCCACTCCAGGGACCAGTTCCACAGCTCGAAGTTCTCGGGTCCCTTCGGCTGCCACTGCCGCAGCAGCGTGAAGGTCGCCGGCGGCTTGCCCGGCTCCGTCGCGCCGAAGGAGCGGAAGAACGACAGGTTCGGGAAGATGGTGAATCCGACCACCCCGTGGTCGGCGTCGAGGAAGGCACGCTGGTCCGCGTCGAGTCCCTTGAGGTCGAACGTGGAGTGCACCTCGGGCGGGAAGCCCATGTACCCCAGCGGCTCGGGCATGGGCATGTGCGTGACGATGAGGCCGTGCCCGCCGTCGAGCGCCACGTGGAAGTTGCTGCCGACTCCCTTGGCCACGTCCCCGCCGAGGACCCCGATCTCCTCGAGCGACTGGTGCAGCGCGATCACGTGGTACGCGTCGCCGACGAAGTTGTCGGCGCCCGACTTCCAGTTGGACGGCACGGCCCACCGGTGCGGATCTCCCACCGTGGTCATGCCCTGTTCGTTGAGTCCGAGCAGCACGTCCAGGTACCAGCACATGTCACCCAGGTACTCGCGCAGCGAGACCGCGTCCGGGTCCAGGCAGGCGAAGATCAGCCCCTGGTAGGTGTCCACGTGCGGTGCCTTGCGCAGGCCCCAGTCGGCGCCGTCGAACATCCGGTAAGCGCGGGCGCGTTGGGGCGCGCCGTTCCAGTCGCCCGAGTTCTTGTAGATCCAGCCGTGGTACGGACACCGGAAGTGCGAGCTGTTGCCCTTCTCGGCCCGGCACACCGGAGAACCGCGATGCATGCAGCTGTTGAAGAGAAGCTGGATCTCGCCCTGTTCGTCCCGCACGAGGATGAACTGGTCCTCGCCCACGTACCGCAGGAGGTAGTCACCGTTGTTGGGGATCTCCGAAACATGGCCGACGAACACCCAGCATTTGGTGAAGATGCGGTCCAGCTCGACCTGGTGCAACTCGGGGTCGTTCAGCACCCTGGGCGACAGCATCCCTTGCGCCAGGTCGCTCTGGACCTCGGACAGGAATGTCTGCATCGATCCGTTCAGCGGACCGGGCCCCACCGTACCCGTGTGCCGCCCAGCACGCGTTTCGGGCTTCTCGTTCAGCTCGGTCATACCGTTTTCTCCAAGCCGGATATCTGTTTCGTCATGTCTCAATCTCCTGGCTGCGCGACCGGACGTGCCGCGAACCGAGCACCGGCCGGGCCTTCGGCGGCATCGTCCTGCGCCAGCCTGCGTCGGTACGTGACCATTCCTCGCGGTGAATCGACCGCGAGCACGCCGGCAGTCCGCTCGCCCCGTTCGTACAGCGCGACGAAGCGCCGCTGCGCGACCGAGCCCTCGACAATCCGGACCCGGTCGGACGGGTCCGGAACACCGGCGATCTGGAGCTTGACCCCGTGCTGGTCGGACCAGACGAAGGGCACCGGCGCGTAGCCACCGGACCGCGGGCCCTCAAGGATCGTCCGGGCGACGAAGGCACCCTGCTCGGTCGCGTTGGTCCAGTGCTCGATCCTCATCTCCCGTCCGAAGAGCGGATTGTGCCAGCGCGCCACGTCGCCCGCCGCGTACACACCGGGGACCGAGGTGGCACAGTGCTCGTCGCACAGGACCCCGTCGGCCACGCTCACGCCCGAGCCGGACAGCCAGTCGGTCACCGGCCGCGCCCCGATCCCGACAACCACGACGTCGGCGGGGACGACGCTGCCGTCCGTGAGGCGGACCCGCTCCACGCGCTCGTTGCCTTCCAGCCGCTCGACCGCCGCGCCACAGCGCAGCCGTACGCCCGCGTCCAGGGGAATGCCGGCGAGGTCGAGGGCCATCTCGTCGCCGAGCACCCGCGCCATCGGCGCCGCGAGTGGCTCGATCACCGTGACGTCGCATCCCAGGCCGCGGGCGGTCGAGGCCACCTCGCATCCGATGAAGCCGCCGCCGACGACGGCCACATGGGGCGAGCCGGCGAGCGCGGACCGGAGTGCGATGGCGTCATCGGCGGTACGCAGCACGTGGACGCCCGCGTAAGCCTCCCAGTCGGTCGGCACCCTGGCGGCGCTACCGGTCGCGATCACCAGGTCGTCGTAGCAGAGCTGTTCTCCGGTATCGAGCGCCAGCATCCGTCGGGCGGGGGCCAGGGCACTCGCCCGGCATCCGAGTCTCAGGTCCAGGTCGAGCGAATCCGCCTCATCGCGGGACAGCAACTGGATGCTGCTCAGGGACACTTCGCCCGCGAGAAGCTTCTTCGACAGTGGCGGCCGGTCGTAGGGCAGGCGCTCCTCAGCCCCCACGAGTACGACCTCGCCGTCGAAACCGCGGTCACGCAGAGCCCTTGCCGTGCGTACGCCGGCCAGTGAGGCACCGGCCACGACGACGCGTCGTTTGCGGGCCATCGTCAGCCCTCGAGGTGAAGCGCTCGTGCCGGACAGCCGAGCACGGCGTACTTCACTTGGTCACGCAGCTCCTCCGAGGGAGCGTCGACAAGGACCTTGACGATCCCGTCCTCGTCAAGATCAAAAACCCGCGGCTCGGCCACGACGCAATTGCCGTAGCTCTGGCATTTCCCCCGGTCCACCAATATCTGCATGCTTCCCATTCCTTGCCGTCGAGCGCGACTCTTGTGCAGGTTCCTGCGAAGCGCTCGAAACAAGACGACCACGGGAGGACCGACGCCGGCCAGATTCAAAAGGAGGGAACCATACCCTCCTTTGTGAGGGTTCACCTACTGGGAACACGGCGGTTACGCTCTTCCTGATCCTCGCTCAGGAAGTGACGCCAACCCCAGTTCACAGGCGCGGATCACCGCCACGAGCCTGGACGGGGCTTCCAGTTTGGTGAGCAGGCCCCGCACGTACCCCTTTACGGTCGTCTCGGAAAGGAAGAGCTCTCGGGCAATCGCGCGGTTCGAGTAGCCATGCGCAAGGAGCCTGAGTACGTCATGTTCGCGGTCCGTGAGAAATACCGCGCCTTTCGGCTGCTGCTCGCCGTCCGTCCGACCGGGCTGCGTGGCGTACCCCTGCGTCGCCTGACGCACGGCTTCAGCGACCAACGGCTTTGCTGCTTCACGACCGATCTGTCTGACGATCCGGGGGTCGGCCACAAACGCACCGGCGGCCATCGCCCGCAGCGCGGCGCCCAGGTGGACCTCCGACACGTCCTTGAGTAGGCATCCGTCCGCTCCCGCGTCGAGGCATGCGTGAATGACCGACACGTCGTCGACGGCGGTCACGAGGACGAGGACGCCTTCGGGAAGCAACTCGCGTAATGCACGGCACAGTTCGTCCGGTGGAGTGGGGCCGGGAATCCTGACATCCAGGAGCACCATCCCGGGACGCTCAAGTCGGCTGATATCGAGAGCGGCCGCCGCGTTGTCGGCCTCCAGGACCTCGCAGCCCCCGAAAGACTCGGTCACGACCACGCGCAGCCCTCGGCGCGCCACCGGCTGGTCGTCGACCAGGAGAATCTTCATCTCCTCACCCGCGCCGTACGGGTGCCGACGCCTTCGCCTTCTCCGTCTCTCGTGCGGTGGCCAGAGCGGACGCCGCCTCCCGTCGCTCTCTGAGGAGTCTGATTCCTTCGTCGGTGGCTGCGCGGACATCGGCCCGGTCGGCCCGCTGCTCGCCCAGCAGAGCGGTGACCGCTGCGGACATGGTCGTCACGGGGTCGGTGACGGTGATGTCACCCGGCACGCGCGTCCGGGTGAGGCCCTGGGAGAAGCCCACCATCAGCGCGTGCAGCGCGTAAGCCTGTTCCTCGACGGCCCAGTCATACCGGACGAGCCCGTGCCGGCGCACTATCGGCAGTGCCGCGGTCAGAAGCGCGGCGGGGCTGAGTGTCGCAAGCAGTTCCTCGCTGCGCGGATGGCTGGCCAGGGCTCCCAGCACATCGGCATCACCAACCACCATGGCTCGCACGAACGGACGGTCGAGAGCGCTGCACACCAGATAGGGGTAGAGCCGGTGAGGGCGACCGAGCTCCGGGTCCGCGGTCAGAGCCTCGATCCCGTCGTCGGCGAATGCCAGGAACTCCCTGGCGAACAGGTCGAAAACCAGGTCTTCCTTCGCGGGCCAGTACAGGTAGGGCGTGCCCTTGCCGACGTGTGCACGGGCCGCGATCTCCGCGACGGTGACGCCCTTCACTCCGCGCTTGAGCACAAGCCCTTTCGCCGCGGCCAGGATCCGTGCCGCCGTGCCGGAGTCGCGTCCCGCCTTGCCCACGCTGATGTCCATGACCTCACAATAGCCAAACTGACCATTGCCATCATTTGGTCAGTCGGTGAGGCGCGTCACACCCTCTACCTGACCTCGTCGTATATGAACTCGCCGGCATTGGGATACGGAGCCCCCGTCGACCGGTCCAGCGCACGCCCCACCGCAGCCGACACGGTCTCGATGGTCAGGCCCGGGTCCGGCCCGGTGGCGGCGGTACGGCTGAGGAACGCCTCGCTCATCGACCCGGCGGAGGTGTCCAGGAGCTTGCCGGAGACCGTGCAGTCCTCGTGGGCGAGCCATGCCGCCACCGGTGCCACCGCCTCCGGGACCATCCCCGAGGCCCGGTTCCGCTCGCTGACATGCGGCTTGAGCATCGTCTGGAGCGCGACGGTGTCGGCATACGGCGCGATGGCGTTCGCCTTGATCCCGTGCTCCGCCCCCTCGGCGGCCAAGGATCGGGTGAGGCCCACGATGCCCAGTTTCGCGGCGGCGTAGATCGACTGGAAGGGCAGGCCGACGAGCGCGGCCCCAGAACTGATGTTGACGAGGCGGCCGTAACCGCGCTCGGTCATGTGCGGCCATGCGGCACGACACATCCAGATGTGGCCCATGAGGTGGACACCGACCACGCGCTCGATGTCCTGGTCACTGATCTCGTCGAAGCGCGCGAACGGGGCGATGCCCGCGTTGTTGATCAGGATGTCGACGCGTCCCCAGGCATCCAGGGCGGCGCCGATGATCGCCCGTGCGCCGTCGCGTTCCGCCACGGAGTGGCCGTCGCTGACGGCTTCCCCGCCGACCGCGCGGATCTCGGCGACGACGGCCTCCGCACCGGGGCCGATCTGCCCGCGCCCGTCGGGACCGACGCCGAGATCGTTGACCACGACCTTGGCACCCCTCGCGGCCAGGAGCATCGCGTACGACCGTCCGAGACCAGGATTGCTGCCCGCACCGGTGACGACCGCGACCCGCCCGTCGAACCGGAATTCCTTCACGCTCATACCGTCCGCCCTCCGTCGTGGTGTTGGCGACGGCCTGTGAACCTAGCCGCGCGATCCGACCGGGGCGAGCATCCGAAAGAAGGGGCGCCACCCCTCCCTTCGAAGGGTTCACAGCAGGAGCGAAACGGGCCAAGACTCGAACATCCCTGCTGCCAAAAGTAGTTGACGAAGTCACCGGAAACTGCGGCGCTGGAGAGAGGAAGGCATGTCGGTAACTCGCCCGGGACGCGATGCCGCTCCCAACATGGAGGATTACGACGCCGAACGGGCCGCCTTTCGCTGGCGGGTTCCCAAACGCTTCAACTTCGTATCGGATGTCCTGGAACGAAAGGCCCGGCAGACGCCGGACGAACTCGCCCTGCTGGTACTGCATTCCGACGGCAGAACGGACAGGAAATTCACCTATCGCGACCTCGTCCTGGCGAGTCGGCGTATGGGTCATGCGCTCGCTGCGCTCGGTGTCCGGAAGGGCGACCGGCTGTTCGTCATGCTCCCTCGGATCGCCGAGTGGTATGTGGCCATGCTCGGCGCGATCCGCATCGGCGCCGTCCCCGTGCCGGCCACGCCTCAGCTGACCTCCGGGGACATCGCGTACCGGATCGACCGCTCGGGCGCGGTCGCAGTCATCACCGACGGCGAGGGGGCAGGGAAGGTCGACGAGGTCTCCGGGAGACTTCCGCTGCTCGCGCACCGCATCGTCGTCGGCCCCGGACCTTCCGCCAGCTGGCGGGAGTTGATGACTCTGCTCGACCGTTCCTCGGACGCGCCGAAGCCCGCCGACCCGACCGCCGCCGACGACCTGATGCTCCTGTACTTCACGTCCGGCACGGTCTCGTACCCCAAGATGGTCGCGCACACCCAGGCAAGCTACGGGATCGGCCACCAGGTCACGGCGCGCTACTGGCAGGACCTCCGCCCCGGCGACCTGCACTGGACTCTGTCGGACACCGGGTGGGCAAAGGCGGCGTGGGGCAAACTCTTCGGGCAGTGGGCTCAGGGCGCCGCCGTCCTGGAGATGGATATGCGCAAGCCCGATCCCGACCTGATCTTCGACACCGTCGGGCGCCACGGAGTCACCACGTTCTGCGCGCCACCGACGCTCTACCGCTCACTGGTCACCACCGATCTGGCGAGCCACGACCTGTCACGCCTGCGTCATTGCGTGTCGGCCGGCGAACCGCTCAACCCCGAGGTGATCCGCATCTGGCAGGAGGGCACACGTGGGCTCCTCGTCCACGACGGCTACGGGCAGAGCGAAACGGTCAACGTGCTGGCCAACTTCCGCTGTCTGCCGGTGCGCAGCGGCTCGATGGGCAAGCCGGTTCCCGGTTTCGACGTCGCCGTGGTCGACGACGAGGGCACGCAGGTGCCGGTGGGTGAAGCGGGCAATGTCGCCATCCGCGTCGAGCCCGAACGGCCGGTAGGGCTCTTCGCGGGTTACTGGAACGACCCCGATGCCACCGCCGCCGCGTTCACCGGCGGCTGGTACTTCACGGGCGACAAGGCGCGCCGCGACGAGGACGGCTACTTCTGGTTCGAAGGCCGCAAGGACGACGTGATCACGTCCTCGGCGTACCGCATCGGACCCTTCGAGGTCGAGTCGGCGCTCGTCGAGCACCCCGCGGTCGTCGAGGCGGCGGTCGTCGGGCAGGACGACCCGCAGCGCACTCAGATCGTCACCGCGTTCGTGATCCTGCACCCCGGCATCGCAGCCTCACCGCAGCTCACCAAGGAGTTGCAGGAGCACGTGAAGCGGACGACCGCGCCGTACAAGTACCCGCGACAGATCTATTTCGTCACCGAGCTGCCCAAGACGGTGTCGGGCAAGATCCGCCGCGGCGAGCTGCGGGAGCGGCTGCGGGGCACCGCCGGCGCCTGAGACGCGAGGGCACGAGGCACCTGGAGGAGCAATGGAGGAGCATTCGATGACAACGGCCGACGCGCCCGCGACACAGATCGACGGCGAGTGGAACTTCACCCTGCGTCCGAGGACGCTGCCACCGCAGAGCGGTGTTCTCACCCTGGCCCGTGACGGTGCCGCGCTGGCCGTACGGTTCGAACATCCCGACGGTGTGGGCTCCGGCACGGGAACCGTCAACGGGCCGAGCCTGACGTGGACTTGCCCGATGGGTGACAACCCGACCCCCATGCACTTCGAGGCGGAGGTCGAGGGTGACCTGCTCCTGGGCCACGTCGAACTGGTCTTCGGGGCGTTCCGCGAGCGGGCCCCGCTGGAGGCGGTACGTACCGGGTCGGACGCGCAAGTGCCCTTCCGCGAGGGGTCTGTCGCCCTCGTGGAGACGCTGGCCGCGTCCGGGGTCGAGTACGTCTTCGGCTACACCGGCGGGGTCTCCACGAGCCTGGAGCGCAGCATCATCGGGCACGGCGGCATCAAGGACTTCAACGCGCGCAACGAGCTGTCCGCGGCATGGATGTCCTACGGCTACAACCGGATGAAGCGACGGGCCGCGTCCGCAGCGCTCACCTGGTGTGTGGGCGCGCTGCACGCCTCCCCGGTCGTGTACGCGTCCAAGCTCGACTCCACTCCCCTGGTACTCATGCTGATGGAGAGCGCGGCGGCCTGGGACATGCGGGACATCCTGCAGGACGCCACCGAGCTGTACCCGGCGCTCAAGCCGCTGTCGAAGTACATCAAACGCGTCGTCGACGGCGAGGACCTCCCCTTGGCTGCCCGGCAGGCCGTACTCGCCGCGAGCACCGGCAAGTTCGGCCCCGCGGTGCTCGACCTCACCCAGGGCGCGATGTACCAGCGGACCACCGTCAGGACCGAACCGCTCGCTGTGCCGGAGCCGCCCGCGGCGGGCGAGACGAGTGTGCGGCGGACGCTGGAAATGATCGAGGCCGCCGAGCGGCCGGTGATCCTGGCCGGCGCGGGGATCCACCTGGCCGACGCCACACGCGAGCTGCGCCGGTTCGTCGACACGACCGGCATTCCGGTGGTCTCCAGCGGGGCCGGTGGCCGGGCGGTACTGCCGGACGACCATCCGCTCTACGCGGGTGACATGAGCGGGTGGGGATACTTCGGGACCGGCACCAAGGTGGCCGAGGACGCCGACCTGTGGATCGCCGTCGGGTTCTCCTTCTCCCAGACGGCCACCCTGTCGTGGTCCCTCGCCAAGCCTGCGAACGTCGTGCACGTCGACGTCGAACAGTCCCAGCTCGGCCGGATCTTCCAGCCGACGCTGGGCTTCGTCGCCGATGCGAAGGTGTTCCTCGGCCAGCTCAACAGCCGCATCGAGGGTTCCGGCGCGGAGAGCCGACACCGCATGGACAGGGCACGGGCGGTCGAGATCGCGGCGGCCAAGGGCTCCTACGCCGAGACGCTCAGGTCGTTCGTCGGCACCGACCCGATCATGCCGGCCGCGGTCGGCCAGATCCTCTCCGAGGAGGTTCCGGCAGGCACCGTCTTCGTCAACGACGAAGGATTCCCGGTGCCCGGCATGACGTACCAGGAGTCGAAGTATCCGGACGGCTTCGCCGCGCCCCTGGGCTTCCACTACGCGGCACTGGGCTCTTCGCTCCCGGTGGCGATCGGGGCGAAGCTCGCCGCACCCGACCGCCTGGTCGTGAGCCTCGGCGGCGACGCCGGCTTCTACTACGACTGCGGCGAGCTCTCGGTGCTCGCAGAGCGCGGGCTCAAGGTCATCAGCATCGTCCTCAACAACGGCGGGCTGTACGGAGGCCGGCGCGGCCGCGAACACGGAGGCCCCGGCTCCATCCCGCTCAAACACTGGACCGACCTTCCGGAGACCGACTACACCGCCGTCGCCCAGGGCATGGGCGTGCCGGGCGAGCGGGTGGAGAAGACGGAGCAGCTCGCCCCCGCGATTCGCCGGGCCGTCGAGGCGGATGGACCGTACTTCATCGAAGTCATGACCGCCGCGAGCACCATGCACCTCCACCTTGCCGGATGGCCCGACCCGGATCCCAGGACCACCCGCAAGGGCGGCCATGGCGACCTGTCCGTCGACGGCTCCTGGCCGAACTGACCACCCCCCTCTCGCCCATTGCACATGTCCGAACCCACACGGCAGCCGGTGCATGCGGCCCCAACGCCCTCACCGATTACCCCACATTGAGGAGAGACCATGGCTACGGTTGAACGACACGAGGACGAGAAGCGGGTGGGGGCTCGCAAGCCCGACATGGCAAGGTTCGTCGACTTCCTGGAAGCACGGAAAGCCGAGACGAAGAATCCGAGGCACGCCGCGATGATCGCCCTCCTCATCGAGCACTCGGTCGCCGAGGTACGCGACCACGACATCGACCGGACGATGGCGACGCTGGTCGAGGACTGCGTCTACCACTACTACGGCGATCCGGTCATGGTCGAGCACAGCGGCGGGTCGGCCGTCCACAGGGACACCGTGCGCGCCAACTACCTTGCGAATATGGCGAACGGCTCGCTGGACATGGACAGCATCGAGGTCGAGGTCGAGCACTTCTTCATCAACGACGATGCCATCGCCTGGGACGGTTACGCACGCCTGCGGATGTCAGGTGCGGCACTCGTCGAGGCGGGCATCCCCCTGCCGGAGGGGGGCACGGTCGACGACGACTTCGTGCACCGGGCAAGGCAGGCCATCGTCATCCCGTTCCGCGACGGCCTCATGGTCGGCGAGGACTTCTACCTCGACTCCCAGGGAACCTGGGAGCAGGTGATGTGACCGCACCCGGCTGCCGCCACGCACGATCGGTGTTCAGGCGTGAGGCGAACGGCGCACACTGAGCACGGCGACGTCGTCGTGCGGTGTGCCGCCTTTCGCGAACGCGCGAGCATCGTCGTGCACAGTCTTCGGCAGCTCACTGGGCGCCGTGGAGATGAGGTCCGCAAGCCGCTCGCCGAGCGGATAGAAGGTGCCTGAAGGGTGTCAATATGCCGATCAGGCTGCTGAGCTGGGCGTTTCCTGTGGATGGTGAGACAGTCGGAGTGGCATGGTGTGGTACTCGTTGAGTAGTCCGCCAAGTACTTGTCGACGCCTGACCGTGGCAGCGGGCAGGGGGATGATGTTCGGGTCGTCGTCTGGTGCTCGTAGATCGAGCCTGCGGTGGGCTCGTCCGGCGTTGTAGTGCTGGGCGTACTGGTTGAGGACTGTGCGTAGGTGTCGTTCGCCGGTGATGAGGAGTCGGTCGGTGCATTCAGTACGGGCTGTGCGTATCCACCGTTCGGCGAACGCATTGGACCGCGGGCTTTGCCGCGGGGTTGGGATGACGGCGATGCCGTTGCCGGTGAAGACGGCATCGAATGCGGCGGTGAACTTGCTGTCCCGATCACGGATGAGATACCGGAAGCACCCTGTGGGGTTCCAGAACTCGGCCCTGCCCCGTGACCAGCAAGAATCGATGAAGCATCACAGGCCAGGCAAAATCGTCCTTCGTGTCCTTACGCCTGCTCTACCTGGTCATCACTCGGCTGCTCAGCTGGTTTGTTTTACTCGGGCGTTCCTCCGCGTCCAAGGACGTCGAGTTGCTCGTTCTTGTGCCGTTCAGGAATGCGTCGTTGCAGGTCGTAGGCGGTCTGGCGGGATCAGCGGGCGTGCTGGGACCATGTCCAGGTGATCGTGTCACTGGTGTATCAGGTCACACGGAAGCTGCTCTCGGTTCCTGCGGTGTTGCTGCGTCGGCGGACGTCCAGAGATGCTGAATTGCTCGTGCTCCGGCACGAGAACGCGGTGCTGCGCAGGCAACTTGCGAGTCCGGTGCGGTATCAGTGGGCGGAACGGTTGTGGTTCGCGGCATTGTCCCCGCTGATACCCCGGCGTCGCTGGGCGCAAGTGTTCCCTGTTACGCCAGGGACGTTGCTCCGTTGGCATCGGCGCCTCGTTGCACGCAGGTGGGACTACAGCGAGTGCCGGACCAGGCCGGGCCGGCCAGCGACAGCGGAAGTTGTGAAGGAGTTGGTGCTGCGGCTGGCGCGGGAGAACCCGCGCTGGGGCTGCCGCAGGATCCAGGGGGAACTCGCCCGGCTGGGCCACAGGATCGGCGCCTCCACCGTCTGGAAGATCTTGACTGCAGCCGATGTCGACCCGGCTCCCCGCCGCGCCGGGCCGACGTGGCGCGAGTTCCTGACATCCCAAGCCGAGGCCATCATCGCCTGCGACTTCCTGCACATCGACCTGGCAAGCCTTCGCCGGGTCTACGCGCTGGTCTTCCTCGAGCACGGCACGCGCCGCCTCCACATCGCCGGCGTCACCGCTCATCCGACCGCGCAATGGACGGCCCAGCAGGCCCGCAACCTCGCTCTTGAGGTGGACGTGCACCTCGAGTCGCTGCGCTTCTTGATCCGCGACCGGGACAGCAAGTACACAGAATCCTTCGACGCGGTCTTCGAAGCTGAGGGCATCGAAACCGTCCAGACCGCCCGCGGGCCCCACGGATGAACGCGCACTGCGAGAGAGTCATCGGGACACTGCGGCGTGAACTCCTCGATCACGTGCTGATCTGGAACGAGACCCACGCTCGCCACGTCCTCGATGTCTACGCCCGGCACTACAACGGCCATCGCCCCCATCAGGCTCGAGAGCAACGTCCGCCCCTTACCGACAGCCGGACCGCACCATTGACCGACTCGAGCACTCCGCGACGACTACTCCAGACTCGCGTCCTCGGCGGCCTGATCAACGAGTACAGACACGCGGCCTGACCTGCCGCGACAGATTTCTGAACGGCACAGGATAGTGCAGGTCAATCGACCGGGGAGACTCGGATGAGGTTGCCGTCAGGGTCCGTAATCACGAACGTGCGGCCGAAGACAGCATCATGCGGCTCCTGCACAACGTGGACCCCCTTCGAGGCCCACCTCGTGAAGATCTCGTCAATCGCCTGCGATGGCCCCGGCACCATGAGTCCGATCTCTGTCGTACGAGGGAGGCTCGGGACCGCGTGCTCGCTGTAGCCCGTCCACAGTGCGAACAGGACACCGGGGGCAGCTTCGAAGGCTACGTAGTGGGGACTGGTGAAGGTCGGTTCGATCTCGAACAGGTCGCTGTAGAAGGCGGTGGCGGCCTCGGCGTCGCGGACGCCGATCAGGAACAGGTTCGGTGCGGGCACGGAGTGCTCCTCAACTCGTTGATTTCTCGGTCCAGCACCCAGTGGATCACCCAATCGCGACGGAACCTGTCACCTTTTCTGAGAACATGGGTAAGCATGAAGGCTTCAAGGCTCCTGCATCTCCTGCTGCTCCTGCAGACCCGTCAGCGGCTCACTACCACGGAGCTCGCCTCGCGTCTTGAGGTGTCCCGGCGGACTGTGCTGCGGGACGTCGAGGCGCTATCGACAGCGGGCGTGCCCGTCTATGCCGAACGTGGGCGGAACGGCGGGATCGTCCTGCTCCCCAGTGCACGGCTCAGCGCATCCCATCTGGAACCACCAGAACTGGAGGCCCTATCCGTGGCCGGCTTGGACAGCGCACTACGTGAGCGAATGGGCCTAACTGCGGTGTGGGAGTCGGCCGAGCGCAAGATCGCCGCCCGCCAGGCTGCAGCACCTGAGTCGCCGAGCCCGCTGCGGCTGGCTGACCTTGTGCTTGTCGACAGCACCGCGTGGTTTGCTGCCCCCGAGGCAGCGGTCGAAGTATCGGATCTGGCCTCGACCCTGCGACACCGGCGACGCCTTCGAATCCTGTACCGGCGCAGCGCCGAGAGCCAGGCCTCGACACGGGTGGTCGACCCGTACGGGATCGTGGCGAAATCAGGTCGCTGGTATCTCGTCGCCGATGACCAGGGCGACAGCCGGCTGCTCGCTCTGGAACGACTTTCGGCCTTCGAACAGCTAGACGCACCAGCCGTGCTCCAACCAGGCGAAACCCTCCGCACCAGATGGGCCGAGTTGAAGAAACGCACTGAGGAGCAAGATCGCGTGAGCGTGACCATCCGCCTGCCGGAAAAGGGTCTCGACCTGGCGCGGCGCATCCTCGGCACCCGCATCCACCATGTCTCCGACGCGGAAAAAGGCTCGTGCGTCGTCGTCGTGCGCTACCCCGACATCGAGTCGGTGCGTCAGCTTCTTCAGTTCGGCGACCACATCGAGGTGCTCGCCCCTGAGACGGCCCGCGCACGCATCAGTCAGCTCGCCGGGGACCTGGCTGACAGACACTCAACCCCCGCATCGTGATTGCCGATCAGGTCCCCTGTTCTCAATCAACGTGCCCGGTCAGTACATCTAGCAGGTCCTGGTACTCATACCCGATGCGCGGCAGTCAGATCACCCATGTCCTCTGCATTGTCTCGGGTTGGGCGCCTATAGGAGGGAAAACGAGAGCGATACTCCCCCTGAACGAGCCACGAGGCAGGTATGGCGCATGGAGTGCGGCAGATAGTGTGGGGCGGGCTGCTGCTCGCCGTCGCTGCCGAAGTAACAGGCGCCGTCGAGGGCCAGCCAGTCTGTCAGCGCCAGTTGCCGCCGTTGAGGCGGCGGCTGGCCCGGCCCTTGGTGATGGTGGTGAAGATCAGCGCATCACCGACGAGCCAGTGGAAGTAACGTTCGAACACCCTTGGTCGTGGGCTCGCGGTTTCGACGCACTCCACATGATGCGTCATCGGAGGCACATCGAATTTGGGGGGCAGTCGATCAGACTTCCAGCTCGTGACCTCCGCCTACGCCTTTCCGCTGCACTCCTCTCGAGAGCTCAACTCGTCGGGACCTGCCCCTGCCGTCCTTGATGCATCCAGGCGATGACGTCGAACACACGCAGGATGCCGATGTCCTCACCGATCCCCGCCTTGTCGCGGAGATGGGCCAACTGATCGTAGAGGGCGCCGTTGTCCGCCCGCAGGGCCGCAGCCAGCGCTGCCCAGAAGGAGTGGTCTGTCTTCGGTCGTTCAAAGAGCTGCTTGATGCGGATGTCGTAGATGGGGAGGAGGTGGGGACGCATGCGGGCCAGCAATTTGCCTGCGACAACCGGGCCGCTGCCGTCGGGCTTGCCGGGGTGCTGCTTGGTGCCGGCCAGGCGTTCCCATAATTCCCAGGCCGGTCCGCCTTCCACTATGAGCACATCGCTTCGGGCATCCTCCAAACGTGCGTCACGAGGGATGAGCGACAGCAGGCGCGCCCAGTGCCCGTCGGGGTCGGTCAGCAAGTTGATCGCGCCATGCGGCTCCAGGAAAACACTGAGCGTGGTGATGGCCACCAGGTCGTTGCTGTCGAAGCAGTACGCGACGTACTCGGCGTCCCCGCCCCCGCCCAGGCGCTCGAAACACGCGCCGGAATAAAGCAGGTCACCGCATGAGCGTCGTCGGGTGAAGTACTCACCCAGCAGGCGCACAGCCTTCTTGTCGTCCCAGTAGATCTCCGGGATCTTCAACCCGATCACCCGAAGCCCCCAACTCCCACGCCACCAGTGATGTGTCGGTGGACGGTACACCAGCTGAGACCCTGCGGTGACTTGAGCGGAAGCCGCGGCCAACAGTCGCGCCTGTGCTCCACTGTATTTGGGGTGGCTTCTGGCACCTGGTCCAGGCGTGGGCTTTGGTCCTGTTGGCGTCTGAGAGCTGGCAGGAAATGCCATTTTCCGATGTTCCCATCATGCGGACCCTCTGACCCTCTATCACCATCCTCCGTGTCTCGGGGGAACCTCAGTCCCTTCAGGTCGGGCCCCGAGGCCCGACCTGAAGCGATAGATTTGGGGTGCCTGTTCGACGCCGTGCCACGGTCGCCGGTGATGCTAACGAAGAGTGAAGGGAACGTGGGCGAGTGCACCAGGTGGCTGTCGAGGAAGCCCTGGCGGAGCTGGCCGCCGCTTCCGCGAACTTCGGCTTTCTGCTGCCGCTGGAACCCCTCCTACTGGTGTACGGCGCGGGTGCTGAGGCCGACGCGCACGACCGCCCGAAACGGTCCCTCGCCCAGGCCCGGCAGTTCGCGGAGGTCCTGACCGCGGAGTCCGTCCGGCTGCTCGGTCCGGATTCCAGCGACGGCCCGGTGCACCGCGTGCTGGCCGAACTGCGCCGCTCCGGCGACCTCACACCAGACGGCGAGGCCGGACCGGACGACCGGCCCCGTGCCCGACGTCTCGTACGCCACTGCTTCGACCTGGGCGTCTGGTACTTCCGGCTGCGGACCGGAGTGCGTGACGCGCTCTCCTTCGTCCCGCCGGCCGAATGGGAGGACGCCCCAGTAGGCTCACCGCACCGGCAGATCCCCGTGCGGGAGCAAGTGACTGGCTTGGCCACCCGGGTTGCTCTGCTCGACGAGTACGCCCCCGTGCTGCGGCGGTCCTTCGACCGGCGTGCGCCCACTGAGACGGCCACCCACGCGCCCCTGAAGGCACGTTCGGCCCTCCTGGAGGCGGAGTGGCGCGTCGCGGATCTGCTGACCGAGGCAGGATGGGCCGTACGGGATGATTCTGACACGCCGCACGAGCTACTGGTGCGAGGGGTTGCGGTGCGGGGCGCGGCGCAACCGGACCAGGCAGCAGGACGAGACTACGTGCTCCGCGTCGACGGCCGGCCGGTGGGCACCGTTGAGGTGCGGCCCCGCGGCAAGGATCTGCGGGCTGCGCTGGCCCGGCCCGGTGAGGCTGGCACCCCGTCGACGGCGTCCGCGGAGCAGCGGATGCCCTACACCTACGCTACCGACGGCGTCCGGGTGCTGTTTCGGAACGGGGATGACCCCGAGCCGCGCTTCCGGGAGATCTTCAGCTTCCACCAGCCGGATACCGTGGCCCGCTGGCTGCGGGAGGCTGTGGCCGATCCCCAGGCGCCGACGTTTCGGGGCCGCGTGCGCCGCCGTCTTCCGGACCTCGATGATGATGGCTATGCCCAGAGTGTTCTACGGTCGTGGCAGTACGACGCGGTCCGGGCGTTCGAGAGCTCGCTGCGCCGTGGCGAGCGCCGGGCCATTGTCCAGATCGCTGTGGGGGGCGGCCGAGCGGTCACGGCCGTCACCGTGGCCTACCGCCTGCTGCGGCACGCCCGGGCCCGTCGAATTCTCTTCCTAGTTGACCGGGTGGACCTCGAAAAGCAGGCACTGGCCACCTTCGCGGCGTACTCGGGTCCTGGCGAAGACGGCCGGAAGTTCACCGAGTCGTATCGGGTGGAGCGGCTGAGCTCGGACGTCGTGCCATCCCAGGAGGTCGTTGTGAGCACCGTGCAGCGGCTTCACAACGTCCTGTCCGGGGGTAAACCGGCGTCCGGAGTCCGCTACCGCCCCGAACTACCCCCCGAGTTCTTCGACCTCATTATCGCCGACGACTGTCACCGGTCCGTCTCCTCCCGATGGCGCGCGCTGTTCGATTACTTCGACGCGCCGGTGCTCGGCCTGACGGCTACCCCGACGGACCAGGCGCTGAAGGTCTTCCAGGGCAATCTGGTCAGCTCCTACACCTTCGCGGACGCCGTCGCCGACGGCCGAGCCGTGGACATCACCATCTACCGCATTGGCGGCCCCGCCACGCGACCGGAGTGGGCGGCCGACACCCTGGAGGAGTTGGACCTCGACGCGAAGGAGACCCTCGGTCACCGTCGCTCCGTGGTGAGCGGTCAAGCGCTCCACGCCGCGCTCACGGCGTTCAAAGAGGGGTTGCCGTCGATGTTCCCCGAGCGGGAGTGGCTCGGTTCCGAGGATGTGGCGCTGCCCAAGACCGTGGTCTACGCGGCCGACGACCGGCATGCAGACGAGGTGGTCGACGCGCTGCGCACGGTGTTCGGGCAGGGGCCTGGCTTTTGCCAGAAGGTGAGACTCAACGGCGGGTCACCGCACCTGTGGCTCTCGCGGTTCCGTAACACAGTCGAACTGCGGGTCATCGTCGTGGTGGGCCCGCTCACCGGTGCGGACATCGCCCCCGTCGAATGCCTCTTGTTCCTGCAGGACGTCAAGTCCTCAAATCGGTACTTCCAGATGCTTGCTGTCGGGACGCGCCCTATCGCGCCGGCGGAACTGCGGGCGGTCACCCCCGGCGCGTCGGCCAAAACCCACTGCGTGGTCGTGGATCCGGTCGACGTCACACGGCACCATGCTGGTCAATCTTCCACAATGAGGAAGCGGGGGCGAGAGAAGGAGGCGTACGAGGCACCGGCCGCTGCCGCAACGGTCGACGACGCCGAGGTCATGGAGCATTGGCGGTCCTTCCTCCGGGCGGGCAACGGCCCGGCGCGGGAGCTGATCACCGGAACAAGGGCCCTGGCCGAGGAGGACGTCCGGATGCTTCGCTCATGGGCCGAGTCTCTGGCGCGACCTCCGCATAGCCTCACAGCGGAGCGGATCTGGAGCGCGTACGAACGCGCCGGTGTCACTGTGTCGGATCCCCGTCGGCCGCGGACACCGAAGGGGCCCGTGGACCTCCTTGCCCTCGTCCGGCACGAAGCGGGCCTGGAGCCGCGCCCGCGCCCCTACCGCGACCAGGTCTTCGGACGGCTCGACGCGTGGATCGACCACCAGGAGCGCGGGGGACGGTCCTTCGACTCCGACCAGGTCTGGTGGATGGAGCACATCGCGGACGCCACGGCGGCCGGCGGACACTTCGCCACCGCATCTCTCGACGCCGTTCCCTTCACCCTCAGGGGCGGCACGTCGGGCTTCCTGCGCGCCTTCGGCGAGCAGGGTGCGGCCCGCCTGCTGGACGAGCTGCGGAGTGTGCTGGCGTGAGGGCGGGACTGCCGTCCGGCTGGACCGAGGTTCCGCTGGGCGAGCTGTTGCGCGAGCCGCTGGCGGCGGGCCGGTCCGGTCAGGCCGTCCCGGGAGGGGTGCCCGTCCTGCGCCTGCCCGCGCTGCGGTCGGCGACGGCCGACCTCGCCGAGTCCCGAGAAGGTCCGTGGGCGTCGGCAGCGGAAGCGGAAGCGGCCGACCATCTGATCCGGCCAGGCGACATCCTGATGAGCCGCAATGGCGGACCGGGGGCGCGGATCGGGCGGGCCGCCCTGGTCCGCGAGACCACCGGGCCCACGACGTACCCCGGCACCATGGTGCGGGTGAGGATCGACGAGCGGCTGATCGATCCCGAGTACCTGGTGTTGGCGTGGGCGACCCGTGCCGTACGGCGCCAGATCGAGTCGTCCGTGCGTCAGGGCGCCGGCATGGGGCACATCGCGGCACGGGATCTGGAACGGGTTCGGCTGCCGCTGCCCCCACGGTCAGAGCAGGAGCGGATCAAGACCTCTCTCGCCTTCTGGTTCGCCCGGGTCGACGAGGAGGAAGCCGCCGTCCGCGACATCCTGCGGCGGGTGGAAGACCTCCGCGCCCTCGTGATCGACCGGGGCGTCCTCGGCCGCACCACGAACGGGCCGCACGCGGACCCGGAGTCTTCCGCAGGCTCCCACCGCGCTCCCCTGCCCGCCGTCCCCGAGGGATGGCGATGGGTCACCCTCGGCGAGCTGGCCGAAGTTGTACGCGGTCCCGTGGCGAACAGCCGGCGTGCCGACGACCCGCACGAGGTCGAGGTGGGCTCCCTGCGCCCGGCCGAGCTCCGGGGCGAGCGCTGGGCACACGAGCGGATACCGACGGTGCGGCTGGACGCCCGTAGAGCGGAGGCGACCCGGTTGAGCCCCGGTGACGTCCTTTTTGTGCTGAGCGGACAGCCCGACAGCCTCGGCTTCGCCCGGGTGTGGGAACAGGACTCCTCACATCGCACGTACGTACCGAACCACCACGTGGCACGGGTCCGTATGACCGGGGACGCCCTGCACCCCCGGCTGCTCGCCCTGTACGCGAACGGGCCCGGCCAAAGCTGGCTTCGGGGCGCCGCACGGAGCACAGCCGGCCTAGCCTCCCTCGGCCTCGACCAGCTGCGGCAGACCCCCGTACCCGTGCCTCCACTCGCCGAACAAGGCACGCTCCTCACCTCCGTGGAGGCGTGGAACAGCGGACTCACCTCCGTTACGGCCTCGGCCGAGGAAGCCTTGGCAATGGCGGACCGGCTGCGCGACGGCTGCCGGGACCAGGCCCTCGCGGGCAGGCTGCCCCGCGGCGCAGCGCCGAGTAGCGAGAACGACGTACGACTCAAGGGAGCAGTGACCGTGCCGCCGACGACGCCCGCCCGACGGCCTGTCAACCGACCTGAGGTGGAGCGCAAGGCCGAGCACCTTTGGTCCTCCTTCCCGCCACTGACCGACGACGGCCTAACAGCCTTGGAGTACGGAGAGCAGGTGACATACCTGCTCTTCCTCAAGACGGCGCAGGAGTTGCGGCGCCGGCCCCTCAACCGCGTCGACGTCCTGGGGCGCGACGCTTGGGACGAGCTCGCGCTACACGAGGGCACGGAACTGATCCAGCACTATGGCGCCCTGCTGGCGGAGCTTGGCGAGCGCGGCGGCGTAGTCGGCCGCATCTTCCACAAGGCCCAGAACCGCCTGCGCCGCCCGCTGCACCTCCAGAACCTGATTCAACAGGTCAAGGAGGGACTCCCGTGGTGGGACGAGCGGCCGGAGTGGCGCGCCCCGGTCTTTGACGCGTTCCTCACCCGGTGCGCTCAAGACCACCGGACCGCCGCAGGCCAGTACTTCACCCACCGGGAGCTGATCGACGCCATCGTCGCGTGCTGCCGTCCGACCGTCGAGGACACGATCATGGACCCGGCCGCAGGCACCGGGGGATTTCTGGTGCGGTCCTTCGAGCACATCGCCCGGTACCTCCCGCCGGGTGTCCCGCCCGCCCAGCGGGAGCAGCTGGCCCACGGCGCGATCCGGGGGACGGAGCTGGTGGATGCGACGACGCGCCTCGCTACCATGAACCTGTTCTTGCACGGCGTCGAACGCCTCGACGGCAACCGGGCGGCCATCGAGGTGCGGGACTCCCTCGCGGTAAGCCCCCGCCGCCGGGCCACACTCGTCCTCACTGATCCGCCCGTGGGGCAGCGACGCTCAGTGACCTCGTCCACTGGCGCGTCCAACCTCGATGGCGCCGAGGACCTCGCCCTCGTCCGGCCGGACTTCTGGGAGGCCACCAGCCACCAGCAGCTCAACTTCATCCAGCACGTCTATACCCTGCTGGAGATCGGCGGACGGGCCGCTGTCGTCGTACCGGACGGCGTCCTCTTCATGAAGGGCGCCGGGGAACGGGTACGGAGACAGTTGCTGAAACAGTGCGACGTGCACACCCTGCTCCGCCTCCCCATCGGGTTCTCTGCAGGCTTCTCAGGGGTAAAGCTCAACGTCCTGTTCTTCGAGAAGGCCGCGGCCCGCCCCGACGGATCGCCGGCCACCCGCCACCTCTGGGTCTACGACGCGCGGACCGGACACACGGCCGTCGCCGATTCCCCGGGCTCCAGTCTCGACGCGTTCGTCGCCGCCTACCGGCCCGGGCACCCGCCCGAGACCCGCACCGCGTCACCGGCGTTCAAGCCCTACTCCGTCGATGCGCTCCTCGCTACGCCCGGAGCCAACTTCGACCTATACGCCGATCTGCGCGAGGAGGAGCCGGGAGAGGTTTCAGAGCCGCACCTGATCGCCCAGCAGATCTCCGAGCGGCTGGAGGACACCTGGCGACGGTTCGCCAGGCTTGCGCAGGAACTCACGCCGCCTCGCGATGCCCGTACGTTCCGGTCCGGCTGAGGGGGATCCGATGCAGCTACTGCAGCTGAGGCTGCCCGACTACCGCGGCCTGCGGGACTTCGCCCTCGACCTGGAGAGCGCCATCGACAAGGGGCAGGCCATTGCCGTACTGATCGGTCCCAACGGAGGCGGGAAGTCCCGGATCCTCCACGCGCTCGCGGAGCTCTTCGGGGCTCTCTACCGCTGCGCCTTAGGCCATTCGGGCCGTACGGACTTCGGATACGAGGTGCGCTACCGGCTCCGCAACACGACCGTCGAGATCGTGCAGCCGTCCGCCGAGGCAGATCCGGTCATGTGGGTGACGGACGCCACCGGGTCGCGCGACGAGACACCGCGTCACGACTGGCTCCGCCACCTTCCCGACCACGTCTTCGGGTATCAGGTGCACGGCCGGGTCCCGCAGGGCTCCGAGTTCGAGCGCCACGTGCACTTCGCCGAGGCGGAACTGGCGACGTGGCGCGAGCAGTGGACCGAGTCCTGGTTTGCCTGGCAGGACCGGCCCGAGAACGAGGAGGGGGTGTGGTCGGAGCAGCTGGAGCTGCCGATCACGTGCCCGCTGTACGCCCCGGGATTCCTGTGCACGCCCGACTGGCTCCCCTTGGTCCTGCTCTCCCTGGCCGCCCAGTGGGCGGACGTTTTCGGCGACTACCTTAAGGAGCAGGCCAGGGTGGACGGGGTGGTGTCCGCCACGCTGCACCTGCGTGCCCCCGCGTCAGTGGGGGAAGAGTTGTCAGCCCTGCCGTACTGGGGGCTGGGCGGGCCGCCGCGCGCACTGTTCACCGAGGCGGCAGCATCAGGCCGTTTCGGACCGGTGCCGGAATCGGACCCGCTGTACAGCGCGGGCACCCCCGACGACGGGTTCGCCCTCACCATGAGCAGCCTCGAGGACGTGCTCGCCTTCCGCAACCTCTTCGACAGCGACCTGTCGATGTTTGGGCTCCTGTCCACCCTCCAGATGGCCGGCTACCTGACGGTCGAAGTGCGCGTCCGCAAGGCGGATGGCGCCGTCGTCCAGGCGGACCAACTGAGCTCCGGAGAACAGCAGATCCTCACCGTCCTCGGTCTGCTGCGGCTGCAGCGAGGCCAGGAGTCGCTCTTCCTCCTCGACGAACCCGACGCGCACTTCCACCCCGGATGGAGTCGGCGCTGGTATTCGTCTGTCCAGAGCATGCTCGGCGATGGACAGCGCTCGCAATTCGTCGCCGCCACCCACGAGCCCCTCCTCGTCTCGAACATGCTGCGAGAGCAGATCCGGTTAATCGACACGGACGCCGACGGACGGACCACAGCGCTCGTCCCGGACACCGCCCCGCGCGGCCAGGGGGCCGGCGGGCTGCTCACCTCGGACCTATTCCGCCTCCGAAGCCAACTAGATGAACACACCCAGGACCTGATCGACACCCAGTACCGCCTCATACCGGTGGCCGAGGACGATCCCGAGGCGCGCCAGGAACTCCAGGAGGTCACCGACCAGCTCGACGGACTGGGCTTCGCCACATGGCGCCGCGATAAGGTGCTCTCTTCCTTCCTAGCGGAACTGCACCGTCGGCGCACGGAACTCGTCGTACGAGCCCGGAACGGGACTATGACGGGCGAGGAGCTCGAAGCGACCGCACGCATCCTCTTCGACGAGCGCTTCTCCCGGGGGGTCTGATCCCGGTGCGCCACGTGGACAACAGCGGACTCACCGCGCCGCAGAAGTGGGCGGACCGGGCCACTAAGGAACTCGCGAAGCTCCACAAGGACGCGAAGGACGCGGACAAGGAGCTCTCCTTCCGCGAGATGTGGCGGGAGGACGCGATCCGCGACCGGCTGATCGCCCTCATCGGGGAGAAATGCTGGTACTGCGAGACCAGGTTCGTCCGCTCGCCCTACCACGTAGACCACTACCGGCCGAAGTCCGTCGTCGTGGGTGAGACGGAGCGCCGCGGGTACTGGTGGCTCGCTTACGACCCTGCCAACTACCGTCTCTCCTGCCACCACTGCAACAGCGGCGGTGCCCGTTACGGCAATCAAAGCGCCGGACCTGGCAAGGGAGCCCGCTTCCCCCTGCTTGGGCAACGCGCATCAGACGGCGGGAGCCTAGATGGCGAGCTACCGGTTTTGCTCGATCCCGTGGTGGCCGAGGATGCCGCACTCATGGGATTCGACAGGCAGGGCCATGCTCGGCGGCGTCCCGAGCGGCCGTACTCCAAAGACGAACTGGCACGAGACCTCTGCCGGGTGGACGAGACCATACGCATGCTCGCGCTCAACTCCGACCTACTTATCGAGAGCAGATCTACCCTGATCGGCAGGGTGAACGGACTCGTCCAGCTACACCTCGCCAGCGGAGGGCACGCCGGCGCGGCGCTGTACGCCCGCACCGAGCTCGACGACCTGACCCGGACGACCGCCGAATGGAGCGCGGCGGCCGCTGCGGCCGAACGCCTGGCCCTCCTCGCCCACGACCGCTCGGGAGACGACGCACCCCCTGAGGGAGGGACAGGGGGCGACATCGCCGAACACGTGAGCGACGGAACCGAGCCCCCTAAGGCCACGGCGACAGACCATCGCATTGACCTGCGGACCCTGGTGGCCGTCTTGCCCCCCGAGGCATTTTCCGCAGGCGGGATCGCGCTGACAGGCCGGGGGAAACGGGGGCCGGCCAGAGCAACCCTGCTGGCGGACGGCACCATCATGTGCTTCCAGCGGCCCTTGGCCACGCCCACGTCCGCGGCACGGATGGCGACCGGCGACGACCAAGTGGATGGGTGGACCTTCTGGTCGTTGACGGTGGACGGCACGACCCAGACGCTCTCCGACCTGCGCGACTTCCTGATCACCCAGGACGGCTGACAGGCACCGCCCACCACCACGCTCTTCCACACGGCTTGACCAGCCTCACACCGTCAGAACGGACGTCACCCATCGAAACGGATCGTGTGCCGTTCAGAAACCCTGCGCTTGCCGAGAATGTCATCCGCCCTGGTAGGAGGCATGCACTCGGACTGGCGGTCGTCGGCTCCGTCGCTCGAGTCGGTGCTCTCGCGTAGCGGGTAGTCCACGCGTCATGATGATCGACCGTGCTGCTGCGACTGGCCTACTTGGGCGTGACGAATGCGTTCGCGCTGCTGCGTCTGCTGCCGATGAGCAACCGGGACAAGGATGCGGAGATCCTGGCCCTCCGCCATCAGATCGCGGTGCTCGAACGCCAAATCGGCGGTGACCGAGTGCGGTTCGCTCCGGGCGATCGGGCGTTCCTGGCGGCGCTGCTGCACCGGCTGCCGTTGCCGATTCTGCGGCAGGTGCGGTTGCTCGTGCGTCCTGACACGGTGCTGCGCTGGCATCGTGACCTCGCCAGGCGCCGTCATGCTGTCTTATCGCGTCCCAAGCGACCCGGTCGGCCTCGTACCGTGCGGTCCGTCCGGATTCTGGTGCTGCGTCTGGCGAGGGAGAATCCAAGCTGGGGCTACAGGCGCCTTTATGGCGAGCTGCTCGTGCTGGGAGTGAAGGTGGCTGCGTCGACCGTCTGGAAGATCCTGAAGGATGCCGGCGTCGATCCGGCGCCCGGCCGGAGCTCTCGCTGCCCTCAAGGACACGGGGATCGAGGTCGTCCTCACCGGCATCCAGATGCCGAGAATGAACTCGATCATGGAGCGCTGGATACAGACCTGTCGCCGCGAGCTCCTGGACCGAACCTTGATCTGGAACCAACGCCACCTTCTCCACGCCCTGCGAGAGTTCGAGGAGTTCTACAACTCCCACCGACCGCACCAGGGCATCGCGAACGCCCGACCGCTACACCCACTGCCCACACCAATCAACGATCCCGACAAGCTAAGCCGACTCGACATACGACGCCACGACCGCCTTGGCGGCATCCTCCACGAATACAGACATGCCGCGTGACCTGCACGGATAAGGTATTCGGCAAGCACAGCCTTGAAAGCAAGCCACCGCCGATCACTCAGCACGTCAGAACCGCTTGAGCAAGGGCGCTACTACCACTTCGACTTCAGCACCTGGCCCGTCGACTGGAAGCTGGCCGCAGGACATCGGCTCGAACTCCGGCTGTCCGCCGGCTCGACCGACTTCTTCCTGCCTCCCACCACTCCCCTGCCCGACGTCACCCTCGCCCTGGGCGGCCGCAATGCCTCGTACATAACTCTTCCCTGACCGAACGGGGCGGCCCGGCACAAGCACCGGGCCGCCCTGCCGGCGCTGAGAGCCGGTGCGAGCACCTGATCAGGCTCGCTGCAGCACTTGTCGTCTCAGTCGGTCAGCTCGACCTGAATCTCGACCTCGACGGGAGCGTTCAACGGGAGGACCGCGACGCCGACCGCGCTGCGGGCGTGGACTCCCTTGTCCCCGAGTGCCTCGCCGAGCAGTTCGCTGGCGCCGTTGACGACGGCGGGCTGGCCGGCGAAGTCCGCTGCGGAGGCGACGTATCCGACGACCTTGACCACGCGGGCGGTGCGATCGAGGTCTCCGGCGACCTGCTTCACGGCGGCCAGGGCGTTCAGGACGCAGGTACGGGCGAGTTCCTTGGCCTGATCAGGGGTGACGTCGCCGCCGACCTTGCCGGTGAGCGGCAGTGCGCCGTCGACGAGGGGCAGCTGGCCGGAGGTGTGGATATAGCGGCCGGACCGGATGGCCGGGACGTATGCGGCGAGCGGGGTCGCGACCTGGGACAGCGTCAGGCCCAGGGCTTGGATGTTCCTCTCGACGGTGCTCATGCTCGTGCCTTTCGGGTGAGGGTGAGGGTAGCCGGCGCTGAGCAGGGCGAACCAGACGGCCCAGACGTACAGCGCGATGCGGGTGTCGGCGTCCATGGCGATGAGGACGGCGACGAAGAGGAAAGCGGCGATCGCGATCCAGTTGGTGACGGGGGCACCCGGCATCCGGAAGTCGGTGGCGGGCAGGAGGCCGGCGCGGGCCTTAGAGCGGTAGCGCAGGTGGGCGGCGAGGATCATGGTCCAGGTCCACAGTCCGGCGCAGGTGCCGACCGATGTGATGTAGGTGAACCCCTTGTCCGGGGAGACGATGTTGACGACGACGCCGATTCCCATGACCGCGGTGGAGAGCGTCAGGGCGGCGAGCGGGAGTCGGCTTCCGCCGAGTTTCTTCACCGCGGCGGGGGCTTCGCCGTTGACGGCCAGGCCGCGGAGCATGCGGCCGGTGGAGTAGATGCCGGAGTTGCAGGAGGACAGGGCGGCGGTCAGGACGACGAAGTTCATGATTCCGGCGGCGTCGGGGATGCCGACCTTGGCGAAGACCTCGACGAATGGGCTGACGCCGGGGGCGTATTCGGTCAGGACAGCACGGACAGGACCACGACCAGTGCGCCGACGTAGAAGATGGCGATGCGGACGGGGAGGGTGTTGATCGCATTGCTGAGGGTCTGCTTGGGGTTTTCGGCCACGCCCGCGGTGACGCCGACGTCCCTCCGGGTCCGGCCGCGGCTTCAGGAACAGAAGTCGGTGATGGTGGCGGTAAGAATGTCGGTGAGGCGGTCCAGCGAGCTGAGCTCGACGTACTCGGTGGCCGCGTGTGCCCCTTCGCCGTCGACGCCGAAGAGCAGGCACGGGATGCCGGCGCGGTCCAGGAGGGCGCAGTCGGTCCAGAACGGTTCGGCGCGCACCATGGGCGGGTGGCCGAGGGCCTGCTCGGCGTGGCGGGTGAGGGTGCGCACGATCGCGGCCTCGGGGTTGGCCTGGAAGGGGTCGCGGTGCAGGCCGCGGGTCAGGCGGTGGCGGAAGCCGGGGACCGTGGCGGTGAGATGGTCGAGTACGGCAGTCAGTTCGCGCTCGACGCTGTCGGCGTCCTCGCCCGGGATGGTGCGGCGCTCCAGGGTGATGCGGCAGTGCGCCGGGTAGGTCGAGGGTTCCTCACCGCCGTGGATGACGGAGGCGTGGACGGTGCCGGTGCCAAGGAAGGGGTGGGCCGGACCCTCGGCGAGACGTCGGCCCAGGTCCTCCAGGGCGCCCAGGAAGTGCCCGGCCTTGGCGATGGCGTCGATGCCGAGATCGGGCCGCGAACCGTGAGCCGCGATGCCTTCGATCTCCACGTCGAACCAGGCGAAGCCCTTGTGGGCGAGGGTGACTTCGAGGTGGCTCGGCTCGGTGACGATCGCCGCGTCGGCGGTGAAGGACTCCAGCACCTCCTCGGTGCCCGAGCTGCCGAACTCCTCGTCGGCGACGCAGGCGAGGATGACGTCGCCGCGCAGGGGGCCGTGGGTGGTGGCGCGGGCTGCGGCGACCATCATGGCCGCGATGCCGCCCTTCATGTCGAAGGTGCCGCGGCCGTACATCCTGCCGTCGTGGATCTGGGGGTCGAGCGGGTCGCCGTCGTAGTCGGCGAGGCTGACGGTGTCGAGATGGCCGTTGAGCATGAGGGAGCGGCCGCCGCCGGTGCCGCGGGCGATGGCGACGAGCGAGGGACGGGCGGGGCGCTTTTCGAGGCGGTGGACCTCGAAGCCACGGACCTCGAGCCATTGGCCGCAGTAGTCGGCGATGCCGGTCTCGCCGGCCCCGCCGTCAACGAGGTCCGGGTTGACGGAGTCGATGGCGATCAGCCGGGCCAGCAGGCCGGTGGGGCTGGAGTCCAGAGGCCCGGCAGTTGCTGGAGTCGGGGCGGTCTCGGGGGGCATGAGGGCCTTTCGAAGTCTGTTGCCGCCCCGGGGAACAGGGGCGAGTGGTGGGCACGCCCGGAGAGGGGCGGTGCTTGCCGAGCACCGTGCCCCAGCAGCCTCAGATAGGTCCAGCGGACTTTTCCGAGCGTTAACCGTCGGGGATCCCGAACGATATGGTCCCGGTTGCCGAGAACGCGGATCAGCCGGAGGTGGTTGCGACCACGAGACCGAAGCCGATCAGCGCGACGCCTGTGACCCGTTCGAGCGCTCGGCGGGTCCGCGGCCTGTCGAGGGCCTGCCTGGCCTTGGCCAGCACGAGCACATAGCTGCCCAGCCAGGCGACGGTGAGGGCGGTGTGGAGGAGGACGAGGAGTGTCATGCCCCAGGTGGCGGGGAGGCCGGGCGGGGCCAGCGTGGGCAGCAGGCCGGTGTAGAAGACGGCGATCTTCGGGTTGAGGATGTTGCTGACCAGGCCAGTGCGCCAGGGGCTCCCGGCAGTGGGGCGGGTGCCGGCGTCGGCTGGAGCAGGGGCGCCGCGGCGGTGCTGCCACAGCGTCTGTGCCCCCAGGAACACCAGGTAACCGGCGCCGGTCAGCTTGACGGCCAGATAGGCCGCGGGCGAGGCGGCGAGCACGGCCGCCAGCCCGGCCACGGTCAGCGCGCCCCAGAGCAGGAGCCCGGTCGCGATCCCGCCCACAGTCCGCAGCGCGTCTCCGGGGCCGGCCACGAGCGCACGTCGGGTCACCACCGCCATGTCCGGGCCGGGCACGACGGTCAGCAGGCTGAGGACACCGATCGCGGCCAGGATGTGGGTCAGCATGCTGCCGCCCTCCTCCTGGCCGAGGCGATCGAACCGGCCGGCGGTGGTGTGATGAAGAGGTGGTGACTCAACGCAGGTCGTCTTTCGGGTGTTCGGTGTTCGGTGTTGTTCAGTGATCGGTGCTGCCATGAGGGTTGGCGGCCGCACCCTCGGTGCTCAGCAGGACGACCACCGAGGACGGCCCGAGGCCCAGTGCCGTGCGTCGTTCGTCGGCGCCTTCGCCGGTGAGGGCCGCGCGGAGGCCGGCGAGGGCTGCGGCCCCGCAAGGGCCCGAGGAGACCCCGGCAGCGGCGAGGTCTCCGGCTGCGCGGGCGCTGTCGGCGTCGCGGATGGCGACCGCGGCGTCCAGGCCGCTGTACAGGTAGGGCCAGGCGATGCTGGACGGGGTGCCGCAGTTCAGGCCGGCCATGCTGGTTTCGCCGGTGGTGACGCTGACCGGTTCACCGGAGGTAAGGCTTGCCAGGACGCAGGCCGCGGCCTCGGGCTCCACCGACAGCAGCGCCGGGGCATTCCCGGTGGGGCGGCTGCGGTAGTGGGTGACCACGGCCTGGGCCAACGACCCCACGCCCACGGGCACGGCGACGAGGTCCGGTCCCTCGACGACTCCTTCGGCCGTCAGTTGCTCGTCGATCTCGGCGCAGAGGGTGGAGTAGCCCTCGACGATCCACCCCGGGATCCGCTCGTAGCCGGGCCAGGCGGTGTCCTGGACCAGGACCGCGTCTGGCGCGGCGGCCGCCTCGGCCGCCAGACGTACGGCCTCGTCGTACTCCCCCACGACCTCGGTGACCTTGGCTTCCTGGGCGGCGATGGCCGCCACGGCCTGCGGATGCACGCCCTGGGGAACGAAGACGTGGGCGTGCTGCCCGAGAAGGCGGGCCATGCGGGCCACCGCGCGGCCGTGGTTGCCGTCGGTGGCGGTCACCAGGGTGACCGGCCCCAAAGACTCGTGGCTCGCGGCCCGCTCGGCAAGGGTGCGGTGGACCGCCCAGGAGGCACCCAGCGCCTTGAAGGCGGGCAGCCCCAAACGGCACGACTCATCCTTGACGAAGACCCGGCCGACCCCCAACTCCCTGGCGAGTGAGGGGAGTTCGGTCAGCAGGGTGGATGAGTAGTCGGGCAGCGCGGCGTGGAAGTCGCGCACCGCGGCAGCCACGGGTGCACACCGCCAGGCACGGGCGCCGGGACGCGCAAGCCACGGCAGCGCGCGGAGGGAGGAAGCAGTCTCAGTCACACGATGAGGATGCGGCGCACCCGTGCGATCGGTCTAGCGAATGTTTCCGACCTATACTCATCGGAGAAACCGACTATTCAGGGCTCACTGCGCGATGGCGAGGGGAGCGGGTGTCCATGTTCGATCTGCACAGACTGCGGCTCCTGCGGGAACTCAAGCACCGCGGCACCCTGGCCGCCGTCGCCGCCGCCCTGTCGTATGCCCCCTCGTCCGTCTCCCAGCAGCTCTCCCAGCTGGAGGCGGAAGTCGGCGTCCCGCTCCTCGAGCCGGTGGGGCGGCGGGTGAGGCTGACCGCGCAGGCCGAGATCCTGGTCACCCACACGGAAACGGTCCTCGAACGCCTGGAACGGGCGGAGGCGGACATCGCGGCCTCCCTGACCGACCTGACCGGCACGCTGCGCATCGCCTCGTTCCAGACGGCAGCCCTGGCCCTCGTCCCGACCGCGCTCGGCCTGCTGCGGGACCGGCACCCGCACCTGCGCGTCCACGTCACGCACAGGGAACCGGAGAAGGCCCTTCCCGGTCTCCAGGCCCGCGACTTCGACCTCGTCCTCGCCGAGGAATACCCGGGAAACCCCAACCCGCGGCCTGCCGAACTCGAAGAGGAAGACCTGCTCGATGACCCCCTGCACCTCGCCCTGCCGTCCTCGGCCGACGCTCTGGACACCGACGGTCCGACGGCGGCGCTGCGCTCCCTCGCCGACCACCCCTGGGTGATGGAACCCGAAGGCACCGCCGCCCGGCACTGGGCCATGGCCCTGTGCCGCACCGCCGGCTTCGAACCCGACGTCCGCTTCGAGACCACCGACCTGCTGCTCCACCAGCGTCTCGTCGAGCAGGAACTTGCCGCAGCCTTCCTCCCCGACCTCGTCTGGAGCGGACAGCCTCCGACCGTCACCCTTCGACAACTCCCCCGCGGCCGACGCACCCGCCGCGTCTTCACCGTCGTACGCCAGGGCCGCAGCCGCCACCCCGCCGTCCTCGCCTGCCGCGACGCCCTCCGCCAGGCGGCGATCCCACCGCCGCCCCAAGCGCCGGAGAGGCATGGTCCGCCTGTGCCTTCCTCACTGTCGACGCCGTGACGTAGCCCGTCCGAGCCCGGTCACGGCCATGATTCCAACGTTCGCCGAGCCCAGGGAGAGCAGGAGCTTCGCTCCGCCCGGGAGAGCGTCTGGTCGAGGGACTCCCAGCGCTGCCCATCGCGAACTCCACGGTGGCCGCCGTCGGGGCTTCGGCGCCTCGCCCCCCCTTAAATGTTAGTAGACTTTCACTTACCTGGTAGTGTGAGGAGGTCCCACGTGATCACGAGAAGGGCTGAGCGACATGACGCGAGCTTCGGAGTTGCCGCTGGAGATGCGGCGCGAGGGGTTCGATCCGGTCGAAGAGCTCGGCCGCGTACGAGACGATCAGGGCGTGCTGCGGCAGATGACGCCGTTCGGCGTGCCCGCGTATCTGGTGCTGCGGCATGAGAACGTCCGGGAGGTGTTCTCGGATGCGACCCGGTTCAGCAGCGCCCTCACCACGTTTCCCGACGCGGATGGCATGAGCGAGGAGGAACGGGCAAAGCTGCGGGCCGGGAACGTGATCGCGTTCGACCCGCCGGAGCACACGCGGTTGCGGCGGATACTGACGCCGGAGTTCACGATGCGCCGGATGCGCCGGCTGGAGCCGCGGATTACCGCGATCGTCGAGTCGGCGCTGGATGATCTGGAGCAGGCGGGCAAGCCGGCCGATCTGGTGGCGCACTTCGCGCTCCCGGTGCCCTCGATGGTGATCTGCGAGCTTCTGGGCGTGCCGTATGCGGACCGGAAGGAGTTCCAGGACCGTGCCGCGCGCCTGCTGGATCTGTCGGCGCCGGTCGAGGACCGGAACGCGGCGCGGTGGGAGGACCGGGAGTACATGGCCGGCCTGGTCGCCCGGGCGCAGGCGGACCCGGGCGAGGACATGCTGGGCATGCTGGTGCGCGAGCACGGCCACGACCTGACAGCCGACGAGCTGATCGGCATCGCGAGCCTGCTGCTGCTGGCCGGACACGAGACCACCGCCAACATGCTCGGCCTGGGCACCCTGGCCCTGCTGCGCCATCCGGACCAGCTGGCGATGCTCCGCGAGGACCCGGCACGGATCGGGCCCGCCGTCGAGGAGCTGCTGCGCTGGCTGTCCATCGTGCCCTCGCTAGTGCGCACGACCACGACGGACATGGAGATCGCCGGGCACACCATTCCCGTCGGCTCGCTCGTGGCACCCTCGCCCCTGGCCGCCAACCGCGACCGCGCTCTCCTCGACGCTCCGGACACGCTCGACATCACGCGGGGAGCCGTCCGCCATGTCGCCTTCGGCCACGGGGTGCACCACTGCCTGGGGGCGCCGCTGGCGCGGATGGAGATGCGCATCGCATTCCCGGCCCTGCTGGGGCGCTTCCCCGGCCTCGCGCTCGCCGGCCCGGACGAACAGGCCGACTTCCGGGCCCCCAGCGCCGTATTCGGCCTGCGCTCGCTCCAGGTGACCTGGTGAGAGCCGACGCCGCCCGCAACCATCAGCGGATCGTCACCGCCGCAGTCGACGCCTTCGAAGAGATCGGGCCGGAGGCGACGCTGGAGCAGATCGCCGAGCGGGCGGGGGTGAGCGTCATGACGCTCTACCGCCGCTTCCGCAATCGCGACCAACTCATCCAGGCCGTCTTCGATCATCTCCTGGCCACCGAGATCGAGCCGGTGACCCTGGCGCGCACCGACGATTCCTGGCAGGACCTCGTCGACGCGCTCAAGGCCGCCACGGACGTGCTGGCCAGGCGGCAGGGGATCCACGCGCTCGCTCTGAGTTTCCAGGCGCTCGCCGATGAGACGGCCCAGCGCTTCCTGCCTGCCCTGGACGACCTGCTGAGCCGCGCGATCGACACCAAAGCGGTGCGGCCGGAACTTCAGGTGCGCGACCTGGTCGCGGTCATCGCCATGACCATGGCCACCGCGCACCCCGGTGACCGGGACGGGGCGGACCGCCGGCGCTACCTTGCCCTGCTCGCCGACGGGCTGCGCCCCTCGGCCACCACCTTGCCCCCGCCCTCGTCCCACGAGGTGCCCGGGCCCTCGGTCCGCGGGCAGTGACCGACGCGGCCGGCGGCACGGCGCATGACTGGGACGTCCCGCCCGGCACTTGCCCGCCGGACGGAGGGATCACCCCTGGCTGGTGCCACCCACCCTGAACCGATCAAGGATCCACGAGGAGAACCATGCGCACATTCGTCATCACCGGAGGCACTGACGGCATGGGCCGCGGGCTGGGTCTGCACTACCTGGAGCGAGAGGACCGGGTGATCGCAGTGGGCAGCAGCGAGGCCAAGGGAACCCGTTTCCTCGCGGCCGCGGCCGACCTCGGCGCGGCCGAGCGTGCCTCCTTCGTACGGGCCGACCTCAGCACCGTGGCGGGCGTGCGTGCGGTCGTCGACCAAATGCCTGAGGTGATCGACGTTCTGGTCCTCGCCGCCCAGCGGTTCCAGGGCAAGCGCGTGGAGACCGAGGACGGACTGGAGTCCAGCTTCGCGCTCGGCTACCTCAGCCGCTACCTGCTCGGTCACGACCTGCTCGACCGGCTGGAGCGCGCCGAGGCGCCGCTGGTACTGAACATCGCCGCCCCCGGCTCCCCTGGCAAGATGCGCTTCGGCGACCTGCAGCAGCGCACGGGCTACAGCGCCATGCGCGCAGCGACGCAGACGGCGCGCCGCAACGACCTCTTGGGCGTGTCCTTCACTCAGGTCCACCCGGACGCCCGCACCCGCTACGTGCTGTACGCGCCGGGCCTGGTCGCCACCGGCCTGAGTGAATCGATGAGCCAGCCCGCGCGCACCCTCAACAAGGTGCTGGGACGACTCTTCGCCGCTCCGGTCGACAAAGCGATCGCCCCCATGATCGAGCTGATCGACGAGCGTCCCGCAGCGGGCCTGACGGTGTATAACAAGGGCAGGTCCCTGCCGGTCGCTGGTCCTGCCTTCGACCCCGCGAACGCCGAACGCCTGCACAAGGAGACCGCGGACCTGGTCGCATCGATCAGCCGATGACCGCCCACTCCGGCTGGCTCTGCCTTCTCGACCGGCCGACGGTATCCTGTGCCGCTCGAAAAGTCATCACCGCAGGTGAGCTGGATGCGGTCAGCCCTGTGCCGCTCGAAAAGTCATCGCGGCTGATCAGGCGGCATAACGGTACTCGTTGAGGAGACCGCCAAGAATCCGGGTACGCAGGACTTCGTGAGTGTTGAGGTTGCTCGGGGGCGTCGGGTGGTAACTGATCGCGTGCTTGGTGGGGTCGGTGCTCGTTGTAGTGCTGCTCGTAGGCCGCGAGGACGTGGCGGGCGTGGACCTCGTTCATGATGAGGACGTGGTCGAGGGCTTCGCGCCGAATGCTGCCGATGATGCGTTCGCAGTGCGCGTTCATACGGGGAGCCTGTGGCGCACTGTTGATGATCTTCATCTCCTCGACCCGAAAGACGGCATCGAACGCCTCGCCGTACTTGCCATCGCGATCGCGCAGCAGGAAGCGCAGGGCCTGTATGCGTATGCCCAGGTCGGCGGCGAGATTCCGCGCCTGCTGCACCGCCCAGTCCCCGGATCGGGCGGGCGGTGACCCCGCTGATGTGCAGCCTGTGCCGCTCGAAAAGTCATCGCCACAGCTGAGCGGGGTGTGGACGGCCCGCTGGGATCATGCCCCACGTGTTCCTTTCCCTGCTGTACAAGGTGACCCGGAAGCTGCTGACGGTTCTAGCAGTGCTCCTCCGTCGCGAGACGGCGAAGGACGCGGAACTGCTGGTACTGCGGCACGAGAACGCGGTCCTGCGCCGCCGGTTGACCGGGCCGGTGCGCTATGAGCCCGCCGACCGGTTCTGGCGGCGGACTGGATCATACAGCTCGGACGCAACCTCCTCATGGACCTCGAAGACGCGGGCAGCAGGGCACGGTTCCTGATCCGCGACCGCGACTCGAAGTTCACAACCGCCTTCGACGCCCTGATGACCGATGCTGGTCTCAAGGTCGTCACCACCGGCGTTCGGATACCTCGGATGAACTCCCTCATCGAGCGCTGGATAAAGACCTGCCGCACCGAACTCCTGGACCGGACCCTGATCTGGAACCAGAGTCACCTCCTCCACGCCCTGCGCGAGTACAAGGCCTTCTACAACGAACACCGCCCGCACGGGGCCCTGAAAACGCCGCCCCATGCCGCCCACCACCTACACTGCGGGTGCCGATAAATCGTCCACGCAGGTCGGCAGACTGATCACGGATCTTCGGTTCTCCTCGGCGTTCACCCCGGGGTCTTCACCAGCGCAGGGCCCCGGCGGCATCATGATCTGTCGTGCTGCTGCGTCTGGCCTACCTCGCCGCGACCAACGCCCTGGCGTTCCTACGCCTCATGCCGATGAGCGACAGAGAAAAGGACGTCGAGATCCTCGTACTCCGGCACCAACTGCTGGTCCTGCAACGCCAGGTCGGCAAGCCGACCTTCACCGACATAGACCGCGCCATCCTCGTCAGCCTGCTCCACCACCTCCCCAAAGACAGACTGCGGCACCTTCTGCTCCTGGTCCGCCCCGACACGGTCCTGCGCTGGCATCGCAACCTGCTCAGGCAGCGCCATGCCGCAACCTGCGTACCCAGACGACGCGGACGCCCACGCACCATCCGCTCGATCCGCGCCCTGGTCCTGCGTCTGGCCAAGGAGAATCTCAATGATCGTGTCAAGCCGCCTGCGTGACCGGCGGGGCGGAGGTGAAGAACCTCTTGTCACGCAGCATTGCCCACAGAACGTC
>NZ_JBIRQF010000026.1:0-101369 GCF_044333065.1 Streptomyces sp. NPDC021115
AGCGTGCTGTGGGCGCTGCTGCGTGACGGGCGACTCTTCACCTCCGCCCCGCCGGTCACGCAGGCGGCTTGACTTCGTCATTGAGACTCCTTGGGCGTCAGGCGTCTGCCACGGACCGAGCATATACCCCACTAGGGTATGTACAAGAGTGGTCGGCTCACTTGCCAGCAGTAGGGGGAGGGGGTATACAGTCGAGCAGGTGGATACCCCCACGGGGTATCGGCCCCATGAAGTCTGTGATTCCCAGGAGGAAGCATGTCCGACTGCTGCACGCCCGATGGAAGCTGCTCGACCGGTGCCACGCGGAGCGCGACGGCCACAGCGGCCGACAGTGTCTCGACGGTCTACTCGGTGACGGGCATGACCTGTGGTCACTGCAAGTCCGCTGTCACCGACGCCGTCAGCGGCATCGACGGTGTGCTGGGCGTCGAGGTCGATGTCGATGCCGGCCGTGTCGCCGTGACCACCAGCGGGGAGCCTGACGACGCCGCGTTCGCGAAGGCCGTCGACGAGGCGGGCTACGCGCTCGCCGGCCGCGCCGTCTGATCCCCCTCCGTGCTGCTGGGCCCGCAAACCCCCGTGCGGGCCCAGCTTTCCCTCTTGAGGAGCATTGATGACGAATCTCACCGAAACCGGCGAGGTCGAACTCGCCATCGGTGGCATGACCTGCGCCTCGTGCGCGGCGCGGATCGAGAAGCGGCTCAACCGCATGGACGGGGTCGACGCGACCGTCAACTACGCGACCGAGAAGGCGAAGGTCAGCTACCGCGGCGAGAGCGTGTCCGTCAGTGACCTGATCGCCACGGTCGAGGCGACCGGCTACACCGCCGAACAGCCGGCCCCGCGGCGCAGCGAGCCTGCCGCCGAGGAAGCGGGGGCGGCGGAGGAGGAGAGCGGCGAACTGCGGTCCCTGCGCCAGCGGCTGGTGACCACGGTGGTCCTCGCGGTGCCGGTGATCGCGATGGCCATGGTTCCCGCGTTGCAGTTCGAGTACTGGCAGTGGCTCTCCCTGACCCTGGCCGCCCCCGTGGTCACCTATGCGGCCTGGCCCTTCCACCGTGCGGCCTGGATGAATGCCCGGCACGGTGCGGCGACGATGGACACCCTGATCTCGGTGGGGACTTCCGCCGCGTTCCTGTGGTCGCTGTGGGCACTGTTCTTCGGTACCGCGGGCACCCCCGGCATGACCCACGCCTTCGAGCTGACGATCGCCCGCAGCGACGGTGCGGGCAACATCTATCTGGAGGCTGCCGCCGGCGTCACCGCCTTCATCCTGGCGGGGCGTTACTTCGAGGCGCGATCCAAGCGGATGGCGGGCGCGGCGCTGAGGGCCCTGCTCGAACTCGGAGCCAAGGAGGTCACCGTCCTGCGCGACGGGGGAGAGCTCACCATCCCTGTCGCAGACCTGCACACCGGTGACCGCTTCCTGGTGCGTCCCGGCGAAAAGATCGCCACCGACGGGACGGTGGTCGAGGGCTCGTCGGCCGTCGACGTCTCGATGCTCACCGGGGAGTCCGTGCCGGTGGAGGTCGTCGTCGGGGACAGCGTCGCCGGTGCCACCTTGAACACCAGCGGACGGCTCGTCGTCGAGGCCACCCGGGTCGGTGCCGACACCCAGCTCGCCCGGATGGCGAAGCTGGTGGAGGACGCGCAGAACGGAAAGGCCGCGGCGCAGCGGCTCGCCGACCGGATCTCGGCCGTCTTCGTCCCCATCGTGATAGCCCTCGCGATCGGCACATTCGGCTTCTGGCTCGGCAACGGAGCCGGCCTGACGGCGGCGTTCACGGCCGCTGTCGCCGTGCTGATCATCGCCTGCCCGTGCGCCCTGGGCCTCGCCACCCCGACGGCCATCATGGTGGGCACCGGCCGCGGCGCCCAGGTGGGCATCCTCATCAAGGGCCCCGAGGCTCTGGAAACCGCCCGCAAGGTCGACACCGTCGTGCTGGACAAGACCGGCACCGTCACCACTGGCCAGATGACCCTGGTCGCGGTGCGGACCGAGGAGGACGAAGCCGAAGTCCTGCGTCTGGCGGGCGCTTTGGAGAACGCGTCCGAGCATCCGATCGCCCGTGCCGTGGCCGAGGGCGCGAAGCGGAAGGTCGGCGCGCTCCCGGTCCCCGAGGACTTCGCCAATGTCGCCGGTCTGGGCATTCAAGGGGTCGTCGAGGGGCACGCGGTGCTCGTGGGTCGGCAAAAGCTGCTGGACGAGTGGGAGATCCGCCTGCCGGCCGACATGGAACGGGTCAAAGCGGAGGCGGAGGCCGCGGGGCGGACCGCGATCGTGGTGGCCTGGGACGGCGAGGCACGGGCAGTGCTGGAGGTCGCGGACGCGATCAAGGAGACCAGTCCTGAGGCAATCGGCCGGCTGCGGGCTCTCGGGCTCACCCCGATCCTGCTCACCGGCGACAACAAGGCGGTGGCCGACACTGTCGCGGCGGAGGTCGGGATCGACCAGGTGATCGCCGAGGTCATGCCCGAGGACAAGGCGGATGTGGTCAAGCGTCTCCAGGGGGAGGGTCGCAGCGTCGCCATGGTGGGTGACGGCATCAACGACGCGGCCGCACTCGCCCAGGCCGACCTCGGTCTGGCCATGGGGACGGGGACGGACGCGGCCATCGAGGCGAGCGACCTCACCCTCGTTCGAGGGGATCTGCGCACGGCGGCGGATGCCATCCGTCTGTCACGCAAGACCCTCGGCACGATCCACTCGAACCTCTTCTGGGCTTTCCTCTACAACGTGACCGCGCTGCCGCTGGCCGCGGCGGGCCTGCTGAACCCGATGATCGCTGGTGCCGCGATGGCCTTCTCGTCGGTCTCCGTGGTGGGCAACTCGCTCCGGCTGCGGCGCTTTTCCGTCCGGTCATGAGGTCGGCTCCTCATCCTTCTCCGCGGCGCGCCATGTGGTGACGGGTGTCCTCCGGCGTCAGGAGCCGGAGGACACCCGTCGTTCGTGTGTGCTGCCTTGCCCATCACTCAGGGCATGACGCCGCGCCCCACGCGTCAGGGCTCATGTGCCGGCCGGGGTGCCACAGCAGTCGGCGCGCCCGGCGGTTGCCCGGCCGGGGTGCTCCAGTCTTGCGGCAGCTGCCTGGAGGAGCGCCACCGCCACCATGCGGACCAGCGGGTCGGATGCCGCACGCCGGGCAAGACGCATGGCGCGGGGAACGGGGCTTTTTCGGTCTTCGCGTGGCATGGGCGCTGTCACCTTCTCCGCCGTCGACAACACGCTTTCCTCGGTAGAGCTCATGGAGCACCATACCCCAGCAGGGTATGCTCCTCCATGAGTCGCGAGCCGACGCCGGGTGTAGGCGCGAGGCTGTTCGACCCGATCAGCCGTCAGTTCTTCTTCAGTTCCTCGGCGAGCATCACAATGATGCCGCTCGGACCGCGGACGTACGTGAGCTTGTAGACGTCCTCATAGGTCGCCACACCGCGAAGCGGATGGCATCCGTGCTTTGCGGCTGCCTCAAGGGCTTCGTCGATGTCGTCGACTGAGAAGGCGACGCGATGCATGCCGATGTCGTTGGGACGAGTGGGCTCCGACTCGATCGCTTCGGGGTGGATGTACTCGAAGAGCTCAAGGCGACCGTGACCGTCCGGCGTCTGGAGCATCGCAATCTTGGCGTGATTGCCATCAAGGCCGACGGCGGTGTCGGTCCACTCACCGCTGACCGTGTCACGGCCGACGACCGTGAGGCCGAGGTCGGTGAAGAAGGAGATCGTCGCCTCGAGGTCGCGAACGGCGATCCCGACGTTCTCAAGTTTGATGGCCATGCATCGCATGCTACTGAGCCGGGCCGATCAGGTGCTTCGGGCAAGGACGCGCCGAGCACCAGGGCGCCGTCGAGGTCGTGACCTGTCCGCCCTCTGGTTCCGGCGGTCGGTCATCGGGCGGCACTCCGAAGCGTTTCGACCTCGGCGTCGAGCGCGGCCTCGCGGGCGACGATCTCCTCTACGGCCTTGAGCGCTTCCTCCGCTCGGTGCGGCGGGATGACGATGACGCCGTCGCCGTCGGCGGCGACGATGTCGCCCGGGTGCACCACGACGCCACCGATGGCGACGGCTTCGCCGATCGTGCCCGGGCCGTTCTTGAAGGGGCCGGCGGGAGTCAGTCCGCGGGCGAACACCGGGACCCGGAGTTGTTCGATGATCGCGGCGTCGCGCACGTAGCCGTCGACGACCGCGCCGGCGGCCCCGTGCACGGCGAACCGCTGAGCGAGGTTGTCGCCTATGATCGCGCGGCCGTCGTAGCCGAAGGCGTTGATGACGAGGATGTCGTCGGGGCGGATGTGTTCGAGCGCCGCGATCACGGCCTTGTTGTCGCCCGCGACGGTGAGGACCGGGAGGGCTGTGCCGACGGCCTTGGCACCGCCCCAGATGGGGGCGATGCCTCCGTCGACGATGTTCAGCCGGTCGAGGGCGTCGCCGAGGTTGGCCACGGAGTGGGCGCGGAACTGCTCGAGTACATGGTCGTCGACGCGTTCCCACGCCGTGTTCACGCGCACGTTGTCCTGGGTCATCGCGGTTCCTTACCGAGAAAATGCGAAAGCTTTCGCGTTTTTGTGAGAGCCAGTGTGCATCGATCCGGGGTGTGGCACAAGGGGTGGTCCATAATGACCGAAACGGGTCGGGTCGGGCGTCGTGGGGCCGTGGAATCCAGCGTCAAGTGGGCGTGAGGGCCGCGCAATCCAAGGTGAGAGCGGGAAGGGAAGTGCAAGGTTAACGGAAGGCAACATGCATCCTTGACCACCCGAGAATGCGAACCTATTCTCATTCGCGATTCAAGTCGCAACTTGGCTCGGCGCTGTTCAGCTGCCCTCTCCGAAGCCGCCCCACTCCCCTGAGGTGCCGTCCACCGGCTTCCCCTCCTCACCACCAACCACGCATGGGTGCACCTCGACGCACGAGCGATCGCCGTCGGCGACCACGCTCAGCGCGCGATCCTCAGGACACCGTCCCCGGAGTCCGCGACACCGAAAGTGAACGCGTATGACAACGTCAGATCGGCTCGACGTCCCAGCAGACCGTCACGAGCCATCGCCGGAGACGCCCGGCGCGGCAGCGGCCGACGTCGTCACCGCCAACCGCAAGGTCGTCCGTAAGGCCACCGTCGCGGGCGCGGTGGGCTCCTTCGTCGAGTGGTACGACTACGGCATCTACGGCCTGCTCGTCACCTACCTCGCGATCAACATCATGGGGGAGGCCGACGCCGGGAATCTCTTCCTCACCAACGTCGGCTTCCTGGTCAGCTTCGTCGCCCGCCCGTTCGGCAGCGTGATCTGCGGGTACCTCGGGGACAAGCTCGGCCGCAAGGGGCTTCTCGCGACCCTCCTGGTACTGATCTCCGCGGCCACCGCGGGCATCGGCCTCATCCCCTCCCACGCCGCCATAGGCGTGGCCGCGCCCGTCCTCCTCGTTCTCCTCCGGGTGCTGCAGGGCTTCTCCGCGGGCGGCGAGGTGGCCGGCGCCATGTCCTTCGTCGGCGAGTACGCGCCGGACGCCCGCCGCAACTACATGATGAGCTTCATCGCGGTCGGCTCGTTCGTCGCCCTGATGTTCGGCAGCGCCTTCTCCGCCGTCCTCATCACGGCCCTCGGCGACGCCTCGATGACCTCCTGGGCGTGGCGGGTGCCGTTCCTGCTGGCGGTCCCGCTCGGCTACGTCGGCTTCTACATCCGCCGCCGGCTGGAGGAGACCCCGCACTTCAAGGCGCTGCGCGAGCAGAACACCGTCGCGCGCAACCCGCTCAGGGACGCCTTCACCTCCCCGCGCCACCTGAAGGCGATCGTCCTCACGATCTTCCTCCCCGCCCTCAACGGCCCCGGCTACTACCTGCTCTTCGTCTACATGCCGACGTACCTGAAGAGCTCGCTCGGCGAGCACAACTTCTCGATGCTGCGGGCGCTCACGGTCACCGCGTTCAGCCTGGTCGCCATCGTCATCTGTATTCCGCTCATGGCCCGTCTGTCGGACCGGATCGGCCGCAAGCCCGTACTCGCCGGCTCCGCCGTCGCCTCCGCCGCCGTCTCGTACCCGATGTTCCGGCTCATCGCCACAGGAGACTTCGGGCTCGCCTGCCTCGGCACCGTCGTCCTCGCGATCGCCTTCTCCGGGCATGCCGCCGTCGTGCACACCATGCTCGCCGAGATGTTCCCGACCACCGTGCGCTACTCCGCCTACAGCATCGGGTTCAGCGTCTCGACCATCATCTTCGGCGGCAGTGCCCCGCTGGTCATGACCGAGCTGATCAACTCGACCGGCTCCAACCTCATCCCGGCCTACGCCTCCATCATCACCGCCCTGATCACCCTGGCCACGGTCGCCTTCCTGCGAGAGACCAAGGGCCAGCCACTCGCCGCCCGCTGATCACCCCCCCCACCAGGAGACACACCATGGGAATCAACTCCGTAGCCGTCGTCGCCGACCTCGGCGAGAGCTTCGGCAACTACACGATCGGCGACGACGGTGCCCTGCTCGGCCTCGTCTCCTCGTCGAACATCGCCTGCGGCTTCCACGCCGGTGACCCGCGCATCATGGACCGGACCGTCGCCGACTGCGTCGAGCGCGGCATCGAACTGGGGGCCCACCCCGGCTACCCCGACCTGGTCGGCTTCGGGCGCCGGCTCATCGAGGCGACCGAGGAGGAGATCCGTACCGACGTCCTCTACCAGATCGGCGCCCTCGACGCCTTCGCGCGGGTGCACGGCGGCACCATCAGCCATGTCGCCCCGCACGGCCGGATGGGCTCGATCGCGCAGACCGACGCCAAGCACGCCCGCGCCATCACCGACGCGATCGCCGCGTACAACACCGACTACATCGTCATCTGCCAGCGTGGCCTGCTCGCGGAGGAGTCGCGCAAGCGCGGACTGGAGGTCGGCTACGTGTTCCTCGCCGACCGGGGCTACGGCGATGACGGCATGCCCGTCCCGCGCTCCCACGAGGGCGGTCTCATCCACGACCCGGAACTGATCGGCGAGCGCTCGGTCCAGGTCGTACGGGACGGCACCGTGCGCTCGGTCAACGGAAACGTGGTCCCGCTCGGCCACGACGCCGACGTCCTGCTCCTGCACGGCGACCACCCGTCCGTCCTCGCGAACGGCACGGCGCTGCGCACCGCGGTCGACGCCGCGGGCATCCGCGTCACCGGCCTGCGCGAGGTCCTGGCGCAGAAGGCGGAGGTCGCGCTCGCCGGCTGAGGGCGGGGCGCACCAGGCGATGACGACAGCACAGTACGGCGCCATCACCGTCGAGCCCTTCGGGGACTCGGCGGCGATGGTGACCATCCCTCATACCGACCAAGCCATCCGACGGGCCGGGATCGTGGCGTTCCGCGACCGGTTCCTGGCGCACCGCCCGCACGGTGTGCTCGACGTCGTCTCCGGACTCGAATCCCTGCTCATCGAGTTCGACCCGCTTCGGACCGCGTTCGAGCACGTGGAGTACGCGGCCCGTCTGGTGGCGCGGTGGGCGCCGTCGCCCGCGGACGGCCAGGACCGCCCGCGTCAGGTGCGGACGTTCGCCATCCCCGTGGTCTTCGACGACGACACCGGCCCCGATCTGGTGTCCGTCGCCGATGAACTCGGCCTGGCCGTCAGCGATGTCGTCGAGTCAATCGCCGGGTCCACCTTCACCATCTGCCTCCTGGGGGCGGCGATGGCCCCGATGATGGACGGGCTCAAGGTGGAGCGACCGGTACGCAGACGGGCCGAGCCACGCACGGACGTCGCCCCCGGCGCCGTCATGATCGCCGGGACCAACGCGATCATCCAGCCGTTCCCCGGTCCGACCGGCTGGCGGGTGGTCGGGCGTACGCCGCACACCATCGTCGACATCTCCCGACCGGACCCCGTGTCGTTCGGCACCGGCGACACCGTGCGCTTCGTCCCCGTCACGCGGGACGAGGCCGACGCGCTGGATGCCGGCTTCCTGCTGCCGACGGAGGTGGCCGTATGAGGACCGTGACGCTCGACGTCACCAGCACCGGGTGGATCACCACGTTCCAGGACCTCGGCCGGCGCGGTACGGAACAGCGCGGCGTTCCCACCGGGGGAGCGGCCGACCAGCATTCGGCGGCCGTGGCGAATCTCCTCGTGGGCAACCCCCGTGGCGCGACCCTGGTCGAGAACCTCGGCGGCGAACTGGCCGTCGTGCCCGACGCCGACGTCCTGCTCGCCGTGACCGGCGCGCCAGCCCGGGTCACCGTCGCGGGCGCACCCGCCGACACTTGGTCGCCGCTGGTCGTGCCCGCGGGCCACGAGGTGCGGATCGCCGTGGACATGAGCAGGGGAACCCGCACCTATCTGGCGGTGAACGGAGCGCTGAGCGCCGAAAACCTGCTGGGCAGCGCGGCGCCGGACGCCCGGATGGGATTCGGGCAGACCGTGGTCCGAGGCTCGTCCGTCCTGCTGGAGACGGCGTTCCGGGGGTTCAGGAACCGGCTGTTCGGGGCGCCGCTGTTCCGGCTTCCCGTCCCCGTCCCGCGCTACGGCGACGGCCCCTGGACCGTCGACGTCGTCCCCAGCCCCGGGATCGGGACGATCGCCGGGATCCGCGAGGTGATCGAGGAGGCGACCTACGTCGTCACCCCTCGCTCCGACCATGTCGGGCTCAGGCTGAACGGGCCGGTGCTCCACCCGGACACCGGGACCGAGATCGTGTCGCACGGCGTGCCCATCGGGGCGTTGCAGATCCCGCACGCGGACGAGCTCATCGTCCTCGGCCGCTATCGGAGCCTGACCGCGGGCTATCCCATCGTCGGTGTCGCGTCACGGGCGTCCCTGTCCCTGATCGGGCAGGCCGGGCCGGGGCGCGAACTGCGGTTCCGGTGGATCGACCGCGAGACCTCGCTGCGCCGCTTCGCGCGCCGTGAAGCCGAGGTCCGTGCGCTTGCCCATGCGGCCGCCGAGGCGTTCGGCGCACTCGGCTTCGCCGCGCCCTTGTCTCAAGCAAACTGAGAATCTATTCTCATATGAAGTGTGAATCTCATATCGCACGGCTCGTATCACGCATGGAGGAGGAACGGTGACGACATCGCCCCGCACGACCGCGCTCATCACGGGCGCCGGCAGCGGAATGGGGCTCGAAACCGCGCGGCTGCTCGCCCGGGACGGTGCCGCCGTCGTACTGCTCGGCCGCCGACAAGAAGCGCTCGACACGGTCGCCGCCACGATCCGCTCCGAAGGCGGGACCGCTCTCGCCCTCGCAGCGGACATCACCCGCGCGGACGACGTGACCCATGTCCTCGACCGGGTACGGAGCGAACTCGGCCCGGTCGACGTCCTCGTCAACAACGCGGGCAGCGCCTCGTCCGTGCTCAACCCGCAGTGGCTCCCGCACGACGAGTGGCGCCATGTCCTCGACGTGAACCTCACCGCGGTCTTCCAGCTCACCCAGGCCGTCCTGCCCGACATGCTCGACCGCGGCACCGGGACCATCGTCACCGTCTCCTCGCTCGCCGCCGTCAACCCCAACCTGCTCGGCGGAGCCGCCTACGGCGCGGCCAAGGCCGGGGTGCGCAACTTCATGACGTTCCTGCACAACACCTTCCGCAACCAAGGTCTGCGAGCGATCACCGTGCTGCCGGGCGAAGCGGACACCCCCATCCTCGACAACCGCGCCCGGCCCCCGGCACCGGAGGAGCGCGCCGGGATGGTGCAGCCCGAGGACGTGGCCGAGGCCATCCGCCTGGCCGTCGCCCTTCCCCAGCGCGTCGTCCTCCAGGAGATCGTCGTCGCCCCCACCCGGCAGCGCGACGTCTCCGCCGACCTCGAGATCAGCCGCTGGGCGGGCGCACCCGCCGACACCGCACCGCAGGCCTGACCACCCCGCCACCAGGAGGAACGCATGCCGCCCACCATCACCACGCAGCCGCCCCTGTACGACACCGCCGACGCCGTCGCCCGGATCGCGGCCGCCTCCCGCCGGACGCAGCAGCCGCAGTCCCGGGGCGACCTCGTCTCCCTCGCGATGGGCGAACCCGACTTCGACACACCTCAGAAGGTGACCGAGGCGGCCCACGCCTCGCTGCGCTCGGGACGCACCCACTACTCACCGCTGCTCGGCGAACCGGCCCTGCGCGAGGCCCTCGCCGCCAAGCTCACCGCCATCGCGGGGACACCGGCGTCCGCCGCCGACGTCCTGATCACCCAGGGCGGCACCGCCGGGCTCGCCGCGTCGATCCTCGGCATCGTCGACCCCGGTGACAAGGTGGTCGTCCCCGACCCCACCTACTCGCTCTACGCAGACCTCGTCGCGATGGCCGGAGGCACCGTCGTCCCCGTCCCGCTCGCGCCGGACCTGCACTGGGACCTCGACCGGCTCGCCGACGCCCTCCAGGGCGCCAAGCTCTTCGTCTTCTGCAACCCGGTCAATCCGACCGGCATCGTGCACGGTCGCGAGGAACTCGAAACGCTCGCCGAACTGCTCGACGGCACACCCACCATCGTCATCTCCGACGAGGCGTACTCCGATCTCGACTACACCGGGCGGCCCTTCACCTCGGCGATCTCGATCGGCGGTCTGCGCGAGCGGACGGTCTACTGCCAGACCTTCTCCAAGAGCTACGCGATGACCGGCTGGCGCGTCGGCTACCTCTGGGGGCCGCCGCAGCTCATCCAGGCGTCCGCGCGCGTCCACAACACCTTCAACGGCTCCGTCAACACCGTCATCCAGGACGCCGCGCTCGTCGCGGTGGAGAGCTGCGACGAGGACGTGGCCCGGATGCGCGCCGCGTACGAGGAGCGCCGCGAGATCATGCGCGCCGAACTGGCCGCGATTCCCGGCCTGACGCTCAGCACACCGGAAGGGGCCTTCTACCAGTTCCCGCGCTACGACCTGGACCTGCCCTCCGTGGAGGTCGTCGCGGCGCTGCGGGCACACGGCGTCGCTGTCCGGCCGGGGAGCGAGTTCGGGGCATACGGCGAGAACCACCTGCGGCTGTCGTACGCCGCCGGCCCGCAGGCCATCATGGAGGGTGTCCGCAGGCTGGCCGACGGCCTCGCGGCGCTGCGATGAACGCCGTCCCGAAGGCAACGAGGAGTCGCCCCATGCGCAGTGACACCGAGCGCAACCGCAGGCATCTCATCAAGGCGGCCGCGCGGCTGTTCGAGAACTCGCCGACGCCCGTCAGTCTCGCCGAGATCGCCAAGCATGCCGAGGTGTCCACCGCGACGGCCTACCGCCACTTCTCCTCCGTCGAAGAGGTCCTGCACGCCTTCCGGGCCCAAGTGGGCTCCCAGCTACGGGACTTCAGCGCACGGCAGACAAGCCGGGGCATGGCGAGGCTCGACGCGGTGTCGCGGCACTGGGTGTCCCTCGTCCTCGAACACGGCGGCGCGATGGCGCAGATGCGCTCGCACCGCGGCTACCTCGAGCGGCTGCGCGAGAACACCGGCTACCTCACCCCGCAGGCCGAAGCACTCGCCGAACCGCTGCGGCAGACCACACGGGAGCTGGGTCTCGGAGATCTCGGCGACGAAGCCCTCTACCTGTGGAACGCGTTGTTCGACCCGCGCGACATCCTCGACCTCATCAAGAGCGGACGCACCGAGGACGAAGCGGCCACGCGTCTGGTGGCAGCTCTGCGCGGTGCGCTGATCGGGTGGTCGGCGGTGGAGCAGCCACAACGGGCCTGACAGCGGATCCCGGTTCCGCGCGAACCATTGACGCCCCCGGAGGGTGGACGCATACTCGCCTGACTACGTAGTCAGAGCGGGCCGGGCCGCCGTGCTCGCCGCTTTGACTACGTAGTCATCGCTGCATCCCGGCACCGTCCTGGACATGCTCGAAGGAGAGCGCTGTGCCCACCACCGAACCGAAGACCCCGTCTTCCGGGGCCCGACAGGGACATCGGCCCCCTTCGATGCGGGAGGTCGCCCGGCTGGCCCAGGTGTCGCAGAAGACCGTCTCCCGGGTCGTCAACGGGGAGCCCCATGTGAGCGAGGAGGCCCGCGACCGCGTGCTGCGGGCGGCCCGCGAGCTGGGTTTCCGGCCCAACACCGCCGCCCGCGCACTGCTCCAGGGGCGATTTCGGCGGATCGGCGTGGTGTCGTTGGGGACCGCGCTCTACGGTCCTTCGTCGCTGCTGTTCGCGCTGGAGCGGGCGGCGAGCGCCGCCGGTTACTCGTTCAGCGTCGTGACCACGCTCAGTGGCGACCCGGCCGGTATCGCGGGTGCCGTCGATTCCCTGCTGAACCAGGGCGTGGACGGCATCGTGTTGTCCGAGCCGATCGACGAGGGCGAGGCCGCACCCCTCGACCCGGGGGTCCCGGTCCTCAGCTTCGGCCGGCTTCCGGCGCTGGGCCCGGGGACACCGGGCCTCGTCACGGGCGCGGACGGCGTCGGCGGGGGCCTGGCGGTCACACGGCACCTCCTCTCCCTGGGACATGCCACGGTGTGGCATGTGGCCGGGCCGTCCCGGTGGTGGGCGGCGCGTGACCGGATGGACGGCTGGCGGAAGGCGCTGGAGGAGGCGGGCGCACCGGAACCGGAGTGGATCGAAGGGGACTGGTCGCCCGCGTCCGGCTATGAGGCCGGCCGGCGACTGGCCCGTACTCCCGGGGTCACCGCGGTCTTCGCGGCCAACGACGACATGGCCATCGGTGTCATGCGCGGCCTGTCCGAGGCGGGTCTCTCGGTGCCGGAGCAGGTCAGCGTCGTCGGATACGACGACATCCCCTCCGCGGCCTATCTGTCGCCACCGCTCACCACCGTGAGCCAGGACTTCGACGCCGTGGCGGCATACGGACTCGAGCTGCTGGCCCATCAGATGGAGACCCCGGACGCCCCCCTGCCCGCACGGGGCGATCCACCCGCCAGGCTGGTCATCCGCCGTTCCAGCGAGCGGCCCGGGCGACCGTAGGACCGGCACCGTTCGAGCACGGCGCTCCGGCCGCCACGCCACACGGGCGTGGCGCGGGGGCGAGCCATGCCCGCATCACCCGGCAGGCAACACGCCTTGTTGAGGAGCCGCACATGAAAAACCTGCCCCGTTCCCCCGGCCCACGAGGGGCCCCGGGCCCACATCACCTACCAGCTCCCTCCAGCGCCGCCCCCGGCGCTGCGCCGCGCCGGACCATGCTGCGATGGGCCGCCGGAGCCGGTGTCCTCGCCGCGACCGGAACGGTCTCGGCCTGCGCGAACAGCGGACCGCCGAGCGTCGTCACGTCCGGTCCCGTGAATCTGTCGCTGTGGACCCATGACCAGGGATACCAGGACTTCTTCACCTCCGCCGTGCCCCGGGCCGACCGCGCCACCCGGTTCGCCTACCGGCTGCGGGTGACACGCGCGGGAGCCCAGGATCTGGTGACCAAACTCCTGGCCCAGGCCGTCGCGGGACGCGGCACACCCGACGTGATGGGCTTCGAGATCGGCAACTACGCGCGCATGCTGCGCGGCGACCTCTCGCCCCGGCTGCTGCGCGACTGGACCCAGGACGTCGCACCGCTCGGCGACGATCTGCTCGCGGCGCGGCGGGCCCCGTACACCGTCGACGGCAGGCTCTACGCGCTCGACTCGGACACACCCGTCACCGTCTACTACTACCGCGACGACCTCCTGTCCGCATACCGCATACCGGCGGACATCGGTACGTGGGAGGAGCTGGCCCAGGCCGGCGCGAAGCTGTACCGGAAACACCGCGTCTCCCTGGGCGCGGTGGCCACCGGCAGCGACCTGAACCAGGTGGTACAGGTCTTCGCCATCCTCCTCTACCAGCGAGGAGGCGCGCTCTTCGACGCCCGCCAGCGGATCACCCTGGACTCGCCCGAGGCCGAGGAGACACTCCGGTTCCTCTGCGACGGGCTGCGCAGCGGCTTCATCGTGGACGTCGCGGACTTCTACGGTCCCAGCATGCAGACGGCCCTCAAACGGGGGAGCGTCGCGGGACTGTGGATGGCCAGCTGGTACAAGACCTTCGGTCTTCAGCCGAACGTCCCCGAGCAGTCGGGCCGGTGGCGCATCCGGGAGCTCCCGGGGTTCTCGGCCGGGGGCGGCCGCACCTCCGTCGCCGGTGGCACGGGCTTCACCGCGATCACGGGCAAGGCGAACACCACGGCGGGTGCCGACTTCCTGCGCGCCACCTGGCTCACGAAGGAGGCCCAGGTCCGCCGCTACCGCGAGCTGGGCTATCTGCCGACCCGGCGCTCGGTCTTCCGCAGCCCTGAACTGCTGGCCCTGGAGGACAAGTTCTGCGGCGGGCAGCGCCTGTTCGAGGTGTACGCCCCGCTCGCTGACCATGTGCCCGCCTACTACCAGAGCCCGGACCAGTCCATCCTCACGGACGTTCTCAGCGGCTATCTGATCCGCGCGTACCGGGGCGACCTGTCCCCGCGCGAGGCGCTGCGACGCGCCACCTCCGACTTCCGCGCCCAGGCAAGCCGATAGGGGCCGCAGATGACCAGTATCCCCGCGGAACGGCTCCGCGAGTCCCGCCCCCTGACGCTCGCCTCCGGCCGCCGTGCGTCCCGGCCACCGCGCGGTCCTGCCCGCGCTCCGTACCTGTTCATCGCCCCCTTCTACGTGCTGTACGTCCTGTTCATGGTCGTGCCGGTCCTGGTGTCGGTCTATCTGAGCCTGTGCGAGTGGGTCGGGCTCGGATCCCCGCACTGGGTGGGGCTGCGCAACTACGCGCACCTGCTCTCCGACGTCAGTTTCCACCGCGCGCTGCAGAACACCGGCGTCTATGTCCTGATGAGCGTGCTCGTCATCGTGCCCATCGCGCTGATGATCGCCCAGGGGCTGAACGCCCGGGGCCTGCGGGCCCGGGACCTGTTCCGGGTGGCCTTCTTCATTCCCATGGTGGTCTCGCCCATCGTCGTCGCCCTCATCTTCAGCCTCGTCTTCGACCGGCAGTTCGGGCTCGCCAACGCGGTGCTCCGGGCGGTGTTCGGACTCGGCGGACTCGACTGGCTCGGCGATCCGAGCCTGGCCAGGGCGAGCATCAGCCTCATCATGCTCTGGCGCTGGGCGGGCTATCTGACCATCTTCTTCCTCGCCGGGCTGCAGAACGTCCCCCGTGAGCTGTACGAGGCGGCGGAGCTGGACGGGGCGGGGCGGTTCCGCACGTTCACCACCGTCACCCTGCCGGCGCTGAAGCCGGTGACCGGATTCGTCGCGGTGACCTCGTTCATCAGCGCCGCGCAGATCTTCGACGAACCGTTTCTGCTCACCCGTGGCGGACCGGGCGACGCGACGCTCTCGGTGGCGATGTTCATCTACCGGGCGGCCTTCGAACGCCAGCAGTTCGGCTATGCGGCGGCGGCCGGGGTCGTGCTGTTCGCCCTCGTCTTCACCACCAGCCAGATCTTCAACCGGCTGCTCGGCATCGGGAGGTCCTCATGAGCACCTCGTCCCCGGCGCGCACCCGCGGTTCCCGGGTCCCCTCACGCGCTCTGCTCTACCTCGCCCTGACCGTCCTGCTGCTGGCCTTCGTCGGGCCGCTGCTGTGGGCGCTGAGCGGATCGTTCAAGCCGCGTGGCGACATCTTCGCCTACCCGCCCCGGCTGCTGCCCAGCCCGGCGACCCTGGCCAACTACCAGCATCTGCTGGACAGCCAGCCGTATCTGAGCTGGTTCCTCATCAGCACCGTGGTGGCCCTGGTGGCGACCACCGTCTCGGTCTTCGTCTGCGCACTGGCCGGGTTCGGCTTCGCCAAGTACCGCTTCACCGGGCGGACGTTCCTGTTCGGGGTGATGTTCAGCTCGCTGTCGATCCCGTTCGCCGTCGTCCTCGTGCCGCTGTTCGTGATCCTGGTCAAGACGGGGCTGGGAAATCCCTGGTTCGCCCTGGTGGTGCCGTGGGTGGCACCCGCGTTCGGGATCTTCATGATGCAGCAGTACATCATCCAGAGCGTCCCGGACGAACTGCTGGAAGCGTCCCGGATCGACGGGTGCGGGGAGTTCCGCATCTTCTGCCAGGTCGTACTGCCACTGCTGCGGCCGTCGCTGGGCGCACTCGCGGTATGGACGTTCCTCCAGAGCTACAACAGCTTCCTGTGGCCCCTGGTCCTGATCTCCGATGTCAATCAGTTCACCCTCCCCCTGGGGCTTCAGACGCTCTTCCAGGCGGAGAACCGCCAATACGACCTCGTCCTGGCCGGATCGGTGCTCGCCACCGTGCCCACGGTCCTGGTCTTCCTGCTGCTGCGCAAGCAACTGCTCGAAGGGCTGTCGGCGGGCGCGGTCAAGGGCTGATCCCACCCCTCGGCCGCTTCCACCCTCCCGGCCTGTCCCGTAACCCTCGACGCCCGTAACCCTCGTTGGAGGAGAACCCTTGCCCGAGCTTCCCCCGCGCGTGCTGTTCGGCGCCGCCTACTACCACGAGTACCAGCCCTACGACCGGCTCAAGACCGACTTGGACCTGATGAAGCGTGCGGGATTCTCCGTCATCCGGGTCGGCGAGTCGGTGTGGTCCACCTGGGAGCCCGAAAACGGCCGGTTCGACCTCGACTGGCTGCAACCGGTGCTCGACGGGGCGCATGAGCGCGGCATCGGTGTCGTCCTCGGCACGCCGACGTACGCCGTGCCGCCGTGGCTCGCCCGGCTGTACCCCGAGATCGCGGGGGAGCGGCGCACCGGTGAGCGCATTCCCTGGGGCGCCCGCCAGGAGGTGGACTTCACCCACCCCGCCTTCCGTTTCCACGCCGAGCGCGTCATCCGCAAGATCGTCTCGCGTTACGCCGACCACCCCTCGCTGCTGGGTTTCCAGGTCGACAACGAGCCGGGCAACGAACTGTTCCACAACCACGGCGTGTTCCAGCGCTTCGTGGATCACCTGCGCGCGACCTACGGCGACGTGGAGACCCTCAACCGGGAATGGGGCCTCGTCTACTGGTCGCACCGGCTGTCCACCTGGGCCGACCTGTGGACCCCGGACGGCAACGCGCAGCCGCAGTACGACTTGGCCTGGCGGCGTTTCCAGGCCGAGCAGACCACGGAGTTCATCGGCTGGCAGGCGGACATCGTGCGCGAGTACGCCCGGCCGGAGCACTTCGTCACCACATGCATCGCCTACGACCGGCCCGCCCTGGACGACCAGGCCCTCGCAAGCCGGCTCGACATCACCGCGGGCAACCCGTACTACACCATGCAGGACGGCCTCGCCCTGCCCGACCGGGGAACCGGCGGCCAGGCATGGACGACCAACGGGACGTGGGCGCTGTACCTCAGCGCGGACCGGATGTTCTCCTCACGCCAGGAGCCGTTCCTGGTCACCGAGACGGACGCGCAGGCCATCGGACACTCCTGGAACAACCGGCCCGGCTACGACGGACAGTGGCGCCAGGCCGCCTGGGCGCTGGTCTCGCGCGGCGCCCGCATGATCGAGTACTGGCACTGGCACACCCTGCACTTCGGCACGGAGACCTATTGGGGCGGTGTGCTTCCGCACAGCGGCCGCCCCGGGCGCGTCTACCGGGAGATCGCCCGCCTCGGCAAGGAACTGGAGACGGCTGGCGATCTGGTCGCCGGGCTGGCACCGGACGCGGATGTGGCGATTGTCTACTCGTCCCCGAGCAAGTGGGCGCTGGCGTTCCAGCCGCCGCTGGCCGGGCCGGACGGCGGCCCGGACCGGCGTTCGTACCACGGCGTCTTCGACCCCTTCTACCGGGGCGCGTTCGACGCCGGGCTCCAGACCCGCCTCCTGCACGCCGACCGCCTCACCGACACCACCGCGCGGGAAGCCGCCGAGCTCCACCCCGTCCTCGTCGTGCCGGGCCTGTACAGCGCGGACGACGCGACGCTCGACTGGCTCGCCGACTACGCCGAAGCGGGCGGCCACCTCGTGCTCGGACCCCGTACCGGCTACGGGGACCCCCACGCCCGAGCCCGCACCGACGTCATGCCCGCACGCCTCACCCAGGCGGCGGGGGCCTGGTACGACGAGTTCAGCAACCTCTCCGAGGACGTGCCGGTCCACCCCGCCCCCGGCTCCCCCCTCGCCCTGCCGGCCGGCGCGGCGGCCACTCGCTGGGTGGACGGCCTCCAGACCGACGGCGCCCAGGTCCTGGCCGCGTACGACCACCCGCACTTCGGCCGCTGGCCCGCCGTCACCACGCGCTCCCACGGCGCCGGACGGGTGACGTACGTGGGCACCGTGCCGGATCCGGTCCTCGCCGCGTCACTGCTCCGGTGGACCCTCCCCGCGCGGGAAGGCGGCTGGAGGTTCGCGCAGGAGTCCGTCACCAGCACGGGTGCCACCGCTCCCGACGGCCGCAGGGTGCGCTTCGTACACAACTGGTCCTGGGACGAGGTCCCGGTCCGGCTCCCCGTCGCGGTCCGGGACGTGCTCGACGGTACGGATCACCAGGCGGGGGAGGAGCTGACGCTGAACGCCTGGGACGTCCGGGTGCTGCTGGAACGTTGAGGCCGGTCCCGGTGGGCGCCGACGGCCCTCCCGGGCCGTGTCGCATCGTCCCCTGCCGGTGAGTCGAGGCGTGCGCCCGCTCGGCGGCGTCGGCGAGGGGCCGGTAAGCCGGTGGTGCGTCAGCGGGTGGTGAGCACCATCCGGAAGCGGGCGGCGCCGGACATCATCCTCCGGTACGCCTCATCGGCCCGGTCCAGCGGCAGGGTTTCGACCATCGGGCGGATCCCGCGCAGCGCGCTGAACGCCATGGTGTCCTGGACGTCCTGCGCGGTGCCGGACGGGTGGCCACGGACGATCCGGCCGGCCATCAGCAACTGGGCCGGGTTGATTCCCAGCGGCGTGGCGTCCACGCCGATGACCACCAGCTCGCCGCGGGGGGCGAGCCCGTCCACGGTCGCCGTGATGGCGTCGGAGTTGGCGGCGGTGGCCAGGACGGTCTTGGCGCCGCCGAGCTCTCGCAGCTCGTCCGCGACGGTGGTGTCCGCCGTGCTGTCGATGTAGTGGTGCGCGCCGAGCTGCTTGGCGAGGTCGGCCTTGGCGGCCCCGCGGGCGATGGCCACGGTCTCGAAGCCCATCGCGGCCGCGTACTGCACCCCCAGGTGGCCGAGGCCGCCGATGCCGAGCACGGCGACCAGGTCCCCGGGCCGGGCGGAGCTGCGCCGCAGCCCGTTGTACGTGGTCACCCCCGCGCAGGCCAGAGGAGCCGCGTCGGTGGCGGCCAGCGCGTCGGGGATCCGGGCCAGGGCGTCCACCGGCGCGATCACCGCCTCGGCGTAGCCCCCGTCGTACGCCCACCCGGGGATCTTCAGGTTCTCGCAGACCATGAAGTCGCCGTGCCGGCAGGGCGGGCAGTGGCCGCAGCTGCCGCCGAACCAGCCGACCGTCACCCGGTCGCCCACCCGCCAGACGTCGTCCGTGCCCTCACCCAGCTCCTCGATGCGCCCGGCGATCTCATGTCCGGTCACGAGCGGAAACCGCACGCCCGGGACCTCGGCGTTCACGAAGATGCTGTCACTGTGGCAGACCCCGCAGGCGTCCACGGCGATCCGCACATGGCAGGGTCCTGGCCGCGGCACCTCCCGCTCGACGACCTCGAACGCACCACCGGCGGCAGCGACCTGCGCGACTCGAAACGTACTCATCTGGATCTCCGGGGTACGGGGACGAATCCCCTGGACCCAGCAGACCAGCTCCGCCACGATCGCGCGCGCCGAACGGAGCCGACGAGGTATCGGCGGCGCGGATCGCTACGCGGACGCCGACCTTGCCGGTGATCCCAGGGCTCCCGCCTGAGTGGCTGTGCGTGGCGTCAGCGGGAGAACTTCTCGATGGCCGCCGGGGTGACGGGGGTGAAGAAGTTGACGAGGTTGCCGTCGGGGTCACGGAACAGCAGTGACCGGTTGCCCCAGGGCATCGTGGTGGGCTCGGTGACGAAGTCGGTGACGAAGCCCGTCAGGTTCTGGTGAACGCGGTCCACGTCGTCGACGAGGAACTCGGTGATCACGCTGTGGTTGTCCGCCGGGCGGGCAGAGCCCGGGGCGAACATCGGGACGGTGCTGGTGCCGCCGATCGCGAGGGTGGCGCCCGCGGTCCTGAGTTCGGCGAAGTCTTCGGTGGCCCACGTCGCCCGCGCCCCTGTGGCTCGCTCATAGAACTCGACGAGGCGCGCTACGTCGCTGGTGATGATGCGGATCGAGACGAACTTCATGGGGATCTCCTTGGCTGTGCGGAGGCTTGCACGCCGCACCTTAGGAGAAATAGTGGACAGAATCGGTCCTCTATCCGCGTTAGGCTGCGGACATGCCCCGACCCGCTGCCCGCGTGCTGACACTCCTGGAGCTGCTGCAGTCGGGCGGCATCCGGACGGTGGCCGAACTGGCCGACCGGCTCGGCGTCGAAGGGCGCACCGTGCGGCGGTACGTGGACCAGCTGGTCGACCTGGACGTGCCCGTGGAATCGGTGCGCGGCCGCTACGGCGGGTACCGGCTCGCTCCCGGGTACCGCTTGCCTCCGCTCATGCTCAGCGACGACGAGGCGCTGGCCGTGCTGCTCGGCCTGGTCGCCGGCCGCCGAGCAGGGCTGACGACGACGCAGCACACGGCGAACGAGACGGCATCGGCGAAGATCCGGCGGGTGCTGCCCAAGCACATCGCCCGCCGGCTCGACACCCTCCTGGAATCCCTCGCCTTCACGGAACACCCCGGAGAGTTCGACACCCCGGACGCCGGGGTCCTGCTCACCATCGCCGATGCGGTGCGCCACCGCCGACCGGTCTCGATCCGCTACACCGACCGCGACGGACGGCGCAGCGAACGCACGCTGCACGCGTACGGGATCGTCGCCCATGCGGGCCGGTGGTACGTCACGGGCAAGGACGCCCGGATCGGCGAGGACCGAACCTTCCGGCTCGATCGCATCGCAGACGCGCGGACCCTGCCCGGCTCGTTCGAAGCGCCCGAGGGCCCCGGTCCGGCACAGCGCGTGTTGTCAGCGTTCGCCACGGCCAAGTACCGGCATGAGGTGACCTTGCGGATCCACGGAACGGTTGAGCAGATCCGCGCGCACCTCCCCGCCAGCATCGCGAACCTGGAGGAACACGAGCCCGCGGCAGGCCAGGACCGGGCGACCGAGCGCTGGCTGCGCGTCGAGCTGCGGGCGGAGCGGCTCGACTGGTTGCCTCCGGTACTCGCCGCACTCGACCGGCCGTTCGTCATCGAGCGCCCCGATGAGCTGCGCGGCCTCGTCACCGCGCTCGCCGATCGCCTCGCGTCCTGCGCTCGCCGAGCCTGACTCCTAGGGACGGGCGGTGAGTGAGGCGGGTTCGGCGTCTGCCGTCTCCTGGGCTTGTGCCGTACGGGAGTTGGGGATGAACGCGGCGATGGCGGCGGAGGCGAGGGCGAGCACGCAGCCGATGATCAGGGCGGTGCGGAAGCCGTTCTCGGAGGTGAAGGTGTAGCCGCCGACGGTGGTGGTCATCTGGGCGAGGACGGCGCCGACGACGGCGGAGCCGACAGATGTGCCCAGGGAACGCATGAGGGCGTTGAAACCGTTGGCCGCGCCGGTTTCGCTGAGCGGGACGGCGCTCATGATCAGGGCGGGCATGGCTCCGTAGGCGAGGGCGACACCGGTGTTCATGATGATCATGGCGATCATGAGGCCCCACGCGGTACCGGCCAGCAGGAGGGACGCGAGGTAGCCGGCGGCCAGCACGAGCGCGCCGCTGATGAGGGTCACCTTCGGGCCGCGGGCGTTGGTGAGCTTCGCTCCGAGCGGGGAGACGGCCATCATCATCAGGCCGCCGGGCAGCGTCCACAGGCCGGCGGCGAGCATGGACTGGCCCAAGCCGTAGCCGGTGGCTTCGGGGAACTGAAGGAGCTGCGGGATGACCAGCATGCTCGCGTACATGCCGAAGCCGACGAAGACGGACGCGACGTTGGTGAGCAGGACGCGGGGGCGTGCGGTGGTGCGCAGGTCGACCAGGGGCTCTCGGGTGCGCCACTCGAACAGGCCCCATGCGGCCAGCGTCACGGCCGCGGTGGCGAAGAGCGCGAGGGTGGTGACCGAACTCCAGCCCCAGTCGGCGCCCTTGGAGACGGCGAGCAGCAGGGACACCAGGCCGACGGCCAGACCCAGGGCTCCGACGGTGTCGAAGCGCTGCCCCTTGGTGGTGGCGGGGGTGTCGGGGACGAGGGTGAGGATCATGACGGCGACGACGGCGGCCAGCGCGGCGGCGCCCCAGAACAGCAGGCGCCAGTTGGCGTACTGCGCGACGGCCGCGGCCAGCGGCAGACCGATGCCGCCGCCGATGCCCATCGAGGCGCTGACGAGGGCGATGGAGGAGCTGAGCTTGTCGGCGGGGACGACATCGCGCAGCAGGGCTATGCCCAGGGGGATCATTCCCATGCCGACCCCCTGGAGGCCACGGCCGATGATCATCGGGGTGACGCTGCTGGAGAGCGCGCAGACGATCGATCCGACGATGAGGGGCACGGCACAGGCCAGGAGCATGCGCCGTTTGCCGACCATGTCTCCGAGGCGTCCGGTGATGGGGACGCACACCCCGGCGACGAGGAGGGTGGCGGTGACGACCCAGGTCGCGTTCGAGGCGGAGGTGTCCAGGATCTTGGGCAGATCGGCGAGCAGCGGTGTGACGAGGGTTTGCATCACCGCTGCGGTGACACCGGCGATCGCGAGTGTCGCGACCACTCCGCCGGGCCGATGGGCCGTGGATGGATGAGACATGGCGGGGTTCCTCAAGGCCTGAGAAGGGGCGCGGCACGTGCGCGGGGGCGGGTCCGGGTCGGCTTCGACACCGGATGGGCGTGGTGTACCGAAACGCAATCGGTAGCCAACTATCGGTTCGCGCTGGTAGGGGTGTCAAATCGAAACGATGGTTGACTATCACTTGATAGAGTGGGGGTGTGCCTTCAGATACCCCCAAGCCGTTGCGCGCCGACGCCGCGCGCAACTTCGAGAAGATCGTCAGGGCCGCCCGTGAGGTCTACGCGGAGCGGGGTCCGGACGCTCCTCTGGAGGAGGTGGCCCGGCGGGCCGGTGTGGGGATCGCGACCCTCTTCCGCCGGTTCCCCGACAAGGGGGTCTTGCTGCGCGCGGTGCTGGACCAGCAGTTCGCGGAGCAGGTGGCGCCCGCGGTCGACCGGGCCCTGGAGGACGAGGATCCGCGTCGCGGACTGGCCGCGGTGATGGAGGCCGCCCTGTCCTCCGCGGTGAATGACTACAACGCGCTGACCGCGGCCCGGAACGCGGGCGTGCTGACGGCCGAGGTCGGCGACCGGTTCTTCGACGCCCTGGACCCGCTCGTCCGGCGCGGCCAGCGGGCGGGCGTGATCCGCGGCGATCTCGTGCCGGAGGACGTGCGTCGGATCATGCTCATGCTCGTCAGTGTGCTGTGGACCATGGAGCCTGGTGAGAGCGGGTGGCGGCGCTATGTGACGCTCGTACTGGACGGGCTCTCGCCGCATGCCGCCAGCCCGCTGCCCCACCCCGCCCCCGCGATCCGGCGTCCGGAGCACTGAACGGGGGCCCGGCGGAGGCCGATCGCTCCGCTCGTCGACCTGAGGATCGCCACAGGACAGGGGCGTCGCTGCCCCCTCCGGCCGGCCGGTCGGTGAGTTGAGCGATAAGTGTTAGTCGCCTTTCAGTTACCTGTTAGCGTGGCAGTGGTCGCGAAGCATCGTCGAGGGGTGGGCAAGAAGATGACCGGGACAACGGAATTGCCACTGCAGATGCGGCGGAACGGGTTCGGCCCTGCCGAGGAGCTGACCCGGGCACGGGACGGAGAGGGTGTCGTGCGGGTCATGACACCGTTCGGTATGCCCGCGTATCTGGTCTGCCGGTACGAGGACGTTCGCCAAGTGCTCTCGGACCCGGTCCGGTTCAGCAACGTCCGCCCCCCGTTTCCCGGGGAGGACGAGCTGGACGAGGACGAGCTGGCCCGGATGCGAGCGGGGAATCTGATCGGGTTCGATCCGCCGGAGCACACCCGGTTGCGTCGGCTGCTCACCCCGGAGTTCACCATCCGCCGGATGCGCAGGCTCGAACCGCGGATCATAGAGATCGTCGAGGCGGCGCTGGACGATCTGGAGCGGGCGGGCAAGCCGGCCGATCTGGTGTCGCACTTCGCGCTGCCGGTGCCGTCACTGGTGATCTGCGAGTTGCTGGGCGTGCCCTATGCCGACCGGGCCGAGTTCCAGGACCGTTCCGCCCGCCTCCTGGACGTGTCGTTGCCGATGGAGGAGCGGATGGCGGCCCGGCGGGAAGACCGCGCCTACATGGCGGGCCTGGTCGCCCGCGCGCAGGCGCAGCCGGGTGAGGACATGCTAGGGATGCTGGTGCGCGAGCACGGCGACGACCTCAGCACCGACGAACTGACCGGTATCGCGAGCCTGCTCCTGCTGGCCGGGCACGAGACCACCTCGAACATGCTCGGCCTGGGCACCCTGGCCCTGCTCCGCCACCCGGACCAACTGGCCCTGCTCCGCGACGATCCGGAGCGGATCGGTCCCGCCATCGAGGAACTGCTGCGCTGGCTGTCCATCGTGCACTCGATGCCGCCGCGCACGACCACGACCGATGTGGAGATCGCCGGGCATACCATCCCCGAAGGCTCTCTCGTGCTTCCCTCGCTGCCCACCGCCAACCGCGACCACGCCTTCACCGAGAATCCCGACGCGCTCGACATCACCCGCGCGGCCGCCGGACACATCGCCTTCGGCCACGGTGTGCACCACTGCCTCGGGGCGCCGCTGGCCCGGATGGAGATGCGCATCGCCTTCCCGGCCCTGCTCCGCCGGTTCCCCGAGCTGGCGCCGGCCGACCCGGACGAGCAGGGCCAGTTCCGGGTCTTCAGCGTGGTCTACGGATTGAAGGAACTGCGGGTGACCTGGTGAGGGCCGACGCCGCCCGGAACTACGAGCGGATCGTCGCGGCCGCGGCTGAGGCATTCGAGGAGATCGGGCCGGAGGCGACCCTCGAGCAGATCGCCGAGCGCGCGGAGGTGAGCGTGGTGACGGTCTACCGCCGCTTCCGCGCGCGCGATCAGCTCGTCCGGGCGGTCTTCGACCACTTCCTCGCCACCGAACTCGAACCCATGACAGCGGTGCACACCGACGATCCCTGGCGGGACGTCGTCGGCGTGCTGGAGGCCGTCACCGAGGTGCTCGCCCGCCGACAGGTCATCATCTCGCTCGCCCGCGAGTTCACCGGATTCGACGTCGACAGCGCGCACCGTTTCCTGCGCTCCCTCGAACCCCTGCTCCGACGCGCCATCGACGGGGGAGTGGTACGGCCGGAGCTGCTGGTCCGCGATCTGACGGCGGTCATCGTCATGACCCTGGCCACGGTCCACCCCGGCGACCCGGACGGCGCGGACCGCAGGCGCTACCTGGCCCTGCTCGCCGATGGGCTGCGCACCTCGTCGACCACCCTGCCTCCTCCCTCACCCCACGGACCCGGACCCTCGGCCTGCGGGGCGTGAGCAAACGTGCGGCCCGTCACCAACGTGCCGGGACAGCACGCCTAGATCGTTTCCTGCCGGTGAGCCGAGGCGTGCTCCAGGAACTCCTCCACCAGCGGTTCGTGGGTGTCGGCCCGGGAAACGAGGGACAGTTCGACGAGGTCGGCGGCGTCGGTGAGCGGCCGGTAGGCGATGGGGCCTTGAATCGAACGGACCGTCACGTGGGGCACCAGGGTCACGCCGAGGCCGCAGGCCACCATCGACAGCTGGGTCAGGATGGAGTTGGCGATGTGGCGCGCGTCGGGGGTGAACCCGGCTCTGCGGCAGGTCGCCATGAGCTGGTCGTGATAGTCGGGGGAGGCCCCGCGCCGCAGCCACACCCAGGGCTCGTCCGCGAACTCCGCGAGTTCGACCGGCTCGGCGCCACCCCCGGACAGCGGATGACCGCTCGGCAGCGCGATCACGAACTGGTCGTGGCGCCAGGGCCGTACGCGCAGACCGCGCACCGGCGCGCTGGGCCGGATGACGGCGAGATCGATCTCGTGCCGGGCGACGGCCTCCTGGCCTTCCCCCGTGTCGACTTCCGTGAGGTGCAGGTCGACCCGGGGACGCGCGGACCGGAAGGCGGACAGCGTGCCCAGCAGGGGCTCGCTCAGCGCCGACGTCACGACGCCGATCCGCAACGTTCCCACCAGACCGGCCTCGGCCTGGGCCGCCACCTCGTGTGCGTGCTGGGCGGCCGCGATCAGTTTGCGGCACTCCTCGGCGAAGGCCCGGCCGGTCTCGGTCAGCCGCACCTTTCGTTCGCTGCGATCGAAGAGCTGCACGCCGAGCTGCCGCTCCAGTTGGAGGATGGCCTGGCTGAGTGGGGGCTGCGACATGCGCAGCTGTTCGGCGGCACGCCCGAAGTGGAGCGTTTCGGCGACGGCGAGGAAGTAGCGGGCCTGGCGAACCTCGATCATCAGTCGCTCCACATATCAGTAAGAGAGGGAAGCAGACCTCCAGTATATGAAGCGCGTAGTTTGACGCGTTCGGGTGTTGCCTCAGCCCGACAAGGCGCGGCGGTAGACCGCCGGATCGATGTTGCCGCCTGACGCCACCAGGGCCACGGCCTTTCCCCGGACGTCCACCTTCCCGGATAGCAGTGCCGCCAGGGACGCGGCGCCGCCCGGCTCAACCACGATCTTGAGGAAACGGTGGGCCACGGACACCGCGGCAAGCGCCTCCTCGTCGGTGACAGTCAGGCCGGTCACCTGGTGACCGCTGAGGACGGCCAGGGGACGCTCACCGGCCGCCGGGCCGGAGATCGCGTCCATCACGCCGCCCGGCGGGCGCGGATTCGCACACGCGCGGCCGGTCGCCAGGGACCGGGCCATCTTGTCGAAACCGGCGGGCTCGACGATGTGGTTCGACAGGCGGTCCGGGAACTCGTGGTCGAGTGCGGTGATCACGCCGGACGACAGTCCACCGCCGCTGCAGTTGACCAGGACCGTATCCGGGGTCAGGCCCAACTCGCGTGCCTGCTCGGCGATTTCCAGACCGACGGTGCCCTGTCCGGCCATGACGGAGGGGTCGTCGAACGGCGGGATCAGCGTCATGCCGCGGTCCTGGAGGATCTTCCGGGCGACCTCGTTCCGGTCCTCGGCCTCCGGGTCGTAGAAGACGGTTTCCGCGCCCCACCAGCGGCAGTTGTCGACCTTGATGACGGGGGCGTCACGCGGCATGACGACGACCGCGGGGCAGCCTGCGAGCCGTGCTGCCGCGGCCACGCCCTGGCCGTGGTTGCCCGCGGAGTAGGTCACGATCCCGGCGCGGCGCGCGTCTTCGTCCAGGGTGAGCAGTGCGTTGAGCGCGCCACGCACCTTGAAGGAGCCGGTCAGTTGCAGGCACTCGGCCTTGACCAGGACGCGGGCGCCGATCAGATCGTCCAGCATCGGAGAGTTCAGCAGGGGCGTGCGGACCACGTGGCCGGACAGGCGCCGAGCGGCTGCCCGGATCGCGTCCATGCCGAAGCCGGGCACGGTGCCGTTCGCGACGGACTCCGTGTTCATGGGGCCACCTCGAACAGGGTCTCGATCTCGACGGGCGCGCGACGCGGCAGGGCGGATGCGTAGTTGCCGTTCGGCCTCGGGGGCTTCGGGAGACGGAGCCCCCGTTCCTTCAGCCGGGTGTGGATGTCGGACAAGACGCGTGTCCTTTCGGGGATCGGGGCTGGAGCCCTCGCGGGCCCGCTCGCCGCGGGCGCTGTCGCCGCGCTCACTGCACCAGACGCCCGCCATAGAGGCAAAGTCTTTTTGGGTCTCTCACTGATATCCGCAGCGTCTTTCCGGCCATGCGCTTCTCAGGAACCGGTGGTCCAGGCGCAGACCGTGCGGCTTCGACCGGCCACGGATCGCCGGGTGGTCGTCCGGCAGTCACCGGGTGCTTGGATCGGGCATTCTGAGACGGTGAGCACCGGTCACTCGCGGGTGCACGGCACTGTGAGGAGGAGTCATGGGGTGGCAGAGCGAGGAGTTCGGGTCGTTCCACGAGGGCACGGCGGGGGCGGTGCTGGGTGACGGCAGCGAGCCGGGGCCCGTGTACGTGGATGCCGGGAGCGGCAGTCACATGCCCGCGATCACCGACTGGTGGGTGTACGACGGCACGCTGGGCGCCCCGCGGGCCACTCATCTGCGGGGCTCGTGCTCGTGCGGGTGGCGCGGGGAGCGCCGCTATGCGATCGATTGGGGCCTTGTGGCCGAGGATCCGTACGACGCCGACACTTCGGGCCCGCGCGATGACTGGGCGCAACACATTGAGCACGTCAAGGAGCGGTCGGTGCCGCTGCCCGTGGCGCTGGAGGGCCTGCTGGCCGAGGTGGATCAGCAGCTGACCGCGTTGGCCGCCGACGCGCCGCTGGCCGCGTTGCGGGCAGTGGCGGCGCTGGAGCGCACGACCAAGCGCATCGGCCGTGAGGCTGCCTACCACGCGGAGGCCGATGAGCTGTCGTGGGAGACGATCGGGAAGGCACTCGGCATCACCGAGAAGGACGCCCGTTCGCGCTTGGTCAACTACAGCCTCCGATAATGACCTGCCCGAGTCGTACGGGCCGGATCACGTCAGCCGTAGTCCTCGATCCGCCACTCGTCGTGCCAGTCCGCATAGGCCATCTCACCTTCGAAGCGGAGGGGCAGCCAGACGTAGTCCGCGGTCGAGGTGTCGGGGTCGAGCAGTTCCTGGGGGAAGGAGGCGGGCGTGTCGGCGACGGGCTCCGGCGTGCTGGAGTAGCGCCTGTGCATGCCCTCCTGAATCTGCTGGGAGCTTTCGGGCGGGAGCCCGGGCAGCCACCGGTCGGCGAGGGCGGTCTCGGGCGCGATCAAGGTCGTTGGTCATGGCTGCCGCGAGGATCCCGTGTACAGCCGGGCGCGCGCTGGTCACGGGGTCGACCTCGGATGAGAGCATCTGGAAGCCGCCGTTGCCGGGCAACGCTCGCTGCCTGAGCTGATCCGCGAGATCTACCGCCAACGGCAGCCGTACGTCCCGCTGGCCGACCTGTTGACTGCTGGTGATCCGGCCGCGGACCTGTGAGCGATACCCAGCCGACGGACTGGCCGCTGTTTCCGGCCACAGGGCGTCGGTCGTTGGTCACCGTCCCCGGGGGGCTGTTGGAGCTCGGACACGGCCCGGCGGTGCCCAGCGCCAGAGGATGACGGATCGTTCATCACCTTGGCGACGGCCTGCCTGCCGGCCCGGCTGGTTTCCGGTGTGCGACGGCCTGTGATCAGGACGACCGCGAAGCCCGCCAGGAAGCCGAACAACGCAGAGGACCTGCCATGCGCCGGCTCCATCAGCGATTCGACAACTCGTGCCGGGACCCGCCTGATCGGTCTCAGTCCGTGCTGAGGGGAATCCGCAGCCGTACCTGGTAGCCGCCCTCGGTGGTCGGTCCTGATTCCAGGGTGCCGTGCAGAATCTCGGCTCGTTCCCGCAGTCCGACCAAGCCCTGCTGGGAGCCGGGAAGGGACAGGGAGGGACGCGAGGGCGGGGTGTTGGTGACGATCACCCCGACGTCGTTGCCGTCCTGCCACAGCTCGACTGTGGCCGTGGCGCCGGGGGCGTGCTTGCGGACGTTGGTCAACGCTTCCTGGACCGTACGGTAGAGGGCCCGTTGGGCGGGTGTGCCCACGGTGGGCGGAAGCTCACCTGTCAGCTTCGCTTGAGTGCCGCTTGATTCCACCAGTTTGTGCAGGTCGGTCAGGGTGGGTTGGGGAGTGAGCTCGGTGGTGTGGCTGCCAGAGGCGCGCAGCAGAGTGACCATGGTGCGCAGTTCGTCGAGCGTGGTGACACTGAGCGAACGGATCGTGCGGGCGGCCTCTTTGGCGTCCGTGTCCTTGGTGGCGACCTGCAGGGCTCCGGCTCGTACGGCGATCAGGCTGACCTGGTGGGAGACCACGTCGTGCATCTCTCGGGCCAGCTGGGCGCGTTCGCGGGCGAGCACGGCCTGGGCGTGCAGGGCCCGCTCGTGCTCCCTGACCTCCTCCACCTCGGCCAGCCTCCGCGCCAAGTCCCCTTGTGCCTGTACGAGTTGACCGAGCAGAACCGGAACGACGGCGGTCGCCAGGTTGTACACGAAGATGATCAGCGTCATGGTCCGGCCGACCTCGGTGAGGCTGGCGAGGGGCCACGGAATGCTGCTCGCGCCGGCTGACAGGGCGACGCACATCGCCAGGAGACGGCGGTTGCGGGAGCGTTCGGCCAGGGTGAACAGCGCCAGGAGCGGAGCGAGGGCGATATCCTGCATGAGCGCGATCGGCAGCGTGAGCAGGAAGACGGCGAGCGGGAACCTGCGCCGGAGGGCCAACGCGGCGCAGCCGAGCGCGGGCAGCGCGCCACCGAGCCGCGCCGTGTCCCACAGGTTCAGCCGTAGGTCCGCGGCTGCTGCCGCCACGAGGACGAGGTCGACGACGGGAGCGGGCACACGCTTCCACAGGGCGCGTGCACGGCTCACCGCCCGGCCTCCGACCGCGGGCGCTCATCCAGCAGTCCGGCCCGTTGCGCCAGCAGCGCGGCCTGCACACGGCTGGTCACCCGTAGCTTGGTGAGGATCGCGCTGACGTGGTCCTTGACCGTGCCGGCGCCCAGGTGGATGCGCGCGCCGATCTCGGCGTTCGACAGCCCTTCCGCCACCAGGACGAGGACGTCCCGCTCGCGGGCGGTGAGCAGCCGGACGCGGCCCGCCGACTCGTCGACGGCCGCCTCGGTGCCGGGGTGGCTGCGCAGCAGGGTCCTGGAGGCCTTGGGGGACAGCACCACGCCGCCCGCGGCCAGGGTCCGTACCAGTTGGGCCAGCTGCTCCGGCTCGGTGTCCTTCAGCAGGAAACCGGCCGCGCCGGAGTGCAGCGCGGTCAGGATGTACTCGTCGGCGTCGAACGTCGTCAGCATCGCCACCACCGGAGCGTCCGGCGCAATCCGCAGCTCGCGAAGGACAGTGAGCCCGTCGACGTCCGGCATCCGGATGTCCAGCAGAACCACGTCGGGCCGCTCCCGGCGGACGGTCTCCACGGCGTCGCCCCCGCTCGCGGTCGCGACGACCTCGATGTCGTCGGACGCACCCAGGATGAGCCCGAATCCGGACCGGATCAGCGCCTCGTCGTCCACCACCACTACCCGGATCACGTGCGTTCCGCCTCATATTTGTCCGTGCCGTCCGGCTCTTGCCGTCTCGACCCTAGAGCCCCTGGTGGCCGTGGTGGCCCGCCGAGTGGCAGCTCCACCCACGTGGCGGGGTATCACCCTCCGGTCGGCAGGCCCGTTCTCTCAGCCTGAGAGCCATCGGCCAACAGCGCGGAGGCGAGGGTGGCCGCCGGCGCGATCAGCACGGCCACGCCACGGGAGGGGGACCTTGACCAGGACAGGGCCGGCCGAGGATACCCCGCCGGTCGGCGGGGTGGTCGGGGACGACCGGCAGGGCACCTCCCGAGGACTGTCGGATGGTCGACCGCGTCCGCCTCGGCGAGGTTGTCCGAGTGACCGAGATCGAAAGCGCGAAGAACGCGCCTCCGCCCCCCACGCCCGCACCCTTACCCGCCCTCGCACCCGAGTCCGCCACGGCGACCGAACGCGGTTCGCCGACTGCGCGGCTGGTCGGGGTGGACCTCGCCCGCGCACTGGCCGTGTTCGGAATGTTCACGGTGCACGTCGGCCCGTTACCGTCGCCCGAGAGCGGCGGCGTCGGGAACTGGATCATGAACCTGGCGAACGGCCGGGCGTCGGCGCTGTTCGCCACCCTCGCCGGGTTCTCGTTGATGCTGATCGCCGGCCGCTTCGAGCCGAAGACCGGCCTGGCCGGCCGGCAGGCGAAGGCCCGGATCGCGATCCGGGCCGTGGTCCTGCTGGCGCTCGGCACCGCGTTGGCGATGACCAACTTCGGAGGCGCCGGGATCCTCAACTTCTACGGGGTGTACTTCCTGCTGGCCCTGCCGCTGGTTCGGCTGCGGGCCAGGACGCTCGCGACCATCGCGGTCGCGCTCGCGGTGGTCGCGCCGCAGGTGGCGTTCGGCCTCAGGGCACTGCTCAACGAGTCGATCGTGAACAGCATCAACGCGTACGACCCGATCGCGCGACTCTGCGGCGTGGGCGTGCTCGATCTCCTGCTCACCGGCCTCTACCCGGTGATCACCTGGATGACGTTCGTGGTCACCGGCATGGCGTTGGGCCGGCTGGATCTGACCTCCGGCGCGGTGCAGCGGAGGCTGGCCGTGCTCGGCCCCGCGCTGATCGTGCTCGGATACGGTGACTCGTGGCTGGCGCTCCGGGTGTCCGGTGGCGCTCAGGAAATCATGTCCGGGCCGCCCGCCGCGAAGGACCCCGGCATGGGATCGGGATCCTTCGACATGGATATCGGTGGTGAGCTGGAGGGGCCCGACGCTTGGGGGCTGCTGGCGGCCGAGCCGCACACCGGTTCCACGTTCGACCTCGTCGGCAGCCTGGGCATCGCGATCACGGTGCTCCTGTGCGTGACGGTGGCGATGGCCCGGCTGCCGTGGCTGCGCCGGCTGGCAACTCCGATCATCGCCGTCGGCACCATGTCCCTGACCATCTACGTGGGCCACATCCTGGTGATCCTCGCCCTGCCCGGCGCGGCGGCCACCCCGCCGGAATCCGCCTCCGTCGCGCTGCTCACCTGGTTCATCGTCGGGGCCACCCTGTTCGCGGCGATCTGGTCTCGCTTCTTCCGCCGTGGACCGCTGGAGTACCTGCTCAACGGCGCCACCAAACTGGCGAATTCCGTCCGATGAACCTCGGGCGGGCACCCCGGGACGCTTAGCCCGAGGTCGCACCGACACCCTCCGTCAAGTCCGGCGCACCGCGCTTGACGGAGGGTGGCGACGGCCCGGCGATCCCATGCATTTCCTGGCGGCTCTCCGTGCACCCAGCGCCACCCCGCGGACGGACGGACCGGGCGAAGGTCGGGGGAGTCCCGTATCCGATGGCGGTGCCGGCGCAGGATCGCCAGGAGGGCACTGATGGACCATCACTTCGAACACCTCTACCTCGATGGGGAGTGGGTACGGCCTCCACCACCCGCGTGATCACTCCCGTCAACCCGCGCACGGAGGCGGTGCTCGGCAGTGTGCCCGAGGCGGTGGAGGCGGACGTCGACGTCGCGGTCGGCGCGGCGCGACGGGCCTTCGATGAGCAGGGTGGATGGGCGAACGCCGAACTGGACCCGGTGAAGATCGGCCAGGAGCTGGTCGCCGCGACCCTGACCAACAACGGTCAGACGTGTTTCCTCAGCACCCGCGTCCTCGCCCCGCGCGCCCGCTACGCGGAGGTCGTCGACCTCGTCACCGAGCTGGTCCGCGCCCTGCCCGTGGGGGACGCGCTGGACGAGGGCACGCTGGTCGGTCCGATGGCCACCGCCTCGCAGCGGGAGCGGGTGGAGGGTTACATCGCGAAGGGGCGCGGCGAGGGAGCCCGCGTCACCACCGGAGGTGGCCGCCCGGCCGGGCTGGACAAGGGCTGGTTCGTGGAACCCATGGTCTTCGCGGACGTCGACAACAGATTCGTGGTCGCGCAGGAGGAGATCTTCGGGCCGGTGCTCTGCGTGCTGCCGTACGACGGCGTCGACGACGCGGTCCGGATCGCCAATGACTCCGACTACGGTATCGGCGGCACCGTGTGGACCTCGAATCCCGAACGCGGAGCGGCCGTGGCCCGTCACGTACGCACCGGCACCATCGGGGTGAACCGCTACCTGCCCGATCCGGTGGCTCCCTTCGGCGGTGTCAAGGCCAGCGGGCTGGGCAGCGAACTCGGGCCCGAGGGCCTGGAGCCGTACCTGGCATTCCAGTCGTCAAACGGGAGGTCGCCGAGACGCCCGCCGAGTTCCCCTCGCTGGACGCGGCCCGCGCGTACTGGCGCGGCATCCGGCCCGGCATCACCACCGAGGCGCTGGAGTCCCGGATCCGCCACACGCTGCGGCCCGGCGTCTGCGGCCGGTGGTCCTGGAAGTTCGACCTGGCCGGCATCGCCGCGGCCCGCCTCGACACCGACCCGGCCCGCCAGGTCGACCTCTGGCCCAGCGTCGAGGCCCTGCGCTGCCCGACCCTGGTCGTCCGCGGCGGCGCCTCCGACTTCCTGCCCGCGGCCACCGCCGCCGAGATGACCGCGCGCAACCCACGGGTACGGACAGTCGAGATGCCCGGCGCCGGCCACTACGTCCACGATGACGCACCCGACGCCTTCCACCACCACCTCGAACTCTTTCTGTCCCGCCCGGAGGCCGCCACATGAGCACACCCACCGAGCTGCGCACGCAGGTGGCGATCGTCGGCGCCGGCCCCGTCGGGACCACCGTCGCCAATTACCTCGGCCTGTACGGCGTTCACACCCTGCTGATCGACCGCACCACGGACATCGTCGACCACCCCCGCGCGGTCCTCCTGGACGACACGCTCGGCACGTGGTTCACCCTGCTCGGGTACGGCACCGACCCGCTGGTCCACCTCGATCCCGAGTCCCGCACCTTCTGGGGCCGCATCGGCACCCGCTGCGTCACCGTGGTCGAATCCCGTTCCGGCCGCTCCCGCACCGAACGCCACGTCTCCGGCACCGACGCGGCCGTGGTGGAGGACTGCGACGGCTCCCTGCGTGACTGGTTCGCCAACCACCCCGGCACGGTGGCCGTGATCCGTCCCGACCGCTACGTGGCGGCAATGGCCGCGCCCCTCGAACTCGGCTGGCTCAGTGCTGAGTTCGAGCGGCTCCTGTCCCCATGGGAGCGCCGGGCGCAGCGGCCCGATCGCTTGACCGCGCGAGACGACACTCGTATCTTTCGCTATGAATTGAAGTAACTTCAATTATGTGCTCGCTTGCGATTCTGCGGGCACGCCCCTCGGGTTTGCCGTCGGATTGAAGCGACTTCACCCGTTGCGCGTCATATGAGGGAGGCCATGAGTTGGCGACACTCGATCGGAGGCGTTTCTTCGGGGTCGCTTCGGCGGGAGGAGCCGTTGCGGCGATGTCGCAGGGTGTCGCTCTGGCGAGCGGCCGCGACGGGCGAGGGCCGAACCTCGTCGGAGTCCAGGCCGAAAACGGCGCGAGTGTGATCGCGCAGAACTATCTCGATCCGCGCACGGTGGACATCGCGATCAAGTCGATCGCACTTGGCCACACCGCGTCGGTGCGCATCATTCTTCCGCGCCGGTTCGGGTCGCGGTCCCATGCCTCGTGGCCGGTCCTCTACCTTCTCCACGGCGGTTACGGCGACTATCTGGACTGGACGCGGCACAGTGACATCGCGCGCCTCACCCGTGAGCGTGACGTGCTGGTCGTCATGCCGGACGGCGGGGAACTGGGTTTCTACACGGACTGGTGGGCCCGTGGCGCGGGAAACAAGCCGGGTTGGGAGACGTTCCACCTGGTGGAGCTCGCGCAGATCCTCGTGCGGGGACTCCACGCCACCGGCCGGCGCGCGATCGCCGGTCTGTCGATGGGGGGCTTCGGCGCGATGGCGTACGCCGCTCGTCATCCCGGTTTCTTCCGGGCGGCGGCATCCTTCAGCGGTACGCTCGATACGTTCCACCCGACCGTCGAGCCAGTCTCCTCCGACCGGTACGCGACGTGGCTTCTGCGGACACACATCACGCCGAACGGGTACGACGCGCTCGGCCTCTTCGGCGATCCGAAGGACCAGCGCGCCGTGTGGGCGGCGCACAACCCGGCGGATCTCGTCGAGGGGCTGCGCGGCACGAAGCTGTTCGTGTCCTGCGGCGACGGGAGCATCGGCCCGTTGGATCCACCGGGGGCCGATCCTTCTGACATCTCCGTCCGCTTCGAGGCCTCCCAATTGCGGCAGAACCGGGAGTTCGTCAAGCGGGCGTCCGGCTTCGAACTCGACGTGACCTTCGAGACCTATGCCGGCTCCCACACGTGGCCCTACTGGACGCGCGAGTTCGGCAGGGCGTTCCCGCTCCTCATGCGGGCGATCGAAGCAGCGGTTCACTGATCGCCGCGGCCGAGCGGCTCCTTGGTTGATTGGGCATGGCCCTGGGGGCACTCTGGAGTCATGAAGGACCGCGTCACGCCGTCTGACGAGGTCCTGTGCTACTCGCAGGCACGGGAACGCCACTGGCCGTGATGGACGCGCTGGGCCATGTCGTGGCGTGGAGCGCCGATGCGGCCCGGTTGGTCGGTTGGTCCAGGAGCCGGGGAAGGCGTCCCGGGCTCGCCGGGTGGCCCCCACGGGCGAGGCGCTGGGGGACTGGGTCCTGACCGGCTCTCCTGTCGCCGTGACCGTCTACGACACCGGGATGCGTCGCGTACGGCAGAACGAAGCGATGCGCCGTCTGACGGGCATACCCGATGAGGAGCGGATAGGTCAGGGCCTGTCCGCGGCTGTGGCCGGGGCCGATGTCGGGGAGTGGGAGGCGCGGATGCGCCGGGTGCTGGACACGGGTCGGGCTGAGGAGGGTTTTCTCCTCAGCGGGCGAACCCTGCGCGACCCTGACCACGACCGGCGTTCACCGTGTCCGCTTCCCCGCTGCGCGATCGGGCCGACCACGTGGTCGGTGTCTGCGCCACGATGATCGACTCGACCGAGCAGTACAGAGCCCGGGAACGGCTGGCCTTGCTGAACGAAGCCAGCACGTGCATCGGCAGCACCCTCGATGTGACGCACACCGGACAGGAGCTGATCGACCTGGTGGTTCCCCGCCTCGCCGACTTCGTCTGCGTCGACCTGGTGGAAGCGCTGCTGACCGGCGAGGAGCCGCCGCCGGGCCCGGTCCACGGGGTGATCCTGCGCCGGGTGGCGCACCGGTCCGTCCGGGAGGGCACGCCGGAGGCCGTGGTCAGAGCAGGGGACGTGGACTGGTACACGCCGAACTCGGCACAGGCCCGCTCCTTGGCCACGGGGCGGTCCGCGCTGTACCGGACCCCGCGCGAGGCGATCTCCTGGATCGCGGAGGATCCCGCGCGCCTGGCCAAGGTAAAGGAGTACGGTATCCACTCCTGGATGATCGTGCCCGTGAGCGCCCGGGGCACGACGCTGGGTGTGGCGATGTTTCTCCGGTCTCGACATTGTGAGCCCTTCGAAGCCGAGGATGTGTCCCTCGCCGAGGAACTGGTCGCGCGGGCCGCCGTCTGCCTGGACATCGCCCGGCGCTTCACGCGCGAACACATGGCGGCCCTGACACTGCAGTGATGGGCTGCTGGCCGGCGTCGGGCGGCGCTTGTGGATGGCTCTTATGCGCAATCGGCGGCTTCATATCCGGGGGCGAGGGGTGGCCCTGCCGTCGCACGCGTCCGAAGCTCTTGTTGTATTCATGCCAGTGTGACCTGCTCGTGCGGTATACCGACCTATTCGCCGGAAGGATCGCCAGATGCGTTCAGGGTCGCCTCCGCCTCCGCCCAGCGGTGCTCCCGCCGAGAAGGAGCCCGCTCCCCGCTCGGTGACCGGCCGGGTTCTCAGTGTGCTGGACGTGTTCACCGGAGAACGCCGTCGGCTGACTCTCTCGGACATCAGTCGGCGAACCGGGATGCCGCTGGCCACCACTCACCGGCTTGTCGGCGAACTGTTGTCCTGGGGTGCGCTCGAGCGGAACCGGGACGGCCGTTACGAGATCGGCCTGCACTTGTGGGCGGTCGCGGCTACGGCTCCACGATGGCTGGAGCTGAGGGACGTGGCGACGCCCTTCCTCCGGGGCCTGTACCGGAAGACCGGACGGCAGCGGGTTCGGCTGGCGGTGCTGGACGGCATGGAGGCGGTGCTCGTCGAGCAGATCGGTGCCCCGGACACTGACGGAGCGGGTGAACAGGTCGGCGCCCGGCGCCCGGCGCACGCCACCGGTGACGGCCTGGTGCTCCTCGCGTACGCGGGGGCGGCCGTCCAGGAACGCTATCTGGCCCGCCACGCCCTGGCGACCGGCCTGCGTCGCGTGCTTGCCGAGGTGGAGGGAACGGGCTTCGCGGTGACCGGTCCGTGGCCCGGTCCGGGAGGCCTGGTGTCGGCCGCGGCTCCCGTGCGGGACGCGACGGGCGAGGTCGTGGCCGCGGTGTCCGTCGTTCCGGGAGCCTCCGCCGCCGGACAGAGCGCGCTCGCGCCCGTGGTCGTGGCCACCGGCCGGCTCATCTCCCGGGCGTTGTCCCATCGGCCGCACAGTGCGTAGCTCGTGAGGAGGGCTCCTGCGCCGGACCGCAGGAGCCCTGCGAGGATCCGCTCAGAACGGGCAGGTGTCCTGCCAGCGCGTGACCAGAGAGGGATTGTTCTTGTCCGCTTCCCGCGCGGCACCGCACAGGAACGGGCTGAAGCGGGTGTCGCCGTACAGCCAGCGGCTGAAGAACGACACCATCCACTTGCCCTGCTTGGCCTTGTTGCCGTAGCCGGTCATCGGGCAGAGATGGTCGCCGGGAACCTCGATGTAGAGCTTCTCGGCTTGGGACATGGAGTTGTACCAGGGCAGAGCGTAGGTGTTGCCGTGGGCGACGGGGTCGCTCTGGCAGGTCATGAAGAAGGTGGGGTCGGTGACTTTGGAGAAGTCCTGGTTCGGGTTGTACGGGGCCAGGGGCACGCCCGCCTTGAAGCGGGAGTCGTCCCGGAGGGCCACCATCACGCCTCCGCCGCCCATCGAGTGACCGGCCGCACCGAGCGTGCCGTTCACCTTCCCGTAGATCGGGTTGCCGGAGGCGGAACCGAAGGAGAGCAGCTGGGTGCCGGCGGCGCTGATCTGGCGGCCGCGCGAAGCGGGATCGTCGCCCAGTGTGTAGGTGCCGACATTGATGACGACGAAGCCCCAGGAGGCCAGGCGGGGCGCGAGCCACTGCAAGTTCTGCTGGGTGCCCTGATAGCCCGGCATCAGTACGACGCTCGGGTAGGAGCCGCCGGCCGTCGGGTAGGTGATCGTGCCGGATCCGTACCCGCTCGGTCGGGGAACGGTGTAGGTGGCGGTGGCCAGCGGGCCGTTCGTGGCCTCGAGCGAAGCGGTGGTCGGGTCCGGGATCGTCGGACGGACGGAGCCGTTCCCGGTGGACGAGGCGGCCGAAGGCTTGCTCGGGGACTGCCGCTCGGCGGCCGCGGTGGGTGTGACGGAGACGGTCAGCAGCGCGGAGACGAGGGTGGTCGCCAGCACGATCAGCACGGCCAGTGCACGGGGCCGGGATCGTAACGGCGAGGCCACTCCGGACGGACGGCGGATGGGACGCATCGACGGACCTCCAGGATGCGGCGCGGGTGCGGCTGCCGGAGTGCAGCGCGACCGCACCGTAAGGTGCGCGGGAGACATCTGGAAGCCGGGTTTCTGTCCAGCGGAAGGAAAAGGCGTCGGCCACGGCGCTGTTCACCAGTCCAGCTGAGCCCGCAACGACCGCAAGGCATGGGAGCCCTCGGGAGCGGGGGCCGCCGTCGGCCGGCGTTCGATCCGACTGCCCCAGGGTGCGACCGACCGGCCCCGGGAACCGGCCGTCAGTTGCCGCTGCACCTCGGCAGAGTCGTGCAGATTCGTCATCTGGACGAAGCGGCCATCCTTGACTTGTAGATGGCGTACTCGACGATCTCGAACGACGCACCGGACGGCGGAACACCGAGCCACTCCTTGACGGGTGTTCCGGTGTTGATCGCACGGAGGGCGATCCCGTCGCGGTCGAACAGCAGCTCCTCGACCTCCCAGTGGATGTCGGGAACGGCGTCGACGATCCTCTTCAAGGTGTTGACGACGTCGTCACGGGTCCCGGGCACGCCGCAGAGCAGGACCTCGTCGTTGATGAACTCGTCCATAACGTCGAACTCGTGGGCGTTCAGTGCTTCCACGTATCGCATGTACCAGCCGCGCAGGCCGTTGTCCGCCATGGGATCGTCCTCTCTCTCCGGGTGTCTGTCTGCGGAGCCGGCTGGCCGTGCCCGCCGACTTCGGACCGCTCAGTTGCGTCGCCGGGGAGCTTCACGTGGTCCTGGAGGAGGGTGGCGGGCAGTCGGCCGGCGGGGGCCACGACGTCAAGGCCCGGCACGAGTCTTGCCGCTGTTCCGTTCGGGCCAGTACGCTCCCCGCAGAATTGAAGTTAGTTCAATCTATGTCGTCCGCGCGCGATGCGGCGTGGGGGTCGTCGTTGGGCGACGCCCCCACGGCGGAGCAGACCGGCCGACCACGCGCACAGCGCTGTGCGAAGGGGAGCCGCCTCCCTGGAGGAGCTGTCCGTGAGGAAGAGCGTGTGGAGGAAGGTGGGGGCACCATGAAGCCGGTACTGGAAGCGGACTGGGTGGTCGTCGGCGGCGGTAGCGCCGGGTGCGTGCTGGCGGCGCGTCTGAGCGAGGACCCGGCCAGCGAGGTCGTGTTGCTGGAGGCCGGGCGCGACTGGCGGTCCGCCGACGCCCCACCGCAGTTGCGCAGTATGAACGGCTGGCGGGCGCTGGACGAGACGGCCTGCGCGGAGTTCCAGTGGCCGGGTCTCACGTCACGGCGCAGCCGCGCGCAAGCGCCGCGGCCGCACGTGCGCGGACGGGGCCTCGGCGGTTCGTCGTCGGTCAACGGCATGATCGCCTTCCGGGCCATGCCGGACGACTACGACCGGTGGGCGGCGCACGGCTGTCCCGGCTGGTCGTACGCGGACATGGTGCCGTACCTGCGGCGCATGGAGAGCGACGCGGACTTCGGCGACCGCCCTCACCACGGCGGTCACGGACCCATGCCGGTGCAGCGGCTCGGCCGCGAGGACTGGGGCCCCGCCGACCACGCGCTCGCCGAGGCCGCGCTGGGGCGGGGCCACGCCTGGTGCGACGACCACAACGGGCCGACGGGGACCGGCGTTTCGCCGTACGCCATCAGCTCCCGCGACGGTGCGCGGGTCACGGCCAACGACGCCTACCTCGAGCCGGTCCGGGAGCGCCCCAACCTGCGGGTGCTCGGCGGCGCGACCGTGGACACGGTGCTCATCGAGGGCGGCCGGGCCGTGGGAGTGCGAGTGCGCAGGGGCAACGACTGGTCGGAAGTCCGCGCCCAGCACGTTGTCCTGTGCGCCGGAGCGGTGCACTCCCCGGCGATCCTGCTGCGGTCCGGTATCGGGCCGGACGGCCCGGTGGCGGCGCTCCCGGTCGGTGAGGGGATGCAGGAACATCCTCTGGCGCTGTTCTGGCTGTACGCCCGGCCCGGAAAGCAGCCCGACGTCGATGCCCGGCAGACCAACTGCTGTCTGCGCTACTCCTCCGGACTGGCGGGAGCGGGTGAGAACGACATGTTGATCGCCTCGATCAATCAGACGCTCGCCCTGCCGGACCCCGGTGACTCCCATCTCGTCGCGGAAGGCTCCGGCGGAACCTGGGGCGGCGCTGGTGGCGGCCACACCGCGGGCGGTCCTGGCCTGCTCTGTCTGTGGGCGAACCAGCAGTTCTCGCGCGGCGTGCTGCGCCTGGCCTCCGCGGACCCCGACGTGCATCCGGTGATGGACCAGGATCTGCTGAGCGACCCCTCGGACCTGGTCCGGATGCGTGACGGCGTCAAGCGCTGCGTGGAGTTGCTGCGCAGCGGACCGTTCGACGCCGCCTTCGAGCACATCGCCATCGACATCGCCGGCCGGAGTCTCGGCGCGCTGTCCGACGACGCGACGGTCGACCGCTGGCTGATGGAGACCGTCGGCGACACCGGCCACATCTGCGGAACCTGCCGCATGGGCGCGCCCGATGACCCCCGTGCGGTGGTCGATCCGTCCGGCCGCGTCCTCGGGATCGAAGGGCTCTGGGTCGCCGACGCCTCCGTGTTCCCGGAGGTGCCGCGGGCCAACACGAACCTGCCGGCCATCGCCGCCGCTGAACGGCTGTCGGACCTCATCCGCGGACGCAGCGCCGGCCCCGTCGCGGGCGAGGGAGCCGTCACCCCGGTGGAGTCACGATCATGACCGATGCCGGAGCGCTCATGGCCGAATCCCGGCTTCGGATGGCCGCCGCGCCGCTGGCCGTCGGTTCGTCGACGCTGCGGAACCGGCTGGTCGCCACGGCCCACGCCAGCGGATTCGTACGGGACGGACTGCCGATCGCCGGCGACGCCGAGTACTGGGGTCGTCTGGCGGCCGGTGGCGCCGCGATGCTGGTCTGCGGCGGTACGACGGTGGCGCCGGAGTCCGCGCCGCGGCAGGGGAACATCCTTCAGCTCCATCGTCCGGAGGCGGTGGGTCCGCTGCGGAAGCGGGTGAGGGCCATCCACGCCGAGGGCGCGGTCGGCGTCTGCCAGCTCGTCCATCTCGGCCGGGAGACGCTCGGTGCGCAGTCGTACTACGCGCCGGTCGCCCCTTCGGCCGTGCGCTCTCCCCGTGAGCCGACGGCGCCGCGTGCTCTGCGCGGCAGCGACATCGACGAGGTGGTGGAGGCGTTCCGCGTATCGTCCGCCCACGCCCTGGAGGCGGGGTTCGACGGCATTGAGTTGCACGCCGCGCACGCCTATCTGCTGGAGCAGTTCCTCTCGCCGCGCACGAACCCGCGCCGGGACGGGTTCGAGGTACTGGAGCGGGTGACCGCCGCGATTCGCGGGCTGTCGGCCGACGCGTTGCTGGGCATCCGTTTCAGCGTCGACGCCTCGGAGGACGTGGCGCTGACGCCGGACGAGCTGGCCGCGCTGCTGCCGGCCGTGGATCCGCTGGTCGACTACGTCAACGTGACCGTCGGGGTGCGGAGCACGTACGTCCGTGACATGGCCACCGAACGCCCGCCGGTGCTGGATGATCTGGCGCGTCTGCGGCCGCTCGTCACCCGCCCGCTCGTGGCGTCCCACGCCTTTCGTACGGCGGCCGCGATCGGCGAGGCCTTGGCGGCCGGAGCCGACCTGGTCGGGATGGCGCGCGCACTCGTCGCCGACCCGGACCTGCCGCGCAAGGTGCTCACCGGACGTGCGGCGGAAGTCCGGCCCTGTGTGGCCTGCAACGAGGACTGCCGGACGTTCGACCCGGTGCTGCTGTGCGCGGTCAACCCGGACCTCGCGCCGCCCGGCGAACCGCGCCGGCCCGCCGCACCACTGGTGCGCGCGTGGGACCCGGCACGCGCCACCGGACAGCGCGTCGCCGTCGTGGGGGCGGGACCCGCGGGCCTGGAGTGCGCGCTGAGTCTCGCTCACGCCGGGGTGGCGGACGTCGTCCTCTTCGAGGCCACGGACCGGCTGGGCGGACAGATGTCCACGGCGGCACTGGCGCCCCACCGCACCGGTTGGGCCGCGCTGCTCGGCTTCTACGAACGGGGGCTCTCCGCCGCGAGTGTCGACGTACGCCTGGGGCAGACCGCGGAACCGGGCGCTGAACTCGAAGGATTCGACGCCGTGGTGCTGGCCACGGGCGCGGTGGAGACCTCGCCCCTGCTGGAGACGGGTGCCATGGCCTCGTCGGCCGCGCTGGCGCGGGGAGTTCCGTCGCTGGCCGGTGCCGCGCATGTGCTCGTGGCCGACGACGGGTTCGGCTGGTGGCCAGGGTGCGACGTCGTGGAACTGGCCGTAGCCGCGGGGGTTCCCCGCGTCACGTTCGTCACCCCGGGAACGGCCTTCGCCGGGGCGATCCCGCCCGAGAGCCGCGTTCAGCTGCTGGAACGTCTGTCGGGCACCTGCGAACTCGAGATCCTGCCGCTGTGCACGGCGACCGGCATCGGGCCCGGGGGCGTCACCATCGCTCACCGCGCCTCCGGAGGGACCACCACCGTGCCCGCGGACCGAGTTGTCGTGGTGGGGGAGCGCCGCCCGCACGGCGCCCTGGACTGCGCCGCCCCCCTGGTACTGACGGTCGGCGACGCCGTGGTGCCGCGACGCGTGGCGCACGCGATCGCCGAGGGACGGGAGGCCGCCGTCAGGATCGCCACCGGCGTACGACACCGCATGACGCCGGCGCGGTGAGAAACCGGATCCACCACGCGGCCGTAAAGACACGCGTCACCATTGCGTCCGGCCAAACCAAACTGATATTGGTTCAATATGCTCCTCGCTGCCGATGCACAGTCCCTCGCCTCCGGCGTGCTGATCCACTCCGGAGAGCACGCCATGCACCTCGACCGGGGCGCCCGAGCGCGTCACGCGGTGGTACCGGCGTGATGCGGACCGGACGGGAGATCCGGGTCAGGACATACCCGGTCGGCAGCGTCAGCCCGGACGACTTCGAGGTGGTCGAGGTCCCTGTGCCCGGGCCGGGGCCGGGACAGGTGCTCGTGCGCAACACGTGGACATCGGTGGACCCCGGCCTTCGGCTGCGGCTACGTCCCGACGCGCCCTCCGGGTATTTCGCCGCATTCCCACTCGGCCGCGCCATGGACGGCATCATGACCGTGGGGGAGGTGGTGGAGTCCCGGGCCGAGGGCTTCGCCCCCGGCGATGCCGTGTGGCACGCCCGGGGCTGGCGTGAGTACGCCGTCGTGGACGCGGAGGCCGAGCAGCTCAGCGGACTCGGCACCCTGACACGCCTGGACGTCGGCGCATGCGAGCCGCAGTGGTATCTCGGCCCGCTGGGCGGTATGGGATTGACGGCTTACGCCGGTCTGCACGTCGTCGACGCGCTACGAGGTGGGGAAACCGTCTGGATCTCGGCCGCCGCGGGGGCGGTGGGCAGCTTGGCCGTGCAGATCGCACGGCTCATGGGCAACCGGGTCGTGGCCAGCGCGGGCACCGACGACAAGGTCGAGTGGCTGCGCGATCGCTTCGGCGTCGACGCCTTCAACTACCGGGTGGGGGACCTCGAGGCGAGGCTGGGCGACATCGCGCCCGACGGAATCGACGTCTACTTCGACTCCGTCGGGGGGACCCACCTCGAGGCCGCCCTGTCGCACCTGAGGAGGGGCGGGCGCGTAGCGATGTGTGGCTCGATCTCGGAGTACGAATCCGGCTCGGCCGGACCACGGAATCTGTTCCTCGCGGTGTCCAAGGACCTGACCCTTCGTGGGTTTCGCGGGAGCAGCAACCTGCGTCTCCTGGGGCAGATGCAGCGCCGGATGGCGGCATGGCTTCGCAGCGGCGAGCTGCATTGTCGCGAGACCGTGTTCGCGGGCTTGGAGTCGGCTCCGCACGCGCTGACAGAGATGATCGCCGGCCGAACGACCGGGAAGACGCTCGTCAGCCTCGGCTGACTCGATGAATGGGGTGTGCTGTGCCAGCGGTGGATGAACGCATCAGGGGCAAGGTCGTGTGCGTGACCGGCGCCACCGGAGGACTGGGCGCGGCCGCGGCCGCCAGACTCGCGGAGGAGGGCGCCCACCTCGTGCTCACCGACCTCGACGAGCAGGCGTGCGCCGCCCTCGCCACCGAGTTGGACGGCACGCCGGGACGGCATGTGACGGCGCGGCTCGACGTGGCCGAGGAGTCGCAGTGGGCTGATGTGGCCGCGTTCATCCGGAGTGAGTACGGCCGACTGGACGGACTGGTCAACAACGCTGCCATCGGCAGCATCGCCACGGTCGAGGACGAGACGATCGAGCGCTGGGAGGCGGTCATGTCGATCGGTTCCACCGGGGTCTGGCTCGGCATGAAGCACCTCGGCCCGCTCATCGCCTCCTCGGGGGGTGGATCGATCGTCAACGTCTCCTCGATTCTCGGCACGGTGGGCGGCATGGGGAACAGCGCGGCGTATCACGCGGCGAAGGGGGCGGTTCGCACGCTCTCCAAGAACGCGGCGCTGCATTGGGCGGGCTCCGGAGTTCGCGTCAACTCCCTGCACCCGGGCTTCATCGGGACCCGGCAGTTGCTCGAGAGGTACGAGGGTACGGCCCGCCACGAAGCCATGCTGGCCGGCACTCCGATCGGAAGGCTGGGCCGCGGGGAGGAGATCGCAGCCGTCGTCGCGTTCCTGATCAGCGACGATTCAACCTTCATGACCGGCTCGGAGGTCTACGCGGACGGCGGATACACCGCGCGGTGAGCATGAGGCTGGGGACGGACAGACCCGGGCTTGTTCGGGCCCTGCCGTGTGGCTGCCCGATCGATAGGTGGTGCCGGGGCAAGCGGCCGGCACCACCCGCGGATTTCGCGGTGACGATCCTTACAGCCAGGCCGGCAGGCTCGGTAGGTGTTCTCCTGCCGCCGTACGAAGCTTCGGCGATGCGACGCCTCGGGCGAGCCATCGGGCCAGATCGGCTGCTGGGCCTTCCACGAGCGTGCCGACGCCATCGTCGGGGCTGGTCTTGCGGTCGGTTGCCCGGACGGTGGCGCTGATGGACTGCGCGGTGCGGCGGTGGGTGAGTACATCCTGGATCAGCGCGTCCGTGAAGTCGTCGGGAAGGCGCCGAAGTCTCCACCGCCCGGCAGGTCGCAGGCGTGGATCCACACCTCCCGACTGCGTAGCCACGGGATCGTCGTGGCCGGAACCGTACGGCCCTGCGCGGTGACGACCGACGCCTTCCACCGCCGTCCGCCGACGCGCTCAAGGGCAGCTGACAGCTGCTCCTGTTCTTCGGCCACGAAGCCGCGCAGCCGGGCCATCGGCCAGGCGGCTCCGGCCTCGATCTCCTCGACCCTGGCGGCGGAGTTCGCGTACATCGGCGTTTCCTCACCGGTTTCCGCCCAGCGCGCCAGGCGTGCCAGAGCCCGGGCGTTGTGGCCGACGTGGGACAACAGATGCCTGCCGGTCCAGCCGGGCAGGGCGGTCGGCCCGTTGAGTTCCTCGTCGTCGACCGTCTTCAGACACATCATGAAGTACTCGTGGCCTTCGGCCATCCAGCGCAGGTACGCCGTCGGTGGAGCCTCTGCCTCTGTCATGACGCGCCGCCCCTGCGCACCTGGGTGACCAGCTCGCCGATACCGTCGATGCGGGTGACGACGGTCTGCCCGTCCCTGAGGTAACGCGGAGGAGTGCGGGCGTGCCCCACGCCCCCGGTGGTACCGGTGGCGATCAGGTCGCCGGGGTTCAGCGTGATCATCGTCGAGATGTAGCTGACGAGATCCGCCGCGTCGAAGAGCAGGTCACCGATGTGGGACTTCTGCACGACTTCGTTGTCGACCGTGCAGCTGATCTCCGCGTCGGGCGCGAGTTCGTCCGGGGTGACCAGGCAGGGGCCGAGCGGGGTCGTGGCCTCCCAGGTCTTGCCCTGCAGCCATTCCTTGGTCCGGTACTGCCAGTCGCGCAGTGTGACAGCACGACGGTGGCGACGAACGTTTTGGTGGTGCTGCCCAGGCGCAGGTAGCCGTCGTTCGGAACCGGGCGATGAGTGACCAGGTCTCCCACCCCGGAGCGGGCCGTGATTGTCCCGCGCGGGGTCTCCATGCGGACCGCTAATCCGGTGATCCCGGTATCCCGCAGAGCGTCGGCGTCACGCTGCACAGACCAACCCGTGCGGAAGGGTGTAGCGCGGCCGCAGCAGCAACGGACGGCAGAGACGACACGGCCAGCGCCAGCAGGGCAGCTGATAACCGCACACGACGAAAGATCATGATCTGAGGCCAGGAACAACAAGGGTCACCAGCCATCCGGGATACGCCCCTTGTGAACGGGGGTCAGCCGGATGGACAAGCGCACCAGGCATCCGGCCTCACCACTGAGCTTCCACATCTGATCACGCCCTCTGAACAGCGGAAAGGGCGCTGGACCTGACTCAGCCGCGTTGGTTCAGTGCTCTGGTCAGATCCCGATTGTCCTCCCTCGCGGCAGCTCCAGCCTCGTGATCTTCCGCTGGAGCTCGTCGATGTCCGCTGGGGCTCCGAGCCCTGACTCCTGCCATGCCTGGGGGGTTCTGAGCTTCCGGTTCGCGTTCGGCGGCGTGGACAGGTTTTCCCGGACTAACTCAGGTGGCGTGTGGGGCGTCATGATGGAGACCTCCATGCGAGTGGAGGCGGGGCGCGGTGACTTTGGTAGGCGGCCGCGCCTCGCGTGCTGGACAGGGTGTTGTGAGAGTTGTGGAGGCAGGAAGCGCGCGTGGACATCACTGAGCACGAGCTGGCCGATCCGTGGGAAGGACTTCTCGTCGCTCCTGCTCAAGGCAGTGACGTCGGGGTGCTGGTTCTGGCAGGATCCAGCGGACGCATTGACCGCGAGCGAGCGCGCATCCTGGCTCAGCAAGGAGTCACTGCCCTGGCGATCCGCTGGTTCGGTGGGCCAGCGCAGAGCCCGGGAGTTTGCGAAGTCCCCTTGGAGACCTTCACCGCCGCCGTCGACGTCCTTCAACGTGAGGGAGCGCGACGCATCGGAATTCTTGGCGTCTCCAAGGGAGCTGAAGCAGCATTGCTCACGGCGGTGCACGACTCACGCGTGGACATGGTTGTCGCGTTGTCGCCCACCTCGCGGGTCTGGTGCAACGTCGGTCCAGGCCGTGACGGAGCGCATCACCCGTATCGCTCGTCCTGGACGTGGCAGGGGCGGCCTCTGCCTTTTGTCCCGATGGACGATTCGTGGTCTTCCCCGGAGCCGGACAGCGGGCCCGTCGCCATCCGCGGATGGTACGAACTCAGCGAACGGACCTTCGCTCACCTCCTTCCGCCAGCCGAGATTCCCGTGGAGGCCGCCAGAGCCGACCTGCTGTTGATCGCAGGCGGCGACGACGCGATGTGGCCGTCGCTGCCCTTCGCCGAGCAACTGGTGCAACGCCGGCGCTCAGCCGGAGCCACCGTGCGTCTGATCGCGCGCGATGATGCGGGACACCGTCCGTGCCTTCCTGGCGAGAGCCGCCAATCAGCGTCCCCGCACTTTCAGTACGGCGGCACGGCTGAAGCTGACGCACTCCTCGGCAAGGCTGCATGGCCTCATATCCTTGACGGACTCGCCGGCGGGAGCCCATCCGTGCTTACCGGCTGAGGACGAGAGGCCGACGCGTCTTGGTCACGAGGTCCCCTTTCGGTTCCTGATCTGCGGGATCCCGAGATCAGCGGTGTGGGTTGAGCCGCGCGTAGCAGCTCGATCCAGGGCGGCCAACTTCTTGCCTGCGGCTTGGAGACTGACCTGGAGTCCCTCCGCTTCGCCGAGCCAGCCGTTCGACTTGGCCTCTTTGATGCGGTCGTTGAGGCTGTGGATGATCTCGATCAGTCGCTGTCGTTGCCTTGGGTCGATCCGCAGCATCGGGCAGCGAACACAGGCGTGTTCGTGTGTGCAGGGAGCCCGTAGGGGCGCCCGCAGGTGCCCAACTCGACTTTGCGAAGCGCGAAATGCTGCTGGAACTCGCGCCCTTCCTCACGACGGTCGTGTCCGTCATCGCGGAACACCTCCCAGCAGCACCGCCAGGTCGTCGGCGGAATAGCCGACCGCGGCCTGCTCCACTGCCGCCTCCGGAGCCGGGTCTGCCTGGTCGGCAAGATATTGATGGACCCGGCTCAGCACCTCGTGGTCGTCTTCCACCAAGTAGATCTGTGTGGTGGTCAAGTGAGCACGCCCGAGGATCACTTGGACATCTCGCAGGGACAGCCGCTTGGAGCGGACCATGCGCAAGGCACTGGTGTGCCGCAGGTCGTGCATCGTCCAGTTCGTGCCCGGCGCATCGTTCGCCCGCCGCAGCACCGCCCGCAACGCCTCATAGGTCAATGGCCGACGCTCCAGCACATCCCCCGAACGCTGTCGGCGTCGCAGCGTCCACCAGACCGGGTCATCCGGGCCCAGTGGGCCGAGTTCCTCCAGGTGGAGCCTCAGCCAGACGAACGACTCGGCGCTGGCTGGCAGCCATTGCTGCACTCCGCTGCCCTTGCGACGGACCTGGGCCAGCTGATCACCCCAGTCCAGATCGGCGCCCCGCAGCCCCAGCACTTCACTTGCCCGGGCTGCCGTGCTGACCGCGAGTGCAAGGATCGCGCGATCCCGGTTCGAGCGCATCGCCGCGAACAACTCGTTCCACCGCGCATCCGGCATCGCCCGGGGCCGCTGCCTGGGTAGCTTCGGGTTGTAGCGGAGCCGCCCCTCCGCCCGAAACGGCTCCAAGGGGTTGTGATGCGCGTTCGCCCGCCGCCCCCGGCTTCGGTCGCGACGAACCGGATTGACCAGCGGGCCCTCGCCCGCGTCGATGACGAACTCGTAGAAGCACCGCAACACCGCATTGCTGTGCCGGATGGTCCGTGCGCTGTAGCGATCCCCCGGATACTGCTTCCGCGTCACCGCGTTGACCTGCCCCACATCCGCGGCCGACTTCGTCCTCGGCAAACGCCGCTGCTTCTCCGCCTGTCCCATCCACAGCACGAAATCGCGGACCTCAGCAGACGTCACTTTGTCCCAGGGCACGTCGATGGCCTGCAGAAACCGCCACCAACGGTGCAGGTCAAAGGCATAGCTACGAATGCTGCCCGACGAATGACCGCGGGCCAGGAAGTCACGCAGGAACCGGCGGATCGGCTCCACCGGATGGCCCATCTCATCCAGGACCATGTACGGGATCACGTCACCAGTCGGTACGACGCGACCCCACCGTGGAAGTCGAATCGCCCGTAGATCACGGTGATCGTCAGTGGACAAAGACACACAACCTCTCCTCCAGATGGCTGTATGACTCGTATCGGTCATCGCATCGACACGTCCCCCGACACACCGACTTGTCCTGCGGTAGTCCGGTCAACATGGTTCGAGCAGGTCACGGTGACGATAGAGGAACGTGCGGTCCACTCCGGCTTGCCGGGCGATGGCGGAAACGCTGATCGGGGTACCGTTCTTGGCAGCGTTCTTGATCGCGGTGGCCACTCGCTGGCGGCGGCGCTCGGAGTCGGCCTGCCGGCCGTCTCGCATGGTGGGGCTCATGGGAGTCTCCAGGGACGGACGTCGGGCATGGGCTGGGCGATGCGCGGCATGCCGAGCATGACGGTGCGGCTGCGGCGTACCACGGCGACGGCTTCCTCGATCTGGGAGCGTTCCTCGGGTGACAGGTCGTCGAGGTCGGCCTTGGCCCGGTTGATCAGGCGGCGGACGCGGCGGATCTCCTCCTCGGAGGGCACCGCCTCGCTGCGGGCCCAGTCGTCGGCCTCGAAGGCTGGCATCAGCCGTTCTCGGCTGCGGAGAAGGTCATCGAGGTATCGCTCCAGGTCGGGAAGGTAGGAGATGTCGGTGCGGAAGTGGTCGCAGCCGACACAGCGGAAGCGGAGCGGGCAGCTCTGTCCGCCGGCCGCGACGTTGTGCGGCTCCAGGCATATGCCGTATGCCGTGGCGACCTCTCCGATGGCCCGTCGTACGTGCTCGGAGTCGAGCAGGCCCTGGGCCTTGCGCCAGACCCGGGTGCCGTGCCGGTCGAACTGCAGGGCGGTGACGCGGTCGACGGCTGTGTGGTGGAGAGTTCGCGATGATCCATCAAATCCTTGAGGACATCGTGACGTGCTTCCCGTCGAGCTCGACGACGACCGGGATCATGATGTCGGGCAGTGCGTCGGCCCACGCCCGGTGCCGGTCCCCGATCGTGCCGATGGACTTCTTCCCTTCGGGGTTTGCGACGGGGCTCGGCAGGAGTTTGAGCGTGCTGGTCGGGGTGTCGGGGAACCGTTCACGGACGCGTTTCCGCTGTTCGGTGATGATGGCGGCGGTCGCCTTGGCGATCGGCAGCCGTCGGCCGAGCCGGTAGTTCTTGTGGTTGTCGTAGAGCAGGATGAGGGAGCCGTCGGGGTCCGTGGTCAGGCAGTCCCATGGCAGTCTGGCGATCTCGTCGGTCACCGCTGCGTCGGCGGTGGCGTTCGCTGCGGCACGCCGCCCTGAAAGGACACACGAGGTTGTCCGACACCCACGCCCGACTAGCCGAGCGAGGGCTTCGTCTGGCGGGCTGTTCGGGCTACGTCGGCGGCACGGGCTGTAGGTGCTGTGCGGCCTCGGCTGCGGTGTAGGAGGAGGCGAAGGTGAATGCGTGGGGGGACGGCCCGTGTGCCCGCAGGTCCGCCAGCCGCTCCAGGGCCTCGTCGACGGTCGGGAGGTGACCGGCGGGGATCCACCAGAGCACCAGGTGTGCCTCGACGTGCCGCTCGAACCATTCGCGGCGCCGCTGCATCGCTTCCAGGTGCCCGCTGCGGTAGGTGAAGTCCCACAGGGCCTCCTGGGTCTCCCACACCGACAGGGTGACGATGACGTTCTCGCCCGCCGGGCGCAGGCCGGTGGCGTCGGCCGCCCCCTCCTCCACGAGCCGCCACACAAAGCCGGGTGAGCCGTCGGCGGCGGCGTTGACCGGGTCGAGCATCTCGACGAACGGCGCCGTGCGCGGGTCGTCGAGGGGGTGGCGGAGCGTGGCGACGTTGAGGTGGGCGAGGTGGGCGGCATGCGTGGGTGCGGTCATGGCGTCATCCCAGCACGGCCCACTTTTCTATGTCAATCACCATTGTCTTTAGAAGGCTCGACCACCACGCAGCACTGCCCCGGCCGGGCGTCCATGCGGGCGCGGACGGGACCGTCCGTGCCGAGCAGCCCCTCCAGCAGTGCGAGATTCATGCCGCAGACCAGTGGGGGGAAGCGTTCGGCGACGGCGTGGAAGGGGCAGTTGCGCATCCGGACGACGCGCGCGGCTGTCCCGGGCGCTTCCTTGGCGCCTTCGGTGTCTTCCAGTTGTGGTTCGTAGCCGCGGGCGGCCAGCATCTCCATGGCTTCTTCGAGGTCGCCGCAGGGTGCCGCCGAGTCGCGCAGGGCCTCGCCCCGGCGGCGCGCGGCCACGCAGAGCCCGGCGTCCAGCCCGGCCTGCTCGGCGGCCTCGGCGAGCAGCTCGGCGGCGGTGCGGTAGTCGCGGGCGGGCAGCGACACCGCCCGCTCGGCCCGTGCCCGCGTGTACACCTTGGCGGGTCGGCCCGCCCCCGGCCCCGAGCGGCCCGTCAGGCGGCGGCTGCCGCTTTCCAGCAGCCCGGCCTCGGCCAGTCTGTCCAGATGGTGCGCGGCGAGCGTGCGCGCCACCCCCGCCGCCTCGGCGGCCTCGTTGCGGCCGACCTCGCGGCCCTGCGCCACCACGTACTCGTACAGGCGGCGCCGCACCGGATCCTGCAATGCCGCGATCGCTTCAATGTCCTTCACCCGGCCATTCTAGGAACGACGCAGATTGGAGATAGAAGGGCGGGACGCAGCCCGGCCGGTGCGCCCTGAAGAACCCCGGTCCCGGACGGCCGGTACCGGCTTGACTGCTCTTGACCAGCTACGCGAGCATCCGGACGCCGCTCCCGAGGGGGCGCCGGGGCTCCTGGAACGCCGAAGCCCCGGGAAGCGGCCCAGGGAGAGCTCATCGCGTGGCGGCCGTGGCGCTGTCGCGCAGGAAACGTGCGAAGGACTGGGCGGCCGGGGTGAGGACGTGGTCGCTCATGCGGACGAGGAGGATGCGGCGTACCGGGGCGGGGGGTTGCAGGGGCAGGACGCTGACGCCGCTTCGGATGCCTTCCAGCGCGAGGGTGGGCGCGAGGGCGACGCCGATGCCCGCGGCGACCATGGCCTGGGCCTCCTGGTAGTCATGGGCCTCGTAGGCGATCTGCGGCTCGAAACCGGCGGCGTGGCAACTGCGGGCGAGGGCTTCGGCGACCGGGTGGTGGTCGGCGCGGGTGATCCAGGGGTCGTTCGCGCAGTCCGCGAGGGCGGCCATGGGGCGGTCGGCGAGGGGGTGGTCCTCGCTGACGAGGAGGGCTGGGGGGTCGTCGGCGAGTGAGGTGACGACGATGTCCTCGCGGTCGATGCGGTTCCAGTCGTAGTCCCACATCAAGGACATCTCGACTTCCCGGTTCTCCAGCATCGCCCACAGGCCCGCGATGCGGGCGCTGCGCACCGTCAGCGTGACGTCGGGGTGTGCTTCCCGGAAGGCGATCACGGCCCGGGGGAGGAGGGAAGCGCCGACGGTGGGGAAGGTCCCGATGCGGAGGGTGCCCGCGCGCAGTCCCGCGAAGTCGGCGAGTTCGTTCTCCGCGGCCGTCAGTTCGCGCTCGATCCGCTGCCCGCGCATCGCCAGCGCGCGTCCCGCGTCGGTGAGTGTGACGCCCCGGGCGTGGCGCTCGAGCAGGGGCTGCCCGGCCTCCGCCTCCAGGCGGCTGACCTGCTGGGACACCGCCGACGGTGTGTAGTTCAGAGCCCGCGCGGTCGCGGTGACCGAGCCTCGGCGGGCGACCTCGGTGAAGAGCAGGATGCGCCGGACATCGAGCATCGCCCTACCTCCAGGGTTAATTTCAACTTAATAGCCATGCAGATTTCCGAGATTGTACTTCACGCTATCCGCGCCCACTGTGGATCACACCCCACACGGAAGAGCCGTCGGGGTTTCCACGAGGAGTCTGTTGTGTTGCGTCTGCCGGGCGAGATGATCCGCGGAGGAACCAGCAAGTGCTGGATCTTCGACCGCCGCGATGTGGTGGCGACGGGCGTGGATGCCGACACCTTGCTGCTCGCCGCCTACAACGCCGCCGACCCCCGCCAGATCGACGGTGTCGGCGGCGCCTCCTCCACCACCTCCAAGGCCGCCATCGTGCAGGCGTCGGCCGAACCGGACATCGACGTCGAGTACGCCTTCGCGCAAGTCGGCATCGGTGACGAGCACGTGGAGTGGACCAGCAACTGCGGCAACTGCGCCACCGCCGTCGCCCTGTACGCCGTCCACAACGGCCTGGTGGCGATCGCGTCGGACTCCACCACGGTGCGGATGCTCAACGTCAACACCGGGGCCCGCCTCAGCGGCACCATCCCCACCCCGGGCGGGACGGCCCCCGACGAGGGCGTGGCCGCGGTGCCGGGCACCGCGGCGCTCGGGGTGCCTGTCCTGCTCGGCTTCGAGGACCCGGCGGGGACGACCACGGGCCGCGCCCTGCCGACCGGCCGCGCCCTGGACACCCTGACCGGATCCACCGGCCCGGTCGAGGCCTCCCTGGTCGACGCCGGTGCTCCGGCCGCGTTGTTCGAGGCCAAGGCATTCGGCCTGCACGGCACCGAGTCCCCGGCCGAGTTCGCCGCGGCGGTACCCGCGCTCACCCTGCTGCGCCGCCGGGCCGCCCTGGCCATGGGCCTGGCCGAGGAGAGCGATCCCGTCGGCCACGCCGTGCCGAAAGTCGGTGTCGTGGCACGATCTGCCGCGTACCGCACCACCCATGGCACCCTGATCGGACAGGACGAGTACGACCTGGCCGTGCGCATGGTCTCCATGCACGCACCCCACCCGGCGATCGGCCTCACCTCGGCCGTCGCCCTGGCCACCGCGGCCGCCATCCCCGGCACCCTCGCCCACCGCGTCGCCCGGCAGACCGCCGACGGCACGCTGCGCCTGGGCACCCCGGCAGGTGTCATCACCGCCCAAGCCGTCCCCGCAGCGGACGGCGCATCCCCCACGGTGCTGCTGCATCGCGCCGCCCGCCGTATCGCCCGAGCCGAACTTCTCGTTCCCGTCCTGGAAGGACGCCCCGCATGAGCCGCAACGACGCCGCCCCGGGTACCGGCACCGCTCCACCGCGCCGCATCCGCCGGCTGCTGTCCCTGCTGTACGTCCAGTGCCTGATCGGTGTCCTCGCCGGGGCCGCCGTCGGCTGGCTGTGGCCGTCCTTCGGAGCTGACCTGAAACCTCTGGGCGACGGTTTCATCGCCCTGGTACGCATGATGATCGCGCCGATCATCTTCTGTACCGTCGTCCACGGCATCGCCTCCATGGGCAACGCGCGTGCCGTCGGCCGGGTCAGCCTCAAGGCGCTGATCTACTTCGAGGTGCTGACCACGATCGCCATGGTGATCGGCCTGGTCGTCGTCAACGTCGTCCAGCCTGGCAGCGGACTGCACGTCGACGTCTCCACCCTGTCCACCGAGGGCCTGCCGCCGGAGGCGACCGCGAGCCACGAGAGCTTCGCCGCGTTCGTCCTCGCCATGATTCCGGACACGCTGCTCGGCGCGCTGACCGGTCACGAGATCCTCCCGGTGCTGCTGATCTCGGTGCTGTTCGGCTTCGGCCTGAACGCCGCCGGCGAGGCGGGGCGGGGGCTCACCCAGGGCATCGAGAAGCTGTCCAAGGTCCTGTTCACGCTCATCCGCTGGATCATGCGGCTGGCCCCGGTCGGCGCCTTCGGCTCCATGGCCTTCACCATCGGCAACTACGGGCTGGACACCCTGCGCCACCTCTTTCTGCTGGTCGGCTCCTTCTGGCTCACCGCGCTGTTCTTCGTCCTGGTCGTCCTGGGCGCGGTCATGCGCCTCAACGGACTGCGTCTGCTTCCCTTCCTCCGCTACATCAGGGAAGAGCTGCTGATCGTCCTGGGCACCTCGTCCAGCGAGCCGGTGCTGCCGCGCATGATGGGCAAGCTGGAGCACGCGGGCGCCTCCAAGCCGGTCGTCGGCATCACGCTGCCCGCCGGGTACTCCTTCAACCTCGACGGCACCGCCATCTACTTGACGATGGGCTCGGTCTTCCTCGGCCAGGCCCTCGGCATCGACCTCAGCCTTACCCAGCAACTGTCCATGCTCGCCGTCATGCTGGTCACGTCCAAGGGCGCCGCCGGAGTCAGCGGCTCCGGCTTCATCGCCCTGGCCGCCACGCTCAGCGCGGTTCCGCACGTACCCGCCGCCGCGCTGGCGCTCATCTTCGGCGTAGACCGCTTCATGTCCGAGGCTCGCGCCCTGACCAGCGTGGTCGGCAATGGTGTCGCCACCCTGGCGGTGGCCAAGTGGGAGGGGCAGCTCGACGAGAAGCGTGCCAAGGCCGTCCTGAGCGGCGAGATCCCCTACGCCTCCGCCTCCGAGGACGACCGCGCGCCCGAGCCGCAGGGCGACCCCGCACCCGGCGAGAAGCCCGCGGCGGCCGCCCCGGAGGAAGCCGCGGGGACGGACCGTGAGCCCGTGCCCGCCGCCGGTTGACGTATCCCACGCACAGCCGGTCCGGAGCCCGTGCTCCGGACCGGCGCTTTCCCGTTGTGCGGAAGGGAGACCTACGCCGTCGGGGTGGCCGCTTCGGTGTCCTCGCGCTGGCGGGGGAGGAAGGAGGCGAGGAGCAGGGCGATGAGGGCGGCGCCGCAGCCGATGGCCATGATCACCTTGAAGGAGTTTTCGGAGGGGAGTGGGTGGCCGGCGAAGTCGGTGGTCATCTGGGCGAGGATGACGCCGGAGGCGGCACTGGCGATGGAGGTGCCGATGGAGCGCATCAGGGTGTTGAACGCGTTCGCGGCGGCGGTCTCGGAGACGGGGACCGCGCCCATGATGAGCATGGGCAGGGCTCCGTAGGCGAAGCCGATGCCGGTGCCGATGACGCAGGAGACCAGGATCAGCTGCCATATCTCGCTCATCATCACGATGTTGAGGGCGTAGCCGGCGGCGACGATGAGTGCGCCGATCATGAGCGTGAGCTTCGGTCCCTTGGCCTGGGAGATCTTGGAGGACAGGGGTGCGGCGATCATCACGATCAGGCCCTGGGGTGCGAGGACCAGGCCGACGGTGAGCAGGTTCTCGCCCAGTCCGTAGCCGGTCTGTTCGGGCAGCTGGAGGATCTGCGGGACGATCAGCTGGACCGCGAACAGGGAGAAGCCGAACGCCAGGCCGGCGAGGTTGGCGAAGAGGACCTGGGGGCGGGCGGTGGTGCGCAGGTCGACCAGCGGCTGGCGGGTGCGCAGTTCCAGGAGGCCCCAGACCAGGAAGATCACGACGGCGGCGGTGAAGAGGCCGAGGGTGGTGGCGCTGGTCCAGCCCCAGTCGCCGCCCTTGGAGATGGCCAGCAGCAGGCTGACGAGGCCGCCTGCCAGGCCGAGCCCGCCGATGAGGTCGAAGCGTCCGCCGGTGCGCACCTTCGACTCGGGCACGAGGGCGAGGACAGTGATGAGGGCGACGGTTCCCAGGGCGGCGGAGGCCCAGAACAGGGTGTGCCAGTCGAAGTTGTCGGCGACGAAGGCGGCGATGGGCAGGCCGAGGGCGGCGCCGATGCCGAGGGATGCGCTCATCAGCGCGGTGGCGGAGGCGAGCCGGTCGGCGGGCAGCTCGTCGCGCATGATGCTGAGGCCGAGGGGGATGACGCCGGCGGACAGGACGATACGCCGGGGCTCGGTCGTGTCAACCGCGAAGCGGTGGGTCGCAATATTAAATCAATGGGTTGACTTATTTTGCTGTGCGGTGTTGTCTGGGCCTCCGGACAACTCTCGGCGATCTTGCGATGGCCGTTTCCCGAGGAGGAATCAGTGACCAGTGCGGTAGGCGATGCGGCGAGGGCGCAGTCGGCCGAGATGCCGGAGTACGACATCAGCAGGTCGCCGCGGTGTCCGCTGGACCCCGCGCCTGCCATGCGGGCGCGGCAGGCGGAGGGCCCGCTGCTGCGGGTGCGGCTGTGGGGCGGCAGCACGGCGTGGCTGGTGACCGGTTGGGAGGAGCACCGGGCGGTGCTCTCCGATCAGAGGGTCAGCGTGGACCCCATGCGTCCCGGTGCGCCGAAGCTCTCCGCGGGGGAGGCCTCGATGGCCGAGAGCCTGCGGAAACAGGGCAAGAGCTCGGTCGGGATGAGCTTCATCATGATGGACGACCCCGAACACGCCCGGCTGCGGCGCATGGCGACGTCCGCGTTCACCATCAAGAGGGTGGAGGCGATCCGGCAGCCCACCCAGCGGGTCGTGGACGATCTGATCGACACCATGCTCGACGGCCCGAAACCGGCCGATCTCGTCGAGGCGTTCGCGCTGCCGGTGCCGTCGCTGGTGATCTCCGAACTACTCGGTGTGCCTTACGGCGACCACGAGTTCTTCCAGTCCAACAGCCGGACCATCATCAACCGCCACACGCCCGGCGATGAGCGGCAGGCGGCACGGCAGCGGCTGATCGACTACCTGGACGGACTGCTGGGCGAGAAGCTCGCCCACCCTCGTGAGGACCTGCTCTCCGGGCTCGCCGAGCGCGTCAAGGCCGGGGAGTTGTCCCGGGAGGAGGCCACCGAGATGGGCGTGCTGATGCTCTTCGCGGGGCACGAGACCACCGCGAACATGATCGCCCTGGGCACCATGGCCCTGCTCCAGCACCCCGACCAGCTGGCCCTTATGCGGGACAGCGAGGACCCGAAGGTGGTCGCTTCGGCCGTGGACGAGCTGCTGCGCTACCTCACGATCACTCATGGCGGGCTGCGGCGGGTGGCGCTGGAGGACATCGAGGTCGGCGGGCAGGTCATCCGGGCGGGCGAGGGCATCGTTCCGGTCAACGAGACCGCGAACCGGGACCCGTCGGTCTTCGCCGACCCGGACCGGCTGGACCTTGGGCGTGACAACTCCCGCCATCATGTGGCCTTCGGGTACGGGATCCACCAGTGCCTGGGGCAGCCATTGGCCAGGATGGAGTTGCAGGTCGTCTATCCCACCCTGCTGCGGCGGATCCCGACCCTGGCTCTGGCCACGGACGTGGCGGAGATCCCGTTCAAGCACGACGGGTTCATCTACGGGGCCTACGAGCTGCCCGTGACCTGGTGACGAAGCCGGGGGCGGGGCCCGGGGCCACTCACTCGACCGGCACCGCGACGTTGCCGCTCTCCACCCGGGACGGATCCGCACCGTGCGACGGCTTGCCCTCCGTGTTCCCTCGCTCTCCGGCTCCCAGGAATGTGGCGGCGACGGAGGCGATGGCGACCGCGGCGATGCCGAGCCACTGGGGCCAGGCCAGCCGCTGTCCGAGGATGAGGAGTCCGAACAGGGCACCGGCGGCCGGTTCCAGGCTCGTCAGGACGCCGAACACGCGTGGGGGGATTCGGCGCAGGGCCTCCAGGTTGAGCGAGTACGGCAGCACGCTGGACGCCACCGCCACCACCGCGGCGACCCACAGCACTTGCGGGTCCAGGAGCGCGCTCCCGGCGTGGGCGATGCCGTACGGAGCGCTCAGCAGCGCGGCCCAGAGCACCGCGAGCGCCAGGCCCTGGCCACCGCTGAGGCGGCGTGCCATGCGGGAGGAGACGAGGATGTAGCCCGCCCAGCAGCACGCCGCCACCGCGGCCAGGGCGAGACCGCCAGGGGCCAGGGGGACGCCACCCCCGCTCAGCAGGAGGACACCTCCGGCCGCCAGGCACGCGGGCAACAGGTCGACCACGCGTCGTGATCCGGCCAGGGCGATGACGAACGGGCCGAGGAACTCGATCGTGGCCACGGCCCCCAGGGGGATGTGCTTGACCGCCTCGTAGAACGCGAGATGGTGGGCCGCCAGCAGGGCCCCGGCGCCGATGACCGTGCCCCAGGCGTCCTTCACCGAGTTCAGCGCCTGCCGCCGGGGGCGCCATACGAGGCACAGGAGTACGCCCGCGATCAGCAGCCGGAGGAACACCACGCCCGCGGCGCCCACCTGCGGGTACACCTGGGGTGCGAATGCCGCGCCGAACTGGATCCCGCACACGCCGCCCAGCACCAGTCCGGGAGCGGGGATCTTCCCCACGACCGCCGCGTGCCCCCGGGCCACGCTGCTCTGACTCATTGCTCTGTCCGAACTCTCGTCGTCCCGCGCTTAGTTGGCGATCCGCAGCAGCAGCTTGCCCGTCGATGTACGCCCGCCCATCAGCCGGTGGGCCTCGGCCGCGTCCGACAGCGGGAACTCCGCGGTGACCGGCAGGGTCACGGTGCCGTCGGTGGCCGTGCGGAAGGCGCGTTCGGTGAGTGAGCGCAGTGCCTCGGGCGCCGTCTGCGCGAGGGCCAGGATGGAGAAACCCGCGACGGTACGACCCTGTGCGGCGAGGTCCGCCTGCCCTGCCTGCCACGGCTCAGCCCCGCTGGCGTTGCCGAAGGAGACCAGGCGTCCGAAGACGGCCAGGGTGTCGAGTCCGCGGCGCAGGGTGTCGCCGCCGACCGGGTCGAGCACCAGGTCGACGCCCTTGCCGCCGGTGGCGCGGTGGACGTCGTCGGGGAAGGTATCGGCGGTGAACACCGCGTCGTAGCCGTGGGCCAGGGCGTACTCGGCCTTGGCCGCCGAGGACACCACGCCGTACACGGCGCCCGCGCCCGCGGCCCGGGCCAGCTGCCCGGCCACCGTGCCGATGCCGCCGGCGGCGCCGTGCACCAGCACGCTCTCCCCGGCGCGCAGCCGCCCCACCTCGTGCAGCAGGGCGTGCGCGGTCGGCAGCACGGTGGGGAGGGTGGCCGCGGTCCGCAGGTCCAGGCCCTCGGGGAGCGGGAAGACGGTGGTGGCCTCGGCCGCCACCACCTCCGCGTAGCCGCCGCCACTGACGAGCGCGGCGACTTCCTGCCCCGGCCGCAGCGCCTCGACGCCCCGGCCGACGGCCCGGATCCGCCCGGAGACCTCCAGGCCCGGGCGGTACGGCAGCGATGCCACCCGGTAGCCGTCGGCGCGGGCCTTGAGGTCCGCGAAGTTCACGCCCGCGTAGGCGACGTCGATGGTGACCTGGCCCTGCCCCGGCTCGGGGGCTTCGGCCTCTACGACCCGCAGTACCTCGGGGTCGCCGTACTCCTGGAACGCGACAGCACGCATCAGCGGAACGCACCTTTCCGGCCAGTGTTCAATGAAAAGCGAACACTGGGGACTGTAAGGTATTCATCGAACACTGGGCAAGGTGAGGAGGGTCATGGAGAACCAGACCGCGGGGGGCGGCCACCGCGCCGCGCCGGTGCACACGGACCCCCGCGAGGTGTCCGTCCTGACCGCCCTGTCCGCGCTCGCCGACCCCGTACGCATCCAGCTGATCCGCGAGCTGGCGGGCTCCGCCGACTGGACGCGCAGCTGTGGTGGCTTCGACGTGTCCGTAGGTAAAGCCGCGCTCAGCCACCACTTCTCGGTCCTGCGTGGCGCCGGTCTGGTGGAACAGCGTGACCAGGGGCCCAGGCGGGTCAACCGGCTGCGCCGTGAGGAGTTCGACGCCCGCTTTCCCGGACTGCTCGACCTGGTCCTCCGGACCGACGCCACCGCCTGATCATGGCCGGTCGCCGCTACCAGGTCACGGGTAGTTCGTAGACGCCGTAGACGACGCCGTCGTCCTTGAACGGGATGTTCTCCAGTTCGGTGGCGCGGCGCAGGGTGGGCACGCGGCGGAAGAGGGTGCGGTAGACGACCTGCAACTCCAGCCGGGCCAGTGGCTGGCCCAGGCATTGGTGGACGCCGAAGCCGAAGGCCATGTGGCGGCGGGCGTCGCGGTGGATGTCGAGCCGTTCGGGGTCGGGGAAGATCTCGTGGTCCCAGTTGCCGGTGGCGCCGGGGATGATGACGCCTTCACCGGCCCGGATGAGCTGGCCCCCGATCTCGATGTCCGCCAGCGCGAGGCGGCGCTGCCCGTTGTGGACGATGGTCAGGTAGCGCAGCAGCTCCTCCACCGCGCCCGCGAGGACCTCCGGGTCGTCGGTGTCGCGGACGGTGGCCAGCTGATCGGGGTGTTCGAGGAGGGCGAGGACACCCAGGGCGATCATGTTGGCGGTGGTCTCGTGTCCCGCGCCTAGCAGCAGCAGGCCCAGCATGGCGGCCTCGTGGCGGGTGAGGTCGCCGGTCTTCGTCCGGGCGGCCAGGTCGGAGAGCAGGTCGTCGGCCGGGTCGGCGAGCTTGGCCCCGATTTGCTTGTCCAGGTACGTCATGAGCGCGCCGGAGGCGGCCCGTGACTCTTCGGGGGAGGCGTCCCGGCGTACCCCTACCGCGCTCTTGCTCTGGAAGAATTCGTGGTCTTCGTAGGGGACGCCGAGCAGTTCGCAGATGACGAGGGATGGCAGCGGGAGCGCGAGGGCCGGGACCAGGTCGGCGGGTTTGGGTCCGGCCAGCATGGTGTCGAGGAAGTCGTCGGTCATCTTCTGGACGGCGGGCCGCATGGCCTCGATGCGTTTGATGATGAACGGGCCGGTGACCATGCGGCGGATGCGGGCGTGGTCGGGGTCGTCCATGTGGAGGAAGGACGGCACGTTCTTGGAGAGGGCTTCCTGGAACGCGGCGCTCATGTGGGGGAAGCCGGGGCGTGTGGGGTCGACGCTGAGCCGCTGGTCGCCGTACAGGGTGCGTTGGTCGGCGTGGCGGGTGACGAGCCAGGGCGTACTGCCGTCCCATAGCCGGACCCTGGAGATCGGCTGCTCGTCGTGCAGCCGCATCATCTCCGGCGGCGGGGCGAACGGACACCCAGTGGCCCGGGGCATCGGGAACTCGGGAACGTCCTCGTCCGGGGTGCGGTCAAGGGCGTTGGTCATGTGCACTCCTCGTGGTGGGGGGAATGGAGGCGGAGGTGGTCGGATCAGAGGTCACCAGCGCACGGGCACCTCGCGCAGGCCACCGACGGTCAGTCCCTGGATCTGCCGCAGTTCCTCGACGGGCACGGCCAGGTCGAGGGTGGGCAGTTCGCGCAGCAGGACCTCCAGGACGACCTGGAGTTCGGTGCGGGCCAGGGACTGGCCCAGGCAGGAGTGCGGCCCGGCGCCGAAGGTCAGATGGGGGTTGGGGCTGCGACCGAGGTCCATCTCGTCCGGGTCGCTGAACACCTGCTCGTCGCGGTTGGCCGCAGACATGGCGCAGAAGACGGTGGTGCCGCCGGGCAGCGTGTCTCCGTCGACGGCGAAGTCCTCGCCGAGGTAGCGGCGGATACCGAAGCCGCCCAGATTGGCGTCGAATCGCAGTGCCTCGTCGACGGCGCTGCGTACGAGGGAGGGGTCGGCCAGCAGGCGTTCCCACCGCGTGCGGTCGGCCAGCAGCAGGGCGACCATCTTGCCGATCATGTTCGCGGTGGTCTCGTGCCCGGCGACCAGCAGCCCCGTGCCGGTGCCGAGGAGTTCGTGGTCGGTCAGCCCCTCGCCTTCGGCCCTGCTCTCCTCGATCAGCATGCTGAGCAGGTCCCCGCCAGGCTCGGCGCGCTTGGCGGCGACGAGCTCGGACATGTACGACACGAACTCCTCGTACGCCGCCGTGGTCTCCTCCTTCGAGAAGCGGGTGATGTTCAGGAACGCGTCGGACCAGTGGGAGAAGCGGTCCCGGTCCTCGGTGGGGGCGCCGAGGAGGTCGCAGATCACGTAGACCGGCAGCGGGAAGCCGAGCGCGGCCTTGAGGTCGGCGGGCCGGCCACTGTCGACCATGGCGGCGACGAGGGCTTCGGTCATCTCCACCATGCCGGGGCGCAGCGCGGTCATGCGCTTGGCGGTGAAGTACTTGCCCACCTGCCGGCGCCACCGCAGATGGGCCTCGCCCTTCAAGGGGACGCCGATCGACACGTCGCCATCGGCTGCCGCGCCGCCCCCTCCCTCGGGCGCGATCCGGGCGCCGTCGTCCTCGGAGGTCGGTCGGGCGAAACGAGGATCCGACAGCAGGGCCTTGATGTGGTCGTAGCGGGTCAGCAACACGCCCGTGTCCCCGCTGGGGAGTTCGGCGGTGGCCACCGGGCACCGCTCGCGCAGTCCCTTCCACGCGGTCGGCGGGGCCAGCGGTCCTTCGGCGGGCAGCGGCAGACGGACGACCTGGTCGTTCTGGCTCATCTGACATCTCCATGGAGGGCGAAGGTGTTGTGCGCGCAACGATTACCGACTTAAATCAATGGACTTATTTAAAGTAGCGCCAAGGGGTTCCTGCCTCAACCCGGGGGCGGGTTTCGGTGCGGCTCGTCCGTGACGTGCCGTTGCGTAGGCTTCCGACGTTTGACCTCGCCGGTTCGGGTGAGGGTCCGCGGCGGCCTGTGGGGCCGGTCGCCGCGGAGGTGGTGAGGCCCCGATGCGGTGGTGAAGATGGCAGACAGGGCGCGGCAGGATGAGCGGGTCGCCGCGACGCGGGAAGCGTTGCTGAGCGCCGCGGAGCGGCTGTTCGCCGAGCGCGGGGTGCACGCGGTGGCGAACCGTCAGATCAGTGAGGCCGCCGGACAGGGCAATAACGCCGCGGTCAGCTATCACTTCGGCACCAAGGTCGATCTGGTCCGTGCCATCGTTCGCCGGCATGCCGAGAAGATCGAAGGGCTCCGGGCGCGGCTGCTGGTCGACATCGGTGACTCCGTCGATCTCCGGGACTGGGTGGCCTGTGCGGTCCGTCCGACCACCGGGCATCTGGAGGCTCTGGGCAGTCCCAGCTGGTACGCGCGGTTCATCGCCCAGGTCACGGCCGACCCCGCGCTCTACGCGATCGCGACCGAGGAATTCACCGTCACCGCTCCGTCGATGCGTGCGTTGCGGGAGGGCATGAACCGCTGTCTGCCCGATCTGCCCGCCGAGGTATACGAGGAGCGTGCCGCCATGACGCGTCACCTGATCACGCAGATGGCCGTCGACAGGGAGCGCGCCCTCGCCGGCGACGCCCCTGCCCGCTCCCGTGCGGCGTGGTGTGGGGTCGCCACTGGCCTCATCGACGTGATCGTGGCGCTGTGGCAGGCGCCTGTCACGCATGAGCGCTGATCGACTCCGTTTAAAGCGTGCGCTTGACTTTTTTAAATCGTCGGGTTTACTTGTTCTCGAGAGGCGACGTGCCCGTGTTCCCCGCCGCCGGCCGGCCCGGTCGAACGGGGAGCAGAGGAGAGGACAGCAACCATGACCAGCGCACTGCGTTTCGTCGGGGAGAACCCGGCCAAGGTCCCCGACTTCCCGATGGCCAAATCGGCGGGCTGCCCGTTCGACCCGGCTCCGGAGCTTTACGCCCAGCGGCAGGAGGGTCCGCTGACCCGGGTCCGGCTGTGGGACGGCAGCACCCCGTGGCTGGTCACCGGCTTCGCCGAGCAGCGGGCCGCGCTGGCGGACCCGCGGATCAGCGCCGATGCCAGTCGCCCCGGCTACCCCAGCACGGTGCCCCTGCCGCCTGGTGGTGTGAAGCGCAGCTTCATCGGGATGGACGACCCGGAGCACGCCCGATTCCGCCGGATGGTCACCGCGCCGTTCGCCGTCAAGCGCGTCGAGGCCATGCGCCCGGCGGTGCAGAAGATCGTCGACGACCTGATCGACGACCTGCTGGCCGGACCGAACCCCACGGATCTGGTCGAGGCGTTCGCCCTGCCCGTGCCGTCACTGGTGATCTCCGAACTGCTCGGCGTCCCCTACGGCGACCACGAGTTCTTCCAGGAGAACAGCAAGACGATCATCCAGCGGACCGCCGCACCGGAGCAGCGGCAGGCGGCCCATGCGGCGCTGACCGAGTACCTGGACGGCCTGGTGGGCGAGAAGCTCACCGCTCCCGGCGACGATCTGCTGTCCGGGCTGGTCGAGCGGATTACGGCAGGGGAGTTGACCCGGGCGGAGGCGGCGCGGATGGGCACGCTGATGCTGATCGCCGGGCATGAGACCACCGCCAACATGATCGCCCTGGGCACGCTGGCCCTGCTCGAACACCCCGATCAGCTCGCCCTCCTCCGCGACACCGACGATCCGAAGCTGGTCGCTTCGGCGGTGGAGGAGTTGCTGCGCTACCTGAACATCGTCCACAACGGGCGGATGCGGGTCGCGCTGGAGGACATCGAGATCGCGGGGCAGACGGTCCGCGCGGGTGAGGGCCTGATCATGCCCAACGAGATCGCCAACCGCGACCCCCAGGTGTTCCCCGCCCCGGACCGGCTGGACATCACCCGCGACGCGCGCCGCCATGTGGCGTTCGGCTTCGGCGTCCACCAGTGCCTGGGGCAGCCGCTGGCCCGGATGGAACTCCAGGTCGTCTACAGCACCCTCTACCGGCGCATCCCCACCCTGCGGCTGGCCATCGAGCCGGACCAGATCCCCTTCAAGTACGACGGCCTGGTCTACGGCGTCTACGAGCTTCCCGTCACCTGGTAGCCCGCGACGCCAACCCCTCGGCCGCTCACGGCCACTTCTCAACCCGTTTGAATCAGCGAAGGAGTATCAGCGATGAAGGTCACCGTCGAAGAGGACAAGTGCTGCGCCGCGGGCACCTGCGTGATGGTCGCGCCGGAGGTGTTCGACCAGCGTGAGGAGGACGGGGTCGTGATCCTGCTCGACGCGACACCCCCCGCGGAGCAGCACGACGCGGTGCGTGAGTGCGTGCAGGTGTGCCCCGCGGGTGCGATCCACGTGAGCGAGGACGCATGAGTACTCCCGCCAGTGTTCTGGTGGTCGGGGCGTCCGCGGCCGGGCTCTCCACCGCGGAGGCCCTGCGGCGCAAGGGATTCCAGGGCAGTGTGACGGTGCTGGGTGCCGAGTCGCATCAGCCCTACGACCGGCCGCCGCTGTCCAAGCAGGTCCTCTCCGGCGTCTGGGAGCCCGACCGCGCCTCTCTGCGTCCGCCCGAGCAACTGGCGTCGCTGGATGCCGAGTTCATTCTCGGTGATGCGGCCGTCGGTCTCGACGCGGAGGCGCGTACCGTCCACACCGCTTCCGGCCGTGTGCTGCGGGCTGACGCGGTCGTGGTGGCGACGGGGCTTCAGCCCCGCACGTTCGCCGGACAGGGCGGTCTGGCCGGGGTCCATGTGCTGCGTACTCTCGATGACGCGTCGGCGCTGCGGGCCGATCTGCTGACCGCCTCGCGCGTCGTGGTGGTGGGGGACGGGGTGCTCGGCACGGAAATCGCCGCCACCGCACGGACCATGGGGGCGTCGGTCACCCTGGCCGGACCCCAGTCGGCCCCGCTGGAGAGCCAGTTCGGCCCCCTGGTAGCCCGGCAACTCGCCGCACTGCACACCGAACGCGGCGTCGACCTGCGGCTCGGCGCCGGGGGCACCGGGCTGGGCGAACACGACGGACGCGTCACGGGAGTGCACCTGGCCACCGGCGAGGTGCTGCCCGCCGACCTGGTCGTGGTGGCCTTCGGCTCCGCCCCGGCGACGGACTGGCTCACGGGCAGCGGCCTCAAGGTCGACAACGGAGTGGTGTGCGACTCCTCGTGCCGCGCGGCGGACGGCGTCTACGCGGTCGGGGACGTGGCCCGCTGGCACCACGAAGGGCTCGGCGCCCTGTTGCGCCTGGAGAACCGCACCAACGCCACCGAGCAGGCGGGCCATGTGGCGGCCGCCATCCTCGGCGAGAGCCGCCCCTACAGCCCGGTGCCGTACTTCTGGACCGACCAGTTCGACGTCAAGATCCAGGTGTACGGTGTGCTGTCGGCTGACGCCGAAGTGACCGTCGTGGAGGGGGACATGGCCGAGGGCCGGTTCGTCGCCCTGTACCGACGGAACGGCGTCACGACCGGGGTGCTCGGCTGGCGCATGCCCAAGCAGACCCGGCTGCGCCGACAGGAGGTCGTCGCCGCGTTCCAGGGGTGAGGTAGCCGTCCACATACTGAGCGTTCATGCTGCCCATGCCTGACGCGTGGTCAAGGGAGTGAACAGCGGCCATATACGCGCGCATTGACATGTCCACGGGCTAACCCTATGGTCCAGGCCAATCTTGTTCCGCTGCGCCACCGCTTCCCCCGTCGAGCATGCGAATCGAGCATGGAAGAGGTCATCGGATGGCACGAACCAGAACCGCGCTGCTCAGTGTTCTCGCCCTGCTGGCCGGGCTGCTGAGCCTTCAGCTCACCGGCCCGGCCCCGCGCGCCACCGCCGCGCCGACCACCTTCACCCACCCCGGGGTGCTGGTGAGCCGGGGGCAACTCGACTACGCCCGGGCGAAGGTGCAGGCCGGTCAGCAGCCCTGGAAGGCCGCGTACGACGACATGATGGGCAGCTCGTACGCCTCACTGTCGCGTAGCGCCAAGCCGCGGGCCGTCGTGGAATGCGGCTCGTCGTCCAACCCCAACTACGGCTGCACCGACGAGCGCCAGGACGCCATCACGGCCTACACCGACGCGCTCGCCTGGTACTTCACCCGGGACAGCAGATACGCCAAGAAGGCGATCGAGATCATGGACGCCTGGTCCGGGACCATCACCGACCACACCAACAGCAACGCCCCGCTCCAGACCGGCTGGGCCGGGTCCACCTGGCCGCGCGCCGCCGAGATCATCAAGTACACGTACGATGGCGGCTGGGCGAACTCCGGCCGCTTCGCGACCATGCTGCGCGATGTGTACCTCCCCGAGGTGATCAGCGGTGCCGAGACCAAGAACGGCAACTGGCAGCTGGTCATGACCGAGGCGGCGATCGGCATCTCCGTCTTCATCGAGGACCGCACCGCCTACGACAAGGCCGTCAGCACCTACCTCGCGCGCGTCCCCGCGTACGTCTACCTGACCAGCGACGGCGATCTGCCCGACCCGCCCGCGAACAGCAGCATCGACACCAAGGCCGAGATCATCAAGTACTGGCAGGGCCAGAGCACCTTCGCCGACGGCCTCGCCCAGGAGACCTGCCGCGACTTCGGGCACACCGGCTGGGGGCTCGCCTCCATCGCGGACATCGCCGAGACCAGCCGCATCCAGGGCCAGGACCTCTACCCGAAGATCCAGGACCGGCTGCGCTACGCCCTGGGCTTCCACACCTCCTACGAGAACGGCGCCACCGTGCCGTCCTGGCTGTGCGGCGGCTCGGTCAAGAAGGGCCTCGACGAGGTCACCGAGGTCGGCTTCAACGCCCTCCACAACCGCCTCGGCATCGCCATGTCCAACACCCAGAAGTACACCGAGGCACACCGCCCGTCCGGCACCGACAACTACTTCAACGCCTGGACGACCCTCACCCACGCGGACAACCCGAACTGACCGTCCACGGAGAGCGATGCCCGGCCGCGGTTCTGCGCCGGGGGTGGCATCAGCCGCCGAGCGGGAAGTGGCACAGGGCCTCGTGGGGCTCGTGCCCGGTGTCCCCGGCGGGTTCGCGGCCGACGGCCGCGGGGGCACCCTCGGCGCAGCGGGGCTCGCTCTTCCAGCAGCGGGTACGGAACCGGCAGCCCGAGGGAATGGCGTACGGGGACGGGATCTCCCCGCGCAGCGGAATCTCCTCGTCGGGCGCCGCCCCGGACACATCCAGCCGGGGTGCGGAGGACATCAGGGCGGCGGTGTAGGGGTGCAGCGGCCGGTCGAAGACCTCGTCGGCGCGGCCGTGTTCGACGACCTTGCCCAGGTACATCACCGCCACCCGGTCGGAGATGTACCGCACCACGGACAGGTCGTGGGAGATGAACACGTACGACACACCGAGCCGCGCCCGCAGTTCGGAGAGCACATTGAGCACCTGGGCCTGCACCGACAGATCCAGCGCGGACACCGGCTCGTCGCACACGATGAGATCGGGTTCGAGGGCCAGCGCGCGGGCGATGCCGATGCGCTGCCGCTGCCCGCCGGAGAACTCGTTCGGGTAGCGGTGGGCGTCGCTCTCCCGCAGCCCGACGAGGGACAGCAGCTCGACGACCCGGCGGTCCCGCTCCCGTGCCGTGGGCACGATGTCGCGGTGGGTGCGCCACGGCTCGCCGATGAGGTCGGCGGCGGACATCCGGGCGTTGAGCGAGGCGAACGGGTCCTGGAACACCATCTGCACCCGGCGCCGCCAGGCCAGCAGCTCCCGGCCCTTCAGGGTGAACGGATCGGTGCCGTCGAAGCGCACCTCTCCCGCGTCGGGCCGCTCCAGCCCGAGCACCATCCGGGCCAGGGTCGACTTTCCGCAGCCCGACTCGCCCACCAGGCCCAGGGTCTCCCCGCGCCCGACCCGGAGGTCGACGCCGTCCACCGCGGTCAGCCTGCGGCGGCCGTGGCCGAACGACTTCGTCACGCCACGGACGTCGAGCAGGGGCGTTCCGGGGCTCCCGGACACGTTCTCCGACACGTACGCGGACACGCTCTCAGACACGGTCCAGCTCCTCGGAGAAGTGGCAGGCGGCCGTGCGCGAGGCGCCCACGGACTCAAGGGGAGGGCGTTCGAGGGTGCAGCGTTCACCGGCCAGCGGGCATCGGGCCCGGAAGACACAGCCGGACGGCACCGCGCTCAGCTCGGGCGGGCTGCCCGGCACCGCGGGCAGTGGGCGGCCCCTGACGGCGTGTTCGGGAACGGAGTCGAGGAGCGCCTTGGTGTAGGGGTGGCGGGGGCGGGAGAACACATCCCGCACCGGGCCGGTCTCCACCACGTTGCCCGCGTACATCACCACCACGTCGTCCGCGCGCCGCGCGACCACCGCGAGATCGTGGGTGATCAGCACGAGCGCCATGTCCCGCTCGGTCTGGAGGTCCCGCAGCAGCCGCATGATCTGCGCCTGCACGGTGACGTCGAGCGCGGTCGTCGGCTCGTCGGCGATCAGCACATCGGGGTCCAGGGCGACGGCCATCGCGATCAGCAGGCGCTGGCGCATGCCGCCGGAGAACTGATGCGGATACGAGCGGGCCCGCAGCCGGGGCTCGGGGATGCCGACGCGCGTCATCAGCTCCACCGCCCGCTCGGCGGCCTGCCGCCGCGACAGCCCGCGGTGGATACGGAACGGCTCGGCGAGCTGACGGCCGACCGGCTGCACGGGGTTGAGCGCGGCCAGCGCGTCCTGGAAGACGATCGACAGCACCGGGCCGGCCAGCTTTCTGCGCTCGGCCCGGCCCAGCCGCACCACATCGGTCCCGGACACTCGTACGGATCCGCCCGCCACCTCGGCCACGGGGTCGAGCAGCCCGGCGACGGCCAGCGCGGTCATCGACTTCCCGCAGCCGGACTCGCCGAGGAGTGCCAGGGTGCGCCCCTTGTGCACACCGAAGCTGACGCCGTCCACGGCGCGGACCGTGCCGGTGGGGGTGTGCAGATCGACGCACAGCCCCTCGACCTCAAGAGCGGCTGACGGCTTCACGCGATCATCTCCGGGGGTACGGCGGCCCGTTCGCCGCGCCGCTTCCGGGGCAGCGTCAGCCGCCACCGCTGGCCGGGGTCCGTGGCCAGGCGCACCCAGGCGGCGAGCACCGTGGCGGACACCGTGGTGAGCATGATGGCGAGCCCCGGCAGCACGGCGATCCACCACGCGGTCCGCAGATACTGGCGGCCCTGGGCCACCATCAGCCCCCAGCTGACATCGGGCGGCTGGATGCCGATGCCGAGGAAACTCAAGGACGACTCGGTCAGCATGACGAAGCAGAAGTCGAGCGTGGCCACGGTCAGCAGCGTCGGCAGCGCGATCGGCACCAGATGCCGCCAGATGATGGCCCGGCTGGGCGTGCCGAAGGTCCGGGCCGCGTCCACGAACAGGCGGCTCCTCAGCTCGGCCGACTCCGCGCGGGCGGTGCGCAGATAGACGGGGATGCGGGCGACGGCGAGGATCAGCACGATGTTCAGCGCGCTGGGGGCGAAGACGTACAGCACCACCACCGCGATCAGCAGGGACGGAAAGCTGAGGATGACATCGGCGACGCGCATCGCGACGCTCTCCCGCACACCCCCGTGGTATCCGGCCCACAGCCCGAGGGCCGAGCCGATCAGCAGCGAGCACAGCACGGCGGGCACCGCGATGGACAGCGTCGTCCCGGCGGCGTCCACCAGCCGGGCCAGCACGCTGCGCCCCAGCACATCGGTGCCGAGCAGCCCGGACAGGCCGTGGTCGAGGGAGGGCGGCCGCAGCGAGGCGCGCAGGTCCTGCCGTACCGCCCGGTCGCCCAGGAACAGCCGCCCGAACAGCGCGACGAGGAACACCAGGGTCAGGACGACGGCCGCGGCGGCCGCGCTCCGGTCCCTGCCGAGCAGGAGCCACCAGCGGGGCGGACGGGTACGCGAGGAGGCGGCCGCACCGGAGGGGGAGCGGTCGTCGGGGACGGGCATGGTGGCTCCTTCGCTCACGCCGTCACCGCCTGGCGCACCCGCGGGTCGATCAGCGCGTGGCAGACGTCGACGAGGATGTTGAGCGCGAAGATCGTCACGGCAGTGAGCAGGACGGCGGCCTGCAACACCGCGAAGTCGCGCTGGAGGATCGAGTCGATCATGAGCTTGCCGATCCCGGGCCAGCCGAAGATGGTCTCCACCACCACCGCGCCGTTGACGAGACCCACGGCGAGGTCCCCGGCGACGGTCAGCACGGGCGTGACGGCGTTGCGCAGGGCGTGCCCGAACACCACGCGCGTGGCATCGGCGCCCTTGCTGCGGGCCACCTTGACGTACGGCGCGGACAGCGCGCCGACCATGCTGCCGCGCACCACCTGGACGAGCACCCCGAACGGGCGGACCAGCAACGTGGCCAGCGGCAGCACCCACACCTCGGGCCCGCCCAGGGTGCCGGAGGTCGGCAGCCAGTCCAGCGCCACTCCGAAGACCAGCACGCCCATGATCGCGAACCAGAAGTCGGGAATGCTGGCCGCGGTCATCGACAGCAGACCGGCGAGCCGGTCGACGGCCGACTGAGGCCGGTACGCGGCGAGGCTTCCCACCAGCAGGGCGCCGAGGACCGCCAGCAGCATGGTCATGCCCGCGAGCTGGAGGGTGACGGGAAACGCCTCCAGCACCATCGCGTCGGCGCGCTCCCCGGTGCGCAGCGAGACACCGAAGTCCAGCCGTGCGGCATTGCTGAGGTAGTCCCACAGCTGCACCGGGATGGAGTCGTCGAAGCCGTGGGCGGCGGAGAATTCCGCGCGCTGCCCGGGGGTGGCGCTGAGCGGGAGATAGAGGTCGACGGGGTTGCCGGCCAGCCGGGCCAGGCAGAACACGCCCAGCACCACGAACACCAGGGGGATCGCGCTGGAGATGATGCGCTTGCGCAGGAAGGACGCCATGTCAGCGGCTCCCCGCCGGTACGGGCCGGACCTCGGCCAGCCGCATCTCGTCCCCTGTGGCGGAGTCCGGGCGGTACCGCACCGAGGGCGACAGGCCGAGCAGCCCGCGCATGTGGGCCAGGTAGGCGTACTGCGCGACCTTCTCGTTCTGGTAGGCGAGCACAGTGGCGAAGGCCCGCTGGCGGGCCTTGCCGGACAGCGCGTTCGCCGCGGCGATGCGCTCGTCCAGTCGCGGGGTGCCGAAGGTGGACTGCGGGCCGTCGCTCTTCAGGTACTGGCTGGTGGTGAAGGCCGCGTCCCCGGCCTGGTTGCCGTGCATGATGAGCAGCGCGATCGGCCCGACGCCACGGGGGAGCGGGCGCAGCTGGTACTGGAGGTGGGTGGCGGTGTCGGCCATCCGTATCCGTACGTTCAGCCCGATGCGCGCCATCTGGTACTGAAGCGCCTCGGCCACCTCCGCGATCCCGGCGAACTGGCCGTTGCGCGCGACGAGGGTGATCCGCCGGTGGACGGGCACGCCGTCGGCGGCCGCCCGCTCGACCAGCGCACGGGCCGCGGCCACCCGGTACGGGGTGGTGGCGAGGCCGTCGTTGTGGCCCACCACACCGGGCGGGACGAGCTGCGCGGCGGGCTTGGCGAGTCCGCCGAGCAGGGCGTCGACGATCCCCGTGCGGTCGATGGCCATGCCGATCGCCTTGCGCACCCGGATGTCGTCCAGCGGTGCCTCACGGCCGTCCAGCCGCAGGGCGGTGGTCTCGTTGTTGGGGTAGGCGACGGTGGTGTCCTTGTCCGCGTCCACGGGGTCCAGCGCCGTCGCGATGTCGGCCTCGCCCTTGTCGATCATCGCGGCCCGGACGCCGGCATCGCCGCGCCAGACGTAGCGGGCCCGGGGATAGGCGGGGGCCTTGCCCCAGTAACTGTCGTTGCGGGCAAGGGAGATCGAGACCCCGGTCTCCCACTTCCGGACGGCGTAGGGGCCGGTCCCGACCGGTATGCGCACCTTGGCCCGGGTGTCGGTGGTGCGCGGCACTATCTCGATGAAGCTGAGCCGCAGCGGCAGGATGGGGTCGGCCTTCTCCGTGGTGACGGTCAGCCGGGTGGGGCTGACGGCGCGCACGCCGAGCTTCTCGTCGCCGAAGACATAGCCGTCGACATTGCAGGCCAGGTCCGAGTTGACGGCGCGTTCGATGGAGAAGGCGGCGTCCTCCGCGGTGAACTGGCGTCCGTTCTGGAAGGTCACGCCCGAGCGGATGTCGAAGGCCCACGTCGTGGGCTTCGTCTGCCGCCAGCCGGTCGCCAGCAGCGGTTGGAGCTTGCCCGATGTGGGGTCCCGTTCCACCAGCGGTTCGGTGACGTTCGAGCGGACGACGACCCCGGTCGCGGTCAGCGACGACTCGCAGGGCTCCAGCGTCGGGGGCTCCTGGGTGAGCACCACCCGCAGGGTGCCGCCCGCGCTCCCGGCATCGCCCGCGGCGTCGCCGTTCGCCACGGCACACGCGCTGGTCAGCAGCAGCGTCCCCGAGGCCACAAGGGTGAGCACGGTTCGCGCCCGGTCGGATCTCATCCTGGCCCCCGAGACTGTCCATATGTGCGTACTCGGTCTGCATTTATAAACGCCGAAGCTAAGGCGGTGCTGGCGGGGCGTCAAGAGATGTGACGGAAGCGGCCGTTGGGCAACGAGGGGCTGTGTCTCACCGGCGGGCAGTGGTGAGCACTCCCGTGAACGCGGCGAGAAACGGGCTGTCGTGGGCCGCGGCGGCCTGAGCCTCCAGCCAGGACCGGAGCTCGTCGCGTCCGCCGGATTTCCCTTCGCCCGGCCCCCGTTCGCCCGGCCCCCGTTCGCCCGGCCCCCGTTCGCCCGGCTCCCGTTCCAGGGCGAGGCGCAGGGTGTCGTGCACGATGCGGCGCCACACCGGTTCGTTCACGGAGAAGGAAAACGGGACTGCCGCGACCTCCGCCATGCCACGCGCCGTCAGCTCCAGCGGGATCTTCCGGCCCGCCAACGGCTGGGGAAGCGCCTGGTGCAGCAGATCCTCCAAGGGGCGCACCAGCGTATCGCCGTCAGGCCCGGGCGACAGCATGGTGGCACCGTAATCGAGCTCGAACAGCACCAGGCGCCCACCCGGGCGCAGGAGACGGACCAGCAGGTCCAGCAGTTCGCCGAAGAGCGGCCCCGGCGCGTACATCAGCACCCGTTCGGTGCGGACCGCGTCGTACGAACCCTCCGCGAGCCCCGACGTCTCCAGTGCCGCGTGGACCCAGGTGAGGTTGGGCGGCGGCGGGACGGCGCGCCGCCGGGCCGTGCGCAGCAGTTCCGGATTCTGGTCCAGCCCGGTGAAGTCCGCGTCCGGGTGCTGCCGGGCCAGCCGGGTCACCTCCAGCCCGATGCCGCATCCGGCGTCCAGTACGCGCATGCCGGGGCGAATGCCGAGTGAACGTCGTATGGCCCGGTGGACGGCCCGCACCCCCGGCAGCCGGTCGACTTCGTCCAGGAAGTCGGTCAGGGCGGCCGGGTCCGCGCGCAGCGGATCGCGGAACCCTTCGTGCAGGTCGGCTCTCGGTGAAGCATCGGTCATGGCTGGTCCTCACGGCGTCGGCCAACGAGCGGGGACTGATGGAGCCATTCGCCTCAACGGTAGCCCGTGGAGCCCCGATACGGCCGGTCCGCGGCGGCATGTGTGAAGGGGGTGTGATCGGTGGGCCCTCGCCACTCGGCGGGGCGGCGGATGACCTTAGACTGCCCTCGTCTTCAAGTCGATCAGGAGCACCACATGCAACGCCGCCTCGCCCCCGCCCTCGCTCTCGTGGCCGTGACCGCCCTCGCATTGACCGGGTGCGCACAGGACTTCGAGAAAGGCCCGGAGGGGAAGGTCACCGAAAAGGTGAAGGACGGGAAGAAGTTCTATCTGGTCGTGGACCCCGCTAAGGGGGGCGACGAGAAGAAGTTCCGCGTCAGCAAGTACGACTACCACGACTGCAACCGGGGTGCGAAGTACCCCAAGTGCATCGACGACTAGCCCTCGCCGGGGCCTCGGTCCTTATTCGAACCGCGTGGTGTCGCCCGCTCCCCTCCGCACGATCTGGGCCTCACCTTCGGAGAAGTCGATGACCGTGGTCGGCTCGGTGCCGCACTCTCCCGAGTCGATCACGGCGTCCACCACATGGTCGAGCCGTTCCTTGATCTCCCAGCCCTGGGTCATCGGCTCGTCCTCGCCGGGCAGCAGCAGGGTGCTGGACAGCAGCGGCTCGCCGAGGGCGGCGAGGAGCGCCTGGGTCACGGTGTGGTCCGGAATGCGCACGCCTACCGTCTTCTTCTTCGGGTGCGGCAGCGCACGCGGCACCTCCTTCGTGGCGGGGAGGATGAAGGTGTAGCTGCCGGGCGTCGCCGCCTTGATCGCGCGGAACACATCCTTGTCGATGTGCACGAACTGACCCAGCTGCGCGAAATCCTGGCACACCAGGGTGAAGTGGTGACGGTCGTCGAGATCGCGGATCGACCGGATGCGGCTGATGCCGTCGCGGTTGCCCATCTGGCAGCCCAGCGCGAAGCAGGAGTCCGTCGGGTAGGCGACCAGCGCGCCGGAGCGGATCCTGTCGGCCAGGTTGCCGATCGTGCGCGCTTGGGGATTGTCGGGGTGAACATCGAAGTACTTCGCCATCCGCCGAGCGTAATCGATCGTCGGGATCAATCGTCGGGATCATGCGCAGAGTGATGACGCGAGGCGGTGTCACCGCGGTGATTGGATCTTCAACGACCGGCGGACCTAGTGTGCGGGGCAGGCACGAAACACCGCTACGAGGAGAGCACCATGGCGAAGATCCTTTTTGTGATGACCGGAGCCGACGCATGGACGCTGGCGGACGGCAGCAAGCACCGCACGGGATTCTGGGCGGAGGAGGCCGTCGTCCCGCTGGAGGCCTTCAAGAGCGCCGGGCATGAGGTCACCGTGGCCACTCCCGGCGGCGTGGTGTCCCCGGTCGACCCCGTCAGCCTGGCTCCGGAGGCCGCTGGTGGCGCCGAGGAGGCCGAGCGGCTCACCACGGTGGTGGAAACCGCCGCCGAGTTCCAGCGCCCGGCCGTCCTGGCCGATGTGCGGCTGGAGGACTTCGACGCGGTGTACGTCCCCGGTGGCCACGGCCCCATGGAGGACCTCGCGGTCGACGCCGACTCCGGGCGGATCCTGACGCGGGCGGTGGACCGGGGGCTGCCGGTGGGCGTGGTGTGCCACGGCCCGGCCGCGCTGCTGGCGGCGGTCAAGGAGGACGGCACCAACGCCTACGCCGGTTACCGGATCACCGCGTTCACGAACACCGAAGAGCAGCTGGCGGGCAGCGCCGCGGCCGCCAAGTGGCTGCTCCAGGACCGGCTGACCGATGCCGGAATCACCGTCGAGGCCGGCGAGGCGTGGGCCCCGCACGTAGAGGTCGACCGCAACGTCGTCACCGGCCAGAACCCCGCCTCCTCCGGCCCCCTCGCCACCGAGCTGCTCAAGAAGCTCGGCTAGGCATGTTGGATGTGTGGATGCACACGAAGTGAACCGTGTACGGGCCGGGCTGGCGTCATGCGTAGCTGATGTGTTCGCCTCAGTGCCGCGCAAGGACCAGCGGGCCAAGGGTGACTGCTGACTGCGGGGGCTGATGCTGGGCGGCCGCCGCAAGTCGATTCAGGCCATGGCCGGTCGGCTGCCGGACGGCAACGGGCAGAACCTTCAGCAGTTCGTGAACCAGTCCACCTGGGACCCCGTGCCGGTGCAGCGTCGGATCTGCGCACGCATGCTGCCGCTCATCGCCCCGGCGGCCTGGGTGATCGACTCCTGGCCGGGCTGGCACCACCATGTCACTCTCGTGACCGCCGCCCACGCCTTCCTCACCGCCTGCCACCAACCCCTGCCCAGCAGGACACCAAGTTCGAGAGAACCTGGGCCGTGTCTGTCAGTTCGGTGGTCAGCGGGCTACCCAGTCCGGTGCCCACGCGTCGTGCGGGGTTCGCGGGCCTGCAGCGCGCAGATGGTTGCGTAGCGCGGTCAGCACAGGGTGCTGGTCTCCGCTGCGGAACAGCAGCACGTGCGGGTAGACCGGGGTCGGGTCGTGCAACGGGATGCGCCGTAGGTCGTGGGTCTGGGGCCACAGGTACCGGTCCCCGCTGCCGACGAGGGTGGCCAGCGAGGCCGAGTCGGCCAGAGTGTCCATCAGTGCCTCGTCACCGAAGTTGGGGCCGAGTGCGTCGATGCTCAGGCCGAAGGCCTCGGACAGTGCCTGGTAGAACGCTGCCCACTCCGTGCTCGGCCTGATCCCGGGGATCCAGATGCGGTGACCGCCCAGGTCCGCAGGACTGAGCCAGGGCACGTCAGCCAGGGGGTGGCCGGGGCCGACCAGGAGCTCCAGGGGTACGTCCAGAAGTCGTTCGGCGCTGATCCCGGCCGGGACCTGGGCTGCTGGCAGGGCACGGAAGGACGCGTCGACGGTCCCTTCGAGCACCGCCTGGACGGCCTGGGCGGCGTTCTCCTTGCTCAGCGTGACCGCGTCCAGGTCCGTCTCGGGGTGGGAGCGGTAGAACCGATAGACGGCCTGGGCCGGGGAGATACGCCGATTGAGGACGTCGACGCGCAAGGGACGGCTTCCGGGGCGCACGGCCTGCTCGGCCTGCTCGATGGCCGCCAGGACTTTCTTGGCGTGCGGCAAGAAGACCTGCCCGTCCAGGCTCAGCCGGGAGCCTCGGGACGTCCGCACCAGGAGCGTGACCTCGATGTGCCTCTCCAGGGCCGCAATCCGCTTGGAGACCGCCTGCTGGCTGATCCCCAGTTCGTCGGCCGCGGCCTGGAACTGGCCGGTCCCGGCGACGGCCACGAACGTCCGCAGTGCTTCAACATCCACGCTTCCACCCTACTTCCACAACCATTGGTTGTGTCTGGTGTGGTGGAGGGTTGTTTGATCAAGTGTTCTGCGCGGTGGTGGGATCAGCGCATGTCTACCCGCACAGAGCAGGTCATGTATGTCCAGACGCTTGAGTTCGCGCGCCATGCGGAGCGGATCGTGGAGGTGACTGATGTGACGTCTCGACTGAACGTGCTTCCGTTCAGCGACAGCGAAGGTCGCGCGGAACTACTTTCTGTTGTGTTCGGCGGCCCGCTGCCGGAGTCGGTGGTGATCTACCCGCCGTTCTTTACCGAGAACGGGCTGAACACGACGTTCGGGGAAAACGTCTTCGTCAACCAGGGATGCACCTTCATGGACAAGGGGGGCATCCGTATCGGGAACGGCGTCATGATCGCCCCCAAGGTCAGCCTCATCACCGGAGGCCATCCACTGCCCCTGGCCAAGCGCCGCGAGTACCTCTCCTTCGCCCCGATCGTCATCGAGGACGACGTCTGGATCGGGACGGCTGCCGTGATTACGCAGGGGGTGACCATCGGCGCCGGTGCGGTGGTCGCTGCCGGTGCGGTGGTCACTCATGATGTCCCTGGCGGCACCGTGGTCGCGGGAGTGCCCGCCCGGGTGATCAAGACGATTGGCTGAGCCCGGCCGGGCCGCCGGCCCGGCTGCGCAGCACCTCTGCGGTCTGATCCTGATGCCTCGTAACGCCCGGCTGACCGACCGGCAGTGGGATCGCATCCGGCCTCTGCTGCCCTCCAGTACCGGTTGTCGCGACAGGCCGCGGGCCGATCAACGCCTCATTGTCGAGGCGATCGTCTACCGGTATCGCACCGGTGTTCCTTGGCGAGACCTCCCAGCCGGATTCGGATCCTGGAAGACCGTGTGGGCCCGCCACCGCCGCTGGGCCGCCGACGGGACCTGGGACCGCGTGCTCCGGCGTCCTGCCGACCGCGCAGACGACGGCGGGCTGATTGACTGGCGGGTGGCCGTCGATCCGGTGGCCTGCAAGAACCGCAATGTGGTCGAGCGGTCCACACGCCTTAACGGAGTCCTGCTAGTGCCGTGACCTGAAACGATCACCGGGTCGGTGGTCGTGGCGGTTGGGGGCCGGGTCTTCGCCCGCGACGAGTTCGGACCATTCGGGATCCGGCCCACCGCACCGCCTCACCGCTGCCGCACAGCGTCGGGGGCGGAGCGCCACCAAGAGATCGACCACGTAGGTCTCTACCACCTCCTGGCGAGGAAAGATCCTGCTCAGCCGCTCCCGCTCATCGACGAAGAACGCGTGGCGAGCGGCCTCTTCGAGGACGAGGAATGCCGAGCGGCTGCCAATGTTGGCGAGATGCGTGTCCAGAGCGACGGTCCGGCTCCAGCGCACTTGACGGCGCACAACCCGCAGCCCCCTCAGCCCCGCCAACCGGATGGCATCGCTGTCGGAAGGGCGCACCGCAGACCTTGGCTCCACCCCGCAGTGGCGCGCGATGCGCGCGTGCTGCTCGCGGATCCACGGCACGTCGAAGGCCGTGGTGTTCCACCAGATCGCCAGCGCACCGCCCGCCCGCAGGACACGCAACGCCTCCGGGACGGACCGGCCGGGGTCGGTCCACTGCCAGGACTGCGCATACGTGATGAGGTCGCAGGAGGCCTCGGCCAGCGGCAGAGCGTTACCGTCACCTCGCACGACCGGCACCTCAGGGAGCGCCCGGTGGAACTCGCCGGCCATGGCCTCACCCGGCTCCACACCGATCACATCGGCACCCCGCTCCCGCAGCAGCACGCTGGCGATTCCGGTACCCGCGCCGACATCGGCGACCCGGGCACCCGCCAGACGACAGCCTGCGAACTCCTCGATGGAGTCCAAGAGCGCGGCTGGATAAGAAGGCCGACTCGCCGCGTACTGAGCCGCGGCTGCGTCGAACGACTGGGCGCGGGAACTGGCGGTCATACCCTCATCATCGCGTCAGAAGCGAGGTGCCGCGTTCCCATGAGGCGCAAGACCGGAATCCTGGTCGGAGGCCGGGAGCTTCTGCTCGCACCAGATGGTTTTCCCGGCGGTGGTCTGGCGTGTGCCCCAGTTGTGGCTGAGCTGGGCCACGAGCACCAGGCCGCGGCCGCCCTCGTCGAAGACACGGGTGCGGCGCAGATGGGGCGTGGTGCTGCTGGCGTCGGACACCTCGCAGATCAGCTTGCGGTCGCGGATCAGCCGCAGCCGGATCGGCGTGGCGCCGTAGCGGATGGCATTGGTGACCAGCTCGCTGACCAGCAGCTCGGTGATGAACGCCAGATCCCACAGCCCCCAGGCGTCGAGCTGTTCGACGGCCAGTTTCCGGGCCTGCACCACAAGGGCCGGATCGGCGTCGAGGTCCCAGCTGGCGACCCGGTCCGGGGTCAGGGCGTGGGTACGGGCGAGCAGCAGCGTGATGTCGTCCGCCGGGCGGTCGGTCGCCAGCGCCCGCAGGATGGTGTCGCAGGCCGCGTTCAGTGACACCTCCGGCACCGACAGGGCGTCGCACAGCTTCGTCAGCCCCACGTCGATGTCGCGGTCGCTGGAGCGCACCAGACCGTCGGAGTACAGGGCGAGGACACTGCCCGGGGCCAGGTCCAGCTCGGTGGTCTCGAACGGGAGGCCGCCCACGCCGAGGGGCGGGCCGGTGAAGCCGAGCACCAGATCGGCCCGGCCACCGGGGGCGACGAGGACGGGCAGCGGGTGTCCGGCCGAGGCCATCGCGCAGTGCCGGGAGACCGGGTCGTAGACCGCGTACAGACACGTCGCCCCCACCCCGCCGGTGATCGCCGTGTCCGCGTCCATGTCCTCGTCGGGGCTGGTGTCCCGCTCGTCGTCGGTGAGATGGACGACCAGGTCGTCGAGGTGGGTGAGGAGTTCGTCGGGCGGCAGATCCACATCGGCCAGGGTGCGCACGGCGGTGCGCAGCCGCCCCATGGTGGCGGAGGCGTTGATGCCGTGGCCGACCACATCCCCGACGACCAGCGCCACGCGGCTGCCGGAGAGCGGGATCACATCGAACCAGTCGCCGCCCACTCCGGCCCGGGAATCCGCGGGCAGATAGCGGGAGGCCACGTTGACGGCCGTTTGCCCGGGCAGATGCCGCGGCAGCAGGGCGCGCTGGAGTGCCAGCGCTGTGGCCCGCTCACGGGTGTAGCGGCGCGCGTTGTCGATGGCCGTGGCGGCCTTGGCGGCCAGTTCCCCGGCGTCGGACAGATCGGTGTCGGTGAAGGGCCGGGTGTCCCGCGTACGCCAGAAGCCGACCGTCCCCAGCACACTGCCGCGCGCCCGCAGCGGGGCCGTGATCAGCGACCGCATGCCGTAGTCCAGCACCGCCCCGGCGGGCTCGGGGACCAGCGTCTGCCAGTCGACACAGGCCCGCAGGTCGGGCTCGATCCTCGGGTGGCCGACCGGCGATCCGCGGGCCCGAGGGTCGGACAGGGCGAGCCTGGGCGGGCCGTCCACGGGGAGCAGCGGATGGCCGGAGCGGACCCCGGTCAGCGCCACCCGGCGCACCTGCGTGGCGCCGCCCGAGGGCACGTCCTCCCCGGCCAGGACGCACACCGCCAGATCGACGGTGACGAAGTCGGCGAACCGGCCCACCGCCACCCGCGCCAGCTCCTGCGCGGTCCGCTCCGCGTCGAGGGTGGCGCCGATGGCCGTACCGGCGTCGTGCAGCAGCTTGAGGCGGCCGTGTGCCGCCTGGGCCCGGTCGCGCTGGCTGAGGGCACGGACCGCCAGCTCGGAGACGGCGAGTCCGATGACGAGCAGCAGGGCGGCCGTCCAGCCCTCCTGGGCGCTGGTGACGGTCGCCGCGCCCCACGGCCGGGTCAGGAAGAAGCCGAACCACACGGTGGCCGACAGGGCCGCCACCACTCCGGCGCTGCGGTAGCCCAGGGCGGCAACCGCCACCACCACCGACACCAGCACGAGAGCCGCGTCGGTCCGGGGAAAGGCGGTACGGAACGGCACCAGCAGCAAGGAAACGATCAGCGGCCCCACCAGGGCGAACGCCATCGCTGTCCGGAAGTTGCTCAGCCAGCGCACACCAGGCCACTTACCCACCCGAATGCGGATGTACCGCATCGGGCGCGGGCGGTTCGGGGGAGGTGGCGGGACGGACCTCCGCGAGCGCGCGGTCGAGTGCTCGCCGCTCTCAGCGCGGCGAGGAACAGCGCGACGCTCGCCACCATGGCCCCCATGTACCAGGGGAAGGCCCAGCTGCCCGGCCGCTGCACCCCGCTGACGTGCATGAACCAGCCTCCGCGCGCGGTGATGACGATCCACGCCACCAGAAAGAGGGCGGACAGGGCCCGTCCCGTGCCCCGGCGGACCCAGCCGCTGCGCACCGAGGTGTAGGCCCCGTACACGGCGAGTCCCGCGAGGGTGATGATGAGCAGCTGGACGAGCGAGGAGAAACCGGCGGCGTAGACGATGAACAGCCCGGCGGCGTACTCGGTGGGCGCCCACACGCGATAGGCGGGCAGCCACCATGTGCCGCGGAGGTCCGGCGCGGTGCGGCGCAGCACGGGCAGGATGGCGCTGCCCATGAGATAGCTGAGCACCAGCCCGGCGGAGACGACGGACACCAGCTGGTACCAGCTGGGGAAGGGCAGCAGGAACAGCGCGCTCACGACGAGCGCGGTGATCAGGGAGACCCACGGGATGCCGTACCTGTTGACCCTGGCCAGCGGCGCGGGGGCATAGGCGTCGGCCAGTCTCGGCGGTGCTCAGCGCACCGGTGCCCGCGACGACCGGGACCCGCCCCGCGGCGGCCTCGACGTACAGCTCGGTCACGTGCTTGCGCTCCGCGGTGCTCAGGGTGGTGAACTCACCCGTGCTGCCGCCGGGTACGAGACCGCCGATGCCACCGGAGATGATGTGCTCGGCCTGGCGCCCGACACCCTCGGCGTCCACGGCCGTTCCGTCCGCGGTCAGCGGTGTGACGACGGCGGCGAGGACGCCGGTGAACTGCGGGGCATTCATGGAATCTCCTCAACTCTCGAATTTCTGGGGGGACTTCTCGGGGGACTGCTGGGGGTCTCGCATGAGGTGGACGAGTTCTTCCGCACTCGACCGGATGTGCAGGTCCACTTCGGCGCGGATGCGTGTCGCGTCGCCGGATTCGATGACCTCGACCAGCCGCCGGTGCAGTTCGAGGTCGCGCTGGGGATCGTCACGGGTGAGCTGGTCGACCGTCATGGCCATCCGGATCTGGGCGGCGACCAGCGGCCAGATCTTGGTCAGCATCGCGTTGCCCGACGCCAGCCACAGCGTGCGGTGGAACTCCAGATGGGTGAGGTCGGCCGCCACCGGATCCGCCCGCCGCACGGCGGCCTCGTGGTCGTCCAGGGCCTGCCGCAGAGCCGCCACCCCCGCGCCCCGGGGGTCCTCGGCCAGCCGGAGCGCGGCCATGGTCTCCAGGGACACCCGGACGTCCGCGAGGTCGAGCAGCACCTCGGGGCTGGTCTCCGCGACCCGGATCCCCTTGTACGGCTCCTGGACCAGGGCTCCCTCGTGGATGAGGGCGTGCAGGGCCTCCCGCAGGGTCGGCCTGCTCACGTTCAGCACGGCGGCCAGCTCGACCTCCTTCACCCGCTGGCCCGGGGCGAGTTCCCCGGCCAGCAGCGCGCGGCGGATCGCCTCGACGACCTCCTCCTTGCGGGTGCCGCCGCTGACCGGCCGCAGCGCCCGGTTCGCGGAGCCTGCTGCCGACGGTGCGTCCGGCTGAGCCATGTGAATACCCCTTGCTCTGTGCTGACGGCGGGTGTCCGCCCCGACGTGCCCATCCTCGCCCGGTCGGGCGGGGGTGGTGGCGTCATCCACGGGTGAAACGGCCGGGGGAGACGGTTTCCGCCACCGGGGGAGTGCGCCGCCGGGTGATGGCCTCAGTGATGATCTCCGCGGTCGCGGGGGCCAGGGTGAGCCCCAGCATTCCGCGGCCGGAGGCGACGTAGACGTTCTCCAGCGGGTCGAGCCGCCCGATGACCGGCAGGCCGTCGGGGGTCATCGGCCGCAGCCCCGCCCAGGGCGCCGCCTCTCCCGTGGGGCTGCCCCAGCCGGGGAGCGCCTCGGCTGCGGCGCGCTTGATGGCGGCGATACGACGGGGCCGGATCCGCTCGTCCAGGCCGCCGAACTCCATCGTCCCGGCCAGTAGTCGCACCATTCCGTTCAGCGGTGTCACGGCGACCCGGGCGTCCTCCAGCGTGAGCGAGGTGCGCAGGTCGACGGGGGCGGGGGAGTAGTCGACGCTGTAGCCCTTGCCCGGCCGGGTCGGCAGGGGAACGCCCAGTTGCCGGGACACCCGCCCGGTCCACACCCCGGCGGCCAGCAGCAGCGCGTCCCCGGTGAACTCGCCCTTGTCGGTCAGCACACCCGTCACTCCGTCGCCGCGCCGCAGGACGCGCCGTACCGGGGTGTGTTCGTGGATCGTCACCCCCAAATCCCGGCAGCGCCGCACCAGTCCACGGGTGAGGGAGTCCGGCTCCACCTGGCGGTCGTCGGGGAAGTACAGGCCGTGGCGGATCCGGTGGGACAGCGCGGGCTCCCGTACGCGGACGGCGTCCCCGTGCAGCCGCTCCGGGACCGTGCCGAACCGCTCGAAGACATCGAGCGCGCCCAGTTGCTCCTCGTAGCGCTTCCGGCTCTCGAAGGCGAGCAGCACACCGGCCCGGTGCATCTCGAAGCCGATGCCGTCCTCGGCCCAGCCGTCGAGGAGGTCCACGGTGCCCTCGGCCAGCCGCAGATGGGTCTCCAGCCCGCTGCGGAAGGCCCGGTCGGTGCAGTGCGCGGCCATGCCCAGAATGAACCTCACGAAGGACGGAGCGAGCGAGGGCCTGATGTACAGCGGGCTGTCCGGCTTCAGCATCCACCGCAGCGACTGGAACACGACGCCCGGGGCCGGGACGGGGCCGCTCTCGGCGAGGGCGATCTTGGCCGCGTTGCCGTGGGAGGCGGCCGACCCCGCGCCCCGGGCCTCCAGGACCACCACCTCGCAACCGCTTCTGGCCAGGCGGTACGCGCTGGCCGAACCGACGACACCGGTCCCGATCACGATGACGCGCATGGAGTCGCGCCCTCCTGACAGTCCTCGCCTGGAATGCAGATTGTCAATTTGCGTCGAGCACGCTAGGTGTGGCGTTCCGGGAGCGTCAATAAGGCGCCGCGAAGTTTGTGGTGGCGGCACACGCGAAAGGGGCCCGTCATGGATGACGGGCCCCTGAGCTGCGTGGTGTCCCTGCGCCCGGGTGTGCCAGCTGGATTCGGGAGGTCAGGTGGTGGCCACCAGCAGGTCTTCTCCGCTTGATGGACGCAGGCCATCGGCGCGGTCGGCGAAGTAGCGCGCGGCATGCGAGGCCCCCGACACATGGCGGGCGTCCCGGAAACCGGCCTCGCGGGCCAGGGCCAGCATCTCCCGCGGGGTGTAGAAGCTGAGGAACGGCGTCCCGGACGCCCGGGCGCCCTCCGCGCTCGCCCGGAGCCCGGGCCGGTCGGCGTCGTCGACGAGTTCGACCGGCAGCAGAAACGTCATGGCGAACGTCGACCCGGGAGCGAGCCCGGCGATCCGGCGCAGGGTGGCGGTGGTGGCGTCCTCGGTGAGGTACATGCTGACGCCGGTGGACACGATGACCGCGGGCTGCCCGGGATCGAACCCGGCAGCGGTCAGCCGCTCCAGCCAGGACCCGCCCGCTTCGAAGTCGAACGGCACCAGACGCAGCCACTCCGGGATGCCATAGCCGAGTTCGGTGAGCCGTCGGCGCTTCCACGCCTGGGGGCCGGGCTGGTCCACCTCGAAGGTCCGCAGCCGGGAGGCGATCTCCGGCCTGCGCTGGGCGAAGGTGTCCAGGCCCGCACCCAGGATGACGTACTGGCCGACGCCGCGCCCGGCCTGCTCCGCGATCAGATCCTCGATGAACCGCGCCCGGGCCACCATGGCCGCCCGGAAGCCGCTGGTGGCGTCCGGATCCATGTCCGGCCGCTCCCGCCACCCCTCACCGGGCGCCACCAGTCGCAGCCCGATCTCGTCCTCGACCACATGCGGTAGCGCGTCCACCTGGACATGCATGGCCCGCCACAGGGCCGTCCGCGCCGCGGTGCTGTCCGGCGCCTCGATCTGCTCGTCCGTCATGGTGTCCTCACCCTTCGCCGCGGATCATTTCCCGGCGGGAGCCTGGAGGCTCCACAGCCGCCCGTCGGGGTCGCGGACGGTCATCTCCCTGGTCCCGTAATGCGTGTCCTCGAATGGCGTGACCACCTCGACGGCGGCCGGATCGGGCTGGAACGCGTCCGCGTCGGCAACCTTCAGCACCATCCGCGTCTCGGGCTCCTGGTCCTCGGGGACCTCGGCGATGAACACATAGGGCCCGTCGCCGTTGCGGAGCTGGCCGGAGTTGTGGTCCGTCGCGAACTCCAGCTCGTAGCCGAGTGTCTGGAAGAACTTCGCCGCCTTGCCCCAGTTGTGCGTCGTGAGGAACACGGCCTCGATGCCTTCGGTTGCCATGTCAGCTCTCCTGCTCGGTCGATTGCTGTCCGGACCCATCGGCGTCGTCGAGATAGGCGCGCAGCGCGTCGGCGACCAGCGCCGACAACGACGAGCCCGACTCGATGGCGCGGTACTTGACCTGCTTGATCAGCCCGATCGGCAGGTACACGTTGAACTGCTTGACGTCCTCATCGCCCACACAGGCGATGCTAGCATCCTAGCAAGCTAGGCCATCGCGCGACCGTGGCGTGAGGTGCTTCACAATGAAATGAGGGGTGACGTGGTGCGAGGTGGGTACGCGCGCCATGATCACCGCGTGAAACATCGATGTGATCGGCACAGGTAGAGCATCGTTGGAAGGAGGGCGACATGTCGTCGAAGCGACGTCGCAAGAAGAAGGCCCGTCGTAAGAACGGTGCCAACCACGGTAGCCGCCCCCAGTCCTGATCTGAGGCGCTCTGCCGAGTGGCGATGAGGGACTCCCTGCGCAGGGCGCGTGGGGAGTCCCTCGTTCTGTGACGAGCTGTGGCGAGCGGGTCAGGCGGGCTCGGCCACCGTGCCGCGGACGACGAGTTGCGGGCTCAGGACGACCTCGCGGAAGGCGGTGCGGCCCTGGTCGAGGCGTTCGACGGCGGCGGTCACCGCGTGCCGGGCCTGCTGCTCGGCGTTCTGGCTGACCGTGGTCAGGTTGAAGCAGCTCAGCCGGGAGAGGGTGTCGTCGTCGTATCCGGCCACGGACACCTCGCCGGGGACGGCGACACCGGCGCGGGAGAGGGCGGCCAGGACACCGATGGCGCACTGGTCGTTGAAGGCGACCACGGCGGTGGGCAGGGTGGCGCCGTCGAGCAGGTGGCGGGCGGCGCGCTCGCCGGCCGCCTCGGTGTTGTCGCCGCGCAGGACCGTGATGTGGGCGTCCAGGCCGTGGCGGCGCATGGCGGTGCGGTAGCCGCGGCGCCGGTCGGTGGCGATGACGCCCTTGCCGCCGTCGACATAGGTGATGGCGCGGTGGCCGAGCCCCACCAGATGGTCGACTGTCTGGCCGACCCCGTCGTCGTCCGCGGTGCGGACCACGTCCAGCTGCTCGTCGGTGATCCGGCGGCCGACGACGATCACCGGGGCCTTGCGGTCGAGCGAGGCGAGCGTGTCGGCGGGGGAGGTCGGGCCGAGGAGGATCAGGGCTTCGCTGCGGAAGGCCAGCAGGGTCTCGACGGCGGTGTGCTCGTCGCGGGTCCGGGTCAGGGTGCTGAGGACGAGGTCGTAGCCGACCTCCTCGGCGGCCGTGTGCAGAAAGTCGACCACTTCGGCGTGGTACGGGCTGTGCACGTCGACCATCACGCCGAGCAGCCGGGTGCGCCTGCTGGCGAGCAGGCTGGCGGTGCGGTCCGCCTGGTAGCCCAGCTCGGCCGCGGCCTTCAGGACGCGCTGCCGGGTGCGCTCGCTGGGGCCGGACACACCGCGCAGCACCAGGGAGACGGACGCGGTGGACACACCTACGCGGGCCGCCACGTCCTCGAGTCGGGGGCGTTTGTTCGCGCCGTTCTGGCGGCGCTCGGAATCGGCATCGTCCACCTGTACCTCCCGGCCGGCGATCTCCTCGCACAACGCCCTTGACACGCTCTCGAAACGAGTCGATAGTACCAGCACTTAAAGCGCTTTAATCGCTCTTGGCCGGTCCCGGTCACATCTGGTCGTCCCGGCGAAGCGGGTTCGCGCATACGGCACCACACGGCCGTGCGCCCGGCTTCCGTCCGCTCTCCCTCCCGTCCCCCTTCCAGCTGCACAGTGAGGTGCGCGCCATGAACCGCGTTTCCCGTACCCGTTCCCGTTCCCGCTCCCGAAGAGCCGTCCCCGTCGTGGCCGTGGCCGCCTCGGCCGCCCTGGTCCTCGCGGGCTGTTCCAGCAGCTCCGGCGGGAAGAAGGCCCAGGAGGCGGGCGACAACGTGTCCGCGGGCAAGGCGTCCACTCCCCGGATGAGGATCGCGATGGTCACCCACGCGCCCGCGGGCGACACCTTCTGGGACACCATCCGCAAGGGCGCCCTGGCCGCCGCCGCCAAGGACAACGTCAAGCTCATCTACTCCAGCGACGAGAACGCGGGCGACCAGGCCAACCTGGTGCAGAACGCCATCGACCAGAAGGTCGACGGCATCGCCGTCACCCTGGCCAAGCCGGACGCCCTGAAGGCCGTGGTGGCCAAGGCCGAGAAGACCGGTATCCCGGTCGTCGGCTTCAACGCCGGGCTGTCCGTCTGGAAGAAGCAGGGTCTGCTGTCGTTCTTCGGCCAGGACGAATCCGTCTCAGGGCAGGCACTCGGCAGCAAGATCAACACCACCGGCGCCAAGCACGCCCTGTGCGTCATCCAGGCCCAGGGCGACGTCAACCTCGAAGAGCGCTGCGCCGGAGTGAAGAAGACCTTCCACGGCAAGACCGACATCCTCTATGTCAACGGCACCGACATGCCGTCGGTGAAGTCGACCATCAACGCCAAGCTCTCGCAGGACAAGTCCATCGACGAGGTGGTCACGCTCGGCGCCCCGTTCGCGCTCACCGCCGCGCAGGCGGCGTCCGAGGCGGGCAGCAGGGCGAAGGTGGCGACCTTCGACCTCAACAAGGACCTCATCTCCGCCATCGAGAAGGGCAGTGTCCAGTTCGCCGTGGACCAACAGCCCTATCTCCAGGGCTACTTGGCGGTGGACTCGCTGTGGCTCTACAAGAACAACGGCAACTACAGCGGCGGCGGTGAAGAGCCCGTGCTGACCGGCCCGGCCTTCGTGGACAAGTCCAACGTCGACACCGTCGCGAAGTTCGCCGCGAAGGGCAACCGGTGATGAGCATGGCCCAGCAGGCGGCCCCCGCGGTGACCACGCCACCGGCTCCCGGCTCGAAGCCGACCGACGGCCGGACCACGCGGCGCTCCCTGGTGTTCAGGCTGCTGGCCCAGCCGGAGGTCGGGGTCTTCCTCGGCGCCGTCGCCGTTTTCGTGTTCTTCCTCGTCGCGGCGCCACCGGTCCGCGACGCCGGGTCGATGGCCAACATCCTGTACCAGTCGTCGACGATCGGCATCATGGCGCTGCCGGTGGCGCTCCTGATGATCGGCGGCGAGTTCGACCTGTCGTCCGGCGTCGCCGTGATCACCTCGGCGCTCACCGCGAGCATGCTCAGCTACCAGCTGACGCTGAACGTGTGGTCGGGCGTGATCATCGCCCTGGTGGTGTCGCTGGCGGTCGGCATGTTCAACGGCTGGATGCTGGTCAGGACCGGTCTGCCGAGCTTCCTGGTCACCCTCGGCACCTTCCTGATCCTCCAGGGCGTGAACCTCGCGGTCACCAAGCTGGTCACCGGCAATGTGTCGACCGACGACATCAGCACCATGGAGGGGTTCGACCAGGCCAAGGCGCTGTTCGCCTCCTCGTTCGACGTCGGCGGCGCCCAGGTGAAGATCACCGTCGTATGGTGGCTGGTCTTCGCGGCCCTGGCCACCTGGGTGCTGCTCCGCACCAAGTACGGCAACTGGATCTTCGCCGTCGGCGGCAACAAGGAATCGGCCCGCGCGGTCGGCGTCCCGGTGACCTTCACCAAGATCTCGCTGTTCATGCTGGTCGGCTTCGGCGCCTGGTTCGTCGGCATGCACAACCTGTTCTCGTTCAACACCGTGCAGTCCGGCGAGGGCGTGGGCCAGGAATTCATCTACATCGCCGCGGCGGTGATCGGCGGCTGTCTGCTGACCGGTGGCTACGGCTCCGCGATCGGTCCCGTCTTCGGCGCCTTCATGTTCGGCATGGTCCAGCAGGGCATCGTCTACGCCGGCTGGAACCCCGACTGGTTCAAGGCGTTCCTCGGCGTGATGCTGCTCGGCGCCGCCCTGATCAATCTGTGGGTCCGCCGCACGGCGACCCGGAGGTGACCCCATGACCACCACCAACGCCACCCACACGGCCCTCGCGGACGCCGCGCCCGGGGACGGCGCCGCCATCGTCGAACTGCGCGGGGCGGGCAAGTCCTACGGCAACGTCCGCGCCCTGCACGGCGTCGACCTCACCGTCCGCCCCGGCCGGGTGACCTGCGTCCTCGGCGACAACGGCGCGGGCAAGTCCACCCTCATCAAAATCATCTCCGGACTGCACCAGCACACCGAGGGTGAATTCCTCGTGGACGGCGCGAAGGTGCGCTTCACCACCCCCCGCGAGGCCCTCGACAAGGGCATCGCCACCGTCTACCAGGACCTGGCGACCGTGCCGCTCATGCCGGTGTGGCGCAACTTCTTCCTCGGCTCCGAGATGACGAAGGGACCCTGGCCGCTGCGCCGCCTCAGCATCGAGAAGATGAAGAAGACCGCAGACGAAGAGCTGCGCGACATGGGCATCGTCCTGGACGATCTGGAACAGCCCATCGGCACCCTCTCGGGCGGCCAGCGCCAGTGCGTGGCGATCGCCCGCGCCGTCTACTTCGGCGCCCGCGCGCTGATCCTGGACGAGCCGACAGCGGCCCTCGGGGTGAAGCAGTCCGGCGTGGTGCTGAAGTACATCGCCGCCGCCCGCGCCCGCGGCCTCGGCGTCATCTTCATCACTCACAACCCGCACCACGCCTACATGGTCGGCGATCACTTCAGCGTGCTGCGTCTCGGCACCCTCGAACTCAGCGCCGACCGCAGCGAGGTCGGTCTCGAAGAGCTGACCAACCACATGGCCGGCGGCGCCGAACTTGCCGCGCTCAAACATGAGTTGGCGCCGGTCCACGGTGTCGACGTGGACCGGCTCCCCGAAGCGGCGGACCTCACGGCGCCCACCGCCGTGCCGTCTCCCCACGACCCGGAGGCATTCCCCCATGAAGATCTCCCTTGATCCCTACATGCTCCGCGACATCCCGCTCCTCGAACTGCCCGCCGTGATAGCCGAGTTGGGCTACGAGTGGATCGAGCTCTCCCCGCGGGAGGACTTCATCCCCTTCTTCCGCCACCCGCGTGTCGACGATGCCACCGTGGCCGCCTTCCGCAAGGCGCTGGACGCGGCGGGCGTCGGGATCTCCTCCGTCCTGCCCCTGTTCCGCTGGTCGGGGCCGGACGAGGACGCGCGGCAGGCCGCCGTCCGCTACTGGAAACGCGCCATCCAGATCACCGCCGATCTCGGCGTGGACAGCATGGTGTCCGAGTTCAACGGGCGCCCCGAGGACCCGGACCGCAGTGAGGCCCAGTTCTGGAAGTCCATGGACGACCTGCTGCCGCTGCTGGAGCGGGAGGGCATCCGCCTCGCGCTGGAGCCGCATCCGGACGACTTCGTCGAGAACGGCTACGACGCCGTCAACCTGATCCGGGGCATCAACCACCCCAACGTCGGCTTCCTGTACTGCGCGCCGCACACCTTCCACATCGGCGACGACGCGCCCGGCATCATCCGGTACGCGGGGGACCTCCTCACCCATGTCCACCTGGCCGACGCCCTGGACCACACCGCCTCGTCCGGCCTTCGCTACATCCTCAACCCGCCCGGGACCCCGGCCCGTGTGCACCAGCACCTCGACATCGGCCAGGGCGAGGTCGACTTCGGTGAGCTCTTCCGCGAGCTGCGCGCGAACGGCTTCGACGGCACCCTCACGGCCTGCGTCTTCGCCTGGGAGGAGCGGGCCAGGGAGTCGTCCGTCTTCATGCGCCGGACGATCGGCGAATACCTGGCCACCTGGTCCTGACGGGTCGTGGCCACCAGGTCGCGCAACACCGTAGTGACAACCTATTGACATGACATTTACGCGAGGGCATCGTACTCGCAGAAGCCGCGTTTAAAGCGCTTTAACTCCGCCATCCCCGGGCCCGCAGAACCGAAGGGAAACCGCGTTATGCCGTTGGAAGTGCTGACCATGGGCCGTGTCGGAGTGGATGTGTATCCGCTCCAGACCGGCGTGGGGCTGGCGGAGGTCACGTCGTTCGGCAAGTACCTCGGCGGCAGCCCGAGCAATGTCGCCGTCGCCGCCGCCCGCCACGGCCACCCCTCCGCCGTGATCACCAAGACGGGCCGTGATCCGTTCGGGGACTTCGTCCGCACCGCGCTCGCCGGGTACGGAGTCGACACCCGCCACGTGGGGACGTCGGACATCGCGCCGACGCCGGTGACCTTCTGCGAGATCTTCCCGCCGGACGACTTCCCGCTCTACTTCTACCGGCTGCCCAAGGCCCCGGACCTCGACATCCGCCCCGACGAACTGGACCTCGACGCCGTGCGCGACGCCCGGATCTTCTGGGTCACCGGAACGGGGCTGTGCGACGAGCCGAGCCGTTCGGCCACCCTCGCCGCGCTCGCCCACCGGGCGAAGGCGGGGACGACGGTCTTCGACCTCGACTGGCGGCCGATGTTCTGGAACGACCCCCGCCAGGCGCGGACGTACTACGCCGAGGCCCTGCGACACACCACCGTGGCCGTCGGCAATCTCGAGGAGTGCGAGGTGGCGACCGGCGAGACCGAGCCGTACGCCGCCGCCAAGGCGCTGCTCGCCGCCGGTGTGGAGCTGGCGGTGGTGAAGCAGGGCCCCAAGGGTGTGCTGGCCGTCGGCCGCGACGGCTCGGCCGCCGAGATACCGCCGGTGCCGGTGGACGTCGTCAACGGCCTCGGCGCGGGGGACGCGTTCGGCGGCGCGCTCTGCCACGGCCTGCTGGCCGGATGGGACACCGGCCGTACGGTCGCCTTCGCCAACGCCGCGGGCGCCATCGTGGCGGGCCGTCTGGCCTGCTCCGATGCCATGCCCACGGAGGCCGAGGTGGAGGCGAAGCTGCGCTCCGCGGGCCCCGCCTCCGCCGCCGGCCCTCAGCGGAAGGTGTGACGACGTGCTGTCCGACAACGTGAGCCGGATCGTGGGGTCCCGGGTCAACGATCCCGGTGCCATCGCGGCCGCGGCCGCACGACGGGTCAAGGCCACCTCGCTGCTCGGCGAGCACGGCAAGGCCATGATCATCGCCGCGGACCATCCAGCGCGCGGCGCCAACCGCGTCGGCGGCGACCCCAACGCCATGGCCGACCGCTTCGAGCTGCTGGACCGGCTGTGCACGGCCCTGGACCGGCCCGGTGTGACCGGGGTGCTGGCCACCGCCGACATCCTGGAGGACCTGCTGCTGCTCGGCGTCCTCGACGGCAAGAGCGTCTTCGGCTCCATGAACCGCGCCGGGCTCGCCGGCTCGGCCTTCGAGATCGACGACCGGTTCACCGGCTACGACGCCGAGACCATCGCCGCGATGGGCTTCGACGGCGGCAAGATGCTCACCCGCATCGCCCTGGACGACCCCGCGACCCCGTCGGCACTGGAGAACACCGCCCGCGCGGTGGACGAGCTGAACGACCGCCGGCTGATCGCGCTGGTGGAGCCGTTCCTCAGCGGCTGGCAGGACGGCGGAATCCGCAACGACCTGTCGACCGACGCCGTCGTCAAGTCGGTCAGCATCGCCTCCGGTCTGGGCCGCCGCACCGCCTACACCTGGCTCAAGCTGCCCGTGGTCGCCGACATGGAGCGCGTGCTGTCCGCCTCGACGCTGCCCGCGCTGCTGCTGGGCGGCGAAGTCACCGACCCCGACGCGGCGTTCGCGTCCTGGGGCAAGGCGCTCAAGCTGCCCACCGCACAGGGCCTGGTCGTGGGCCGGTCCCTGCTCTACCCCTCGGACGGCGACGTCGCCACCGCCGTGGACCGGGCGGTGAGCCTGCTGTGACCGACACGACCATTCGCCTCACCACGGCCCAGGCCCTGGTCCGCTTCCTGGCGAACCAGTACAGCGAGCGCGACGGCCGGGAACAGCGGCTGATCCCCGGCGTATGGGGCATCTTCGGGCACGGCAACGTCGCCGGGATCGGGCAGGCGCTGCTCCAGGCGGCCGTCACCCGGGAGGCGAACCTGCCGTACTACCTGGCGCGCAACGAGCAGGGCATGGTGCACGCGTCGGTGGCGTACGCGAAGATGCGCGACCGGCTGGCCACCTTCGCCTGCACGGCGTCCACCGGACCCGGCTCCACCAACATGATCACCGGTGCCGCGCTCGCCACGACCAACCGGATCCCGGTGCTGCTGCTCCCCAGCGACATGTTCGCCACCCGGGCGGCCGACCCGGTGCTCCAGCAACTGGAGGACACCCGCGGCGGGGACGTCACGGTCAACGACACCTTCCGGTCGGTGTCCAAGTACTTCGACCGCGTCTCCCGTCCGGAACAGCTCATCCCGGCCGCCCTGGCCGCCATGCGGGTGCTGACCGACCCGGTGGAGACCGGCGCCGTCACGCTCGCGCTGCCGCAGGACGTCCAGGCGGAGAGCTACGACTGGCCGGCGTCCTTCTTCCGGCGCCGGGTCTGGCACGTGGGCCGCCCGCTGCCGGAACCGGCCGCCGTCGAACGGGCCGCACGGCTGCTGCGCGGCGCCAGGAAGCCGCTGATCGTGGCCGGTGGCGGCGTCGTCTATTCCGAGGCCCGGTCCCGGCTGTGCGCCTTCGCCGAAGCCACCGGCATCCCGGTCGCGGACACCCACGCGGGCAAGGGCGCGGTGCCCTGGGACCACCCGTGCGCGGTCGGCGGCCTCGGCTCGACCGGCTCCTACGCGGCGAACGAGCTGGCCAGGGAGGCCGACGTCGTTCTCGGCATCGGCACCCGCTACTCCGACTTCACCACCGCCAGCCACACCGTCTTCGGCAACCCGGACGTCACGTTCGTCAACCTCAACGTGGCGCGCCTCGATGCGGTGAAGCACTCGGCGGAGCCGCTGGTGGCCGATGCCCGGCTCGGCATCGAGGCGCTGTCCGCGGCGCTCACGGGCTGGGAGACCGACCAGGAACACCGCGAGCGCACCAGCCGCCTCATCGCCCGCACCCGGGAGATCGAGGAGGAGTGCTTCCACCGCGGCCACGGCCCCCGGCCCGCCCAGACGGAGATCCTCGGCGCGCTCAACCAGGCGCTCGACGACCGCGACGTGGTCATCAACGCCGCCGGCTCCATGCCCGGCGACCTCCAGCAGCTGTGGCGGGCCCGGGACCCGAAGGCGTACCACGTCGAGTACGCGTACTCCTGCATGGGCTACGAGGTGGCCGCCGGACTGGGCGCCAAGATGGCCGACCCGTCGCGTGAGGTGGTCGTCCTCGTCGGCGACGGCTCGTATCTGATGATGGCCCAGGAGATCTCGACCATGGTCAGCGAGGGCCTGAAGGTCATCATCGTCCTCGTCCAGAACCACGGGTTCGCGTCCATCGGGTCGCTGTCGGAGGCGCTCGGCTCCCAGCGGTTCGGGACCAAGTACCGCTTCCGCGACGGCGATTCGGGCCTCCTGGACGGCGATGTACTTCCCGTCGACCTCGCCACCAACGCCTCCTCCCTCGGCGCCGACGTCCTGCACGCCACCACCGTCGATGAATTCGGCACCGCGATGGAGAAGGCCAAGGCCGCCGTCCGCACGACCGTGGTGCACGTCGAGACCGACCTCTACGGACCGAACCCGCCCGGCCACGGCTGGTGGGACGTGCCGGTCAGCCAGACCTCCGCCCTGGACTCCACCCGCGCCGCATACGAGACGTATGCCGCCCACAAGCTCGCTCAGCGGCACTACCTGTAAGGACATCTCGTGAAGACCATTCAGCACTGGATCGACGGATCCCCGGCCACGGGCGCGGACCCCCGCACCGCGCCGGTGTTCAACCCGGCCACCGGTCAGGAGCGGGCCCGGGTCGTCCTCGGCGGCTCCGCCGACGTCGACGCCGCGGTCACCGCCGCCGCGCGGGCCGCCGAGGAGTGGTCGGAGTCCTCGCTCTCCCTGCGCACCCAGGTGATGTTCGCCTTCCGGCAGCTGCTCGTGGAGCACGAGGAGGAGCTGGGCCGGATCATCTCGGCCGAACACGGCAAGACGATCGACGACGCGCGCGGCGAGATCGTGCGCGGCCGGGAGGTCGTGGAGTTCGCCTGCGGTCTCGGCGACGTCCTCAAGGGCAGCTTCTCAGACCAGGTCTCGCGCGGCGTGGACGTGCACGACTTCCGGCAGCCGCTGGGCGTGGTGGCGGGCATCACCCCGTTCAACTTCCCGGCCATGGTGCCGCTGTGGATGCACCCCGTGGCCATCGCCACCGGCAACACCTTCATCCTCAAGCCCAGCGAACGCGACCCGTCGGCCGCGAACTTCGTGGCGGAGCTGTACCGGCGGGCCGGACTGCCGGACGGCGTGTTCAACGTCGTCCACGGGGACAAGGAAGCGGTCGACGCGATCCTCGGCCACTCCGGCATCGAGGCGGTCTCCTTCGTCGGCTCGACCCCGATCGCCAAGTACGTGCACGAGCACGCCACCAGCACCGGCAAGCGGGTCCAGGCGCTCGGCGGCGCCAAGAACCACGCCGTCGTCCTACCCGACGCCGACCTGGAGTTCGCCGCCAACCACCTCACGGCGGGCGCCTACGGCTCCGCCGGTGAGCGCTGCATGGCCGTCTCGGTGGCCGTGGCGGTGGGGGAGGCGGCCGACGGGCTGGTCGAGGTCCTGGAGCGCAAGGCCCGCGAGGTGACGGTCGGCCCCGGCGACGCCCCCGGCACCGACATGGGACCGCTGGTCACCCAGGCCGCGCGGGAGCGCGTCGAGAACGCGGTGGGCACCGCCGCCGCCCAGGGCGCCACCGTCGTCGTCGACGGCCGCGGGCTGAAGCTCGACGGCCACCCCGACTGCGCCGCGGGCTTCTTCACCGGCCCGTCCCTGCTCGACCACGTCACCGCCGAGATGGACGCGTACCGGGAGGAGCTGTTCGGACCCGTCCTCGCGGTCGTCCGTGTCGACAGCCTCGACGAGGCGATCGGCCTCATCAACGCCAACCCGTACGGCAACGGCACCGCCCTGTTCACCGGCTCAGGCGAGGCCGCCCGCCGCTTCCAGCGCCGGGTCAAGGTCGGCATGATCGGCGTCAACGTGCCGGTGCCCGTGCCGATGTCGTACTACTCCTTCGGCGGCTGGAAGGACTCGCTCATCGGCGACTCACCCATCCACGGCCCCGAGGGCGTCCGCTTCTACACCCGCCCCAAGGTCGTCACCAGCCGCTGGCCGCAGCCCGCCCAGCAGGTCACGGCCGGATTCACCTTCCCCACATCCCACTGACGCAGGACCTTGACCCGACTGGCTTCCCACACCCGCACACCTACCCGTAGGAGGTGGCCATGGACGTCAGGGACGACACGCCCCAGGCCCCCACACAGAGCACCGCAGTCACGGAACACGCCTCGCCCGAGGTCTACCGGAGACTGCGCGTCATCACCATCATCGCCACGTTCGGCGGACTTCTCTTCGGCTACGACACCGGCGTCATCTCCGGTGCGCTCCCCTTCATGGCCCTCTCGGCCGAGAAGGGCGGGCTCGGGCTCAACCCCCTGACCGAGGGGATCGTCGCGTCCTCCCTCGTGGCGGGTGCCGCCTTCGGCGCCCTGTACGGCGGACGCCTCTCCGACCGCTACGGACGCAAGCGGGCCATCCTCGGACTCGCCGTGCTCTTCTTCATCGGAGCCCTGGGCACCGCGCTCGCGCCCGACCTCGTGGTGATGGTGCTGTTCCGCATCCTGCTCGGGCTCGCCGTCGGCGGCGCGTCCGCCACCGTGCCGGTCTTCATCGCCGAGCTGGCCCCCGCCGTCCATCGCGGCCGCCTGGTGACCCAGAACGAGCTGATGATCGTGACCGGCCAGCTCCTGGCCTACACCTCGAACGCGGTCATCGCGAAGACCATGGGCGAAAGCGGCGTCTGGCGCTGGATGCTCGCGCTGGCCACCATCCCGGCCGTGCTGCTGTGGATCGGCATGCTGTTCGTGCCCGAGTCCCCGCGCTGGCTCGCCTCCCGCGGCCGCTTCGACGACGCCGCCCGCACCCTGGGCCTCATCCGCGACCCGGAGGTGGTCGAGCCGGAGTTCGCCGAGATCAAGCGGCGGGTCATGGCGGACGCCGACGAACCGAAGGCGAGCTGGGGCGATCTGCGCACCCCGTGGGTGCGGCGCCTGGTGGTATTCGGCTTCGCGCTCGCCACGCTGACCCAGCTCACCGGCGTCAACTCGATCATGTACTTCGCGCCCACGATCCTGCTGGACACCGGGCTCGGCACCCAGGCCGCGCTGACGGCCACCATCGCCAACGGTGTCGTCGCGGTGCTCGCCGTCTCCACCGGCATGTGGCTGCTGGGCCGGTACGGGCGACGCCCGATGCTGCTGACCGGACAGATCGGCGTCACCGTGTCGCTGGTCCTGATCGCCTTCTGCTTCCTGGTCCTGCCCCAGTCGGCAGCTCGCAGCTATCTGGTCCTGGCGTCCATGCTGATGTTCCTGCTGTTCATGCAGGGCTGCGTCGCGACCGTCTTCTGGCTGATGCTTTCCGAGATCTTCCCGCTGCGGCTGCGCGGCTTCGCGATGGGCATGGCCGTGTTCGGCACCTGGTCGGCCAACTTCGTGGTGACCCTGGCCTTCCCGCCGCTGATCGCCGCGGTCGGCGGCGCCACGTTCCTGCTCTTCGCGGCGGTCAACACCGCCACCATCTTCTACTACCTCCGCACCGTCCCCGAGACGCGTGGCCGCTCGATGGAAGCCATCGAGGCCCACTTCCGCGGCCAGTCCGCCTGACCACCGAACCGCCACTCCACGTCGACCCGACCACCCCCACACGCTGAAAGGCACACCCATGGCCACGTCCGGCAAGCCCCTTTCCGTCGCCGTCATCGGAGCCGGCATGGCCGGCCGCACCCACGCCGCCGGTTACCGCAACGTCAACACGGTCTTCGCGGCCGGCCTGCCGCCGGTCCGGCTGGCCGCCATAGCCGACGCCAACGTCGCACTCGGCGAGGACGCCGCCCGCCGGTACGGCTACGAGAAGGCGCTCCCCAGCTGGGAGGCGGTGGCCGAGGACCCGACGATCGACGCGGTCAGCATCGTCGTCGGCAACGATCTGCACCGCCCGATCGCCGAGGCCCTGGTCGCCGCGGGCAAGCACGTCCTGTGCGAGAAGCCCCTGGCCGGATCGCTCGAGGACGCCCGTGCGATGGCCGAACTGGAGCGCACCGCCGACGTCGTGACGGCCGTCGGCTACACCTTCCGGCGCTCTCCCGCCATCTCCGCGGTCCGCGACCACGTCCAGCGCGGTGAGCTGGGCGACCTCACGCTGTTCAGCGGCCGCTACTGGTGTGACTACGCCACCGACCCCAACGGCCCGCTGAGCTGGCGCTTCAAGGGCGGCCCCGGCTCCGGCGCGCTCGGGGACGTCGGCGCCCACGTGATCGACACCGCCGAGTACATCGCCGGTCCGATCGCCGCGGTCTCCGGCGCCTCGCTCTCGACGCAGATCCCCAAGCGCCCGCTGCCGCTGGGCGCGGTCGTCGGCCACAACGCCGCCCCCGTCTCGGACGAGTTCGGCGAGGTCGAGAACGAGGACACCGCGTCCTTCACCGCGCGCTTCGAGTCCGGTCTCGTGGGCACCTTCTCGCTGTCGCGCACCGCCTTCGGCCTGCCCAACGGCCTCGGCTTCGACATCCTGGGGCTGGGCGGCCGGGCCGCGTTCGACCAGCACAGGCCCGCCGAGTACCTCTTCGACGACGCCCAGCCGGACGCCCGTACGCGAGGTGCGCGCCACATCATCGCCGGGCCGCAGATGCCGTACTTCAAGGGCGGCTACCCGATGGAGGCGCCGGGCGTGGGCGGCGGCAACGCGGAGATGTTCACCTACCAGGCGCGCGCCTTCCTCGACCAGGTCGCGGGCGTCAGCGACCCGCTTCCGGCCTGCGCCACCTTCGCCGACGGGCTGCGGACCATGGAGATCATCCGGGCCGTCGTCGAGTCCTCCCGGAACAGCGGCGCCGCCGTCACCATCCCCGCCACCTCCTGACCACCCCCATGACGTAAGGAGAATCTCAATGATCGTGTCAAGCCGCCTGCGTGACCGGCGGGGCGGAGGTGAAGAACCTCTTGTCACGCAGCATTGCCCACAGAACGTCG
>NZ_JBIRQF010000027.1:0-92246 GCF_044333065.1 Streptomyces sp. NPDC021115
TGGTACTGCAGGGGGGACCCTGTGGGAGAGTAGGACGCCGCCGAACAAATTTTAGAAAGGGCCCTGTAGGGAGCTGAAAAGCTTCCTACAGGGCCCTTTCGCTTTGTGCCGTGTGCCGTGGGGACCCCCTCCGCTCTCCGCCAGCTGCGGGGCGCTTACCCGACCACCGTGCGGTGCGGCCACCGGGCTCGTGCCTGCTCCTGCGAGCGCATCAGCGCCAGCGTGGGGAGCCCTTGGGCGGCGCCCTGGGCCAGCAGGTCGGGCAGCGCCGGAAGCGGCGCCACGGCGGCCACATCGTCCAGGACCAGGGTGAGTGGTGGGTCGAGCCGACCGGAGGATGACCGTTCGGCCATGCGCCGGCCGTGCTCGACCACGTGTGAGGCGAGTGCGGTCAACAAAGGCATCGCACCCGGCTGAGTCCGGGGGTCCTCGATGGAGTCCCCCATCAGATAGAGGGTTCCCCCTTCACCGATGAATGACTCCAGAGCGAGCCCATCGGGCCGTCCCGGATTGCATGCGTCCCGGATGTGGATCGACGAGAGTGCGCCCAGCGCACGCGCCGTCAGTTCCTGGGCCATATCGCGGCGTTCGGGGTGCGCGGTGAGGGTGGCTTCCAGCTCGCCCGCCGCGCCGCCCGCCGCCTTGGAATGCGTACGGAGGATCCGTACCGGCTCATGGGCGGAACTGCCCTGCGCCCAGCGGTGTACGTGGCGGAAGGGGCGGCCGTCCACCGCGGCCGCGTGCAGCCAGCAGCGCAGCATCGTCTCCGCGGCCTCCGCCATGGGCTGGTCCATCGCGTGCGCGGGGCGTACGGGGGCCAGCAGGGCGGCGGCGCGGGCGGCCGCGACCTCGCGGGAGCCGCAGCCGTCGGCCGGGTTCCAGCGCAGCCGGGCTGGGGTGTCGAGGAGGTGGGACGGGTCGAAGACATGGGTGGGCCCGAACTTGGCGCGGGCGTCCTTGGACGCGGCCCACAGCTCGGGATCGCTGGTGACGACGAGGACCGGGCCGACCGCCTCCAGGATGGCCTGGGCGGCCGCGTTGCCGCGCTCGGCGCCGAAGAGGACGCGGGACCGGGCCGGTTCCCCGCCGGGGCGGAACAGCCCGGCGGCGAGGTCGGTGCCGGAGGTCGAGGCGGGGGCGGGGGTGGCCGGGTCCTGGGGGCCGTGCGGGGCCGGGGAGGACGGCTGGGTGCGTTCCAGGGCGACGGGGCCGGTTGCCGTCTCGTACGCGGCGGCTGACGGGGCGACCGGTACGTCGGCGGCGGAGGCCTCCACGGGAGTTTCGTGGGCCGGGAACGTAGCCGGGGCTCCCGGCGCGGTGGTCTGCTCGGGCAGGACGGGCGTGCTGTGCTCGTCGCCCGGTCTACCGGGGCCAGGGCCGGAGCGCGGAACCGGCTGAGGGGCTTCGTGGGGCGTTCTCGCCCCCGGGCTGACACCTCGCGCCGTGCCCTCAGGGGCGTACGCGGCGGGGCCGGGCGCCCGCTCCGTACCCGTGCCGTCGCCGGCGACCGCAGAGCGGGCGGCGCCCTGGGCGGCCTCCGCCCGGGCGGTGCGGCGCTTGGCACGGACCAGCCGGTAGCGGGTCAGCGTGCCGATCGCGAAGATCGCGACCACGATCAGCACCATCAGCTCGCTGATGAAGACGCCCCAGAACAGCCCGTACCCGGACAGCTGGCCCTTCGGCGTGGCGGGCCAGGCGGCCGCCAGGTTGTGCGGCTCCTCCACCAGATGGCGCAGCGCCAAGGGCGTGTGGACGAACGTCAGTCCGTCCGGCCAGGCGCCGTGGGCGAAGAGCGCGGACAGGCCGGTCGCCGACCAGATGAGGACGGTCAGCCCCAGCAGGAAGGCGATGAGTCCGAGCAGCAGCCCGTCCGGGATGCCGCCCTGGGGGGACGGCTGTCTTCCGTGGTCGCCGCGCTCCGCGGGTCCGCCGCGGTACTGCCCGCCCGCCACGTCAGGCCACCGTGGAGCCGTACGACGGACCGCCGTAGGGGTCCGCCTCCGCCGCGGCCTCGACCGCCGCTGCCGCCCGCTCCTCTGCCTCCGCCTCGGCGGCCAGCTGGACGGCGAGCCCGTCCTCGGTCATCGCCCGGTCGGTGTAGACGAGGGGGCGCTCGGCCTCGGTGATCAGGTGTTTGACGACCTGTACGTTGCCGTTGACGTCCCAGACCGCGATGCCGGGAGAGAGCGTCGGAATGATCTCCACCGCCCAGCGAGGCAGACCGAGTACGCGCCCGGTGGCCCGGGCCTCGTCCGCCTTCTGGGCGTAGATCGTCCGGGTGGAGGCCATCTTGAGGATCGCCGCGGCCTCGCGCGCCGCGGCGCCGTCGACCACGTCGGACAGATGGTGGACGACGGCGACGAAGGACAGGCCGAGCCGTCGGCCGAACTTCAGCAGCCGCTGGAAGAGCTGGGCCACGAAGGGCGAGTTGATGATGTGCCACGCCTCTTCGACCAGGAAGATGCGCTTCTTGCGGTCGGGCCGGATCCAGGTGTGCTCCAGCCAGACGCCCACGATGGCCATGAGGATGGGCATCGCGATCGAGTTGCGGTCGATATGGGACAGGTCGAAGACGATGAGCGGCGCGTCGAGATCGATTCCCGCCGTGGTCGGACCGTCGAACATGCCGCGCAGGTCACCGTCGACCAGCCGGTCCAGCACCAGGGCGACGTCCAGGCCCCAGGCCCGTACGTCGTCCAGGTCGACGTTCATCGCCTCCGCCGACTCCGGCTCGGGGTGGCGCAGCTGCTCGACGATGTCGGTCAGCACCGGCTGCCGGTCGGTGATGGTGTCGTTGACGTAGGCGTGCGCGACCTTGAGGGCGAAGCCGGAGCGCTCGTCGAGCCCGTGCCCCATCGCGACCTCGATGATCGTACGGAGCAGGGCCAGCTGACCGGTCGTCGTGATCGACGGGTCGAGGGGGTTGAGCCGGATGCCGCCGTCGAGGGCCGCCATCGGGTCGAGCCGGATGGGCGTTATCCCCAGCTCCTGGGCGATCAGGTTCCACTCGCCCACGCCGTCCTCGCCCTGGGCGTCCAGCACCACCACTTGGCGGTCGCGGAACCGGAGCTGACGGAGTACGTACGTCTTCTCCAGCGCCGACTTGCCGTTGCCTGACTCGCCGAGCACCAGCCAGTGCGGGGCGGGCAGCTGCTGGCCGTACAGCTGGAACGGGTCGTAGATGTAGCCCTTCCCGGAGTACACCTCGCGCCCGATGATGACGCCCGAGTCGCCGAGGCCCGGAGCCGCGGTCGGGAGGTAGACGGCCTGCGCCTGCCCCGTGGACGTGCGGACCGGCAGCCGAGTCGTCTCCACCTTCCCGAAGAGGAAGCTGGTGAACGCGTCGGTGACGGCGGTCATCGGATCGGCCACGGCGGAGCCCCTATCGTCCCAGTCCCAGTCGTCTCAAGCGTCTCAGGGCCGTCTCTGACGGCTATCGATCAGATGCGGTCGGCTAACGGCGGATACCGGTCGCGAACGGCAGCGTGTTCACAAACGCCCGGTGGTGCTCACGATCGCACCACTCCAGCTTGAGATAGCTCTTCCCCGCCGAGGCCCGGATGGTCCGCTTGTCGCGGGCGAGACCCTCGGGCGAGCGGGAGGAGACGGTGATGTAGCCGACCAGGTTGACGCCCGCGGCGCCGCTGGCCAGGTCCTCGCCCCGCTGGTCGAGTCGGCCGTGCGCCGCGATGTCGCGCGGGTCCACCGTACGGTTCATCTTCGCGGCGCGGCTGGCCTCGGCCTCGTCGTTGACCTTTTCGGTCAGCATGCGCTCGATCGCGATCTCCGTGGGCTCCAGATCCATGCAGACGGCGACCGTACGGATGACATCGGGGGTGTGGACGAGCAGCGGGGCGAGGAAGTTCACCCCGACCGGCGTCATGGGCCACTCCTTCACCCATGCGGTGGCATGGCACCACGGCTCGCGGGTGCTGGACTCGCGGGTCTTCGCCTGGAGGTAGGTGGGCTCCATCGCGTCCAGCTCGGCGGGCCAGGCGTTGCGCTTGGTCATCGCCTGGATGTGGTCGATGGGGTGGTCCGGGTCGTACATGGAGTGGATGAGCGAGGCCAGCCGCCCCTGCCCGAGGGGCTGGCGGACCCGGATGTCGGCCTCGGCGAGCCGCGCGCAGATGTCGGTCAGCTCGCGCGCCATGATCACGGCCAGGCCCGCGTCCTTGTCCATCCTGCCGCCACCGGCGCTGCGACGGGTGGCGCGCGCGATGGCCTGCGCCTCGGCGGCCAGGTCGCGGGTGTAGTGCATGCAGGCGACGAGATACGCGCGGTGCTGTTCGGAGGACGTGGACACCATCGACTGGAGCTGGTCGTACGAGTCCTTGAGCCAGCCAGGGGAGCCGTTGTCGCCGCGCCGCTCGACGTCCTTGGCGTGTGCGTCCGGGTCGGCGGGGAGGGTGCGGGCCAGCATCTGGAGGCGCGTCACGAAGCCGTCGCCGTTGGCCACGTGCTTGAGCAGCGTGCCGAACCGGTCGACCAGGGCCTCCTGGTCCTCGCTGTCGCGCAGGCCGACGCCCGGGCCCTCGATCTCGATCGCGGCGGTGACGGTGCGGCGGTCGGCGTGCAGCAGGACGGCGATCTCGTCCGGGCCGAACGGCGCGGCCAGCCAGTTGATCCGCCCGATGCCGGGGGGCGGGCCGACCTCCACCTCACGGCCGTCGAACCGGGTACCGGCCTCGGCGGCACCGGAGCGGTAGGCGGTGGTGCCCTTGCGGACGCTGCGCCGGTAGGAGCGGTTGATCTCGAACCAGCGGTAGAACGTGCGCCCGTTGTACGGCACGTACACGGCGGCCAGCGCGATGGTCGGGAAGCCGACGAGGGCGACGATGCGCAGCGACAGCACCGGCACCAGCAGCCCGCACATCATCCCGATGAACGCGCCCGTGATGATCAGCGCGATCTCGCCGGTCTCGCGGTTCTTGCCGACGATCGCGTTGGGGCGGGCACGCCCGATCAGATACGTGCGGCGCGGCGCGACGGCATGGGACTGGGCATCGACCGTCACCGCCGGTCACCTCCCGGGTTGTTGCCTGAGCTGTTGTTCTGCGAACGGGGGGCGGGGGCGGACCCGCCGCCCCCGGAGTTGCCGGTGCGGCTGGCGCCGGAGGCGCCTCCGCCGCTGCCGCCGCCGCGGGAGCTGTGCGCGGCGACACCGCCGGATACGGGGTTGGCGGGCTTGGCCTGGGCCGGGCGGGCCCCGCCGCCTCCGCCGTCGCCCCCGCCACGGGCGCTGTGGGTGTTGATGCCCTGCTTCACCAGGGCCGCGGGCGAGCTGATGACCGCGGCGGCCTGCCGGGACGCGGGGTCGGCGCTGGCGCTGCGGGCCTTGACGATCTCGTCGCCGAAGCCGGGCACGAAGCGGTAGATCATCGCGCTGGCGAAGATGGCGAGGATGATGATGGAGAGGCCGGAGACGACGGCCGAGAAGGCGTCGGGCTCGTTACCGGAGGTGGACAGCGCCCCGGCCAGGGCGAGGACGATCACGATGACCGGCTTGACGAGGATCACCGCGATCATGATCCCGGCCCAGCGGCGGACGTGCCCCCACATGTTCTTGTCGACGAGCCCGGCGTAGACGGCCGTGCCGAGCAGGGCGCCGACGTAGAGCAGGGCCGCGCGGATGACCAGCTCCAGGCAGAGCACACCGGCCGCGAGGATCGTCACGAGCGACACGACGATGAGCATGATGGGGCCGCCGCCGATGTCCTCGTCCCGCTTGAGGGCCTGGGCGAAGGACCCGAAGAAGGCGTCGTTGTCGGCGCCGGTGCCGGAGGCGATGGCATCCGTGACGGCGTCGGTGGCGGTGACGACCGTATAGAGGATGAGCGGGGTGAAGGCGGAGGCCAGGACCGTCAGCCACAGGAAGCCTATGGCCTCGGAGAGTGCCTCACCGAGCGGGACGCCGCGGATGGCGCGCTTGGCGACGGCGAGGAGCCAGAGGATGAGGGTGAGGACGGTCGAGGCGGCGAAGACGACGGCGTACTGGCGGAGGAAGGCCTCGTTCGTGAAGTCGACGTTCGCCGTCTCTTTGACGAGCTTCGAGAGCTTGCCGATGATCCAGGCGGCGGCGTCGGCGCAGCCGCGGGCGAGGGAGGCGGCGGGGTCGAGGGGATTCGACGGGTCGGAAGGGGCGCCGGAGCCACCGCCGCCGCTGCCCTTTTCACAGTTTTCGCGGACCTGGCCGAGGAGCGCGCTGCAATCGTCCTTGTCACTGCCGGATGGGCTCGGTGTGGGCGAAGGGGCAGCGGCCGCACGGGTCGCCAGTAGTACGGCGGCCGTTTGAACGGCCGCCAGAACGCCCGTGAGCGTGAGAGCGCGGCGGCTCGGGCTAGCGGGCATAGGTGAACCCTCCGTACTGCTCGACTGCCTTGGCGATCTCATCGGCCGTGGAGGCGGTGTTGTCGCTGTTGACGGGGGCGGGGCCGGTCTTCTGGGAGTAGCTCTCGGCCTTCCAGTCTTTGTCCGCCCAGCGCAGCTTGAGCGTCATGGTGAACCAGTCGTTGGTGACCGGATTCTTCGATCCCTCTCCCGCCGTGCCGAACACCCCGGTGCACCACACCGACACCGTCGCCGTGGTGTCCGTGAACTTTGCGATCTTGGTGCCCAAGGGGGCGGTACGCGAGATGTAGGTCATGCCGTCGGGCGCCTTGCCGTTCGCGTCCAGCCCGATCTTCTCCAGAGAGCCGGCCGAGTATGCCTTGTCGAGCTTGGTCTGGAGCGGGCCCGCGGCCGTGGCCGTGAAGATCTGCGGAAGGATCTCGTGTCGCTGCTCGCGGTTGAGCATCTCGGCAGACCCCAGCGCCACCGCATAGTTCGCCGCCGCGCTCTGTGCCCCCTGCTGGGACTTCGCGAAGCCCGACGCGATGCCCGTCGTGCCGTTCTTGCCGGTGACCGGGCGGGTGCCGGTGGGGGCGGTTGGCTGGGCTTGGGTGTCGGTGCCGCCGGAGTCGGTGTCGGACGAGCCGCCGTCGCCCTGGCCGCCGCGGTTGACGAAGGCGATGGCGGCGAGGAGCAGGACGACGACGCCGACGACCGTGATCAGGTTGCGGCTGGGCTTGGCGGTCCGGCCGGGGCCGCGGCGGGGCGGGCCGTAGGGGTCCTCGTCGCCTTCGGGTAGCCGGGTGCGCGTCAGGTGGCCGCCGGAGGCCGTGCCGCGGGTGCGGCCGGCGTCGTGGCCGTCGTAGTCGTAGTCACCGCCGTAGCCGCCGTCGCCGCCGAGACTCATCGCGTGCTCGCCCCTTCAACCGTGCCGACCCTGCTGCCGTCCGTGGTCGCTGTTCCACCACGCTGGTACGACGGTAGCGGCGTGGACCGACGTGTGGGCGTGGTGGTGTGAGTGGACATCAGACTGACACGACCTCGGCGACGGGGGCGGCGGGTGCGGGCATCAGGAAGCAGCCTCGGGTACGGAGGGTGGGGCCGGTAGGGGGGATCGGGGGCGGAGGCTCGGGGGCGGGGGCGTGCGCCGCGCGTGGGGGGCGGCTCCGGTGCGCGGGGGCGCAGGCCGGGGCGTGGCGGGTGCGTGGCTAGATGGCCATGCCGTACACGATCGTGAAGAGCGTGCCCAGTGAGCCGATGATGAACACGCCGGTGAGCCCCGCGACGATCAGTCCCTTGCCCTGCTCCGCGCTGAAGGTGTCGCGCAGCGCGGTCGCGCCGATGCGCTGCTTGGCCGCGCCCCAGATCGCGATGCCGAAGCACAGCAGCAGCGCGACGGCCATGACGACCTCGATCATCACGCGGGCCTCGCTGCCCAGGCTCCCGAAGGGGCCCCAGTCTGGGGCGATTCCGCCGATGATGGTGTTGATGTCGCCCTTTTCGGCCGCTAGGAACATATTGAACTCACCGCCCCTTATGGGTAGTTGTGTGCCCCGCCGGGTCGGCGTGGGTCGGTCTCTATCTTCGCTGACGATTCCGCTTCCGCATGTCGACTGGGCGGCATTTCTTGGCGGATCTCGTACGTGTTGTGGACCACGGTGACCTGGCAGGAGGACGAGCCATGTCCATCAGGGTCCGTCAGGTGCCCTATGGTCACTCTGTGTATCACGCGGGTGGGCGCCGGGCAACGATCGGTAGCAGAGCCCTTCATTCCTCCGCGAAGTCGTCGAACTCGCCCGCCTTGACCCCCTTGAGGAACGCCTCCCACTTGGCCTGGGTGGTGACGACGACCGTCTCCGGGGCGTTGCTTTCGCGCATGTAGATCCGGCCGTCGGGGCCCGCGGCCACCTCCAGGTAGGCGCCCGCCCCCTCGTCCTCGTCGGTCGAGGCCCGCTGCCAGTCCAGCTGCGTCATCCTTGTTCCTTGGGGTCCATGGGGTGTGAGGTGCTCGGTCGGGCCGGACTTTACGCGGTCCACGGGGGTGCGCGGAGGCGGTACAGAGGGCGCACGCCACCGGTCGCCCGTAGGGTTTCGGCTGGCGAGCGGCTGATTTTCGCCGTGCGTACGGAAACACGTTCGTACCGAGGGCTGATGGGGGAGGATGGCCGGGTGCGTAAGGTCTGGCTGGGTGTCAGTGTCGGTATCGGAGTCTGTCTTTCCTTCGTCGTCCTGCTCGTTCTCGGCACTTACCTGGTCGCCGCGAACCTCGCGGGCGGTGGCGGCGGCACCAGTGTCGGACTGGCGAAGGGCGCCGTCCCGGCGTCGTACGCGCCGCTGATCCAGCGGTACGGGAACTCCTGCCCCGCCCTCAACCCGGCCCTGCTCGCCGCGCAGCTGTACCAGGAGAGCGGCTGGAACGAGAAGGCGCAGAGCCCGGCCAACGCCAAGGGGCTGGCCCAGTTCATCCCCGCCACCTGGGCGTCGCACGGGGTGGACGGCGACAAGGACGGCAAGCGGGACATCTGGAATCCGAACGACGCGATCCCGTCCGCGGCCGCCTACGACTGCTCGCTCGCGAAGTATGTGAAGGACGTGCCGGGCAATCTGACGCACAACATGCTGGCGTCCTACAACGCGGGCGCGTACGCCGTGATCAAGTACAACGGTGTGCCGCCGTACCGCGAGACCCAGAACTACGTGAAGACCATCACCAACCTGGCCAAGAGCTTCGAGGCGCCCACGCAGACCGTGCAGCCGTCGCGGCAGTCGGCCGCGGCGATCTACTTCGCGCAGAAGCAGCTCGGGAAGCCCTATCTGTGGGGCGGCAACGGGACGCCGGACCAGGACGGGCGGTTCGACTGCTCGGGGCTCACGAAGGCGGCGTACAAGACGGTGGGGATCGAGCTGCCGCGCGTCGCCAACGACCAGTGGAACGCCGGGCCGCATCCCAAGCGCGACGAGCTGCTCCCCGGCGATCTGGTCTTCTTCGCGTACGACCTCGACGACCCGAGATCCATCCACCACGTGGGGATCTACGTGGGCGGCGGGAAGATGATCAACGCGCCCTACACTGGTGCGGTGATCCGCTTCGACCCGATCGACTCCCCGGACTACATCGGGGCGACGAGGGTGACGCAGGATGGCGCAAAAGCGCTGCCCAAGCCCGACGCCGCGTAAGGATTCGCTCTGAGCTGCGGCGATGGGTCACCCTTCGGTAACGTCCCGGTGATCGTTGGGTAGCGAACGGAACGCTTGGCGCGATGAGGGCGTTTCCTGGAAGTGGATCGGCGGCACACCCTTCGGCATCGCTCGCCGGGGCCGCCGGTCGTGGGGAATCACGGGGGTCGGCAGCTGTACGTAGCGACAGGTGAGAGATAAGGGGCCGCGGCACATGTCTGGACTCGCACTGGACGGGTCGAACCCCGATGTCAGCCTCCTCTACGACATCAACGGGCTCGCGAAGGACGCCCCGCACTGGTTCGACCGCGTGATGGAGTTCGTCGGCGAGTACGGGATCGTCATCGGGCTCGTTCTGGTGGGCCTCGGCGCCTGGTGGAGCGTGCGCAAGCGGGGGCAGGACGCGCCGTCGGCCGTCGCCGGGCTGATGTGGGCGCCGCTGGCGGCCGGGATCGCGCTGATCGCCAACATCCCGATCCGCGAGTTCGTCCAGCGCCCCCGGCCGTTCAAGGACCATCAGCTCGAGGTCCTGGTGGCGGGCAAGACCGACTTCTCCTTCGTCAGCGACCACGCGACGCTCACCATGGGGCTCGCCGTCGGGGTCTTCATGGCCCACCGGCGGTACGGGCTGGCCGCGATAGGGCTCGCGCTGCTCGAAGGGTTCTGCCGCGTCTACATGGGCGTGCACTATCCGACGGACGTCATCGGCGGGTTCGCGCTGGGCACCGCGGTCGCGCTGCTGCTGGCGCCGCTGGCGATGATGCTGCTGACGCCGCTCACCACGACGATCGCCGGGTCGCGGGCCGGTTGGCTGATACGGGCCGGGGGTCCCGCTCCGGCGGCCGCGGCGGGCGAGGGGTTCCCGGAGTTCCCCGAGGCCGGGACCCGTTCGCCGGGTACGGGGCGCGGCAGCAAGGACCTCGCGGCCTGACGCGAAGAGCTGAAACGGGCGGTCCGGCAACGTGCCGGGCCGCCCGTCGTACGTGGAGAAGGACTCGTACGTAAACAGAGGTCAGGCCGTGCTCACAGCGCCTGCGGGAAGTCGAAGAGCCGCTTCGGGTCGTAACGCTTCTTCAGCCCCGCCAGCCGGTCCGCGCCGGAGCCGTAGTACGCCGAGCGCCAGTTCTTGAGCGTGGCGTCGGTGTAGTTCTGGTACGCGGCCCCGGAGGCGTAGCGCCGCATCGCCGAGTGCGCCGAGTCCAGCCAGGCGTTCTGCGGGGCGCCCGCGCCGCCCGCCGCCCAGGAGGCGGTGTACTGCGCGAGGAACCGCGAGCGGCGGTGGACGAAGGCGGTGGCCCGCGGGTCGACGCGGTTCACGGCGCCCCCGAGCGCGGTGAGCGCGATGCTGACCGCGCCGCCGCCGCTGGTGCGCCGCCCGAACCGCTCGACCTGGTCGAGCATGGCGCGCACCCCCGCCTGGCTGAGCGAGCGGTCGAAGAAGTCGGACCGCGCCGCGTACGTCTCCCGCTTCAGCACCCCGTCGGCGCTGCGGCCGGGCTTGTCGCCGGGCAGATGGCAGCGGCTGGTCGAGGTGTCGCCGCAGCCCGCGTACATGCGCATCGCGTCGACGTACCCCCGGCGGCGCAGGGTCACCCGGGAGGCCGGGCCGGGGCCGCCGGGGCCGTCGGCGAGCCGGTCGACCGCGTTCTGGAGGTCGCCGTAGGTGCCCAGCGAGAAGCAGCTGATGGAGACGGTGGGGGTGTGGCCGGGGGCGGCCGACAGATGCAGCGCCGACCAGATCTCGTCGGGCTGGTCGGGGCCCCACTTCTGCCACGCGCTGAGCACCTTGGCCGCCTTCGACCAGGGCCAGGACATGTAGGCGGTGACGCCGTCGCCGGGCTTGCGGGTGCGGAAGCGCAGCTCGGTGACGACGCCGAAGTTGCCGCCGCCCGCGCCGCGCAGCGCCCAGAAGAGGTCGGGTTCGCGGTCCTTGGAGACCTGGAGGGTCTTGCCGTCGGCGGTGATGAGGGTCGCGCCGGTGAGGTGGTCGGAGGTGAGCCCGTACGCCCGGGAGACCACGCCGTGGCCGCCGCCGAGGGTGAGCCCGGAGATGCCGACGCTCGGGCAGGAGCCGCCGGGGACGGTGACGCCGTGGGCGCCGAGGGTGGTGTAGACGTCGATGAGCTTGGCGCCGCCGCCGATGCGGGCCTCGCCGGTGGTGGTGCGGATGGAGCGGAGCGCGGAGACGTCGATGACCAGGCGGCCGTCGCCGCTGGAATAACCGGCGTAAGAGTGGCCGCCGTTGCGGATGGCGACGGGGGTGCCATGGCGCCGGGCGAAGTCCAGACATGCGGTGATGTCAGATGTATTGCCTATATAGGCGACACCGGCAGGCCGCAGATCGTCGAAACGGGTGTTGTACAGGCGCCGGGCGGCGGTGTAGTCGGCGTCGCCGGGGCGCACCAGATCGCCGTGCAGCGCCCTGCCGAGCGCGCTCCAGTCGGCGGCCTTCGGCTTGCCGTCGATCGCGGCGGGCCGGGCGCCCGAACCCGAGACGAGGGACGTACGGCCGCCGGCGGCGCGTCCCGTGGTGGTGTTGCTGCTGCACGCCGCGGCCCAGGTGGCCGTGGACGCCAGCCCCGCGCTCGCTGCCAGCAGTGTCCGCCGGTGCATGGCGGTGTCCCCTCCCTGTCGACCTTGTCCCCTGGGTCGACCGGGCCACCGCCGTTACCGCGTATACCGCCCGGTCTCCTGGTCAGAGGGCAGGGCGGGCGGTGGGGTTGCGTCCGTGGCGGAAGAGTGACGGTCCGTCGTATGGGCGCTCGCGTCGTCGCGGGCCGCGGACCGGGCGCGGCGGGCCGGGCCGGTCCAGCCGCAGGTGCATCGGGCGAGGCAGAAGGCCCCCTTCTCCACGGTGGTGGTGCGGGCTTGGTCGGGGCCGGTGTCACCTGAGTCGAGCACATGACCACGCTACCGGGCCGTGACGGGTGGCCGGAACGGGTCGTTAAACGAACAAGTATCAAGGCGTGGACGAGCGTGGCCAGGGGGTCGACGGTCGATGGTGGTTCAGCGGCGCGGTGGAAGGAGACGGGCGAGGGCGGTCGCCGGGTGCGTGGCGGGTGGCCTGCTGGCCGGGTTGCTGGCGACCGTCAGCGGCTGCTCGTCCCAGACGGTGGCGGACGAGCGCCCGGGCGGTGCCCCCGGGGCGGCGGCCGCGGTCGCCGCGCTCCAGCAGGCCGCGGATGTGCTGGTGAGCTCCGGGAGTTCACGGGTGCGGACGACCCTGGAGACGGCGACCGGCGGCACCCGGGTGTCGATCGAGGGCCGCGGGGCGTACGACTTCGAGCAGCGGCGGGGGCGGCTGCGGCTGGCGCTGCCGCGGGACGCGACGGGCGCGGCCGAGCACGGGCCCATCACCGAACTGCTGGCGCCCGGTGCGCTCTTCATGCGCAACCGCGGCGCGGGCATCCCCAGCGACAAATGGGTACGGGTGGACACCGCGGGCATTCCGGACGGCAACCTGGTCACCGGCGGGGCGACCGATCCGCTGGCCGCCGCCGAACTGCTGCGCGGGGTGCGGCGGGCGAGCCTGGTCGGCGAGGAGGGGCTGGACGGCGCCGTGGTGCGGCACTACCGCGGCACCACGGACATCGGCCGGGCGGCCGAGGTGGCCTCGCACGGCGTACGGGGGCCGCTGCGCGCCGCGGCGAAGGGGTTCACCGACCCCCTGGTGCCCTTCGACGCGTATCTGGACGGGCTGGGACGGCTGCGGGAGGTGCGCCACCGCTTCACCGTGACCAGCAGGGCGAGCGGTCCGCGGCCCGCCGCGAGCGCGGACGGGCGGCGCGCGGTGGGGGTGGCCTCGACGACGGAGCTGTACGACTTCGGGGTGGAGACCGCCGTTCAGCTTCCCAAGCCCGCGGATATCTACACAGGAAAGGTCGGATCGCCTCAGAAGTAGTCGGAGGGGCCCGCTCTCCCCTTCGAAATGGCCCATCCGTGCCATGCGCGGAGTGTGTACCGATCCCTACGCTGGGAAGCTGCTGCTCGAAAGTGCTCGATGGTGCTCGCAGGAGGAGGTGAAACACGTGGTTGCGCGTCGCGGCTCACCGGGCCCGGACCCCGTGGCCCTCGTCGAGATCGATCTCTACGGTGAATTGATGATCGCGGCAGCGAGCGTGGACGAGGACAGGCTCAGTCCGGACCGCATCGACGAGGTGCTCCGGGTGGAGGCCGACCGGTCGGCCTCGCTCGACAGATCGGCCTCAGTCGATCGATCACCTGACCGATCGAATTCGGCCAACCGCTCGCGGGGGCGGAAGGACGGTCACCGGGAGCGGACGGAGCGCCCGGAGCGGCCGGAAACCGACGGTCCGCCCGCCGGGTAGGCCGACCGCGCGGCCGACAGGGCCGCTCCCCTCAGGTCCGCAGCAGCCGGGCGATGGCCGCCGTCGCCTCGGCGACCTTGGCGTCCACCTCGTCCCCTCCGTCGCCGCCCTCCTTGGCGGCGCTCTCGATGGCCGCGCTGGCCACGCAGTGCCGCAGATGCTCCTCGAGCAGCTGGAGGGCGAAGGACTGGAGGGCCTTGGTGCCCGCGGAGACCTGGGTGAGTATGTCGATGCAGTAGACATCCTCTTCGACCATCCGCTGAAGACCCCTGATCTGGCCCTCGATCCGGCGCAGCCGCTTCAGGTGCTGGTCCTTCTGGTGGGCGTACCCGTGCCCGCCGTGGGTAGGGGAAGCCTGGCCGGACGCCTGGCCCCGCTCATCGCCGCCGGTGGGCGCGGTGGTGCCGGCTGCCGTGGTGGTCATGGCGTCCTCCCGTTGTTCACTATCGGTGCACATATACCCCCAGTGGGTATATGGTAACGGCTTTTCCGGCCGAACCGGGCCCCTGTGAAGAGCACACCGCTCGATGGGCGACACTGGGGACGCCGGTTACCGTGGCCGGAAGATGCGCCTAGCATCGTCGAGTCCCCATCCGCCGCATCCCGAGGATCCCCAGTGCGCTTTCGTCTGACCCCCAGGGAGACGAGCTTCTACGACATGTTCGCCGCCTCCGCGGACAACATCGTGACCGGCTCCAAGCTCCTGATGGAACTGCTCGGGGCGGACTCCGCCGCTCGTGCCGAGATCGCCGAGCGGATGAGGGCCGCGGAGCACGCGGGGGATGACGCCACGCACGCGATCTTCCATCAGCTGAACTCCTCGTTCATCACGCCGTTCGACCGCGAGGACATCTACTCCCTCGCCTCGTCCCTCGACGACATCATGGACTTCATGGAGGAGGCCGTCGACCTGGTCGTCCTCTATCAGGTCGAGGAGCTGCCCAAGGGCGTCGAACAGCAGATCGAGGTGCTGGCGCGGGCGGCCGAGCTGACTGCCGAGGCCATGCCGAACCTGCGCACCATGACGAACCTCACGGAGTACTGGATCGAGGTCAACCGGCTGGAGAACCAGGCCGACCAGATCCACCGCAAGCTGCTGGCCCACCTCTTCAACGGCAAGTACGACGCGATAGAGGTGCTCAAGCTCAAACAGATCGTGGATGTGCTGGAAGAGGCGGCCGACGCCTTCGAGCACGTGGCCAACACGGTCGAGACGATCGCCGTCAAGGAGTCCTGAGCCCCGGCATGGACACCTTCGCGCTCGTCGTGACCATCGCGGTCGCGCTCTTCTTCACTTACACCAACGGCTTCCACGACTCGGCGAACGCCATCGCCACCTCGGTCTCCACCCGGGCCCTGACCCCGCGGGCCGCGCTCGCGATGGCCGCGGTGATGAACCTCGCGGGTGCCTTCCTCGGCAGCGGGGTCGCCAAGACCGTCAGTGAGGGCCTGATCGCCACCCCGACCGGCAAACAGGGCATGATCATCCTGTTCTCCGCCCTGATCGGCGCGATCGCCTGGAACATGGTCACCTGGTACTACGGACTTCCGTCCTCCTCCTCGCACGCCCTGTTCGGCGGCCTGGTGGGCGCGGCGCTCGCCGGTGCCAGCACCGTTCACTGGAGCGGTGTGGTGGAGAAGATCGTCCTCCCGATGGTCCTCTCGCCCGTCATCGGCCTGGTGCTGGGCTACTTCGTCATGGTCGCCATCCTCTGGATGTTCCGGAACTCCAACCCGCACAAGGCGAAGCGCGGCTTCCGGATAGCGCAGACCGTGTCGGCCGCCGGTATGGCGCTCGGACACGGTCTCCAAGACGCCCAGAAGACCATGGGTGTGGTCGTGATGGCCCTGGTCATCGGTGGTGTCGAGGACCAGGGGGACGCGATCCCGGTGTGGGTGAAGATCGCCTGCGCCGCGATGCTCTCGCTCGGCACGTACGCGGGTGGCTGGCGCATCATGCGCACCCTGGGCCGCCGGATCATCGAGCTGGACCCGCCGCAGGGCTTCGCCGCCGAGACGACGGCGGCCTCGGTCATGTACACCGCGTCGTTCATGTTCCAGGCGCCGATCTCGACGACGCACGTCATCACCTCGGCGATCATGGGTGTGGGGGCGACCAAGCGCGTGAACGCGGTGCGCTGGGGGGTCGCGAAGAACATCATCCTCGGCTGGTTCATCACCATGCCCGCGGCGGCCGGGGTCGCCGCCCTCAGCTACTGGATCGTGGACCTGGCCTTCGGCTGACCCGCCCATAGACGCAGATACGAAAGCGGGCCCGCCCCCGGTAGCCGGGGGCGGGCCCTTTCGTCGTGCGGTGGCACCGCCATGCAGCACCGCAGGACGCCGTTCCTCACCCGAGGGTGAGGGGCTTCGCGTCAGCCGAAGCGGCCGGAGATGTAGTCCTCGGTCGCCTGGACGGACGGGTTGGAGAAGATCCGCTCGGTCTCGTCGATCTCGATGAGCTTGCCGGGCTGGCCGACCCCGGCCAGGTTGAAGAAGGCCGTGCGGTCCGAGACGCGCGCCGCCTGCTGCATGTTGTGCGTCACGATGACGATCGTGAAGCGCTCCTTGAGCTCACCGATCAGGTCCTCGATGGCGAGGGTCGAGATCGGGTCCAGCGCCGAGCAGGGCTCGTCCATCAGCAGCACGTCGGGCGCGACCGCGATGGCGCGGGCGATGCACAGCCGCTGCTGCTGACCGCCGGAGAGCCCGGCGCCCGGCTTGTTCAGCCGGTCCTTGACCTCGTTCCAGAGGTTGGCGCCCTTGAGGGACTTCTCGACGACGTCCGACAGCTCGCTCTTCTTGTACGAGCCGTTCAGCTTCAGCCCGGCCGCGACGTTCTCGAAGATGGACATCGTCGGGAACGGGTTGGGGCGCTGGAAGACCATGCCGACCGTGCGGCGCACGGAGACGGGGTCGACGCCGGAGCCGTACAGGTTCTCGTCGTCGAGCATCACCTTGCCCTCGACCCGGCCGCCGGGGGTGACCTCGTGCATCCGGTTGAGGGTGCGCAGGAAGGTCGACTTGCCGCAGCCGGACGGGCCGATGAAGGCGGTCACCGAGCGGGGTTCGACGGTCATCGAGATGTCCTCGATGGCCTTGTGGCTGCCGTAGTAGGCCGTAAGACCGCTGACGTCGATGCGCTTGGCCATGTGAATCACTTCTCTTCTTCTTGGCCTCAGCGGCCGGTCTTCGGGGCCTTCCAGCGGGCGATGCCGCGGGCCACCAGGTTCAGGATCATGACGAAGGCGATGAGCACGAGCGCCGCGGCCCAGGCACGGTTGAACGAGGCCTCGTTGCCCAGCTGCCACTGCTCGTAGATGTAGTACGGCAGCGACGACTGGGCGCCGTCGAAGGGGTTCGGGTTGATCGCCTGGGAGCCGAAGACCAGCAGCACGATGGGGGCCGACTCACCGGCGATACGGGCGACCGCGAGCATCACACCCGTGGTGATCCCGCCGATCGAGGTGGGCAGCACCACCTTGAGGATGGTGCGCCACTTGGGCACACCCAGCGCGAGGGAGGCCTCGCGCAGCTCGTCGGGTACGAGCTTGAGCATCTCCTCGGTGGAGCGGACCACGATCGGCATCATCAGGATGGCCAGCGCCATGGCGCCGGCGATGCCGGAGTAGCCGAAGCCCAGGATGATGATCCAGAAGCTGAGGATGAACAGGCCGGCCACGATCGACGGGATGCCGGTCATGACGTCGACGAAGAAGGTCACGGTCTTCGCGAGCTTTCCGCGCCCGTACTCGACCAGGTAGATGGCGGTCAGCAGGCCGATGGGGGCCGCGATGAGGGTCGCGATGCCGACCTGCTCCAGGGTGCCGAGGATCGCGTGGTACGCGCCGCCGCCGGGCAGGATCGTCTGGACGCCGTCCATGGAGTGGCTGAGGAAGTAGCCGTCGAGCACGGTCTTGCCGCGGTTGACGGTCTCCCAGATCAGCGAGAGCAGCGGGACGACCGCGAGTACGAAGCAGAGCCACACCAGGCTGGTGGCCAGCTGGTTCTTGGCCTGGCGGCTGCCCTCGACCGCGGCCGTGACGCCGTAGGAGAGGACGACGAAGAGCAGCGCGGCGATCAGGCCCAGCTGGAAGGGGTTGGCCATGCCCACTGCGCTGCCGGCGCCGACGCCGGCGGCGATCGAGACGACGGCCAGGCCCAGCGGGGCCCAGCGGGGCAGTCGCGCCTGGGCGAGGGTGGACGCGCGCGGCGTGGTGGTGTCGGTGGTCGTGTCGCTCATGCTGCGGTCCCCGAGTACTCCTTGCGGCGGGCGATGATCATTCGCGCGGCGCCGTTCACCAGCAGGGTGATGACGAACAGGACCAGACCGGAGGCGATGAGCGCGTCACGCCCGTTGTCGTTCGCCTCCTTGAAGTGGCTGGCGATGTTCTGCGCGAAGGTGCCGCCGCCCGGGTCCAGCAGGCTGGCGTTGATCAGGTAGCTGGGGGACAGCACGGTGGCGACCGCCATGGTCTCGCCCAGCGCGCGGCCGAGGCCCAGCATCGAGGCGCTGATGATGCCGGAGCGGCCGAAGGGGAGGACCGACATGCGGACGACCTCCCAGCGGGTCGCGCCGAGCGCCAGCGCGGCCTCCTCGTGCATCTTCGGGACCTGCCGGAACACCTCGCGGGACACGCTGGTGACGATCGGCAGGATCATGATGGCCAGCAGGATGCCGACGGTGAACAGCGACCGCGCGGCGCCGCCCTGGTACGAGAGGATCTTGGTCCAGCCCAGGTACTCGTCGAGCCAGGTGTACAGGCCCGTCAGGTGCGGCACCAGGAACAGCGCGCCCCACAGGCCGTAGACGATGCTGGGGACGGCGGCGAGCAGGTCGATCACGTACGCGACCGGGGTGGCCAGCCGCCGCGGGGCGTAGTGCGAGATGAAGAGCGCGATGCCGACGGCGATCGGGACCGCGATGACCATCGCGATGATCGAGCTGACGACCGTGCCGTAGGCGAGGACCGCGATGCCGAAGCGCATCGGGGTCGAGCCGGTGTTCCACTCGAACGCGGTGAGGAAGTTGGCCTCGTCCTTGGAGATCGCGATGGCGGCGCGGTACGCGAGGAAGCCCGCGATGGCCGCCATGATCACCAGGAGGGCGATCCCGGAGCCCCGGGAGAGGCCGAGGAAGATCTTGTCACCGGCGCGGCCGGTGGAGCGGTTCGCGATCTCGGGGGGTGCCCCGGTGGCTGAGGATGTGGGTTCTATGTCCGTTTTCATGGGTTCTCCGGTCTGCGGAGCCGGATGGGGGTCGAGGCTCCTGGTGCGGCGGTGCACCGGACGGTGCGGCCTGCTCTGCCCCGGCGGGTGGCCGGGGCGGAACAGGCCGCACCCTTCAGGTCAGGAGAGGCTGGAAATGCTGTCCCGGACCTTCGTGGCGATCGCGTCGGGCAGCGGGGCGTAGCCCAGCTCCTTCAGCGCGGACTGACCGTCCTTGCTCGCGGCGTAGTTCAGGAAGGACTTGGCGGCCTTGAGCGTGCCGGCCTTGTTGCCCTTGTCGCAGGCGATCTCGTAGGTGACCAGCGTGATCGGGTAGGCACCGGCCGCCTTGGTGTCGTACGCCAGGTCGAGGGCCTGGTCCTTGCCGGTGCCGGCGGGCTTGGCCTCGGCGATGGCCTTGGAGGCGTTCTCGACGGTGGCCTGAACCGGCTTCGCGGCACCGGTGTTCAGGTCGACGGTCTTGATGCTGTTGGCGGTCGCGTACGACAGCTCGAAGTACGAGATCGAGCCGGAGACCTGCTTGACCTGCGAGGAGACACCGGAGGAACCGTCGGCGGACTGACCGCCCTTGCCCTCCCACGCCTTGCCCGGCTCGTGCGGCCACGCCTTCGGGGCGGCGGCCTTGAGGTACTTGGTGAAGTTGTCGGTGGTGCCCGACTCGTCCGAGCGGTGGAACGCCTGGATCTTGAGGCTCGGGAGCTTCACGCCCGGGTTGAGCTTCTTGATCGCGGGGTCGTCCCACGTCTTGATGTCCGAGTTGAAGATCTTGCCGAGGGTCTCGGCGTCGAGCGTCAGCTTGTCCACGCCGGGGACGTTGAAGCCGATCGCGATCGGGCCGCCGACCATCGGCAGGTTGATGCCCTGGCCGCCCTTGCAGATCTTCTTCGAGGACGCGACCTCCTCGGGCTTGAGCGCCGAGTCGGAGCCCGCGAACGCGGTCTTGCCCTGGAGCCACTCCTGGATGCCCGCGCCCGAGCCGGTGGCCTTGTAGTTGAGCTTGACGTCCTTGCAGGCCGCGCCGTAGTTCTTCGTCCACAGGTCCATGGCGTTCTTCTGCGCGGACGAGCCGGAGGCCAGCAGCTGCCCCTTGCCATCGCACTTGATGTTGCCGGTGGACTGGGCGCCACCGCCCCCGCTGTTGTTGTCCGAACCGCAGGCGGTGAGGACGAAGGCGCCGGACAGGGCGAGGGCACCGGCAGCGATGGCGCGAAGCCGGTTGTTGCGCTGAAGCTTCACTTTCGGAGATTCCTTCCAGAAGCCGCCGGTGTGGGGACGGCGCGCGACGTAGTGGTGCGCAGGGATGGATGTGCGCTGGGCCGTGGGGCCGGGCACAGGGCTCGGCCCCCTCTCAGTAGGGCTGAAATTAGGCAGATCAGATGAAGCGACCGAAGGGGAAGAGTTAACGAGCGGTGAACCTCGGCCGTCAGTGTGGTGGCCGGGTAACGGCGGGGTCACGGCGTGCTCGCGGCCCGGAATCCCGCCTGTTTCCGCCCGCTTCCGTCCACTTCCGTCCTCGCGGAACCCCGGATCGCGTCGCGTGTGGGGCCGGTCGGCGCGTGGCTCTGTCGGATTGCGGTACGGCATGTCACTATCCGTCCCTACTTCGACGAGAGGAGGCCGCGGGTGAGGCGGGACGGGAGAGGGAGGGGTACGGGCGTCGCCGCGGCCGCGGCGCTCGTCTGCGCGCTGGGGGCATCGGCGTTACCCGGGCCCGCGGCGTACGCGGCGCCCGGCGAACCGGAGCCGGCATCGGGCGGCGGGGGAGGCACCGCGTCCGGCAAGGGGCGGCTGGAGAAGGTCCGCGCGGACGTGGACGGCCTCTACCGGCAAGCGGAATCAGCCACCGACGCATACAACCTCGCGCGGGAGAAACAAACGCGCCAGGAGAAGGCGATCGTCAAGATCGCGCGGGCCGTGGTGGCGTCACAGAAGGAGATGACCGGGCTGCGGGAGCGCGCCGGGGCGCTGGCCCGGGCCCAGTACCGCGGCGGCGGGATGCCGCCCGAGGCGAAGGTGCTCCTCGGCGACGACCCCGGCGACGTCCTCGACGGCTTCACCCTCGCGCGCAAGGGCGAGAAGGCGGCCCGCGGGCTGATGAACCGGCTGGAGCACACCCGGGAGGCGCTCGACCGGTACGCCGCGTCCGCGTCCCGGGAGTGGGAGCGGCTCGACCGGAGCCGGGCGAAGAAGGCGGCGGCAAGGGCGGAGATCACCGAAAAGCTCGCCCGCGCCCGGCGGCTGGAGTCCCGGCTGGAGGCCAGGGAACGGGGCCGGTTGCGGCAGCTCCAGGAGGAGCGGGACCGGGCATCCCAGGCGAAATGGCTCAAGACCGGCATACTGCGGGAGGTCGGCGGACGTTCGAGCGGCGTGGGGCGGCGCGCGATCGACTTCGCGTCGGCCCAGATCGGCAAGTCCTATGTATGGGGCGCCGCCGGCCCGGACGCCTTCGACTGCTCGGGGCTGACCCAGCGGGCCTGGGCCTCGGCCGGGCGGGCCATCCCGCGGACCTCGCAGGAGCAGTGGCGGCTGCTGCCGAAGGTGGACACCGCCCGGATGCGCCCCGGCGACCTGGTCATCTACTTCAAGGACGCCAGTCATGTGGGGATCTACGTGGGCGACGGCGCGATCGTCCACGCCCCGCGCCCGGGGCGCCAGGTGACCCTGGCGGGGGCGGGGTCGATGCCGATCCTGGGCGTGGTGCGCCCGGATGCCTCCTGATCGGGGCCGATTTCATGCCACGAGCATGATTCAGCTGATATGTCCGCCTCGCCCCGGTGTGGTTGAGGCGCGATACGCGGTATCCGTGTTCGGTTCCACAAAACGGCGACGAGTTCGCGTGACCTTTGTCATCCCGGGCCCCGCTCGGATATCCCCAAGTCGCCCTGGGCGTGGGGCATATGACAAAAGTGGCCGCCGGAAGGTCATTCCACGGGGCCCGGACCGGGCGCTAAAGTCGCCTGGCAGTATCCGGCTTGCATGCCCTGAAACCGACCAGTCGGTGTGTGAGCCGGTTCGTGCGGTCCGCCGGTCGGCGGCGGGCGCCGCGCCCTCGGGGGGAGGGAAGGAATCGAGCGATGTCCGTACCCGTGCCGAGGCAGCGGGAGGCCGTGGCCACCGAGGCCCGGCCGGCCGCCCTGCCCGACAGCGGGCTCACGCTGCTGGTGATCGAGGACGATCCGGCCGGCGCCTTCACGGTCCCCGAGATGCTGGACACCGAGGGCAACCGGGTCCGCATCCGTACGGCCCGTAACCTCACCGAGGCCGCCCGGCTGCTCACCGACGGTGTGCAGTGCATCCTGCTCGACCTTGCCCTGCCAGGCCCCGAGCACGAGGCGGAGGACGCGCTCGACACGCTGCGCTCCGTACTGAAGCTCGCGCCCACCCAGGCCGTCCTGGTCCTCACCGCCGAGGACGACGCCGAGCGCGCCGCCGAGGCGGTACGGGTCGGGGCGCAGGACTTCCTCTTCCGCGGCGAACTCGACGGCCGCATCCTCAGCCGCGCCATCCGGTACGCGGTCGAGCGAAAACGCTCCGACCTCGCCCAGCGCCAGCTCACCGAGTCCCGGCTGCGCGCCCAGGAGAACGCCCGGCTGGAGCGCGGACTGCTGCCCACCCCGCTGCTCGAGGGCTCCGGACTGCGCTTCGCCGCCCGCTACCGGCCCGGCCGCAGCCGCGCCCTGCTCGGCGGCGACTTCTACGACACCGTCCGCACCCCGGACGGCACCGTGCACGCGATGATCGGCGACGTCTGCGGCCACGGCCCCGACGAGGCCGCCCTCGGCGTGGAGCTGCGGATCGCCTGGCGCGCCCTGACCTTCGCCGGGCTCTGCGGCGACCAGCTGCTCGGCACCCTCCAGCAGGTGCTGGAGAACGAGCGCCCGGACGACGAGATCTTCGCGACCCTGTGCACCGTCGACATCGCCCCGGACGGCCGCCGGGCCGGGGTCTGCCTCGCCGGACACCCCTCACCGCTGGCCGTACGGCCCGGTATGGCGCCCCGGCTGCTGCCCACGGACGAGAACGGCCCCGCGCTCGGCCTGCTGCCGAACGCCCGCTGGCCGCGCCGCCAGGTCGAGCTGGGCGGTGCCTGGAGCCTGATGATGTACACCGACGGGCTGATCGAGGGCCGCGTCGGAACCGGGGTGCAGCGGCTCGGCCAGGAGGGGATGGTCGAGATCGTCGCCCGCCAGATGGCGACCGGGCTGCGCGGCGAGGAGCTGCTGGATGCCACGGTCACCGAGGTGCGGGCGCTGAACGGCGGCGAGCTGACCGACGACCTGGCGGTGCTCCTGCTGGACCGCGGCTAGCTTCCGGCCGCGGCTTACCGGCCGCCGTTGAAGGGCCCGTACGGACCGTCGGAGCTGGAGCCGCGCCCCCGCGGCCAGCCGCGGCCACCGCCGGAGATCTGCCGCAGCGCCGGGCGTACGTCGACCATGTACACGATCGTCGCGATCAGCCCGATGATCGGCAGGAAGCTCATGATGCCCATGAAGAAGTTCACCGCGGCCGCGAGCCCCAGGATGATCATCCAGAACCACTTGTTCTGCTTGTCCGCGGCCCGGTAGGCGTCCTCGCGGCGGATCGCGGAGTCGACGAAGGCGAACAGGCTGAACAGGAGCAGGCCCCAGGAGACCCAGTACAGCAATTGTCCGAATCCTTGCACCAGCACGCTGTCCACCGCCCAGAAGAGACGTCTAGAGGAAAAGAGGGATAAGCATTACGGGCCACCGTACCCGCTGACAGGGCCGGGCACGCCCGCTGCGTACCCGGCCCCATTGTGCGCCTCCGACAAAACCCCGTGAGAGAGGCCTCAGTGGGACGGCTTGGTGTCCGTCTTCTTGGTGGTGGCGGCCGGCTTGCGGGCCGGGGCCTTCTTGGCGGCCGGGGTGGACGGCTTGGCCGACGCCTTCGGCGCCTCCTTGGCCGGGGCGGAGGACGGCTTGGCGGAGTCCACCGCGACCGGCTGCGACGGCGCCTTGGGGGCGCTCTTCTCCTCGTGGGGCTCGATCGCGGAGGCGATGTCGACGACCTCGTCGGCGGCCTCGCCGCGCCAGGTCTTCACGACCTCCTGGCCGTGCTCGGCGACCTCGTCGTACCGCTCGCGCGCCTTGACGGCCAGCTCGGCCGCGCGGCCGACGCCCTGGAGGGCGAGGTCCTGCGCCGTGTCCCGGAGCCGCTTGAGGTCGGTGTCCAGGGAGCCCAGCACCTCGTTGAGCTTGCCCTGGGCGTCCTTCGCCTGCTGGGTGACCCGGTCCTGGACGGCCTTCGGGTCGGTGTTGCGCACCTGGTTGAAGCGGTCGGGGGCCTCCGCGACGATCTTCTCGACCAGCGTCGGCACCTCCTTGAGCTTCTGGGCTGCGAGGTCGGCCGTGCCCGCCACGAAGTAGAGCGGGGTCGGGTCGGTGAGGGTCTTGCGTACGTCGTCGGTGATGGCCATGGTTTCTGGTCCTCCCGGATCAGTTCGAGGGTGTGGCGACGTCGGCGTCGGCGGTGGGGGTGTCCTCCGGGGCGGTCCCGTGTCCGTTCTCCTTGCGGAAGGACTCGTAGATCTGGAGCAGCACCTGCTTCTGCCGCTCGTTGATCGTGGGATCGGCGAGTATCACGCTGCGCACCTCGGTCTCTTCCCGATCGCGCTCATCGAGGATCCCCGCCTGTACGTACAGGGTCTCGGCGGATATCCGCAGCGCCTTCGCGAGCTGCTGGAGGATCTCGGCGCTCGGCTTGCGCAGTCCGCGCTCGATCTGGCTGAGGTACGGGTTGGACACCCCGGCGGCGTCGGCCAGCTGCCGCAGCGAGAGCTGGGCGCTGCGCCGCTGCTCCCGCAGGAAGTCGCCGAGGTTGCCGACGTTCAGTGATGCCATGTCTTCGATGCTGCACCAGGAGTGCTAACTATTGCAAGCAAGATGCTTGCAATAGTGGCGTGTGCCACCCATGCTCGGATGTCGGTCGGGGGAGGACGCGACGGCGGGAGACGGCGGATGTCCCAGGGGAGCGGTCTGGTGGGGGTACGGCTGGAGCCGTGGGCGGACACCCCGTCCCACCTGGAGCTGCTGCGGCGCAACAACAGCCCGGAGATGATGGCGCACCTGGGCGGGCCGGAGACCGAGGAGCAGCTGCGGGTGCGGCACCGGCGCTACGCGGAGCTGCCCGGGCGGGGCGGGGGCCGGATGTACCGGATCGTGCTGGCGCGGGAGGCCGAGGTGGTGGGCGCGATCGGTTTCTGGGAGCGGGAGTGGCGCGGGGAGGGTGTGTACGAGACGGGCTGGGGCGTGCTGCCGGAGTTCCAGGGCCGGGGCATCGCGGCCGCGGCCGCCCGGGAGGTCGTGCGCGCCGCGGCCGCGGAGGGCGTCCACCGCCATCTGCACGCCTATCCGTCCATCGGCCATACCGCGTCGAACGGGGTGTGCCGCAAGGCCGGGTTCACACTGCTCGGCGAGTGCGACGTCGAGTATCCGCCCGGCTCCCTCATGCGGTGCAACGACTGGCGGCTGGAGCTGCGGAGTGCACCGCGAGACCGGAGTGCCCCGGCATGACGTCGGGGCGCAGCACCAGGTTCTCGTCGTAGTCCCCGCCGTTCTGGCGGCGGAAGGGGATCGGGTCGGCGGTCGGCAGCGCGGCCAGCCGCTCCCGCAGCGCGGCGGCGTAGCCCCGGTACTCCTCGGCGGAGAGCCGGTCCGCGCCGTAGACGACGTGCGGCGGCAGGACGGACATGCCGCTGTACCAGAGCGTCCCGTGCTGGAGCGGGAACAGCAGCTGCCCGATGTCGCCGTTGACGCCGCGCGGACCGGCTGCCGCCTCGGGTGTCCCCGCGGTGAGCAGGACCATGGCCCGCTTTCCGGCCAGCCTGCCGTCCCCGTAGCGCAGGGTGCGGCCGTCGGGCCCGGTGACGCCGAAGGCGAAGCCCTTGACGAAGACGCGGTCGAACCAGCCCTTGAGGATGGCGGGCATCCCGTACCACCACAGCGGGAACTGGATGATCAGCGCGTCTGCCCAGTCGATCTTCTCCTGTTCGGCCCGGATGTCCTCGCTCAGCCTCCCGGCGTCGTACGCGTCGTGCGACGCGGCGCCGACGATCAGCCGCTCCGGGCCGTCGTGCCGGAAGTCGGCGCCGTCCACGACCGGGTTCCAGCCCATGGCGTAGAGGTCCGACATCCGGCACTCATGACCCAGCTCCCGCAGGGCGCGCAGCCCCTCGTCCCGGAGGGAGCCGCTCAGCGAGCGCGGTTCGGGGTGGGCGAATATCCACAGCACGTTCATGCCGGTCAGCGTCGCAACGCCGTCGCCCGGCGGCGAGTGGCCGGATGGCCAGGATGTGTGAGGATCTGGCCACCCGGTCCTCCCGGCGCTCAGCTTCCGTACGGGTGGGCCTTACGGGCCGTGCGGAGGGCCTCGGCCCACCAGACGAGCTGGTCGAGCATGGCCGTGGCGGCGGTGTTCGGGCCGTGGGGGTCGGTCGGCCGGCCGTCCGGGCCGAAGGCGTCCCAGGCGGCGTGGAAGCTGACCGTGTCGCGCACGGTGACCGCGTGGACCTCGGCGAAGACGGGCCGCAGATGCTCGACCGCGCGCAGGCCGCCCGAGATGCCGCCGTAGGAGACGAAGCCGACCGGCTTCGCCTGCCATTGGCTGAAGTGCCAGTCGATCGCGTTCTTCAGCGGGGCGGGGTAGCTGTGGTTGTACTCGGGGGTGACGACGGCGAACGCGTCCGCCGCGTCCAGGCGGGGCGTCACGGCCTCCAGGGCCTTGACGTCCTCGGGGCCAGGGCGATGGGTGAGGGCGTGCGGGAGCGGGGTGTCGGCGAGGTCGACGACGTCCACGCTCATGTCGTCGCGCAGCGCGGCGCGGCCGGTGAACCAGTCCGCGACCTTGGGGCCGAAGCGGCCCTCGCGGGTGCTGGCGACGATGACGGCGAGACGGATGGGGGTGCGGGTGGGAAGCGCGGTCGCGGTAGTCATGAGAAGAGACTCGGACTTAAACAAAGGTTGAGGTCAAGCTACCCTCGGCAGCATGACGCACCTCACCTGGAAGACCCATGAGCTGACGGTCGGCGAGCTGTCCCAGCGCAGCGGAGTTCCCGCCTCCGCGCTGCGGTTCTACGAGCGCGAGGGGCTCATCCACAGCCGCCGCACCTCCGGTAACCAGCGCCGCTACACCCGCGACACGCTCCGCAGGGTGGCCTTCGTGCGCTCCTCGCAGCGGGTCGGCATCCCGCTGGCGAGGATCCGGGAGGTGCTGGCGCTCTTCCCCGAGGACCACGTCCTGACCAAGGAGGACTGGGCGCGGATCTCGGAGTGCTGGCGCACGGACCTCACCGAGCGCATCGAGCAGCTGGAGAACCTCCGCGACCGTCTGACCGACTGCATCGGCTGCGGCTGTCTGTCGATCGACAAGTGCGCGCTGGCCAACCCGTACGACAAGCTCGGCGAGGAGGGCGCCGGCGCCCGGCGGCTGCTCAAGTCGAACTGCTGACGGCCTCAGAACATGTCCGGGCACCACGGGCGGCGCGGGGTGCGCAGCAGGGTGTCGGCCAGGGCCGCGGCGCCGGGGCGCTGCTCGTCGGCCCGGCCCAGGGCGGTGAGGCGGACCAGCGACTCGTCGCCCAGCCAGACGGTGCCCAACTCGCCGATGTCCATGGCCAGATCGGCCGGGCGGGCGGTGGGGGCGCAGGTGGCGCCGTCCGGGCTCGCGTCCAGCAGGTAGCGGCCGCCCGCCAGCCCGGCCCGGTCGCGCAGGTCGAGGACGAGCGAGCCGGACGTCGGGTACGTACGGGCCTCCAGCAGCGCGGGCACGTCCAGCGGGCGCAGCCACAGGTAGTCGGCGTGGGTGGTGGGCCGGGCCGCCCGCGGGTCACCGAGCAGCAGCGGGAGCAGATCGTCGGGGGCGCGTCGGCCGGTGGCGACGTACAGGACCCAGTCGACGGAGCACAGGAAGTGCCACAGGGCGCGTTCGGCGGCCGGGGTGACGCCGAACAGGTCGAGGACCGTGGCGGTGTTGTGCGGCCGTTTGTTGCCCTCCCAGCGGTCGTCGACGGTGAAGACGAGCAGGCCGTCGACCGAGCCGTCGGGGGAGCGGTAGAGGACGTAGAAGGGTTCGGCGGACCAGTCGTCGCCCGGGTACCGGAGCTGGCCGGTGTTGAGCTGCCACCAGCGCTCGGTGCGGTCGACGGCGCCGTGCACCCGGGCGCGCAGCCGCTCGTGCAGGGCGGGGCCCAGCGCCCGTACCTCGTCGGCGTCGGCGTAGTCGACCCGGCCGCCGCACCCGGGCCCGGCGTAGCGGGGATCGAGACCGGCGCGGGCGACGTCCACCGTCCACTGGGTGACCCAGGTGGCCGGGCCGAAGCCGTACCGCCCGTAGATCGGGTACTCGGCGGCGAGCAGTGAGGCCACCGCGTCGCCCCGCTCCTTGGCCGCCCGCAGGTCGTGCTCCATCATCCGGCTGAGCAGGCCCCGGCGGCGGTGGGTGGGGGAGACGGTCACATTGGTGATCGCGTCGGCCGGTACGCCGGCCCCGCCGACCGCCGTCAGCCGCTGCGCGAAGCTGCGGAAGGTGGCGACGCAGCGGCCTCCGTCGAACGCCCCCTGGGCGCGGTCCAGGTCGATGCCGGTCCGCCGCACCTCCACCTCCTCCTTGGAGACGTCCGGCGACCGCAGAAAGCCGATGTGTGACGCGCGGATCCAGTCGGGGACGTCGGACGTGTCGAGGGAGGTGCGGATGTGGGCGGCCATGCTGTCACGCTAGGCGGCTCCCGGCGTCGGCCGCACGCGAATATTTGTCCCCAGCCTGTGGATGGTTCGGGGGGCTACGAGAGCAGGTCGTCGACCTGGGCCTCGCCCTCGCGGTACCGGCGCGCGATCTCGGCGCTGCACTGGTCGGCGGTGCGCTGGAGCCCCTGCCGCCGCCGGGACACCTGCTGCTCGTACCCCTCCAGGCGGCCCATCGCGCCGTGCAGCTCCTCGTCCGTGCGCGCCGGGAGGTCCGACAGGCCGACCTCGGCCAGCATCTCCTCGGCCAGCCGCTCGCACTCCGCGCTGTGCGGGGTGCCGAGGGTCACATGGCGGGCCGAGGTGCGGTGCCGGGACGGTACGTCCGCCAGGATCTCGGGCAGCAGCTCGACCAGCTCCACGGCCTCCGCCGGTTGCCCGTCCGCCGCCACCTGCGGCGCCCCCGGTGCGCGGCGGCGGGCCAGCTCGGCGCGGAGGATGTCGATCCGGCCGTGCAGCAGTCTGCGTACGTAGCTCAGGTCCGCCTCCTCGCGCTGTGCGGAGCGCCGCAGCGCGCGCAGCTCCGCCAGTCGCAGACCGCCCATCGTGGCCGGAGCCGCCCCCGCCCCCGCCGACGGCACGGTCTCGGCGTCGGCCAGCCGCCCGCCGCGCTGGCTCGGCGGCCGCGCCGGCAGACGGCTCTCGGTGGCCATGGGCCGCTCGGTGCCCGGTGTGATCATCCTTGTCCGTCCCCTCCTGCGATGCGTCATTCCCGCAGTTCCTGCCCACCTGCACCGCCTGCACGCATCGTGCCACTCCGAATGGCCCCTGTGCAGCGGCCGTCCACCCGATCGGCCCCGATGGGCGCAGGGCATGATGGTGCGTATGCGTGCTGTGGTACAGAGAGTGGACGGGGCGAGCGTCGTCGTGGACGGCGAGACGACCGGGGAGATCGTCGGGCACGGGCTGTGCGTCCTGGTCGGCGTGACGCACGACGACACACCTCAGAAGGCGGCCCAACTGGCCCGCAAGCTGTGGTCCGTGCGCATCCTGCCGGGCGAGAAGTCCTGCTCGGACCTGGGCGCTCCGCTGCTGGTCATCAGCCAGTTCACGCTGTACGGGGACGCCCGCAAGGGCCGTCGGCCCACCTGGCAGGCGGCGGCGCCAGGCGAGGTCGCCGAACCGCTGGTGGACGAGGTGGTGGCGCGGCTGCGGGAGCTGGGCGCCCCGGTGGAGACGGGCCGGTTCGGAGCGGACATGAAGGTCTCGCTCACGAACGACGGCCCGTTCACGGTGATCGTCGAGGTGTAGGGGGCGCCTACGGCTCGACGACGGTCTCCTGCGAGGCCGCCGTGGAGTCCGCGATCAGCGCCGCGTCCACCGGTACGTTGCGCTTCACCAGCGCGAGCGCGATCGGCCCCAGCTCGTGGTGGCGGGCCGAGGAGGTGACGAAGCCCAGCTGGCGGCCCTCCTCGCCGTCCGCGGCGAGCCGTATGGGCGCGCCGTGGCCCGGCAGCTTCACCTCGCTGCCGTCCAGGTGCAGAAAGACCAGACGGCGCGGCGGCTTGCCCAGGTTGTGCACCCGGGCGACGGTCTCCTGGCCGCGGTAGCAGCCCTTCTGGAGATGGACGGCGGTGCCGATCCAGCCCAGCTCGTGCGGGATCGTCCGGTGGTCGGTCTCCAGGCCGAGCCGCGGCCGGTGGGCCTCGACGCGCAGCGCCTCGTACGCCAGGACGCCGGCCGGCGGGCCGCTCGCCGCCGCGAAGGACTCCAGGTCGGCGCGGGGCAGGAACAGATCGCGGCCGTGCGCGGTCTCGCGGGCGACGGTGCCCTCGGGGGTTTCGGCGATGCTGCCCGCCGGGAGGTGGACGACCGCGTACTCCTCGGTGCGGTCCGCGATCTCGACCCGGTAGAAGAACTTCATGCTCTCCAGGTACGCGATCAGCTCGTCCTGGCTGCCGGGCTCCACATGGGCCCAGGTGGTCTCGCCGTCGTCGACGAGGTAGAGCGCGTGCTCGATGTGGCCGTGCGCGGAGAGGATCAGGGCCTCGGTGGCCTCACCCGCGGGAAGGTCGCTGACGTGCTGGGTGAGCAGCAGATGCAGCCAGCTCAGCCGGTCGGCACCGGTGACCGTGACCACTCCGCGGTGCGAGAGGTCCACGAAGCCGGTGCCGTCGGCGAGCGCGCGCTGCTCGCGGAACAGGTCGCCGTAGTGGGCGGCGACACCTTCGTCGGGGCCCTCGCCGGGGACGGCGCCGGGCAGCGACAGCAAAGGGCTCTTCATGAGCTTCACCCTACGACGTGGCCGTTCGGCTCTGGTCCGTGTCCTTCGCGCGGTGCGCGGCGGAACAGGAGGCGCAGCGGCCGAAGATGGCGAAATGCTTCATGTCGGTGTCGAACCCGAACGACGACCGCAGCTGCCGGGTGAAGGACTCCGCGACCGAGACATCGGCCTCGATGACCTCCGTGCAGTCCCGGCACACCAGATGGAGATGGTGGTGCCGGTCGGCCAGGTGGTACGTGGGGGCGCCGTGCCCGAGGTGGGCATGGCTGACCAGGCCCAGCTCCTCCAGCAGCTCCAGCGTGCGGTAGACGGTGGAGATGTTCACACCGCTCGCGGTACGGCGCACCTCGGTGAGGATGTCGTCCGGAGTGGCGTGCTCCAGGCTGTCGACGGCTTCGAGCACGAGCTGGCGCTGCGGGGTCAGCCGGTAGCCGCGCTCCCGCAGATCGGTCTTCCAGTCGGTGGTCGCCACGGTGCCAGTGTAGGCGGCACGGCGCCGGGCCGCGGTCGCGCTCGGCCGGAGCGGCCGGGGCCCCGGAGGGCCTGGCGGCCGCTCAGCGGAAGAAGGCGATCCCGTCGTCCGGCAGGTCCTTGAGGTCCTTGGCCCACTCGCGCGGGTCGACGACCTTCTTCAGGTGCGCGGACATGTACGGGCGCAGCTCGACCTCGGGGGTGGCCTTCTCGCCGACCCACATCAGGTCGCTCTTGACGTAGCCGTACAGCCGCTTGCCGCCCGAGTACGGGCCGGAGGCGGAGGTGCGCGCCACGGCGTCGGTCGCGAGGTCGATCTGCGGCTTGCCGTCCGCCAGCTCGCCGTACCAGACCTCGACGACGCCCGAGTCGCGGATCATCACGACCTCGACCTTGCGGTCCTTGTCGATCCGCCAGTATCCGGACTCGGATTCCAGCGGGCGGACCTTCTTGCCCTCGGAGTCCAGGACCCAGGTGTGCGAGATGTACTCGATGAAGTCGCGGCCGTCGTGGGTGAAGGTCGCTTCCTGCCCGAAGTTGCACTTCTCGGCACCGGGGAAGTCCGATACGCCGGCGCCTTCCCAGTTGCCGAGGAGGAAGGCCAGCGGCACCAGGTCCGGGTGGAGGTCGGAGGGAATCTCGATCATGGGTTCAGACGATCCGTCGCTAGGCGGGCGGGGGCGTTGTCAGGGGCGGGAGCGCTCAGCGCTGGCCCTGGTACAGCTTCTTCCAGGTCAGCCCGACGAAACCGAGGCTGGCCACGATGACCAGGATCAACAGGGTGGTGAAGACTGCCTCAAGCACGAGCTGCTCCTCGCAGGGGATGACGGACCGGCTCCGATTCTAGTCGCCGGTTCCGGCCGCCGGTCGGGTGGGCGGCTCCGGGCCGTACGGCGCGGCGGAATGCCTAGGCTGTACGGCATGGCGAACAAGCTGGTGATCAAGGTGACGGCGGGCGCGGACGCGCCCGAGAGGTGCTCGCAGGCGTTCACGGTGGCGGCGGTGGCCGTGGCGAGCGGGGTCGAGGTCTCGCTGTGGCTGACCGGCGAGTCGACGTGGTTCGCGCTGCCGGGCCGGGCCGCGGACTTCTCGCTGCCGCACGCGGCGCCGCTGCCGGAGCTGATCAGCGGCATTCTGGCGGGCGGGACGATCACGGTGTGCAGCCAGTGCGCGGCCCGGCGGGAGATCGACGAGGCGGATCTGATCGAGGGCGCGCGGATCGCGGGGGCACAGGTCTTCGTGAGCGAGATCATGCCGGACGGCGTGCAGGCGCTCGTCTACTGATTCTCGGCGCGGATCTCAGTGCCGGTGGTGGTGTTCGTCCAGCTCCCGCCACCACCGGTCGGACTCCGGGTCGCCCGACTCGTCCCACCAGCGGTCCTGTGGACCCCGGCGGTTGGCGACGATGGCCGCGAACGGCGGGATGACCATCGCGACGATGCACATCGCTACGGCGGCGGGGACGGACCACAGACGCACAAAGGCCCAGGCCGAGATGAAGAGCGTCAGACACGCGCCCATCAGGAAGAAGTATGCGTGGCGGCGTCGCGCGTACATATGGCCAGGATACGTCCGGGGGCCCCGCGCCGACAGGCGGAAGGGCCGCATCCCGCCGAGGCGTCCAACCCCGGGATGCGGCCCTTCTGCGGTACGACGCGTGGTGGCGTCAGACGGTGATGGCGACCTCCGCCAGACCGCCCTTCTGCGCGACGACCGTGCGGTCGGCGGTGCCGCCCGGGACCAGGGCGCGGAGCGTCCAGGTGCCCTCGGCGGCGTAGAAGCGGAACTGTCCGGTCGCGGAGGTGGGAACCTCGGCGGTGAACTCGCCCGTGCTGTCCAGGAGGCGCACGTAGCCGGTGACGGGCTCGCCGTCGCGGGTCACCTGGCCCTGGATCGTGGTCTCACCGGGCTTGATGGTCGAGGCGTCGGGGCCGCCTGTCTGCGCTCCACACATGTGTCTGTCCTTACGTTCTTCGGGGGAGGAGAGGGGTCAGCTGCCGGAGCCGAGCTCGATCGGCACGCCCACCAGCGAGCCGTACTCGGTCCAGGAACCGTCGTAGTTCTTGACGTTGGTCTGGCCGAGCAGCTCGTGCAGCACGAACCAGGTGTGCGCGGAGCGCTCACCGATGCGGCAGTAGGCGATGGTGTCCTTCGACAGGTCGACGCCCTCGCCCTCGTACAGCTCCTTGAGCTGGTCGTCGGACTTGAAGGTGCCGTCGTCGTTGGCCGACTTCGACCACGGGATGTTGGCGGCGCTCGGGACGTGGCCCGCGCGCTGCGACTGCTCCTGCGGGAGGTGCGCCGGGGCGAGCAGCTTGCCGGAGAACTCGTCGGGCGAGCGGACGTCGACGAGGTTCAGGTTGCCGATGGCCGCCACGACGTCGTCGCGGAAGGCGCGGATCGAGGTGTCCTGCGGCTTGGCCTGGTACGCGGTCTTCGCGCGGGTCGGGACCTCGGCGACCAGGTCGCGCGAGTCCAGCTCCCACTTCTTGCGGCCGCCGTCGAGCAGCTTCACGTCCTGGTGGCCGTAGAGCTTGAAGTACCAGTAGGCGTACGCCGCGAACCAGTTGTTGTTGCCGCCGTAGAGGACGACGGTGTCGTCGTTGGCGATGCCCTTCTCGGACAGCAGCTTCTCGAAGCCCGCCTGGTCCACGAAGTCACGGCGCACCGGGTCCTGGAGGTCCTGCTTCCAGTCGATCCGGACGGCGTTCTTGATGTGGTTCTTGTCGTAGGCGGACGTGTCCTCGTCGACCTCGACGATGACCGTCTTGGGGTCATCGATGCGGGCCTGTACCCAGTCGGCGTCCACCAGGACGTCACTGCGGCTCATGTATCTCTCCTCCGGGGCAGTTGCGGCGGTACGGGCGCTCGACGCGCGGCGCTGCGCGGAGCCTGGTCGCGAGCGTACGAGCGGAGTGCGGGGAGGCCCGGCAGACGGGCCGGAGGGGCGGGGCCGAAGCTGCGGTGGCCGTGCGCGCCCTCGGTTTTCAGACGGCGCGACAGAGCATGGCGGCGACGCGGCACAGGTCGACTGCCCGCCGCTTCGTGAGGTCCGCCTGTCGCTTCATGTGTCCGATCGTAAGGACGGACGGGCGGGCATGTCACCGGTGTGTCGCATAATGAGACGACTGTGTCCGCGATGTGGACAACAGGGGGTGCGGAAGGCCACGCACAGCGGCCGCCGGGGTCTCCGGCGGCCGTCGGTGTCTGTCATCGCGGACGTGATCGTCTCAGTGGCTGGACGACTGGTCGGGATCAGCCCGTCAGTGCGACGTTATTACCCGTGACGGAGACGTCTATGCCGTCCGGGCCGGTCTTCACCGTCTCCAGCCGCATGCCCTTCGGCATGCCGTCGATCTTCCGCTCCATGTCGGTGCGCTCGCGCACCTTGTCCTCCCACTGCGGGATGGAGCCGCCCGGGATGCGCTCGGCGTGCAGCCGGATCGTGTCGCCGTTCACGATGGTCACCTTGGAGCGGGCGCTGAGGCTGAAGCCCAGCAGATTCCCGGTGATCTTGACCTGGTTGTTCCCCGCCGGGTCGTAGCCCACCGTGACCCCGGGGCCCGCGGCCCGTGAGAGGTCCGCGTAGGAGATGTGGGCCGAACCGCTTGCCCGGTTCGCGGTCGCCGTCGAGAAGTTCCCCCCGATGCGGACGTCGCGCAGCTGGGCGTTCAGCTCGGAGACGCGGACGGTGGTCCCGCCGCCCGCGTCCGTCGTCAGCCCGTCCAGCCCGACGTCGACCTCGTCCAGCTCCTTGCCCACGACCTGGGTCAGGAACGGGAATCCCTTGATGGAGACGCTGGGGGCGTTGGTCAGCCCCTCCGAACTCTTGATCTTGTCGGCGGCCTTGGACTCGGCCATGGACACCGCCAGCCGGTCGGCGCCGACGAAGAGGCCGCCGAGTATGACGGCGACGATCAGTGTGATGCGTAGTGCGCGCATGTACGTAGATCCCCCAGGCTCTCGCTCAGGCCCTCGCCTGATGCAGCGAGCCTAGCCGGAGCGGACACCCGGGGGCATTGCGCATCAGACCAGGGCGCGGCCGAGGACGTAGACGGCGGGGGCGGCGGCCGCGAGCGGCAGCGCGACCCCGGCCGTCATGTGGACGAAACGGGACGGGTAGTCGTACGCCGCTACCCGCAGCCCCACCAGCGCACACGCCCCGGAGGCGAGCCCCAGCACGGCGGCGGCGCCGGTTCCGGTGCCGGTGAGCTGCCCGGCCCCGACGCCCGCTCCGGCCGCCGCGAGCAGCCCGAGCACGACGGCGGCGGGCGTCGGCAGCGGCAGCGCGCGGGCCAGCACGCCCACGGCGACCGCGGCCGCGCCCACCACCACGGCGTCCGAGGACTCGGCGGCCGCGGCCAGATGCCCGGCCGCGATCACCGTGACGGCGGTCGAGGCGACCGCGGCGGTCAGCCCGTACAGCCGCTCGTCCGCCGAGGCGTGGCTGCGCAGCTGGAGGACGATCACCAGCAGCAGCCAGACGCCGAGCGTGCCGATGAGCACCGTCGGGGCGTGGGCACGGCTGGTGGCGAGCAGCCCGGCGTCGGCCGCCAGACCGCCCAGGAAGGCGAGCGCGATGCCCTGCCGGGCGGGCCACATGCCGTTCAGCCGGAACCATCCGGCCGCCGTGACCGCCTGGAGCAGCGCCACGACCACGGCGACCGCGGGCGCGCCGAGCGGCGCGGTGGCCGCGAGCAGGCCGGCGAGCACGGCCGTGAGGGCGGCGGGCTGGAGCCCGGGGTCGACGATCTGCGGGCGGCCCTCGGCGCGGGCCTTCTCGGCGGCGGTCATCGGCCGGTCGGGCTCGGGCGGGGCGGGCTGCTGTGCGGCAGGCTGCTGTGTGGCGGGCGCGGGATGCTGTGCCTGCGGGGCGGGCTGCGCCTGGGGTCCGGGGTGCGCCGGGCGCTGTGCCTGGGCGGGCTGCTGGTACTGGGGGTGCTGCTGCTGTGCGTAGTGCTGCTGCTGGTCCCAGCCCGCCGCGTACTGCTGCTGTTGCTGGCCCTGGTACCCCTGCTGCGCGGCGGCGTACGGATCGGCGTACGGCTGCTGCTGGTACTGCTGTTGCTGCGGCTGCTGGGGCTGGTGTCCGTAGTGCTGCTGCTGCGGGTAGCCGTACCCGGGCTGGCCCTGGCCCTGGTCGTACGAGCCGTACGCGCCGTACGCGCCGTAGGGATCGGCGGGCGGTTGTTGCTGCTGCTGTCCCTCGTACGGCGGCGGGTATGCCCCGTACGGCTGCTGTGGGTCGTGTGGCTGATGCGGCTGGTTGCTCATGACGTCGTAGGTCACCCTCCTGCGAACGGCGGAAGCACCTCGACCGTGCCGCCCTCGGCCAGTTGGACCGTCTTGTGATCACGGGTGCCGACGGGCGCGCCGTCGACCAGGAACGAGCAGCGCAGCAGGACCCGGGCGAACTCCGGGCGCAGGGCGTGCCGCTCGCGGGCCGCGTCGAGCGCGTCGGCGAGCGTCGCCGCCGCGTACGGCTCCTCGGGCGTGCCGGCCGCCGCCCGGGCCGCGGCCCAGTACCGGATGGTTCCGGCGGGCGTGTTCTTCAGCGCCATCGCGTGTCCCTCTCCCGTCTTCTGCCGCCCTCCATGATGACGGGTGCGGAAGGGCCCCGGGGACGCCGTACGCCCTGGGGAAATCCCGGGCCGTTCCGGATCCTGCTCGCTTAAGGTTTCGGTGTGCTGTTCCGACTCATACGGGCGTATCTGCGGCCCTACACCCGAACGATCAACGTGATCGTGCTACTGCAGCTCGTACAGACACTGGCGACCCTCTATCTGCCCACCCTCAACGCCGACATCATCGATGACGGCGTCGTCAAGGGGGACACCGGCTACATCCTCACCCTCGGCGGTCTGATGATCGCCGTGACCCTGGTGCAGATCGTGTGCGCCATCGGCGCCGTCTACTTCGGCGCCCGCACTGCCATGGCGCTCGGCCGGGACATCCGGGCCGACGTCTTCGACCGGGTGCAGTCCTTCTCCGCCCGCGAACTGGGCCACTTCGGGGCTCCCTCGCTGATCACCCGCACCACCAACGACGTGCAGCAGGTGCAGATGCTGTGCCTGATGTCGTTCACGCTGATGGTGTCGGCGCCCATCATGTGCGTCGGCGGCATCGCCATGGCGCTCAATCAGGACGTGCCGCTCTCCGGGCTGCTGCTGCTGATCGTGCCGGTGCTGGGCATCGCCGTCAGCCTCATCGTGCGCCGGATGCGCCCGCTGTTCCGGCACGTCCAGGAGCGCATCGACACCGTCAACCGGGTGCTGCGCGAGCAGATCACCGGCATCCGGGTGATCCGGGCGTTCGTCCGCGACGGCCATGAGCGGGACCGGTTCACCGGCGCCAACACCGCGCTGATGGACGTGTCGCTGCGGGCCGGGCGGCTGATGTCGCTGATGTTCCCCACCGTGATGCTGGTGGTGAACGTCTCCAGCGTCGCCGTGGTGTGGGCGGGCGGTCACCGCATCGACAGCGGCGGGATGCAGATCGGCGCGCTGACCGCGTTCATCAGCTACCTCATGCAGATCCTGCAGTCGGTGATGATGGCCACCTTCATGTTCATGATGGTGCCGCGCGCCGAGGTGTGCGCCGAGCGCGTCCAGGAGGTGCTGGACACCGGGACCAGCGTCGTCCCGCCGCTGAAGCCGGTCGCGCCCCGGGCGGGGGCCGACGGCAGCCGCGGGCTGCTGGAGCTGCGGGGCGTGGAGTTCCGCTACCCGGGCGCCGAGGAGCCGGTGCTGCGGGACATCTCGCTCACCGCCCGCCCCGGCCAGATGACCGCCGTCATCGGCTCCACCGGCAGCGGCAAGTCCACCCTGCTCGGTCTGGTGCCCCGGCTGTTCGACGCGACCGACGGCAGCGTCCACCTCGACGGGGTGGACGTGCGCGACCTCGACCCCGCGGTGATGACCAGGTCCATCGGCCTCGTACCGCAGAGGCCGTACCTCTTCTCCGGCACCGTCGCCTCCAACCTGCGGTACGGCAAACCGGACGCCAGCGACGAGGAGCTGTGGCAGGCCCTGGAGACCGCACAGGCCCGGGACTTCGTGGAGGCCATGGAGGGCGGTCTGGAGGCGGCCATCGCTCAGGGCGGCTCCAATGTCTCCGGCGGGCAGCGGCAGCGGCTGGCGATCGCCCGCGCCCTGGTCCTGAGGCCGTCCGTCTACCTCTTCGACGACTCCTTCTCGGCGCTCGACTACACCACCGACGCCCGGCTGCGGGCGGCGCTGGGGGACGAGACGGGCAACGCGACCGTCGTGGTCGTCGCCCAGCGGGTGTCCACCATCCGCGGCGCGGACCGGATCGTGGTCCTGGACGAGGGGCGGGTGGTCGGCAGCGGTACCCACACCGAGCTGATGGCCGGCAACCGGACCTACCGGGAGATCGTGCTCTCCCAGCTCACCGAGCAGGAAGCCGCATGAAGCGGCCGCGCCGACCGTGTCGACCGAAGGGCAGCGTATGAGTACCCCGGCACCCCGCAGGGGCCCCGCGCCCGCCGCCGGTCCCGGCCGCTTCATGGGCGGCCAGCCCGTCGAGCGGTCCATGGACTTCCGCGGCTCAGGACGCCGTCTGCTGGGAGCCCTGCGCCCCGAGCGCGGCATCGCGTTCGCCGTGCTGGCCCTGTGCACGGTCAGCATCGCGCTGACGGTGCTGGGGCCCAAGGTGCTCGGCCACGCCACCGACCTGATCTTCGCGGGCATCATCGGGCGGCAGCTCCCCGAGGGCGCCACCAAGGCCGAGGCCGTCCAGCATCTGCGCGACAGCGGCCAGGGCACCGTGGCCGACATGGTCGCCTCGATGAACGTGACGCCAGGCCAGGGCATCGACTTCGGCGCCGTGGGCTCCGTCCTGCTGTGGGCGCTGGGCCTGTACGTCGTGGCCTCGCTGCTCAACCTGATCCAGGCGCGGGTGGCCACGACCGTCGTCCAGCGCGCGGTCTTCCGGCTGCGCGAGGACGTCGAACACAAGCTGGCGCGGCTGCCGCTGTCGTACTTCGACAAGCAGTCGCGCGGCGAGGTGCTGTCGCGGACCACCAACGACATCGACAACATCCAGCAGACGCTCCAGCAGACCCTCAGCCAGATCATGGCCTCGCTGCTGACCCTCGTCGGCGTGCTGGCCATGATGTTCTGGATCTCGCCGCTGCTCGCGCTGGTGGCGCTGGTCACCGTGCCGGTTTCGGTGCTGGTCGCGACGCGCGTCGGCAAGCGCGCCCAGCCCCAGTTCGTCGAGCAGTGGAAGACCACGGGCCGGCTCAACGCCCACATCGAGGAGATGTACACCGGCCACTCGCTGGTGAAGGTCTTCGGGCGGGAGCGGGAGTCCGCCGAGGTGTTCCGGGCGCAGAACGAGAAGCTGTACGCGGCGGGCTTCCGCGCCCAGTTCATCTCCGGGCTCATCCAGCCCGCGATGACGTTCATCGGCAACCTCAACTATGTGCTGGTCGCCGTGGTCGGCGGGCTGCGGGTGGCGAGCGGGGCGCTGTCGATCGGCGATGTGCAGGCGTTCGTCCAGTACTCCCGGCAGTTCAGCCAGCCGCTCACCCAGGTGGCGTCCATGGCCAACATGGTCCAGTCCGGCGTCGCCTCCGCCGAGCGGGTCTTCGAGCTGCTGGACGCGGAGGAGCAGAGCCCGGACCCGGAGGGGCCGGTCGGGCCGCGGACCGTGCTCGGCCAGGTCGAGTTCGAGGACGTCGCCTTCCGCTACCAGCCCGAGACGCCCCTCATCGAGGGTCTTTCGCTGTCGGTGAGCCCCGGCCAGACCGTGGCCATCGTCGGCCCGACCGGCGCGGGGAAGACCACCCTGGTCAATCTGCTGATGCGGTTCTACGAGGTCAGCGGCGGCCGCATCACGCTCGACGGCGTCGACACCGCGACCATGCCGCGCGAGGAGCTGCGCTCCCACATCGGCATGGTCCTCCAGGACACCTGGCTGTTCGGCGGCACGATCGCGGACAACATCGCGTACGGGTCGGAGGGCGCGTCCCACGAGGCGATCGTGGAGGCGGCGAAGGCCACCCATGTGGACCGCTTCGTACGCACCCTGCCGGACGGCTACGACACGGTGATCGACGAGGAGGGCGCGAACGTCAGCGTCGGCGAGAAGCAGCTGATCACCATCGCCCGCGCCTTCCTCTCCGGGCCGTCGATCCTGGTGCTGGACGAGGCGACCAGCTCCGTCGACACCCGCACCGAGGTCCTGATCCAGCACGCCATGGCCTCGCTGCGCACCGGCCGCACCAGCTTCGTGATCGCGCACCGGCTGTCCACGATCCGGGACGCGGACGTGATCCTGGTGATGGAGTCGGGCCGGATCGTGGAGCAGGGCAGCCATGACTCCCTGGTGGCGGCCGGTGGCGCGTACGCACGGCTGTACGCGGCCCAGTTCGCGGAGCCGGTGGCCGAGCCGGACTAGCGGCCGTGGACCGGGTCAGAGGGAGGCCAGGGCCCAGCCCGCGATCCGGTCCAGCAGCTCCGCCGGGGCCGCCGTCTCCGCGTGGCCGAAGCCCGGCTCGATCCACAGCTGGGCGGACGCCCGGTCCGCCGCCGCCATCAGCATCCGCGGATGGTCCAGCGGGAAGTACGGGTCCCGGTCGCCGTGCACGATCAGCAGCGGTGTCGGCGCGATCAGCGGGACCGCCGCCACCGGGGGCAGCGGTTCCGTCCGCCAGCCGCGGGCGTCGATCCGGGTGCGCAGCCCGTAGCGGGAGACCAGGCGGCCCGTCGGCCGGGTGACCGCCCAGTGGACGCGGCGCATCGGGGCCGTCCCCCGGTAGTACCAGCGCGCGGGGGCGCTCACCGCGACCACGGCGTCGGCTTCGGCGGTGTGCGCCCCTGTGCGCCCCTCGCGCTCCTGGTCCGGGTCTGGCTTGTTCTGCTCGTTCTGCTCGTTCTGCCTGTTCTGAGCGGTCAGCGCCGCATGGCGGAGCACCACCGAGCCGCCCATCGAGAAGCCGACCGTGATCACCCGCCGGTGGCCCAGGCTCCGGGCCCAGCGCACCGCGGCCGCCAGGTCGAGGACCTCCCGGTCCCCGACGGTGGACCGCCCGCCGGACCGGCCGTGGCCCCGGAACGAGAACGTGATCACGGCCGTGTGCTGGGTGAAGGCCGACGCCACCCGGCGCAGCGCGGGCCGCTCCAGGGAGCCGGTGAAACCGTGAGCGACCACGATCACAGGGGCCCGCGCGGATAGCCCGCCGCCCGCCAGGGAAGGCTCGTAACGGGTCTCGATCGGGACCCCGTCGTCGGTGAGCAGCGTGGCTCTCCGAGCGCCCGTGGCGGCCGGGGGAAGGAAACGGCGAGCAGATTCAGCCTCTCCACCGGGTGTCATGTGGGTTATTCTGCTGGGTGAAGGATCCGGGCAATGTCGCCCCCGGGTCCTTTTGTGCTTTCAGGGGCACCGCGCGCGTATGAGCGCTGAGACGCGCGTTTGCCCCGGGGAGTGCGAGCAGACCGTACGAAGCAGTAGCCGCAGACTCCCCCGGGTGAGGCCCGGGAGGTGCCCCTCTCGCAAGGGACCGAGGAGGAAACCGAGGCAATGGGCGAGCGAAGCGTGCACAACATCACGATCACGGCCGGGGCGGGTGGTGGACGATGAGTTCCCTCCTGCTGCTGACCAACGCACTCCAGCCCTCGACGGAGGTGCTCCCCGCCCTCGGCCTGCTGCTGCACAGCGTGCGGGTCGCCCCCGCGGAGGGCCCGGCCCTGGTGGACACCCCCGGAGCCGACGTCATCCTGATCGACGGCCGCCGCGATCTGCCGCAGGTGCGCAGCCTGTGCCAGCTGCTGCGGTCGACCGGCCCCGGCTGTCCGCTGGTCCTGGTGGTGACCGAGGGCGGGCTCGCCGCCGTCACCGCCGACTGGGGCATCGACGACGTGCTGCTGGACACCGCGGGCCCGGCCGAGGTCGAGGCCCGGCTGCGGCTGGCCATGGGCCGCCAGCAGATCACCACCGACGACAGCCCGATGGAGATCCGCAACGGTGATCTGTCGGTCGACGAGGCCACCTACAGCGCCAAGCTCAAGGGACGCGTGCTCGACCTCACCTTCAAGGAGTTCGAGCTGCTGAAGTACCTCGCCCAGCACCCGGGGCGGGTCTTCACCCGGGCGCAGCTGCTCCAGGAGGTCTGGGGCTACGACTACTTCGGCGGCACCCGCACGGTCGACGTCCACGTACGGCGGCTGCGGGCCAAGCTGGGCCCGGAGCACGAGTCGCTGATCGGGACCGTCCGCAACGTCGGCTACCGCTTCGTCACCCCGGAGAAGGTCGAGCGGGCCGAGCGGGCCGCCGCCGAGGACCGGGCCCGGAAGGCGTCCCGGGGGACCGGCTCCGGTCCGTCCGGCGACGGTGCGCGGTCCGCGCCGGAAGCGGGGCCCGCACGACCGGTCAAGACCTAGCTGGACCCGCGTAGACTTCGCGCGTGGCCAAGGTGACGCGTGATGATGTGGCAAGGCTGGCGGGAACCTCGACCGCGGTCGTCAGTTACGTCATCAATAACGGACCCAGGCCGGTCGCCCCGGCCACGCGCGAGCGGGTACTCGCCGCGATCAAGGAGCTGGGCTACCGGCCCGACCGGGTCGCCCAGGCGATGGCGAGCCGGCGGACCGACCTCATAGGGCTGATCGTCCCGGACGCCCGCCAGCCGTTCTTCGCCGAGATGGCGCACGCCGTCGAACAGGCCGCCGCCGAGCGCGGCAAGATGGTGCTGGTCGGCAACTCCGACTACCTGGACGAGCGCGAGGTGCACTATCTGCGCGCCTTCCTCGGGATGCGGGTGTCCGGGCTGATCCTCATCAGCCAGGGCCCCAGCGAGAACGCCGCCGCGGAGATCGAGGCGTGGGACGCCCGGGTGGTGCTGCTGCACGAGCGGCCCGAGGCGATCGACGACGTGGCCGTGGTGCTGGACGACATCGGCGGCGCCCAGCTCGCGGTGCGCCATCTGCTGGAGCACGGCCACGACTATGTGGCCTGCCTCGGCGGCACCGAGATAACCCCGACCGTCGGCGACCCGGTGACCGACCACGTCGAGGGGTGGCGCCGGGCGATGCGGGAGGCCGGGCGGTCCACGGAGGGGCGGCTGTTCCAGGCCCCGTACAACCGGTACGACGCCTACCAGGTCGCCCTCGGCCTGCTGGCCGGTCCCGACCGGCCCCCGGCGATCTTCTGCGCCACCGACGACCAGGCGTTCGGGGTGCTGCGGGCGGCGCGCGAGCTGCGCATCGACGTCCCCGGTGAGCTGGCGGTCGCGGGCTTCGACGACGTCAAGGAGGCGGGTCTGACCGACCCGCCGCTGACCACGGTCGGCTCCGACCGGCCCGCGATGGCGCGCGCGGCGGTCGACCTGGTGCTGGACGACGGGCCGCGGCTGGCGCTCTCGCGCCGGGAGCGGGTGCGGCAGTTCCCGTGCGCGCTGGTGGTGCGGCGCTCCTGCGGCTGTTCGTAAGCCCTGCCGGCCGTTCCTTATACCGGGCATACCGACTTCTGCCCTGGTTCTCAGCGGTCCCTCAGCTGGCTCTCATATTTCCGCCGCACAGTCATAGACATGACCGACAGCCAACGCCGTAGCGGCGATCACGAGCCCTATCCCTACGCGTATGGTGACGCGGCGGCCTACCCGCCTCCGCCCACTCATGAGCCGCAGACGCCGGTGACCACCCCCTCCGGGGTCACCGTGTGGCCGGGCGGCGGAACCGGCGGCCACGGCGGCATCGGTGGCGCGGGCGGCACCGGCGGTGGCGACACCACGGGGATACCGCACCCCGGCGGTGGCCGCCGCAAGCGGCGGCTCTCCCGGTCGGCCGGGCTGATCGCCGCGGTGGCGGTGGTCTCGGCGCTGGTGGGCGGCGGTACGGCGACCCTGGTCGGCCAGGCAGCCGACAGGGGCGACACGGCCGTCTCGACCCCCGTCGTCAACGCCAACTCCGCCAGCAGCGGCAACGGCGTGTCCGCGGTGGCGGCGGCCGTGAGCCCCAGCATCGTGGAGATCAGCGCGACGTCCACGGACGGCGAGTCCACCGGTTCCGGCGTGATCGTCACCAGCGGCGGCGAGGTCATCACCAACAACCACGTCGTCTCCGGCGCCGATTCGATCAAGGTGACGTTCAGCGACGGCAGCTCGAAGAGCGCGTCCGTCGTCGGCACCGACAGCGGCAAGGACCTGGCCCTGATCAAGGTGCGGGGCGCCAGCGGACTCAAGGCCGCTTCGCTCGGCGACTCCAGTCAGGTCAAGGTCGGCGACCAGGTCGTGGCCATCGGCTCGCCCGAGGGGCTGACCGGCACCGTGACCAGCGGCATCGTCTCCGCGCTCAACCGCGACGTCACCGTCTCCACGGACGAGAACCAGGGGCAGCAGCAGGACGGCGGCGGTCAGTGGCCGTTCGAGTTCGGCGGCGGCCGCTACAACGGCGACGTCGGCCAGTCGACGACCACGTACAAGGCCATCCAGACCGACGCCTCGCTCAACCCCGGCAACTCCGGCGGCGCGCTGATCAACATGAAGGGCCAGATCATCGGGATCAACTCCGCGATGTACGCCCCGGCGTCCGGCTCCGGCCAGAGCAGCAGCGCGGGCAGCATCGGGCTCGGCTTCTCGATCCCGGTCAACACCGTCAAGGCCGACCTCTCCGCCCTGCGCGACGGCGGCAGCGGCAGCGGCAGCGGCAGCAACAGCTGAGCCGCCCCGGAAGCGGCTGGTCGTGCGAGGCTGACAGCATCGCTCCCCGCCCCGCCCACCGTGAGGAAACCGATCCATGAGCCCCGCCGACCACGGCGATCAGCCCGCCCGCATCCTGATCGTCGACGACGAGCCGGCCGTCCGCGAGGCGCTTCAGCGCAGCCTCGCCTTCGAGGGCTACGCGACCGAGACCGCCGTCGACGGGCTGGACGCCCTGGAGAAGACCGGTACCTATGACCCGGAGCTGATCGTGCTCGACGTGCTGATGCCCCGCATGGACGGGCTCACCGCCGCCCGGCGGCTGCGCGCCACCGGGGTGACCGTGCCCGTCCTGATGCTCACCGCACGCGACACGGTCGGCGACCGGGTCACCGGCCTCGACGCGGGCGCGGACGACTACCTCGTCAAGCCGTTCGAGCTGGACGAGCTGCTGGCCCGCATCCGCGCCCTGCTGCGCCGCAGCTCGTACGCGGCCGCGGCGGGCGCGCCGGTCGCCGACGACGACTCCATGTCCTTCGGCGACCTGCGCATGGACCTGACGACCCGCGAGGTCACCCGGGGCGGGCGGCGCGTGGAGCTGACCCGCACCGAGTTCACCCTGCTGGAGATGTTCCTCGCGCATCCGCGCCAGGTCCTCACCCGCGAGCAGATCCTGAAGGCCGTATGGGGCTTCGACTTCGAACCGTCGTCCAACTCGCTGGACGTGTACGTGATGTATCTGCGCCGCAAGACGGAGGCGGCCGGGGAGCCGCGGCTCGTCCACACGGTGCGCGGCGTGGGGTACGTCCTGCGGTCGGCGGACGGCGAACCGTCGTGAGGTTCCGCGGACTCCCGCTGCGTTCGCGGCTGGCCCTGCTGACCGCGGTGGCGGTGGCGGTCGCGGTCGCGGTGTCGGCGTTCGCGTGCTGGCTGATCGTCCGCGAACAGCTCAGCGCCCAGCTCGACTCGTCGCTGCGCAGCGTCAAGGTCGACGAGCGCAACGTGGTGAGCATCCTGGACGCCTGCCAGAACCCCGACGGCGCCGACGGCCACACCCCGCGCGCCCTCGGCTCGTACTCCGTGCAGATCGTGCTGCCCGACGGCAGCCGCTGCACCCAGCCCGGGGCGGCGGAGCTGCCGGTGAGCGCCGCGGACGTGGCGGTCGCCACCGGGCAGCAGCCCACCGCGCTGCACGACGCGACCGCCGACGACGGCCGCGACATGCGGGTCTACACCTACCGGCCGTCCGGCGGCCCCGACAGCCCGCTGCCGCGCGGCATCGCCGTCTCCATGAGCCGCCCGCTCAGCGAGGTCCAGGACCCGCTGAACACGCTCACGCTCGTCCTCGCCCTCGTCACGGGCATCGGCGTCCTCGGCGCCGGGGCGGCCGGGCTGTGGATCGCCCGCACCGGGCTGAAGCCGGTGGACCGGCTGACCCATGCCGTCGAGCACGTGGCCCGCACCGAGGACCTGGCCGTCCGCATCCCCGCCGAGGGCGACGACGAGATCGCCCGGCTGTCCCGGTCGTTCAACGCCATGACCGCCGCCCTCGCCTCCTCCCGCGACCGCCAGCAGCAGCTGATCGCCGACGCCGGGCACGAGCTGCGCACCCCGCTCACCTCGCTCCGCACCAACGTCGAACTCCTCGCCCGCAGCGACGAGACCGGCCGCGCCCTGCCGCCGGAGGACCGCAAGGCGCTCATGAGCAGCGTCAAGGCGCAGATGACCGAACTGGCCGCGCTCATCGGCGACCTCCAGGAGCTGTCCCGGCCCGACGCGCTGCCCGGCGCCGGACCGCTCCAGGTGGTCGCGCTGCACGAGATCGCGAACACCGCCCTGGAGCGCGCCCGGCTGCGGGGCACCGGGCTGACCCTCGACGCCTCGATCGAGCCCTGGTACGTACGCGGCGAGGCGGCGACCCTGGAACGGGCGCTGGTCAACCTCCTCGACAACGCCGTGAAGTTCAGCCCTTCGGGTGGTGTCGTCGATGTCGCGCTCAGAGGAGGCGAGCTGACGGTGCGGGACCATGGCCCCGGCATTCCGGACGATGAACTCCCGCACGTCTTCGAGCGGTTCTGGCGCTCCCCGTCCGCCCGCAGCCTGCCCGGCTCCGGGCTCGGGCTGTCCATCGTCGCCCGTACCGTCCAGAGTTGCGGCGGCCAGGTGGGGCTGCGGCCCGCACCGGGCGGCGGCACCGTCGCCTGGCTCCGACTCCCCGGCGCCCCGACCGCCCCGCCCGAACTCGACGCCTGACCTTCTCAGCCCCCGGACACGCCGGACCCAGCGGGCGCACAGCCTCGGGCACCAGGTTTGAGCCCATGCACGAGACTTCCCGGATCCTGGTCGTGGACGACGAGCCTTCGGTGCGCGAAGCCATCGGCAGAGCCCTGCGCTTCGAGGACTACGAGGTCGACACCGCGGGGGACGGCGTCGAGGCGCTGCGGCGCATCGAGGCGGAGCCGCCCGACCTGGTGCTGCTCGACGTGGTGCTGCCCGGCCTGGACGGGCTGGCCGTCACCCGCCGCGTCCGGGCCTCAGGACGCACCGTGCCGATCATGATGGTCACCGGGCGGGACTCGGTCGGCGACCGCATCGTCGGCCTCGACAACGGCGCCGACGACTACCTGGTCAAGCCGTACGCGGGCGAGGAACTGCTCGCCCGCGTCCGCGCGCTGCTGCGCCGCGGCCGCACCGCCGCCGCCGCGCCGCCCGTCGTCACGCCGTCCCCCTGGCAGGCCCCGGCCCGCCCGGAGCCGGGCGCGCGGCTGGCCTTCGGGGACATGACCCTGGACACCCTCACCCGCCAGGTCACCCGCTCCGGCCGCCGACTCGACCTCACCAAGACCGAGTTCACCCTGCTGAAGCTCTTCCTGACCCGCCCCCGCCAGGTCCTCAGCCGCGCCGCGATCCTCCGCGACGTCTGGGGCTTCGACTTCGAGCCGTCGTCCAACACCCTCGACGTGTACGTGATGTACCTGCGCCGCAAGACGGAGGCGGGCGGCGAACCCCGCCTGGTCCACACGGTGCGCGGCGTCGGCTACGTGCTGCGGACGGACTAGGTCAGGACGACGGGCCGAGCTGGATCGTGGGGTGTGATCCGGTGTCCGTCAGGGAGCCGTTCTGGGAGCCGTGGAGGCGGGCGTAGGCGCCGTCGCGGGCGAGGAGTTCGCGGTGGGTGCCGGTCTCCACCAGGCGGCCGTGGTCGAGGACCAGGATGCGGTCGGCGTCCGGGGCCAGGTTGAGGTCGTGGGTGATCATGATGGTCGTACGGCCCGCCATCAGCCGCCGCAGCGGCCGCACCACGCGGCGCGCGGCCAGCGCGTCGAGGCCGGTGGTGGGTTCGTCCAGGACCAGGACGGGCGCGTTGCGCAGCATGGCGCGGGCGATGGCGATCCGTTGCAGCTGACCGCCGGAGAGCTGGGCCGTGTGCGGGTCGATCGGGGTGTCGTAGCCCTGCGGCAGGGCGCGGATGAACTCGTCCGCGGCCGCGTCCTGCGCCGCCCTGACGATCTCGTGGTCGCTCGCGCCGGGCCGTCCGCACGCGATGTTCTCGCGGATCGTGTCGTGCAGGATCAGCGTCTCCTGCGGCAGCAGGGTCACGTGGTCGCGGAGGAAGGTGAGCGGGAGGGCGTGCAGCGGCACCCCGTCCAGCCGTACGTAGCCCTCGCCCGGGTCGTAGAAGCGCAGCAGCAGCTTGGAGACGGTCGACTTGCCCGCCCCGCTCGCCCCGGTGATCAGGACGAACTCCCCCGGACGGGCGGTCAGCGACACCCCGGCCAGGGTCGGCCGCTCGGCGCCCGGGTAGCGGAAGCCGACGCGGTCGAACTCCACCGTGCCGTGCACCCGCCACGGCGCGACGGCCGCGCCCGGCGCGGGGTCGCGTACGGCCGGTTCGGCGTCGAGGACCTCCAGCAGCCGTTCGGCGCCCGCGGTCGCGGCGGTGAGGGTCAGGCCCAGCTGTCCGAGGTTGCGGATCGGCGGGTAGAGGTAGCCGAGGAAGGCGGCGAAGGCGAGCAGCTGGCCGATCGTCATCCGGTCCTGGGAGATCTCCCAGGCGCCGAGGCCGATGACGGCGAGCACGCACAGCGTCTCGATGACCTCCACCAGCTGCTCGTACAGCTCGCTCATCCGCGCCCCGGACACCGAGGCCCGCATCCACGCCCCCGCCTCCCGCCGCAGCCGGTCCTCCTCGGCGGACTTGCGGTTGTACGCCTGGGTCAGCACGACGTTGGCCAGGGACTCCTCGACCACCGAGGTGATGGCGCCGTCGGCGACCCGCTCCTCCCGGGCGACCGACTTGATGCGGCCGGAGAAGCGCCGCGCGGCCAGCCAGAACAGCGGCGCGAGGACGAAGGTGGCAAGCGCCAGGTCCCAGCGGAGCGTGAAGGCGGCGACCGAGAAGAAGACGGTGCTGAAGATCGCCGACACGGTGCCCACCACCCCGGACACCACCATCTGCTCGATGGCGTCGATGTCCCCGGTGAGCCGTTCCAGCAGATCGCCCTGGCGGTGGCGGGAGAAGAAGTGCGGCGGCAGGTCCTGGACGTGCCCGAAGACCCGGGCCCGCAGCCGCATCACGAAGCGTTCGGCGGTCCAGACGGCGAGCGAGTTACCGGCGTAGCCGACGCCCGCGCCGAGGACGGCGACCGCGAGCCACTGCGCCGCGGGGCTCCAGAACGCGCTGAGCGACCCCTGCCGCAGGGCGTTGTCGGTGAGGTCGGAGAAGAGCAGGATCGCGGCGGTCTCGGCGAGCGCAGCGGCGATCACACAGACGCAGATCAGCACGATCCAGCGGCGGTCGCCCCTGGTGAGCGGCCAGAACCGGCGGAACGCCAGCCGCGCCGGAAGCTGCGGCGCGGCCGGTGCGGCCTCCTCGCCGTCCTCAGCCGCCACGGGGGCGTACGCGTGCTCCTCGGGCAGCGGCTGCACCGCCCGCTGGTGGCGGCCGTACGGGCGGGGCCGCCCGGAACGCCGGTGCCGGCCGCGGCCGGTGGCGGCGTCGGGCGCGACCAGGCGCAGCTGCATGGTGGCCTGGTCGTCGTACGGGGGTGGGGGCGGGGGTGTGGTCACTGGGTCTCCCGGGTCCGGAAACGGCCGAGGCGGGCCCGTGGCGCGATTGCCACGGGCCCGCCTTTCAGGGGGTGGTTCAGCCGCCGATGGGGCGACGGGGCTGCTTCTTGTGCGGGGGCTTCGGGGCGCCCGGCTTCGGGTGGTGCTTCTTCTGCGGCGCGGGCTTGCGGGCGGGCTTGACCGGGGCGATCTTCTTGAAGCTCATGATGTTTTCCTCTCGGGAATTCTCGGATTCTTGTGTCTTCGCCGTTCGGCCCTTTTTTCTGGGCCGTTCGGCTTCGACACGGAAAACATTAGGAGCGCTTTCCGTGAGCCAGTTCGGTCTCCGCTGTGCGTAAGCCAAGAACCGACTGACGGATTTCTCAGGAGAGCGCGGGAACCGCCGCGCGGCCGGGTGCGTCCATGACGAAGGGGCCGGTGGCATGTCGCCACCGGCCCCTTCGACGGGTCACCTCGCCATGGGAATTACGGCCGTTACGGCCTCTTGCCGAAGCCCATCTTCGTGCCGGTCAGATCGGCCACGATCCCGTCCGGCTCCACCCCGATGTTCTCGATCTTGATGTCCTTGGCCTTTTCCGGCAGCTGGAACGAGAGCGACAGCTTCTCCGACAGCTCGGGCAGCTTGTACCTGGTGAGCGCCGCGGCCACCGTCGGGTCGATGCCGAGCTTCTTGACCAGCTCGGGGTGCTCGTTCGTCACGTCGACGAGATTGACCTTCGTCAGCGCGGGCACGAACTCCGGCGACCCGGTGATCTTGTCCAGCTGGCGGTCGTCGTTGCGCGCCCGCCCGGCCGGTTCGGGAGCGATCCCCAGCCGCTCCGCCACCGACGGGACCTCCAGCAGCGCCCTCGCCTTCGCGGTGTCGTCGCTGATCTTCTTGGCCGCCTTGGGGTGCAGCCGCAGCCCGGCGTTCTTGCCCGGCCGGTAGGTGGCGATCCCGGGGATCTCCAGCCGCATGTCCGTCACCTCGGTGGAGATCCCCCGGTCTCCCTGGCGCCGGATGTGGGCCATGGCGTGGAGCAGTACGTCCTGCCCGGCCACCGGCAGCTTGCCGTCCGCGCGCACCGAGTTGGGGCCGTACGCCCGGAACCGCACCTGGGAGGCGCCGAGTTCCCGGTCGAGGTCCTCGAAGGCGAGCAGCACGTTGCCGCGCATGCGCTCCACCACGGCGCCCTTGATGGAGGTGGGCAGGTCGGCGTTCAGCCGGATGTCCTGGGCCTGGACGTTCACCTCGGCGAGCGAGACGCGGTCGGCCGCCACGTCGGGCACCGCCACGTCGACCTGGTCCAGCTTCTTGTCCAGCACCTGGGTGAGGAACGGGAAGCCGTGGATGGTCACGTTGGGCGCGGTGGCCAGCTTGAGCTTCTTCTGGAGCGCGGCCTCCGCCTTGCGCTCCACGTACATCACGGCGACCCGGTCGGCCAGCACCGCTATCGTCGCGAGCACCAGCACGCCGATGACCAACTTCGCGGTGAGCGGCACCGCTTTGAAGCGGCCACGGCCGCGCCGCCTGCCGCGCCGGGAGCGGCCGTGGTCGGGCGGCGACCACGGCTCGCCGTCCACTCCGTCCGGGCCGTCCTTGCCGGTGCCGCCGCCCGCGCTGCCGAGGTCGGAGGTGTCGTCGTCGTCCGGCTTCAGTCCGAGGCCGAGCGGGTCGTCCGGGTCGTACGGATCGGCCAGCTCGGCGAGTTCCTCGTACGGGTTGTTGTACGAGGTGCCCGGCTCGCGGTACGGCTCGCGGTGCGCGTCGTTCCGCGCCGCGTCGTACGGGGCGTTGCCGGGCGCGGCGCTCTGCGACTCGTGGGGAGTCGAGTCGCTGTGAGAATTGTGGGGACGAGGTGAAGATATGCGTGTGGGGGATCGCATCGACCAATCCCACCACGCCACATGGCTCCGCCCGCAAGTCCTAGCGGCGATACGTGGCGAACCGCACGCTCGCGCGGAGGCCGCCGCAGTGCCCTCGACTGATCGTCCCCACGCCCCCGTTCACCGCCCGCCGCGCGAAACCGCCCGCGCCTCGGTGACGGTGACGCTCCGTCCGTTCATCTCCTGTCCATCCAGCTGGGCCATGGCCTTCTCGGCGGCCATGTCCGCCATCTCCACGAACCCGAACCCCCGTGAGCGCCCGGTGTCCCGGTCGGTGATGACGGTCGCGTCCATCACCTCGCCGAACTGCCCGAACCACTTCTCCAGGTCGTCCTTCGTGGTCTGGTAACTCAGATTGCCCACATGCAGCCGCTTCGACATGACCCGCTCTCCCTGCCTGTTCCGGGACGCCGTCAAGGGGGCGCCAATCGGGTCAATCGTCGCAGTGAGGGAGAAAGCGGGCCATCGCGATGGGGCCGAACCGGTGACCCGGCGAGGTCAGTGCAGGGTCTGGAGCTGGTCGGTGGAGAAGGGGATCAGGGCCTCGGTGTCCCCGGTGAGCACCTTCCGGGCCCACTCCGGGTCGGCGATCAGGGCGCGGCCGATCGCGATGAGGTCGAACTCGTCCCGCTCCAGCCGCTCCAGCAGCTTCTCGATGCCCGTCACCCCGGTCCTGGCCCCGGCCTGGAACATCGCGGGGTCGAACTCCTTGTCCAGGCCGACCGAGCCGACGCTGATGGTGGGCTTGCCGGTGAGCTTCTTGGTCCAGCCCGCGAGGTTCAGGTCCGAGCCCTCGAACTCCGGTACCCAGTAGCGGCGGGTGGAGGAGTGGAAGGCGTCCACCCCGGCCTCCGCGAGCGGGGTGAGGATCGCCTCCAGCTCCTGCGGGGTCCCGGCGAGCCGCGCGTCGTAGTGGAACGCCTTCCACTGCGAGGTGCGCAGGACGATCGGGAAGTCCGCGGAGACGGCCTTCCGGCACGCGGCCACGATCTCGGCGGCGAAGCGGGTACGGGCGACCGGGTCACCGCCGTAACCGTCGGTGCGGTGGTTGGTGCGCTCCCACAGGAACTCGTCGATCAGGTAGCCATGGGCGCCGTGCAGTTCGACGCCGTCGAAGCCGGTGCGTTCCGCGGCCGCCGCGGCCTCGGCGAAGGCGGCGATCACGTCGTCCAGGTCGTCCTGGGTCATGGCCCGGCCCGCCGGGTTGCCGTCCAGGCCGATGCCCGACGGGCCGACCGTCGGGGCGTCCGGGGACGGGCCCGAGCCCTCGGCGCGCGTCGCCCCGACGTGCCAGAGCTGCGGCATGATCCGGCCGCCCGCGCGGTGCACCTCGGCCACCACGTTCTTCCAGCCCGCAAGGGCGTCCTCGCCGTGGAAGCGCGGCACCCGGACGCTGTCCCCCGCCGCGTCGTGGCCGACGTACGTGCCCTCGGTGATGATCAGCCCGACCCCACCGGCCGCCCGGCGCGCGTAGTACCGCGCCACATCGGCGCCGGGGACGCCGTCCGGCGAGAACTGGCGCGTCATCGGCGCCATGGCGATCCGGTTCGGCAGGGTGAGCCCGCCCAGGGTGAACGGGCGGGACAGGGTCTGAGCCGCGCGGTCGGCGGCAGCGCTGCTGGCAGGCACGTGAATGCTCCTCGAAGCAGGATGGTGATTCGCGGAGCTAAGCTAAAACCTGACGTTGACGTCAGGGGCAAATGTCGCAGGGAGGAACCCGTCGGTGCGCATCGGTGAACTCGCCACCAGGGCAAGCGTGAGCGTACGCGCGCTGCGCTACTACGAGGAGCAGGGCCTGCTCAGCGCGGCGCGCAGCGCCAGCGGTCAGCGCCACTACCCGGAGAGCGCGGTCGGCCGCGTCCGGCTGATCCAGCAGCTGTACGCGGCGGGGCTGCCCAGCCGGACCATCGTCCAGCTGCTGCCGTGCGTCGACACGGGCTCGGCGACCCCGGCGATGATGGAGCTGCTGCTGGCCGAGCGCGACCGCATCGTGCGCCAGATCGGCGAGCTGGCCGACGCCCGCGACCGGCTCGACGTCGTCATCGCGAGCACGAAGGACCACGCCTGCGCGCCCCAGTAGTCACAGCCCGAGTCGTCACAGCCCGAGTCGTCACAAGGGGAGTGCCCGGTCCTCCACGACCGCCTTCATGACCAGGGTCGAGCTGAGCCGCTGCACACCGGGGAGCGTCGCCAGCCGCTCGTCGTACAGCTGCTGGAAGGCGGGCAGATCGCGGGTCACGACGCGCAGCAGGTAGTCGGGGTCGCCGAACAGCCGCTGCGCTTGAAGGACGTTGGGGATCTCGGCGACGGCCTGCTCGAAGTCGGCGACGGTGTCGCCGGACGCGTCGCGCATCGTGATGAAGACCAGCGCGTCGAAGGTCAGCCCGAGGGCGTGCGGGTTGAGGTGCGCGCGGTAGCCGCTGATCGCGCCGGAGCGCTCCAGCGCGCGCAGCCGCCGGTGGCAGGGCGAGAGGCTGAGGCGCACGCGCTCGGCCAGTTCGGTGACGGTCAGCCGCCCGTCTTTTTGAAGCTCGGCAAGGATTTTCCGGTCCATGTCGTCCATGGGGAAGATTCTCCCTCACAGCGTGCGATCACGGGGTAAAGAAGGGAACACTTTCGGGCAGATCCGGCCTAACCTTCCTCTCGCAAGGAAGCACGTGAGAGGGAACGAACGATGGACACGACGACGCTGGCGGCATTCCTGGCAGTGGATCTCCTGCTGGTGTTCACCCCCGGCGCGGACTGGGCCTACGCGATCGCGGCGGGTCTGCGCGACCGGTCGGTCGTCCCGGCCGTCGCCGGGCTGATAGCCGGATACGCGGGGTACACCCTGCTCGCCGTCGCGGGTCTGGTGGTGATCGTGGCGAGTTCGGCGACCCTGCTCACCGCCCTGACCGTCGCCGGGGCCGGGTACCTGGTGTGGCTCGGCTGGGGCGTGCTGCGGCAGCCCGCCACCGTGGCGGCGTCCGAGGAGGCCATGGGCTCCTCCCGCTTGCAGATCATGCTCAAGGGGGCCGGGATCAGCGGCCTGAACCCGAAGGCGCTGCTGCTGTACTTCTCGCTGTTCCCGCAGTTCATCAAGGTGGGCACGGGCTGGCCGGTCGCCGCGCAGACGGGGCTGCTCGGCGGGCTCCACATGGCCGCCTGCACCGTCGTCTACCTCGCCGTCGGCCTCCTGGCCCGCACCGTGCTGAAGACCCGGCCGTCGGCGGCCCGCGCGGTCACCCGGGCCTCCGGCGCCATGATGATCGTCATCGGTGGGTTCCTGCTGGTGGAACGGCTGGCCGGTTAGGGGCGTCTGCCCGCCCGCCTATGTTTGTATCCGTCAACGACCGCCGAGGAGGAACCCGTTGGACAGCTACTTCGAGCGCACCGACGAACACCGCTACAAGCCCACCGGCCACGTCGGCGGCGCCTGGGCCACCGACGAACAGCACTTCAGCCCGCTCGGCGGCCTGATCGTCCACGCCATGGACCGCCACGTGGCCGAGCACCGTCCGGACGCCTCCGGCATGGTCCTGAGCCGCGTCAGCTTCGACATCCTCGGGCGGCTCGCCATGGACGAGTGCGAGATCCGGGTGGAGACCGTGCGGCCCGGCCGCACCATCGAACTCCTCGAAGCCACCGTGCGCATAGCGGACCGTACGGTGGTCCGGGCCCGCGCCTGGCTGCTGGCCGCCCTGGACACCGCCGCCGTCGCGGGCGGCGGCGCCGACCGCCTCACCCCGCCCGACGCGCTCGCCCCCTGGGCCCTGTCCAGCGTCTGGCCCGGCGGCTACGTCGCCTCCCTGGACGTCCGCCCGCTCGCCCCGCCGCAACCGGGCCGCGCAACCATGTGGATGTCCACCGGGCTGGACCTCGTCGCCGGGGAGGCGGCGGGCCCGCTGGCGTCCTTCGTCGCGCTGGTTGACACCGCCAACGGCATCGCCGTGCGCCAGTCGCCCGCCGAGTGGATGTTCCCCAACGTCGATCTGACCCTGCACTTCCACCGGCAGCCCGAAGGCCGCTGGACCGGACTGGACACCTCCGTCGCCTTCGGCCCCACCGGCCAGGGCATCACCAGCACCGTCCTGCACGACCTGGGCGGCCCCGTGGGCCACGCCCAGCAGATCCTCACGGTCCGCCCGCAGCCCGGTGAAGCGCCTTGACCATCACCTGCTCCCCGGTCCCGCCGTCGCGCCCCAGATCCACGAACCCGTTGCGCCGGTAGAGGGCGATGGCGGCCTCGTTGCCCGGGATCACCGAGAGCTTGAGCGTCGTACCGCCCGTACGGCGCGCCCAGCCCTCGACCGCGGCGATCAGCCGGTCCCCGACCCCGTGGCCACGCGCCGCGGGGCCGACCCACACCGACTGAAGTCTCCGGACGCCGTCCTCGGCGGGCACCCCGCCCGCCACGCCGACGGCCCGGCCCTCCCGGACGGCGACGACGTGAAACGCGCCCGGCATCTCCAGCCGGGCCCGCCACCGCTCCTCACCGCCCCGGTGCCAGTCCGCGAGCGTGGACCTGAACGCGTGCGGCGCGTCGGTCAACGCGGCGAGCCGCACCTCCCGCCACAGCGGCCAGTCGTCCGCCGTGAGCACCCGCAGCCTCACCACTTGGTCGCGCCGAGCGAGTACATCAGCGGCAGGCGGGGATGCCCTTGGGGGAAGCGGAAGGTGGGGCGCTCGGCGGGCCCGGTCCGCTCCAGGACCGGATACCGCTGGAAGAGCGTGGTGTCGTGCTCGTGCAGAAACTCGATCCGAAGCCCGGCCCGGGCCAGGGCCGTCACCACGGCCCCCAGCGGATGCTGCCACTGCACGGAGACGGTGCGGGTGAGCGGCGGCCCGTCGGTGTACGTGTGCGGCTCGTCCCATGTCGTGCCCCGGTCGTCGAAGTAGTCCACCTCGACGCTCTGCCCGTCGTCCCCCAGCACCTCGGTGAACGGATGGAACTCCGCGAGGTACAGCACCCCGCCGTCGTTCAGCAGCCCGGCTACGACGCGCGCCCAGCGCGGAAGATCGGGCAGCCAGCACAGCGCGCCGAGCCCGGTGTACACGATGTCGAACCGCTCACCGCCGAGCGCCTCCGCCGCGTCGTACACGTCCGCGGTGACGAACCGCGCCCGGTCCTCGCCGAGCCCCAGGTCCGCGGCCAGCTCGCGCGCCGTCCGTACGGCGGCCTCGGAGAAGTCCAGCCCGGTGACGTGTGCCGCCCCGCGGCGCGCCCAGGACAGCGTGTCCTGCCCCATGTGGCACTGAAGATGCACGAGCCGCTTGCCGCCGACGTCCCCGAGCTCGTCCAGCTCGAACCCGCGCAGCGTGCAGGCGCCCGCGCGGAACCCCGGCAGATCGTAGAAGTCGCTGCCGGCGTGCACCCGCACCCGGTCGTCCCAGTTGGCGCGGTTGTGCCGCAGCCAGTCGTCGTTCGTCATGGCCGGGACGCTAGTGGCTGCCGCTCCCGGCCCTCATCCGGATTTTCCGCGCCCGGGGACCTGCGTCAGACCCGGGCCCGGGCCCTTCTTCCCGGCGTCGGGGCGCGACGGCCGGAGGGGCGGGTGTCCTGGTCGGCGGGGCGCAGCCGGACCCGGGCGTCCAGGCCGCCGCCCGGGGCGGCGTCGAGGGTGATCCGGCCGCCGGAGGCGTGGACCAGGTGGCGGACGATCGGCAGGCCGAGACCGGTGCCGTCGTGGTGGGAGTCGGAGGCGCGCCAGAAGCGGTCGAAGGCGCGTTCCCGGTCGCCCGGCGGCATGCCGGGGCCCTGGTCGATGACGTGGAGTTCGGCGCCCGGTGCCCGGGTGAGCGTGATGGTCGTACCGGGCGGGGAGACGCGCAGCGCGTTGGCGATCAGGTTGTCGACGATCTGCTCCAGGGCCCCGGGGATCGCCCAGACCCGACCGGTCACCGGTCCGGTGACGGCCACGGCGACGTGTTGTTCGCAGGCGAGCGATTCCCACATGGCGGCCCGGTCGGCGAGGACGGCGTCCAGGTCGACCGGCTCGGGTGTGGTGGCGGTGTTCTCCAGGCGGGCGAGGGCGAGCAGTCCGTGCACCATGCGGCTGAGCCGTTCGACTTCCTCGATGGTCTCGTCGAGGCTGGTGCGGGCGCGTGGGTCGAGGTAGGGCTCGAAGTTCTCCAGCCGGAGCCGCAACGAGGCCAACGGGGTCTTGAGCTGGTGGGATGCCTCGGAGGCGAAACCGTGCTGGGCCCGCAGCAGATGCTGGAGCCGGGTGGCGGTGTGGTTGAACGAGGTGGCCAGGCGGCGCAGTTCGGGCGGACCGGTGGCGGCGTCGGGCGGGTGGTCCAGGTGCCCGTCGGCGAGCTGGGTGGTGGCCCGCTCCAGGGTGCGCAGGGGCCGGGTGATCCAGCGGGCCAGGGTGAACGCCACCAGGGCCACGGCGGCCAGGATGCCCAGTCCGCCGAGGGCGAGAGCGAGCCAGATGCGGTGCTCCCGGTCGGTGACCATCGTCATCGGGTACGTCACCCGCAGCGCGCCGCGAACGGTCGTCCCCGAGGAACCCGGCATGGTCACCGCCAGGACGTCACCGCCGCGTGCGTCCGTGCGGGTGGCGGTGGTGGCCTTGTTGCGCAGGGCGGCGGCGATGTCGGCCTGCCCGGACAAATCCGCTCCGATGGCCATGGCCCCCGCGGAGTCGGTGAGCAGGCGGCCGGTGCGGTCGACGACCACGACGCGGGCGCCGGTGTCGTCGGCGTACTCCCGCGCCAGTCCGGGCAGGGCCTCCGGGCTGCGCTTCTCGATGTTCTCCTCGGCGACTTCGGCCAGCATCGACGCGTCGCGTTCCACCCCCTGGGAGAAGCGGGACTCCTCCCCGCGGGCGTAGAAGTAGCCGAGCGGGATCTCCAGTCCCGCCAGTACCAGCAGGGTCAGCGCCAGGTAACTCAGCAGCAGGCGGCGGGTCATGACGCGGCCCTGGGCGGCGAGCCGTCATCGGGCTGCCCGGCGGGGACGGTGAGCCGGAAGCCGACCCCGCGCGCGGTGGTGATCCAGGCGGGATCGCCGAGCTTGCGGCGCAGGGCGGCGACATGCGCGTCCAGCGTTTTGGTGGGGCCGAAGAAGTGCGGGTCCCAGACCGTGTCCATGATCTGCTGCCGGGAGAGCACCGCGCCGGGGTCCTCGGCGAGATAGGCGAGCAGGTCGAACTCCCTTGGGGACAGGGCCATATCATCTCCGTCGAGGCGGACTTCCCGGGTGCGCCGGTCGATCTCCAGCGCCCCCAGCCGCTGCGGACCGGCTCCCGATGCCCCGGCGGGCGCGGGGGCGTCCGCCAGCGCCAGATGACCGGCGGTGCGGCGGGTCACGGCCCGGATACGGGCGACCAGTTCCCGTACGCCGAACGGCTTGGCGACGTAGTCGTCCGCCCCGAGCTCCAGCCCGACGATCCGGTCGGCCTCCTCACCCCGCGCAGTGATCATGATGATCGGGATCGCGGACCGGGCACGCAGCTGGCGGCAGACGTCCAGCCCGTCAATGTCGGGCAGTCCGAGATCGAGCAGCACCAGATCCGGCCCCTCGACGGCCCTCGCGAGCCCGGCGGCACCGGTGCGGGCCCGGCCGACGGTGAACCCGTAGCGTGCGAGCCCTTCGGTGATCGGACCGGCCAGCCGGTCGTCGTCCTCGATCAGTAGCAGCCGCATGGCGAAAGGCTCGCACAGCTGCCCAGCCGCGGTCGCGGTGTTCATCACAACCCGCCAGGTCGCGGGCTGCGGGGCGTCAGCCGCCGTTCTCCTTCTCCTCGGTGCCTTCCTTCTTGGTGTCGGTGACGGTGTAGCTCTTGTCGAGGTAGACCTCGACCGTCGTGCCGTCCGACTTCTTGACCTCCACCGCGTACATGCCCGGCTTCTCGACGTCCTGCTCGGACTTCAGGACGGTCCCGGGGAACTTGGCCAGCGCCGCCGCCTCCGCCTTCTTCTTCACCTCACCGGTCAGCGGCGGCTCCTTCTTCTCCCCGGCTTCCTCCCCGGCTTCCCCTCCGCCGGCGCCCTGAGCCGAGGCTTGGGAGTCCGCGGCCTTCGAGCCACCACCGGAGTCGGAACCACCGCCGCAGGCCACCAGGGTGAACATCAGGACGGCAGCGGGAGCGGCGACCAGGGCACGACGGGGCAATGCACGCATCAGGCGTCTCCAGAACAGTCGAATACGGGGTCCGGGAGCCGGACTCCCGGGGACGCACACGACCCTAGAAACACGTCATCCAAGGCAAGGCCCACAAACGACAGCACCCGTCCAGCAAACGGCCAATGTTTCGCCACGACGGCGAAACCGCTGGTCACCGCCGGTCGAGGTGACCCGCCTTGGCGGCCCGTATGAAGGCGCGGAGGGTGGTTGGGCTGGTGTGGATCACGGCGTCGGGTTCGTCGCTCTCGCGCATGCGTATGCCGTCGGCGGCGGTGGCCAGTTCCACGCAGTTTTGGTGGACGTCCGTGCTGTAGGAGGACTTGCGCCACTTGGGGTCAGACATGACCACGCTTCCTAGTAATGGCTGTAGAGGATGTGTTGGATCAGGCCGAGCGAGTCCCGCACGTCATGGCTGAGCGCGGAAGAACCACCGTCCACTGGCGGAAGGGCTACGGAACCGAGCCGGTCGAAGTGCTGCCGGTACTGGGTGACCGAGTCCGGGTCATGGAGGAACATGGACTGGCTGGCGTGGTCCATCTGGATGGTTTCCAGAATCCCGCCGTGCGAAGCGATCAGGTTGAAGGGTGTGTTCACCATGGGAACGCCGTCCGCTGTGAAGGGCAGGACCTGAATCGTCACATGCGGCAGTTCCGCCAGTTCCACGAGTCGCAGCAACTGCTTGCGCGTCACGGCCGAGCCGCCGAACCGCATGTGCAACGCAGCCTCGTGGATCACGGCATGGACAGTTGGCGGCTCTTCGCCAGTGAGCATGGCATGGCGACGCAGTCGAAACTCGACTGCCCGGTCGATGTCGACGGGGTTCGTCACCACGTCGCTGCCCCGGAAGATGGCGCGGATGTAGTCCTCCGACTGAAAGACGCCGGGGATGAACAGCGACTCGTAGGAACGCAGGCTGGTGGCCCGGGACTCAAGCTCCGCCAAGTCGAGTGCTGCGGCGGGCATGTGCTTCTTGTAGTCGCTCCACCAGCCCTTGCCCTTGGTCTCCGCGAGGCTGACGAGCGCTTCGATTATGGGTGAACTCGTGCACCCATACGATGCGCAAAGCTGCCGGAGTCGATCGGTCGGGATCGCCGTGCGACCGCCCTCGACGTGGGTCAGGTGCACCCGACCCATGTCGATGAGCGCTCCGGCCTCGTGCAACGTCAACCCTGCTTGCTCGCGCAATCTTCGAAGCTCGGCGCCCAGGCGGCGCTGTCGTTCGGTGGGGCTGGTTCGCAGTGCCAACGGGGTCTCTCCTCAGGGTGTGGGGCACAGTCTGCCGTTGGGGGGTGGGTCGGTCCACTCGTTCTCGCGAAAAGGTTGAACTTGTCATCCCAAAACTCTACCGTATGTGTGGCGGCAGTCACACAGCGGAGCTGAAGAGTGTCGCGCAATCCCCATTTCACGGAACGCCACGGAGGCGTCTCATGGGCGTACACGCCGAACTCCCGCTCCACTACACCCTCACCGCCCCCGCCCTCCCGACCGCCCCGCGACTGTGTCGCGACTTCGTACGCGCCGTCCTCGCCGCCTCCGGCCTGGGCCAACTCGCCGACACGGCGGCCATGTGCACGTCGGAGTTAGTCACCAACGTCTACCGGCACGGGAAGGGCGACGTACGGCTTGCCGCCACCATTGAGCGCACCTGGGTACGGGTCACGGTTCACGATGACGGCCCCGCCCTGCCCGCGCCCCGCCGCGCGGCCAGCGATGACACCAACGGGCGCGGGCTGTTCCTGGTCACGGCCCTGTCGGACGTCGTCGGCCTGACCGTGGACGAGCCGACCGAGGGCACGGGCAAGGCCGTCTGGTTCGAGCTGAACGTCCCGCCCGAGAGCGCCGCATGAGCCCCGCCCCCGCTGAGCGGGTCGCCGAATTCCTCTGCGACGAACTCGCCGAACACGGCGTGCGGCTGCCGGAGATACGGGCCGATCTCGCCGACCCGCAGCAGCCGCAACTTGTGATCGGCGCCGTCCCCCTCGGCACCGGCTTCGCGCTGCTGCGCCTGCTCACGGACTACCAGCGCCTACTGAAGGCCGAGCGCTCCCGGGTCAGGGGCCGAACGCCGTCACGGTGACGCCCGGAAGTGCTTGCAGGTCCAGGACGTCCGCGTTGATGACGGTGACACTATGCAGGTCGGGGAGGTCAGCGAGTGGGGACAGGTCGACGGACTGGCCGGCGAGCTGGGTGAACGCGACATTCAAATTGCGGAGCCGAGGGTTTGCGCTGGCGAGCCAGGTGGTGTCCAGCGTGTCTCCCACGACAAACAGATCCAGCGAGGTGAGCCGAGGGGGGAAGAGGATCGGGATCGGCAGTGGAGAGGGCTGGCTGATGGTTACCTTCAGCCGGTCCAGTGCCGTCAGCTTGTCCAGGCCCTCAGGGAAGGCCGCCGAGTCGTCACCAAGTCCGAGCGGTTCGTAGAACAGGGTGCGGAGGGCGAGTCGGGAGAGGGGGGTCAGGTCACGGGCTTTGGGGCATCGGGTCAGATACAGGGTTTCGAGGTTCGTCAGGTGGCTGATGGCGCCGAGGTCGGCGACGGCGTCGTTTCCCTCCAAGCGCAGCCGGGTGGCCTTGTCGCCATGGAGGCGGCCCTTGAGTTCGCTCTCGCTGAAGTCACCGCGCAGGATCAGGTATGGACGTGGGCCGGTGTCCTGGAGCAGGCGCAGGTGCTCCATGGACTCGGCCACGAAGTACAGGTCCTCCCGGTCGAGGCGCAGAATCACCTCGGTGAAGTAGCGCTCGGTGTCGAACTGCGCCCAGCTGGAGGCGAGCTGTGAGCGCACGGCGCGGTCCGGATGGGCAGCGAATTGGGACAGGTAGGGGATGGCAGCGTCCGTGCCGATGTGCGAGGCGGTGGAGACACAGCATTGCGCCTGGTCGTCCGTGAGACCGTCCGGTGGCGGCAGGAGCTCCAGGACGAGAGGGCCCACCGCGGCGAGTTCCCAGGCGCGCAGGACGTTCGGCGGTGGGATGAAGCGCATGGCGTGCCGGGTGACCTCTTCGCGTATCGCCGGATCCAGATCCGGCGCGTGCTCAAGGCAGGCCATGGCCAGCAGGAACAGACGAAGCGACGACTCCGTATCACGTTTCGCCAGCTCCAGCAGCTTGCCCAGCAACTCGGCCCGCTCACGCGGCCGTCCGTGGGCCACGGCCATGCGGATGACGTCTTCCCACTGGGAGTCGTGGGCGTTCCTGACGAGCAGGCCCACGTCCCACACCTCGACCGCCGCCTTCGCGCCCAGGTAGTCCTGGAAGGTGCGGTGGACGAACTCCACGGTGCCCACTGACGGCTCTCGCAGCAGCCCGCTGCGCAGCAGGAGATGGCGCAGGATGGCCGACGCGTCGCCGAGCGGCTGCGCCGCCGGGACGGACGGCAGGGCCTCGGCGATGATGGCCTCGGCCCGGTCGCGGTCGAGTTCGGCCTCGCCGTTGCGGATCAGGTAGTACGCCAGCCGCTGGAGGAGCTGGATCTGCGGTTCCTCGTCCAGCTGGACGTCGCCGGGGGCGTAGACGTGGCGTTCGGTGTCGCGGCGGGTGAGGAGCATGGACAGGGCCGCGTCGTACAGGGCCTTGCGGCCGGGTGGGAGGTAGCCGCGGCGGGCGCGGTGGAGGGCGCAGATGAGGCCGCACATCAGGGGGTTGGTGGCGAGGCGGCTGAGGTCCTGCTTGGTGCGGACGGCCGTGTGGAGGGCCGTCCGGTACGCGTCGAGGGGCGCGCGCTCGTCGTCCGTGCGGCAGGTCCGGCGCGCCGCGTCGTGCCAGCGGTCGATGAACGCGGCCATGTCGTCGCGGCTCATCGGGGACAGCGTGAACTCGCTGAAGTGCTGGGCGGCCAGCCAGCCGTCGGCGACGGCGGAGGGGCGGGAGGTGACGAGCCACAGGTTGCCGGGGTAGGCGAGGAGCAGGTCGGCCAGCCAGGCGCGGGTGCGCTCGCGGTCGCGTTCGGGGATCTCGTCGATGCCGTCGACCAGCAGCAGTCCGCGCCCGGCGGTCAGGACGCGGTCGGCCCAGCCGTCCGGCTGGGCGCCGTCCAGGGGGCAGTGGACGGCGCCGAGGAAGCGGGCGGGGGAGGGCAGGGCGTCCTGGCGGGCGATGGTGCGCAGGGGGAGGACGAAGGGCACGCGCCCGATCAACTGCTCAAGACCGCGCGGCGGTTCCTGCTGGGCGGCGGAGACGGCGAGCCACTGGACGAGGGTGGTCTTGCCGGAGCCCGCGACCCCGCGCAGCAGGACGCGCTCGTGGCCGGAGAGGGCCCGGTCGGCGGGGAGGGTGGCGAGCGGGGTGCCGCTTTCGAGGCCGAGGGGAGAAGCGTCCTGGGAGACGGCCTCCAGGCTGAGGTACGCGGCGTCCAGCGGCCAGGTGGCCTCGGCGTGGCTGAGGTCGATGCCGACGATGGTCAGCGTGCCGTGCTTCCTGACCGTGAAGTCGGCGTACCGGCGCTCGAACGCGGCGTCCTGCGCGGACTGCGACGGCAGCCGCTCGATCAGGATGTCGATCTTGGTGATGAGTTCGGTGAGCTGACCGCTCTGCTCGACCAGGGTGCGGGAGACGAAGGTCGAGCGCTGGGTGAAGAAGTGCAGGATGTGCAGGCAGGCGGTGTCCAGGAGGCGCCGGTAGAGGACGGTTCCGGCCTGGCTGAGGAACAGCTTGTTGCCCTGGGCGAGGGCGGTGTCGATGAGTCGGCGGGCGAGGGCCTGGTGGCCGAGCCCGACCGCCTGGACGTCGTCCATGTCGAGGTCGCCCAGGGCGTGGAGGGCCGTCGCCAGGTGGAGGGCGACCAACTCGTCCTCGTCGGCGGGGCAGGGCCGCTCGCCCGGACCGGCGTGCTGGGTGGCGTGGGCCACGAGTTCGGCGGCCAGCCTGTGGAGGTCGTTCAGCTCCAGCGTGCTCTTCTCACCGCGGAAGGAGACGAGGGACGAGATGCGGACCGGCTGGTCCACCAGCCCGGCGCCCGGCCCCTCCCGCACGAACAGTTTCTTGATGAGCGGTGCGACGGCGCTGGACGCGAGGCGCGCGCCGATGACTGCGGGATCCACGTCCCATTCCCCCCGGTAGTGGTGGCTCCTGGCCGGACAGCATAGCGGCGGCGTGGGGACTTTGGTCCCGAAACGGACACCCGAAAGTCCCTGCGAAACGGGGGCGGGGTGATATGCGGCACAGGGTTTCCCTCATCTACTACGGGAATTAGGAACCCTGCGGATAGTGGGCGTCCGGGCAGGTCAGGCGGCGCGGAATTCCGTACGGAAAAGGGTGCCGGGGCGACAAGAACTACGCATCCGCTTAGTAGAACCGCATCTTGGCCATATCGCGCGAACGGGATAACAAGGGGCGTCGACTTCACGCATTCCCCGGAGGTATCCCCCTATGGCCCCGCGCGCCACGACCCGTCGTTATCCGCATTCGTATTCCTCCCTCGCGCGGGCCCGCGCCGCCGTGATCGCCGTGGGTGTGGGCGCCTCGCTCGTGCTCGGCGCCGGGGTGACGTTCGCCGCGGACGCGAGCGCCCCGGCGAAGGCCGCCGCCAAGAAGGCCGACGGGTGGGAGACCCCGGTCGCCAAGTTCGTCCTGGGCGCCCGCTTCGGGCTCGCGGGCAACCTGTGGTCGCACAACCACAGCGGCCAGGACTTCGTGGTGCCCACCGGCACCCCGGTGCGTGCCGCGCACACCGGGGTCGTCGTCAAGGCGGGCCCGTACGGTGGCGGCGACGGTCCGGCGTACGGCAACGCCATCGTGATCAAGCACGACGACCAGACGTACTCGCAGTACGCGCACCTCTCCCGGATCGACGTACGCATAGGCCAGAGCGTGACCACCGGCCAGCAGATCGGGCTGTCCGGCGACACCGGCAACACCACCGGTCCGCACCTGCACTTCGAGATCCGCACGACGCCGAACTACGGCTCGGCCGTGGAGCCGCTGGCCTTCCTGCGCGCCCACGGCGTGAAGGTCTGACCAAGGGTCTGACCTCACGGCCCTACGGGCCTACCGGTCGCCCAGGCGCCCCGCTGGCGCGTGCGCCTGGGTCAGAAGATCGAGGGCGACTTCGAGGACTGCTTGCCGCTTCTCCTCGGGGTCGCCCTCGATCGTCTGCATCGCGAAGAGGCTCGCGTGGACGCTGAAGAGCGCGGTCGTGCAGCGGACCTGGTCGGTCAGTCCGGCGTCGGGGTCGCGGATGAGGGCGGACATCGCGATCATCCGGTCCTTGAAGGTCTGGCCGATGCTCAGCTCGCGCACCGTCGCCTGGTTCTCCTGCATGAAGCGCAGCAGCGGTTCGACTCCGGTGAGGGCCTCGCTGTAGCGGCGCACCAGCTCCTGCTTGGTCTCCAGGGTGCGGGGCTGCCGCTCGCCCCAGGCGATCAGCTCGTCGAGGGGCCTGCTCAGGTCCTGGAAGAGGCTGAGGACGATGTCTTCCTTGGTCTTGAAGTGGTAGTAGAGCGCGGCCTTGGTGACGTCGAGCTGTTCGGCGATCTCGCGGAGCGAGGTCTTCTCGTATCCCTGCTTGGCGAAGAGGTCCAGAGCGACGTCCTGGATGCGCTGACGGGTGTCGCCCCGGCGCGATGTGCTGCTCAAGATGCTCTCCTGTGGGGGTGGGGCCAGCCCTCTGAGCAGGCCGAACATAACTTACTTGACGCCCGGCTAGTTGGCGCCTTACCGTTCCACTGTACTCAACTAGCCGGGCGGCAAGTAAGTGGCAGGTCGCCGGAGCTCGTCGTAACCAGGGGGAATGGAGATCATGTCCCAGAAGCAATCACGAGGTGAAGCGTCATCCGCTTCCCTGCCCGCACAGGGCACCGCCCGGCCCGCGCCGGGCAAGCAGGGCAAGGAGCCGAAGACGCGCAGCACCAGCGTGGTGATCCTGGCGCTCATGATCGCGATGCTGCTCGCGATGCTCGACAACATGATCGTCGGCACCGCGATGCCGACCATCGTCGGCGAGCTCGGCGGGCTCGACCACCTGTCCTGGGTGGTGACCGCGTACACCCTGGCGACCGCCGCCTCGACCCCCATCTGGGGCAAGCTCGGCGACATGTACGGCCGCAAGGGCGTCTTCCTCACCTCGATCGGCATCTTCCTCGTCGGCTCGGCCCTGTCCGGCATGGCGCAGACGATGGGCCAGCTGATCGGCTTCCGGGCCCTCCAGGGCCTGGGCGCGGGCGGTCTGATGGTCGGCGTGATGGCGATCATCGGCGATCTGGTGCCGCCGCGCGAGCGCGGCCGGTACCAGGGCATCATGGCCGGGGTCATGGCCATCGCCATGATCGGTGGCCCGCTCGTCGGCGGCACCCTCACCGACCACCTCGGCTGGCGCTGGATCTTCTACATCAACATCCCGCTCGGCGCGATCGCCCTGTTCGCGATCAGCGCGGTGCTGCACCTGCCGAAGAAGCGCTTCGAGGGACGGATCGACTACACCGGCGCTGCCCTGCTGACCGTGGGCATCACCGCGCTCGTGCTGCTCACCACCTGGGGCGGCAACGAGTACGCCTGGGACTCGGTCGAGATCATCGGGCTCGGGGTGCTCGGTGTCGTGGCGCTCGCCGCGTTCCTGTTCGTCGAGAAGCGGGTCGCCGAACCCGTCCTGCCGCTGCACATCTTCCGGATCGGCAACTTCTCGCTGGTCACCGTCATCGGCTTCCTCACCGGTTTCGTGATGTTCGGCTCGATGACCTTCCTGCCGCTCTTCCAGCAGACCGTGCAGGGCGCCAGCGCCACCAACTCCGGACTGCTGCTGCTCCCGATGCTGCTCGGCATGATGGTCGTCTCGCTGGTCGCGGGCCGGGTCACCACCCAGACCGGCAAGTACAAGATCTTCCCGATCCTGGGCGGCGTCCTGATCACCACGGGCATGTTCCTGCTGGCGCAGATGGACACCGAGACCACCCGCCTCACCTCCGGCATCTACATGACGGTGCTCGGCGCGGGCATGGGCTTCCTGATGCAGACGACCATGCTGATCGCGCAGAACAGCGTCGAGATGAAGGACATGGGCGTCGGCAGCTCCTCCGCGACCCTCTTCCGCACCCTGGGCGGCTCCTTCGGCGTCGCGATCCTCGGCGCCCTGTTCACCAACCAGGTGGGCAAGACCATGGCCGAGCGCGGCGGCGCCAAGGCCGCGGCCGCGACCTCCGGCAGCGCCCAGCTCGACCCGGAGAGCATCAAGCACCTGCCCCCGCCCATCAAGGACGCCTACATGCACGCCGTGGCCAGCGGCGCCCACCAGGTGTTCCTGTGGGGCGCGGTGATCAGCATCGTGGGCTTCCTCGCGGCCTGGTTCATCAAGGAGGTCCCGCTGCGGACCGCCCCCTCCAAGGCCACCGACGGTGAGGCCCCGGCCGATGCGACGCCGGTCGCCGAGCCCGTCTGACCCGCAACGGAACCACAGCGAGCCGCCCGCCCCTGCCGAGGGGCGGGCGGCTCGCGTCATGTCTCCAGCCAGGGGCGGTCAGTCCGGCACCTCGATGACGGGGAAGCTGCCGGTGTTGGTGGGCGCCGACTCCGGCAGCCAGAGCACCGCCACCGCGCCGTCCCCGTCCTCGGCCGCCGGGTCCGTGTTACGGAACGTCAGCCGCGCGCCCAGCACCCTGGCCTGGCCCGCGGCGATGGTCAGGCCCAGCCCGTGGCCCTTGCCCGCCCGGTCCTTGCTGCCGGTACGGAACCGGCTCGGCCCGTCCTTCAGCAGCGCCTCCGGGAAGCCAGGACCGTGGTCGCGGACCCGCAGCACCCGGCCCTCCACGGTGACCTCGAACGGCGGCTTGCCGTGCCGGGCCGCGTTGGCCAGCAGATTGCCCAGGATGCGCTCCAGCCGCCGCGGATCGGTGGAGACGTAGGCGTCCCGGGCCACCGTGACCACGGCGTCCGGGGACACCACGCGCACCCGGCGGGTGATGAACTCGGCCAGCTCTATCTCCTGGAGTTCGGCGCGCTCGGCGAAGCCGTCCAGCCGGGCCACCTCCAGTACGTCCTCCACCAGCGTGCGCATCGCCTGCGCCCGGTCCCGCACCAGCTCGGTGGGGCGGCCAGGGGGCAGCAGCTCGGCGGCGGTGAGCAGCCCGGTGACGGGGGTGCGCAGCTCGTGCGCGATGTCGGCGGTGACCCGGCGCTCCGCCTCCAGCCGCTCCTGGAGCGCCTCAGCCATGCCGTCGACGGCGCGCGCCAGGTCGTCGGTCTCGTCGCGCACCCGGCCGCCGATGGCGTCCCGTACCCGCACCTCGGAGTCGCCCTCGGCGAGCTTGCGGGCCGCGGTGGCGGCCTTGCGCAGCCGTCGCGAGAGCTGGTCGCCGATGAGCACGCCGAGCGCGATGCCGCCCAGCACCACGGAGACCGAGCCGAGGATCAGCACCCGGTCGAGGTCGTCCAGGACGGCGAAGCGGTCCTGGAAGCGGGTGTGGACGGAGAGCACCTTGCCGTCGCGCAGCGGCACCGACGCCCACACCTCGGGGCTGCCGGTGCCGGAGTCCTCCAGATAGGTGGCGCGCTGCCCGCGCGCCGCGAACTTCCGCAGGTCCTCGGGCAGCCGCGGGTCGTCCAGCTTGGCGCCGAAGCCCAGCACCCGGGACTCCTCGTACCACTTCTGGGCGACCTTGACCCGCTCGTCCATCACGGTGCGGCTGTTGTCGAGCATCGAGACCCGGGCCGCGTTGTGGACGACGAGGCTCAGCGCGACCGCGACCAGCGCGCTCACCGCGGCGATCGCCAGGCTGACCTTCCAGCGCAGTCCGGAGCGGAGCGCGAGTCCCACCATGGTCCTGCTTCAGCCCCTGAGCTTGTAGCCGAAGCCGCGGACCGTCTCGATGCGGTCCTGGCCTATCTTTCCGCGCAGCCGCTGGACGTGGACGTCCACCACCCGGGTGTCCCCGCCCCAGCCGTACTCCCACACCCGCTCCAGCAGCCGGTCGCGGGAGAGCACGGTGCCGGGCGCGGTCGAGAACTCCAGCAGCAGCCGCATCTCGGTCGGCGTCAGCGCGACCTGCTCACCGCCCTTGCGGACCTCCATGCCCTCCGGGTCGACCTCCAGGTCGCCGAAGCGCAGTACCCCGCCCTCGGGCTCCTCGGGTCCCGGCTGCTCGCCGCCGCGGCCGCCGGGGCCGCTGGCGTGGCCGAAGCGGCGCAGCACGGCCCGGATGCGGGCGACCAGCACGGCGCCGTCGAAGGGCTTGGTGACGTAGTCGTCGGCCCCGGCCTCCAGGCCCAGCACCACGTCGATCGAGTCGGCGCGGGCCGACAGCATGATCACGGGCACGGTGGACTCGTCACGGATCCGGCGGCACAGGCTGACCCCGTCCAGGCCCGGCACCATCACATCCAGCAGCGCGATGTCGGGCCGGTCGGCGCGGAACCGCTCAAGTCCGGTCAGCCCGTCGGGCGCGGCGGTCACCAGGAAGCCGTCGCGCTCCAGGGCGAGCTGGGTGGCCTCGCGGATGACGTCGTCGTCCTCGACGAAGAGCACATGGGTTTCGGCCACAGCGTCGGTTCAGCCTTCCGTTCCGTCGTCCTCGCCGCCGTTCGTCGCGGAGGCGCTGGGAGCGGGCTCGTCCGTGGGGCTGCTCTTGCTGTAGTCGGTGTGCTTGTGCCGGATCACGGTGAACGCCTGCCTGCTCGCAGCCCAACGGTAGGTGATGACGTCCTCGCGCGAGGGACAGCAGACGGTGTCCCCCGAGGCGTACGTGAGCTTGGTGACGCTCAGATCACCCTTGACCACGTCGGCGTAGACCGGCGGCTGCTCGTCGCTGAAGACGTTCTCGTACCCCTGCCCCACCTTGCGGTACACATACGAGCCGATGCCGAAGCCGTCGTCGCAGGTCGTGACGTTGATAACGAGATCGGACGCGGTGGGTCCGGTCAGCTTCCCCCGGGCCACCTCCACCGGGTAGCCCTTGACCGGCTTCGCCTTGGTGGCCTTCGCCGTGCACGGCTGGAGGTGCGCCTTCAGATCCCGGCCGACCTTCGGGTCGTCCTTGATCAGCCGCACCGCGTCGGCCTTCTGCACGGCGGGCGGCTTGCTCGTCCCGCTGCTGCCCGCGTACGAGCCCTGGTCCTGGGCCGGTGAGGAGGTCCACTGGGTGCGCGCCGGGCCCTCCGTACGGACGCCCTGGCTGCCGGATCCGCATCCGGCCAGCATCCAGCCCCCGGCGGCCGCGAGGCCCACGACCGCGCCGCCGGTGATGATGGCATTCCTGCCGGGAGTGGCCTTGATCAGGCCGCGCACCGTTCCTGCCCCCGCTCCTGGCGGTCACGCCGGACCTTGTTCCCCGCCCGGAGCGGCTTCGCGGCGGCGGGCTCGCCCGCCGGCTCGCGGCCGAGCGCGCGGGCGTCCAGCTCGCGGCTCTCCAGCTCCTGCCGCAGCCGCGCGAGCGCCCGGTGCAGCGTGCTCTTGACCGTGCCGGTCGACATACCGAGCGCCTCCGCCGTCTCCTCCGTCGTCATCTGCTCCCAGTGTCGCAGCACCACGACACTGCGCTGCTTGGGAGCCAGCACTCCGAGGATGTCCATCAGCAGGGCCCGGTCGGCGTGCTGCTCGGTGCCGTCCTCGACGCTGGCCTCCGGCAGCTGCTCGGTGGGCACCTCGTCCAGCTTGCGGGCCCGCCACCACTCGGTCCGGGTGTTGATCATGACGCGGCGGAGATACGCGTCGGCGAGGGACTTGTCGGCTATCCCGTCCCAGCGGCCGTAGGTGCGCACGAGCGCGGTCTGGAGGAGGTCCTGCGCCTCGATCGGGTCCGGAACCAGGCGGCGGGCGCTGCGCAGCAGCGCGTCCTGCCGGTTGCGCACGTACTCCTCGAAGTCCAGAACCTTGCCGCTGCTGCCGGTCATCGTGCAGCCCTCCATCCCGCGTCTTCCCCACGTTGGATCCCGGCCGCTCGGCCGGAACGAGAAGGACGCTACGGAGGCGCTGTTGCGGCGCCATGTTCGTCAGCACCTCGGGATGCGCACAGCTGTCCATAGGTTGTGTAACAGTGGAACCCGGTTCGACGGTGTGTCAGAACCGGGTCCTCGAAGTGTCACAGCTCTGTCACAGGATGCCTGGTGAGGCCGTGAATTCGGTCAGTCCGACATCACGTCAGGGGCAGCCGGTAGAGGCCGCCGGCGAGCGGTTCGACGAGACCGTCGGAGACCAGCCCGTCGAGTGCCCTGGCCCGCTGCACCGGCTCGTTCCACACCTGGTCCAGCGTCGCCTGCGGCACCGGCGCGACCGCCTCCCGCAGCACCGCCAGCAGCTTGCCGCGCACCTGACGGTCCGTCCCCGCGTACGTCTGGGCGCGCCGCGGCGGGCCGTCGTGCTCCGGCGAACCGGCCCCGCGCCAGGCGCAGGACGCCGCGATGGGGCAGCGGGCGCAGTCGGGGGTGCGGGCCGTGCAGACCAGCGCGCCCAGCTCCATCGTGGCCGCCGCCCAGCTCGCCGCCGTCCGCTCGTCGTCCGGCAGCAGGGCGCGGGCGAGCTTGCGCTCGGCGGCGGTCGTGGCGTTCGGCGGGTACTGGACGCCGCCGATCGCCCGCGCGAACACCCGGCGGACGTTGGTGTCCAGCACCGGATGGCGCTGTCCGTACGCGAACGAGGCCACGGCCGCCGCCGTGTACTCGCCGACCCCCGGCAGCGCGAGGAGCTGCGCGTGCTCCTTCGGTACGTCACCGCCGTGCCGCTCCCTTATGGCCGCCGCGGCGCCGTGCAGCCGCAGCGCGCGGCGCGGATAGCCGAGCCGCCCCCAGGCGCGGACCGCCTCGCCGGGCGGTTCGGCGGCCAGGTCGGCGGGGCGCGGCCAGCGGGCGAGCCACTGCTCGTACACCGGCAGCACCCGGTTCACCGGCGTCTGCTGGAGCATGAACTCGCTGACCATCACGCCCCACGCACCGGCCTCCGGGCGGCGCCAGGGGAGGTCGCGGGCGTGGGCGTCGAACCAGTCGATGACGGGCCGGTGGAGCTCGGCACCGTCGGGGGTCGGGATAGCGGCGGCCGGGGCGGCGGAAATGGCAGTCATCACATCCGATCCTGACACGGTGGAACGCCGGATGGGGGCCGAGGGCGCGGGCGTTCGGGTCGAGCCGTGTCAAATACGTTCAAATCGGCGTAATTCTGCCCCGGTCGCGCGGCGGGTGGCCGGGGACCGCCCGGCCCGCTGTCGCCCAGCTGGCCGATCCGGTCGGATGATGAGAAAAGTAGTGAGTCCAGCGGCGGTTATTGGCGGGTGTCGGGGGCGATCTCCCATAGAGTTTCCGCGTGGGATCTCTGCGCAATCCGATCGGGCCGCTTCCCTCCTCCATCTACTGGCGGCGGAGGGCTGTTGCGCTGGCCCTGCTCGCCGTCATCGCGCTGCTCGTCATCTGGGCCTTCGGCTGGGGTGGTTCGGGCGGCGGCGGAAGCGACGAGGGCAAGGGGCCGGGCGGCGGCGGACCCGCCCGTACGATCACCCCCGGACCGACCTCCTCCGGGCCGGTGAACAGCGAACGGCCGGGCGGGCGCGACGAGTCGGACACCGGCGGCACCGGCGACGGCCCGGGCTCGGGTTCCGGCTCCGGCTCCGATGACTCCGGCGGTGACGGCGGTACGGGCACCGGGTCCGGCGGCGCGGCGGGCGACGGTGGTACGGGCGGCACCGGGGCCACCGGCGGCACCGGCGACGGACTCGGCGAGGGCGACGGCCGGGGGCTGCCGGTCGGGTCGAGCCTGGCGGAGTGCAAGCGCGGCGACGTCGAGCTGAGGGTGCGCAGCGTCAAGGACGCGAAGGTGAAGAACACGTACGAGCCGGATGAGAAGCCGACGTTCGAAATCACCGTGAAGAACTCCTCGAACAGCTCCTGCGCGGTGGACTTCGGCCGGGACGCCGCCTCACTCACCATCACGGACGCGGACAACCAGCACGTCTGGGCGTCGGACGACTGCCCCAAGGGCACCGCCACCGCCCTGATCGAGGTGCCCGCCTCCGGCGAGACCAAGCGCACCGTGGAATGGGACCGCGAGCGCAGCGCCGCCCACTGCGCGACGCCGAAGGGCGGCAAGACCGCCGCCGCGGGCACCTATCTGGTCGAGGCGGAGCTGGACGGCCTGGGTACGGACAAGGTCTCCATCGTCCTCGCCAAGGATTGAGCACAGAAGAGGGGGCCGGAACCGCCGACGCGGTTCCGGCCCCCTCAGCCGTGTCCTATACGTACCGCTCGAGGATCGACGACTCCGCCAGCCGGGACAGGCCCTCGCGGACCGAACGCGCCCGGGCCTCGCCCACGCCGTCGACCATCTGGAGATCGTCCACGCTCGCGGCCAGCAGCTTCTGGAGCCCGCCGAAGTGCTCCACCAGCCGCTCGATGATCGCCCCCGGCAGCCTCGGCACCTTGGCCAGCAGCCGGAAGCCGCGCGGGGAGACCGCCGAGTCCAGCGTCTCGGGGGAGCCCGAATACCCCAGGGCGCGGGCCACGATGGGAAGTTCGAGCAGCTCGGTGTGGGTGAGCCGGTCCAGCTCGGCGAGCGCGTCGGCGACGGTGCGGGTGCGCTTGGCGGTCGGCTCGGGCACGTAGTCCCGTACGACCAGCTCCCGCTCCGGCTCGACGCCCGCGATCAGCTCGTCCAGCTGGAGCGACAGCAGCCGTCCGTCCGTGCCCAGCTCCACCACGTACTCGGCGATCTCGGTCGCGATGCGGCGCACCATCTCCAGCCGCTGCGCGACCGCGCTGACGTCCCGGACGGTGACCAGGTCCTCGATCTCCAGCGCGGAGAGCGTGCCCGCGACCTCGTCCAGCCGCAGCTTGTAGCGCTCCAGGGTGGCCAGCGCCTGGTTGGCGCGGGACAGGATGGCCGCCGAGTCCTCCAGGACCCGCCGCAGCCCGTCCACGTACAGCGCGATCAGCCGCATGGACTGGCTGACGGACACGACCGGGAACCCGGTCTGGATGGAGACGCGCTGCGCGGTGCGGTGCCGGGTGCCGGTCTCCTCGGTGGCGATCGCCGCGTCAGGGACGAGCTGCACCCCCGCCCGCACGATCTTGGTGATGTCCTTGTCGAGTACCAGCGCCCCGTCCAGCTTGCACAGCTCGCGCAGCCGGGTGGCGGTGAACTCGACGTCGATGACGAAGCCGCCGGTACACAGCGACTCCACGGTCTTGTCGGTGCCGAGCACGATGAGCCCGCCCGTGTTTCCACGGAGAATGCGCTCAAGGCCGTCGCGCAGCGCCGTGCCCGGCGCGACGGCGCTCAGAGTGGCACGCATCAGACTGTCGGCTTTGCCGGGATTCGATGCCCGGTCGCCTGCTGCCACTGCACTCCTCCGTCACAAGGTCTGAATCGGTGCCGCGAGTCGCCCCTCCGCGCCCCTGTACGAGGCCACGTACGGGCGAGACCAGGGCAAAGTCTACCGGCGGTCCCCGGCCTCCCGTGGGGTCTCCCGGCGTACGCCCCCGGGCGGGAACCGGAGCGCGGCTCCTCCTGCGGTCCGGATCGCCGCGCTCACCACCGCGTTCGCCCCGCGGATCACCCCTGGTCGGGGGCGTCGGCGCGGCTCCTGTCGGCACGCTCGCGCCGGGGCAGTACGCGCAGTGCGTCCCCTATGTCCGCCACCTCCAGCACCCGCATGCCGTCGGGCACGCGCCCCGGGTCGGTGGGCACCAAGGCGTGGGTGAAGCCCAGCCGGGCGGCCTCGGACAGCCGCCGCTGCACCCCCGTGACCCGCCGGACCTCGCCCGCGAGCCCCACCTCGCCGATCGCCACCAGGTTCTTCGGCAGCGGGGTGTCGCTCGCGGCGCTCGCCAGCGCGAGCGCCACCGCGAGGTCCGCCGCGGGCTCCGACAGCTTCACCCCGCCCACCGTGGCGCTGTAGATGTCGCGCTTGCCCAGCGCGTTGATCCGGCCGCGCTGCTCCAGGACGGCCAGCATCATCGAGACCCGGGAGGTCTCAAGCCCTGAGGTGGTGCGGCGGGGGGAGGGGATCTGCGAGTCGACCGTGAGCGCCTGCACCTCGGCCACCAGCGGGCGGCGGCCCTCCAGGGTGACGGTCAGACAGGTGCCGGGCACCGGCTCGGCGCGCCGGGTCAGGAACAGGCCCGAGGGGTCGGCGAGGCCGGTGATGCCCTCGTCGTGCAGCTCGAAGCAGCCCACCTCGTCCGTCGCCCCGTAACGGTTCTTGACGCCGCGCACCAGCCGCAGCCGGGCGTGCCGGTCGCCCTCGAAGTGCAGCACCACGTCGACCAGGTGCTCCAGCAGCCGGGGGCCCGCGATCGCCCCGTCCTTGGTCACATGGCCGACCAGCAGCGTGGACATGCCGCGCTCCTTGGACGCCCGGATCAGCGCCCCGGCCACCTCGCGCACCTGGGCCATGCCGCCGGGCGCACCGTCGATCTCGGGCGAGGCGACGGTCTGCACGGAGTCCAGGATCAGCAGCGACGGCTTGACCGAGTCGAGATGGCCCAGCACGGCGGACAGATCGGTCTCGGCCGCGAGGTACAGATGCTCGCTCAGCGCCCCGATCCGGTCGGCGCGCAGCCGGACCTGACCCGCCGACTCCTCACCCGTCACATACAGCGTCCGGTGGTCGTCGGTGGCCGCCTTCGCCGCGACGTCCAGCAGCAGCGTCGACTTGCCGACGCCCGGCTCCCCGGCCAGCAGCACCACGGCGCCGGGGACCAGACCGCCGCCGAGCACCCGGTCCAGCTCGTCCACCCCGGTGGAGCGGGCGGTGGCCTGGCGGCCGTCGACCTGGCCGATCGGCAGGGCGGCCGAGGTGACCCGGCCGGGCGCGGTGGTCCGCACGGCGGGCGCGCCGAACTCCTCGACCGTGCCCCAGGCCTGGCATTCCGGGCAGCGGCCGAGCCACTTGGCCGTGGTCCAGCCGCATTCGGTGCAGCGGTAGGAGGGCCGGTCCTTGGCGGATGAACGGGAGGAGCTACGGGCAGCCATGGCCTCAACGCTAGCGTCGCCCGCCGACAGCGGGTCGCCCAGGCTGCTCGCAGGCTGCTTGTGGGCTCATAGCAGTTCTGCGGCACGGAAGAAGGACACCTGTCCCCTTATGAGGGAGATGGTCACCCGTAAGGGTTAAAAGTGCCGAAGTGAGGCGAGCGGGTCTGCTTCATCCGCCTACGGTCGCCGGGTGATGAGCAGCAGGTCCGAGCACTCGACACACGCCGCCGGCGCACACCGGGCGGAGCGCCGCGCGCCCCGCGTCACCACCACGCGCCCCCAGCGGCCGCCCGCGCGCTACGAGCCGTATCTGGACGGTCTGTTCACCTACTGCCTGTCGGTCCTCTGCGAGCACGACGCCGCGGCCGTCACGCTCGGCGATGTGCTGGCCGTCGCCGAGCGGCGGCTCGGCCGGGGCCGGGGGCGCGGGCGTGCGGAGGCCGAGGAGGAGCCGAGCCGCCCATGGCTCTACGCGGTCGCCCGCTGGGCCTGTCTGCGCAAGCTCGCCGAGCTGCGGGAGCGGCGGGAGCCGCAGGGGTTCGGGGAGGGTCGGGGGGTTACGGACACCGCGCTGCCCGAGCCCGTCGCCGACCGCCGCCGCCGCGAACTCGCCGCGCTCGCCTGGCCCGAGGCCGCCGGGACCAGCGCCGCGCAGCGCGAGGCGCTGGAGCTCCACGTCCGCCACCAGCTCACCCCCGCCGAGGTCGCCGCCGCGCTCGGCAAGGAGCCCGACGAGACCCGCGCCCTGCTCTCCAGCGCCGCCTGCGAGGTGGAGCGGACCCGCGCCGCGCTCGCCGTCGTGGAGCTGGGCCACTGCCCCGTCGTCGCCCGGCTCGCGGGCGACACCCAGGTGCTGCTCTCCGCCGCCCTCCGCCGCGAGCTGGTGCGCCATGTCGACGACTGCCGCGAATGCCGGCGGATGGCCGAGCGGGCCACCGCGGACGGCCCCTGGCCCGGCACCGCCGCCGCGCCCGCCGCGCTGCCGGTCGTGGAGGCGCCCCGCTCCGCCGTGCACGCCGCGATGCTGTGCGCGCTGAGCGGCCGCCCCGTGCGCGCCGCGGCCGGTCCGCGCTTCGACCGGCGCGGCTTCCCGCTGGACCCCCAGGACCGCGCCGCGCGCCGCAGCAGGCTGCGCAGCCGCGCCCTGACCACGACCGTGGTCGCCACCGTCGTGGCCGCCCCGGTCCTCGCCCTGTGGGCCGCCTACCGGGGCGCGCCCCTCGCCGGTGACGAGCACGACACGGACTCGGTGGCCGCCGCCAACGCGGACGGCGCGCACACGGCCCCGGCCGATGAGCAGGATCGGTCCGCCGGGCGGGCGTACGGGCGGCCGGGCAGCGCGCAGGACCGTTCCGGCGCGCCCCGGCTGCGCAGCCGCGCCGGTGCGGCGTCGGAGGTCACCGTCGAGGTCATCGCCGCGGACGACGCCCGTGACCAGCCCGGCAAGGCCCCCGGCCGCTCCCGGAGCGCCCCGCGCCGCCCCGGCGGCGCGTCCGCCCCGTCCCGCCCCGCCCCCGGCCCCGGGCGCCTCACCGTGGAGGCCCAGCCGAGCGGCGATACGACGCTCATCACCCTGTCCGCCTCCGGCGGCACCCCGGTGCACTGGTCGGCCTCGCCCAGCGCCCCCTGGCTCCACCTGAGCCGCACCGCCGGTGAGCTGCGCCCCGGCGATACGACGACGATCACGGTCGCGGTCGACCACGGCCGGGAGCCCCCGGGCCGCTGGCGAGCCCGGGTGACGGTCGCACCGTCGGGCGCGATGGTGGCCATCGAAGGCCGGGGCACACCCCCGACCCCCACCCCGTCCCCCTCGACCCCGCCCCCTTCCACCCCACCGCCTTCGGAACCCCCCGCCCCCAAGGGCTGACGACAGCGGGGCCGCGGTGAGCGAACGGAGCAGGCCCACGAACCGGCGCCCACCCCGTGCGCCGGAGGAGCCTCGGACCGGAGCCCAAGCACGTGCGGGACCGGGGGCGGGAGCACCCAGCCCTCCCGCCGCGCCCCGGCCCGCCGGGTGCGGGGGCATGCCGTCCCGCCCGCAGCGTCATCGGCTACCGGCCCGGCGCCCGGCACGAGCGGGCGCCCGGGGGAGCGGGCGGGGGCCGGGGCACCGCCGCGGCGGGCGCGCGGTTGTCCGAAACCGGGCCGCGGGGCTCGCGGGCGGCGCCCCCGGAAACGGGGGTACCCGGGGGGCGGAGCCCCCTGGTTACGGGAAGGGGCGGGGCGGGGGAAGAAGCCCCGCTCAGGCCGACGGATCCGCCGGGTGGGGGGCCACCAGGGGCAGGGAAGCCGCCAGCCGCGCCTCGCACAGCTCCGCCAGCCGGTCGTACCCCGCCTTGCCCATCAGCTCCGTCAGCTCCGGCCGGTACGACACGTACACCGGCTCCCCGGCCCCGTGGGCCGACACCGCCGAGGTGCACCACCAGTGCAGGTCGTGCCCACCGGGGCCCCACCCCCGCCGGTCGTATTCGCCGATCGTGACCTGGAGCACCTGCGTGTCATCGGGGCGGTCGATCCACTCGTACGACCGCCGCACCGGCAGCTGCCAGCAGACGTCCGGCTTGGTCTCCAGCGGTTCGCGCCCCTCCCGCAGCGCCAGGATGTGCAGCGAGCAGCCCGCGCCGCCCGCGAAACCGGGGCGGTTCTGGAAGATGCACGAGCCCTCGTGGCGGCGCGTCTGACGGTCGCCGTCCTCGTCCTCCTGGATCCAGCCCCGTGCGTGCCCCTCGTCGTGGAACTGCCAGATCTCCGGGGTCAGCCGGCCCATGTGGCGGGCGACCCGCTCCTCGTCCTCCTCGTCGGAGAAGTGCGCGCCCAGGGTGCAGCAGCCGTCGCTCGCGCGCCCTGCCTGGATGCCCTGGCAGCCCTGGCCGAAAACGCAAGACCAGCGCGAGGTGAGCCAGGTCAGATCGCAGCGGAAGACCTGCTCCTCGTCGGCGGGGTCGGGGAATTCGACCCAGGCGCGGGCGAAGTCCAGGCCGACCTCGTCCGCGGGCGGGGCCGCCGGGGACGGGACCTGCTCCGACTCCGGGGCGATCTTTTGGCCTTTGTCCTGCTTCGCCTTTTTCGTCTTTGCCACGGTGCAAGGGTATGCCCCCACCGTGAAAGCACTCGGAACGGGGATCCCGCGCATGGCCACGCCCGACGCACAGTAGCGTTCTGGCCATGAGACTCGGTGTCCTCGACGTGGGTTCGAATACGGTCCATCTGCTGGTGGTGGACGCACACCAGGGTGCCCGCCCGCTGCCCGCCCATTCCCACAAGGCGGAACTGCGGCTGGCCGAACTCCTCGACGGCGACGGAGCCATCGGCTCCGAGGGCGTCGACCGGCTGATCGCGGTGGTCCGTGAGGCGCTGGAGGCGGCCGAGGACAAGGGCGTCGAGGAGGTGCTGCCGTTCGCGACCTCCGCGGTCCGGGAGGCGGCCAACGCCGACGCCGTCCTCGCCCGGGTCGCCGAGGAGACCGGCGTACGGCTGCGCGTGCTCAGCGGCGAGGACGAGGCCCGGCTCACATTCCTGGCCGCCCGCCGCTGGTGCGGCTGGTCGTCGGGGCGGCTGCTGCTCCTGGACATCGGCGGCGGCTCGCTGGAGATCGCGTACGGGCTGGACGAGGAGCCCGACGCCGCCGTCTCGCTGCCGCTGGGCGCGGGACGGCTGACCGCCGCCTGGCTGCCGGGCGATCCGCCGGGACCGGAGGACATCCGCGCGCTGCGGCGCCATGTGCGGACCGAGATAGCCCGCGTCGTCGGCGACTTCAGCCGCCACAGCATGCCGGACGAGGTGGTCGCCACGTCCAAGACGTTCAAGCAGCTGGCCCGGATCGCGGGCGCGGCACGCTCCGCCGAGGGCCTGTACGTGGAGCGCAGGCTCACCCGCAAGGCGCTGGAGGAGTGGGTGCCCCGGCTGGCGGCCATGCCCACCGGGGAGCGCGCCGAGCTGCCGGGGGTGTCCGAGGGGCGGGCCCCGCAGCTGCTCGCGGGGGCGCTGGTGGCGGAGGCCGCCATGGATCTGTTCGGCGTCGACGTGCTGGAGATCTGCCCGTGGGCGCTGCGCGAGGGGGTCATTCTGCGCCGCCTCGACCACCTGCCCACATGACGCCCGCATGACGTGATCCGCAGTCGCGGTTTAGTCGCACAGAGCAGCGGCCGTACGCTGTCCCTCGTGACAGAGCCAGTGGTGCGCATCCCGGATGCGAAGGTCGCCCTGTCCACCGCCTCGGTCTATCCGGAGTCGACGGCGACGGCCTTCGAGATCGCCGCGCGGCTGGGCTACGACGGTGTCGAGGTCATGGTGTGGACCGATCCGGTCAGCCAGGACATCGAGTCGCTGCGCCGCCTCTCGGAGTATCACGGGGTGCCGATCCTTGCCGTGCACGCGCCATGTCTGCTGATCACTCAGCGGGTGTGGTCCACCGATCCATGGGTCAAGCTCCAGCGGGCCAAGGCGGCGGCCGAGCGTCTCGGCGCGTCGACCGTCGTCGTACACCCGCCGTTCCGGTGGCAGCGCAATTACGCCCGCGAGTTCGTACGCGGAATCTGGCGCATGGCGGACGAGACCGATGTGCGGTTCGCGGTGGAGAACATGTTCCCGTGGCGCTATCGCGACCGCGAGATGCTCGCGTACGCGCCGGACTGGGACGTCACCAAGGACGACTACCGGCACTTCACGATCGACCTCTCGCACACCGCGACCTCCCGGACGGACGCGCTGGACATGGTGGACCGGATGGGCGACCGGCTCGCCCATCTCCACCTCGCCGACGGCCAGGGCTCCAACAAGGACGAGCACCTGGTGCCGGGCCGCGGCAGCCAGCCCTGCGCGGAGCTGCTGGAACGTCTCGCCACCACCGGCTTCGACGGCCATGTGGTGGTCGAGGTGAACACCCGGCGGGCCATGTCCTCCACCGAGCGCGAGGCCGATCTCGCGGAGGCGCTGGCCTTCACCCGGCTCCATCTGGCCTCCCCGACCCCGGCCTCCCGGGCGGGCAGGGCGGTGCGCCGGAAGTGACCCCCGCCACACCGCCCCCGCCGCCCGCCACCGGGCCCCGGCGCGGCCGCGGCCGCCCCGCCCGCGGCAGCGCGGCCGACGGCCCGGGGGCCCGCGACCGGATCCTGACGGCGGCGCGCAACGAATTCGCCGAGCGCGGCTACGACAAGGCGTCGATCCGCGGGATCGCCAAGGCCGCCGAGGTGGACCCGGCGCTGGTCCACCACTACTTCGGCACCAAGGACCAGGTCTTCGGCGCGGCGATCGAGCTGATCCTGGCCCCCGCCATGGGCGCCCCGGACGCGGTCCACGGCGGCAGCCCGGAGGGCGCGGGCGAGCGGATGGCCCGCTACTTCTTCGCCACCTGGGAGAACCCGGTCAGCCGGCTGCCCCTGCTGGCCGTGATGCGCTCCGCGCTCACCAACGAGGCGGCCGCCGCCGTACTGCGCGGGCTGATCGAGCGGCGGCTGCTGATGCGGATGGCGCGCGACCTGGACGTCCCCGACCCGAAGTTCCGGGCGCAGCTGGCGGCCGCGCAGATCATCGGGGTCGCGATGCTGCGGTACGTGATCAAGATGGAGCCGGTGGCCTCGGCGACCGTGGACGAGATCGTCGCCATGGTGGGCCCGACGCTCCAGCGGTACCTCACCGAGAAGTGATCCGTGATTCCGTACGGTGAGCCGCCCGTCTCTGGATCCGGACACCGCATCGGGATTCGCGCCCCACAGGCGTACAGTCGGAAGACTCCGAACCATTCGCAGGTCCGCTTTCGCAGGACGCACTTACGAGGGAGCCGAGCACCGTGCCCGAGCTGAGGTCTCGCACCGTCACCCACGGCCGCAACATGGCGGGCGCCCGCGCCCTGATGCAGGCTTCCGGCGTAGCGCGCGAGGACTTCGGCAAGCCGATCGTCGCCGTGGCCAACAGCTTCACCGAGTTCGTGCCCGGCCACACCCACCTCCAGCCGGTCGGCCGGATCGTCAGCGAGGCGATCCACGCGGCGGGCGGCATCCCGCGCGAGTTCAACACCATCGCCGTCGACGACGGCATCGCGATGGGCCACGGCGGGATGCTCTACAGCCTCCCCTCCCGCGACCTGATCGCCGACTCCGTCGAGTACATGGTCGAGGCGCACTGCGCGGACGCGCTGATCTGCATCTCCAACTGCGACAAGATCACGCCCGGGATGCTGATGGCCGCGATGCGGCTCAACATCCCGACCGTCTTCGTCTCCGGCGGCCCCATGGAGTCCGGCCGCGCGACCCTCGTCGACGGCACGGTCCGCAAGCTCGACCTGATCACCGCGATCTCCGAGGCCGTCAACGACAAGGTCTCGGACGAGGACATCGCCCTCATCGAGGACAACGCCTGTCCGACCTGCGGTTCCTGCTCCGGCATGTTCACCGCCAACTCGATGAACTGCCTCACCGAGGCGATCGGCCTCGCCCTGCCGGGGAACGGCTCGGTGCTGGCCACCCACACCGCCCGCAAGGAGCTGTACGAGACGGCGGGGCGCACGGTCGTGGAGATCACCAAGCGCCACTACGAGCAGGACGACCAGACCGTCCTGCCGCGCGCGATCGGCTCCCGCGCCTCCTTCGAGAACGCCATGGCCCTCGACATCGCCATGGGCGGCTCCACCAACACGATCCTCCACCTGCTGGCCGCCGCCCAGGAGGCCGGGCTCGACTTCGGCATGCAGGACATCGACGGCATCTCCCGCCGGGTGCCCTGCCTGTCCAAGGTCGCCCCCAACATCGCCCCCGGCGGCGTCTATTACATGGAGGACGTCCACCGGGCCGGCGGCATCCCCGCCATCCTCGGCGAGCTGTACCGCGCGGGCCTCCTCAACGAGGACGTGCACTCCGTGCACTCCGACTCGCTCGCCGACTGGCTCAAGCAGTGGGACATCCGCGGCGGTTCGCCCTCCGCCGAGGCCGTCGAGATGTTCCACGCCGCGCCCGGCTGCGTCCGCTCCGCGACCGCCTTCTCCCAGTCCGAGCGCTGGGACACCCTCGACACCGACGCCGAGGGCGGCTGCATCCGCGACCTGGCGCACGCCTACTCCACCGAGGGCGGGCTCGCGGTCCTCTACGGCAACCTCGCCGAGGACGGCTGCGTCGTGAAGACCGCGGGCGTCGACGAGTCGATCTGGACCTTCGAAGGCCCGGCCGTCGTCTGCGAGTCGCAGGAGGAGGCCGTCGAGCGGATCCTGAACAAGCAGGTCAAGGAGGGCGACGTCGTCGTCATCCGCTACGAGGGCCCCAAGGGCGGCCCCGGCATGCAGGAAATGCTCTACCCCACCTCGTTCCTCAAGGGCCGGGGCCTGGGCAAGGCGTGCGCGCTGATCACCGACGGCCGCTTCTCCGGCGGCACCTCGGGCCTGTCCATCGGCCACGCCTCCCCCGAGGCGGCCTCCGGCGGCACCATCGCCCTGGTCGAGGACGGCGACCGGATCCGCATCGACATCCCGGCCCGCACGATGGAACTCCTCGTCCCCGAGGAGAAGCTGGCCGCCCGCCGCGAGGCCCTCGGCGGCGTCTACGCCCCGAAGGACCGCGAGCGCAAGGTCTCCACGGCCCTGCGCGCCTACGCGGCCATGGCCCTCAGCGCCGACAAGGGCGCGGTGCGGGACGTCACCCGCCTGGGGTGACACCCCGGGGGTGAGGGCCCGGCTCACGGACGGGGTCCGGGCCCCCGCTCACCAGCGGGCCGGATCCGTCCCGTCCACGGCGAACACCGTGCCGTCCGGGGCCGTCGCGAAGACCTTGCCCGCCGCCGCCACCGGCGAGGGCATCAGGGCCAGGAACCCCTCGCCGCCGGGGCGGTCCGCGCGGGGGCGGGTCTGGCCGAGCAGCCGGGCGCGCCGGGTGTCCACGGCCAGCAGTCGGCCGTCCGCCGACGAGAAGTACAGCCGCTCACCCGCCGCCACCAGCGGCGAGGCGTTGGCCACCGAGGTCTCCATCCGCCACCGCTGCGCCCCGCGCGCCGTGTCGACGGCCACCAGCCCGCCGTCCTCGCTCAGCAGATACACCCGGTCGCCCCGGACGGCGGCGCTGCTCAGGGACACCGGCACGGTCAGCTCGGCCCGCCGCTCCGCCCGCCGCGCCGGGTCGTACGCGACGACCGCGACGGTACGGGACTGCTGGTCGGCCTCGGTCAGCTGGAGGAGCCCGTCCGGGCCCGCCCCGACGGGGGTGAGGGTGCCGGACAGCGAGCGGTGCCAGCGCGTCGTCCCGCGCACCGTGTCGATCGCCGTGACCTGGGTGTGCCGACCGTCCGTGGCGGTGGTGAGGGCGTACGCGGTGCGGCCGTCGCCGTAGGAGAAGAAGCTCGGCTGTGCGTGCCCGGGCACGCGGTGGCTCCAACGCTCCCGGTTCGTCGCCCCGTTCACCGCCGTGACGGTGCCGTCCGCCGCGACCAGCAGCACCGTGTCGCCCGCGGAGTAGACCCGGCCCCCGTACGCGGACACCTCGCGGCTCCAACGGGCCCGGTACGTCCGCGGATCCAGCGCCTCCAGCCGCGACCCGTCCGCCGACATCACCCGCACCAGACCACCCGCCGGGACGGGCGCGGCGGGGGTGCTTTCGCCCGGGCGGCTCGTGGCGGCCGGGCGCGACCACACCACGCGGCCGTCGGCGGGGTCGATCCGGGCGGCCTGGACGCCGCGCGCCGCGCAGTACAGCGCGCCGCCCCCGTACGAACAGGTCGCGGGCCGCGCGCCCTTGGCCTCCGTCGCGGCCGTGCCGCCGCGCAGCTCCCGCTCCCAGGGCCGCCACGCGGTGGTGGTCGCGGCGCTGTTCTGCGGGTGCCGCTCCGCCGTGGCCTCGCGCTCGTTCAGCTGACGCAGCCCCACGACCGTGCCCGCGCCCAGCAGCACCGTCGCGGCGAGCGCCGCCGGAACCCACCGCCGCACACCCCGCCGCGCCGAGGGCACGGACGAGTCCGCCACCTCAGGCTCAGGCTCAGTGACCGCCTCAGGCTCAGGCACCACCTCGGCCTTGAGCACCGGTTCCGCGTCGAGCACCGGTTCCGCGTCGCGCTGCGCGGGGAGCGTCACGGCCGCGGGGGCGGGCCCCCGCGGCCCCCGCAACTCCGGGGGCTGGGGCCCGCGGACCGCCCGCAACACGGTCATCAGGGCATCCGGGGTGGGCCGTTCCGCCGGGTTCTTGGCCAGACAGCGCTCGATCAGCGGCAGCAGTTCGTCCGGCACCCCCGCCAGATCCGCCTCGTCGTGCACCACCTGGTACGCCACGATGTACGGGCTCTCGGACTCGAACGGCCCCCGCCCCGTCGCCGCGTGCACCAGCAGCGACCCCAGCGCGAACACGTCCGCCGCCGGTCCCACCGCCCGCGGCCGCTGGAACTGCTCGGGCGCCATGAACGGCGGCGTGCCGATCAACTTGCCGGTCTCGGTGCGCAGTTCGCTGTCGGACGGCCGGGAGATCCCGAAGTCGATGACCTTCGGGCCGTCCGCCGCGAGCAGCACGTTGCTCGGCTTCAGATCGCGGTGGACGACCCCCACCCGATGGATGTCGCGCAGCGCCTCCGCGAGCCCGGCCGCCAGCGCCACCACCTCGTCCGGCTCCAACGAGCCGTTCCGCTTGACGTGTTCGGCCAGGGTCGGGCCGGGGATGTAGGTGGTGGCCATCCAGGGCCGCAGGCCCTCCGGGTCGGCGTCCACGACGGGCGCGGTGAACGCCCCGCTGACCCGCCGCGCGGCCGCCACCTCCTGCCGGAACCGCGCCCTGAACTCGGGGTCTTCGGCGAACTCGGCATGGACGACCTTCACCGCGAGCCGCCGCCCCGACGCCGAGCGGGCGAGGTGGACCACGCCCATGCCCCCGGAGCCGAGGCGTGCTTCCAGCCGGTATTGCCCGGCGTACTCAGGATCTTCCGTTTCTGGACCCGTCCCGGCTCCGCGCCCCGGCGGCATGCCCCACCCCTGTGTATTCGGCCCGCTAAGCGACTCGGCGAGCCTAGTCGATGGTGCGTACGAGTCTTGTTAACCTCCGCATGTCGTGTCACATAATCCGACATCCGACATGTGCACAACGTCAGAATGAAGTTCAACGGGGGAGGGCCACATGGCCATCGATGAGACAGTCGTGCCAGAAACCGCCGCGCAGGAAACCGCCGCGCAAGCCGTCACGTATCCGACCGCGCCCGGCTACGAGGTGAACGTCCGCAGCGGTCCCGGCACCGGCTACCAGGTGGTCAAGCGGCTGCCCGCCAACACCCGGGTCGCGATCCGCTGCCAGACGCACGGTCAGCGGGTGTCAGGGCCGTACGGCTCGACGGACATCTGGGACTGCATCGCGCCGGGGCAGTACGTCTCCGACGCGTATGTGAAGACGGGAAGCGACGGCTTCGTCACCGTCGCCTGCGGCTGACCCACGAAAGCCCCGGGCCCCCGGCGCGAGGTGCGCCGGGGGCCCGGGGCTGGGTGGTGCCGTTCAGGTGTTACGCGGGTACTTTCGTGTCCTCTTCTTCGGTGGTCTCCGCGTGGCTCACCACCGCGTTGTGCCGCTCGGTCCAGGTCGCCAGCGCCATCTCGCAGGCGTGGTCCACATGGCGCAGACCCCTCAGGTCCAGCTCCACGACCCGCTCACGGGGCAGCGCTTCCAGCGAGTCCAGCAGCTTGGGCAGCCGGAGGAAGGTCGCGTTGCCGAGCACCCGCACCTTGACCGGCTCGTCCTCGTCGCCGTCCAGCCCCTTGACGTCGATGTGGACGTGCGAGGTCTCCCAGGCGGTCTTGATGACCGACAGCAGCAGACCGATGATGACGCCCTCGAACATGTCGGTGGTGACGATGGCCCCGGCGGTCACGATCAGGATGATCGCCTCGCCCCGGCGCTCCCGCCACAGCGGCATCAGGTCCTTGGTCGGGATCAGCTTCCAGCCCGCGTGCACCAGCACACCGGCGAGCGTCGCGATCGGGATGATGCCCAGCGCGGAGGGGAAGAGGACCGCGAAGACCAGCAGCCACACACCGTGCAGGATGCGCGAGAGCTTCGTCTTGGCACCGGCGAACACATTGGCCGAGCTGCGCACGATCACCGCGGTCATCGGCAGCGCGCCGAGCACACCGCACACCGCGTTACCGGCGCCCTGCGCCATCAGTTCCTTGTCGTACTCGGTGCGCGGACCGTCGTGCAGCCGGTCCACGGCCGCCGCGCTGAACAGGCTCTCGGCCGACGCGATCAGCGTGAAGGCGAGAATGGTTCCGATCACGCCCACTTCGGCCAGTTGGGTGAACTCACCGACGCCGGGGGGCTGGATGGCCTCCAGCAGACCCTTGACCTCGACCCGGGCGATCGGCAGATCGAAGCTGACCGTCACGATCGTCGCGAACATGACCGCGGCCAGCGGTGCGGGCAGGATCTTGACGCCCTGGCGGAAGCGCGGCCAGAGAACCAGGACCAGGATGGTTCCGACGCCGACGGCGACGGCCGTGAGGGAGTCGCTCGACCCGGCGACGTCGCCGATCAGCCCCGGAATCCCGAAGATCTTGTCGAGCCCGCTGCTCGGGGCCTTCATGTCACCGAGGGCGTAGAGCTGCCCGGCGATCAGTACGAGGCCGATACCGGCCAGCATGCCCTGCACCACGGCGAGCGAGATCGCCCGGAACCACCGGCCGAACCCCAGGGCGCCCATGGCCAGCTGGAGCAGTCCGGAGATCAGGACGAGAACGCCCAGCGCCGGGACGCCGTACTCCTGGACCGCCTCGAAGACCAGCACGGTCAGACCGGCGGCGGGGCCGGAGACCTGGAGGCTGCTGCCCGGCAGGAAGCCGGTGACCAGACCACCGACGATGCCGGTGATCAGGCCCAGCTCGGCCGGGACGCCGGAGGCGACGGCCACGCCCACGCACAGGGGCACGGCCACCAGGAAGACGACGAGAGAAGCGGTGAAGTCGGCGCGGAAGGTCCCGGCGCCGGGTGAAGAGCCTGCGGCGCCGCCGGCGCCGCGGAAACGGTCGAGAAGAGAGTTTCGCATGAGGGTTGCCTCCAGTGCGCCCCGTCACCGGCTCTTTGGGCAGGCGGGGGCACGGCATAGCACTTCGTCAGTGGGATCGATGGAATCGGTCGCTGGCGGTGAAGCTCGCTTGCTCACACGAAGCGTGAGGAAGCGTGAAACGTGGCGCGCGAGGGCGCACAGAAGGAGCCGTCACGGGCCGACATGGGCCGTCGGCATATGACGGCGCAGCCCTCAGCAGCGGAAAATCTGATGAATGACGGGCAGCTCGCCCGATCTCGACACGGGCACGGCCTGCCGTCCCGTCAGGGATGTACTGATCGCGGTGCGCGGCATCCGCACACCCGCGTCGCATCCGCACACACATCCGTATTTGCCGCTCGGTGTGGGTGCGGTCAGTGGAGCCCGTCCGTTGCGGAGCCCCTTGCAGTCCTCCACCCCGCTGTCATGGTGGGTGGAGAGTGCCTTGATGATCGGCTTGGGGTCCGCGGACGCGGTCGAGGCGATCGACTCGGGATGGGTGACCTGTGAGGACGTGCAGTCGGCGGCAATGAAGAGGGCGAGCAGTACGGATACCACGGCTAGCAGCCCACGAGCGGTATGCCGGACCGTCCTCACCATCGCCTCCCTCCGATACGTATCGACACTCAACTCCATTGTGTCCAGAAGCCCGTGACCATTTGCAAGTCGATATGTAACCAACTTGTGAACGGAGAAGCGTCGAACAGGACGGGTTCGTTCCGGTCACCCCGGCGGACGCCAGCGCTCACAAGCGATCGGGCCACGCCGGTTGGTCAAGGATTCGTCATGAAAAATATTATTCATCGAACAATGAATAATGCGCGGCGCGTCGCGCGGGCCCCGGTGCGAGGATGAGAGGCGTCCATCCATCGCAGCAACGCACGAGGTGAGCCGCACTATGACGGAGACGGTCGCCGTACTCGGCACGGGAAAGATCGGCGAAGCCCTGCTCAGCGGGATGATCCGCGGTGGCTGGAAACCGACCGACCTGCTGGTCACCGCCCGCTGCCCGGAGCGCGCCCAGGAGCTGCGGCAGCGCTACGGCGTCGAGGCCGTCACCAACGCCGAGGCCGCCAAGGCCGCCGACACCCTCATCCTCACCGTCAAACCGCAGGACATGAGCACCCTGCTGGACGAGCTGGCCCCGCACGTGCCCGCCGACCGGCTGGTGATCTCCGGCGCCGCGGGCATCCCCACCTCCTTCTTCGAGGCGCGCCTCGCCGTCGGCACCCCGGTGGTGCGCGTCATGACCAACACGCCCGCCCTCGTCGACGAGGCCATGTCCGTCATCTCGGCGGGCAGCCACGCCAAGGAGGAGCACCTCGTCCACGCCGAGGCCATCTTCGGCGGCGTCGGCAAGACGCTCCGCGTCCCGGAGAGCCAGCAGGACGCCGCGACCGCCCTCTCCGGCTCCGGTCCCGCGTACTTCTACTTTCTCGTCGAGGCCATGACGGACGCCGGAATCCTGCTCGGGCTGCCCCGCGACAAGGCCCACGACCTGATCGTCCAGGCGGCGATCGGCGCCGCGACGATGCTGCGCGACAGCGGCCAGCACCCGGTCTCGCTGCGCGAGGCCGTGACCTCCCCGGCGGGCACCACGATCAGCGCCATCCGCGAGCTGGAGAGCCACGGCGTACGTGCCGCCCTGATCGCCGCCCTGGAGGCGGCCCGCGACCGCAGCCGCGAACTCGCCTCCGGCAACGGCTGACCGTCCACCCGAGCCGGGGCCGAGGCCCCGGCTCCCCTTTCCCCTCTCTCCTCTCTTCAGGCCGAGGGCAGCAACCCCACCGCCGCATGGGCGGCGTCGACCCGCGGCCGGGCCAGCGCCCGGGCGCGCTCGGCCCCGGCCCGCAGCACCCCGTCCACATAACCGGGATCCGCGCTCAGCTCGGCGTGCCGGGCCCGCATCGGCCGCAGCAGTTCCACCACCGCCTCGGCCACCGCCCCCTTGAGCGCCCCGTACGAGGTGTACTCCTCGGCCAGCACCTCCGGCTTGCCCCCGGTACACGCCGCGAGCACATCCAGCAGATTGGCCACCCCGGGCTGCTCCTCAGGGTCGTACCGGACCTCGCTGCCGCTGTCCGTGACCGCCCGCATGATCTTCTTGCGCACGACATCCGTCTCGTCCAGCAGATAGACGATGCCCCTGCCCTCGCCGTGCGACTTGCCCATCTTCGACAGCGGGTCCTGAAGGTCCATCACCCGCGCCGCCACCGGCGGAGCCGTCGCCCGCGGCACGGTGAAGACCGGCCCGTACCGCTGGTTGAACCGCCGCGCCAGATCCCGGGTCAGCTCCACGTGCTGCGTCTGGTCCTCGCCGACCGGCACCTCGTCCGTCCCGTACGCCAGGATGTCGGCCGCCATCAGCGCCGGATAGGTGAGCAGCGACAGCCGTACGCTCCGGCCCCGCGCCGACTCCCGCGCGACCTTCTCCTTGTACTGGATCATCCGCCGCATCTCGCCGTCCGCGGCCGTGCACTCCATCAGATAGGACAGCCGTGCGTGTTCGTCCACATGACTCTGGACGAACAGGGTGCAGTGCGCCGGATCCAGCCCGGAGGCCAGGAACAGCGTGGCCGCCTGCCGGGTCAGCCGCCGCACCCGCGCCGGATCGTGCTCCACGGTCAGCGCGTGCAGATCGACGACGCAGAACAGCGCGTCGGCCCGGTACTGGTCCTCCTCGACCCACCGGCGCAGCGCGCCGAGGTAGTTGCCGAGGGTCAGATGCCCGGTCGGCTTGACCCCGCTGAAGATCCGGGGCCGTGCCGTCGTGGTGTGTGCCATGAGGGTGTCTCTCCCGCTGTCTCGGGACCGCCGGGCCGAACGGCCGACTCCGCGAGAGCGAGGAGAAACGGAAACGGCCGCCGGAGCGGCGGCCGTGGAAGGTGCATGCGCTGGGGGCGGCCGCCGTCAGGCGGGCCACCACTGGGCGATGTGCGCATGCTTCGTCATGTCACAAGAGACTACGCCTCACACGGCACGCTGGCACGGGTTTGAAGGCCGCCGGAGCGTCGTGTAGTGTTCTTCGAGTTGTCACGGAGCCCGCACAGGGAAACGGGACAGCCACTCGAGCCGCACCGGCGGCAAACCACTTCAGCACGACCCCCAATCGGGAACGACTTCGGCATGCCGAAATCCGGACCGAAAAGCTCGATTATG
>NZ_JBIRQF010000028.1:0-91255 GCF_044333065.1 Streptomyces sp. NPDC021115
GGGCCTTGCGGATCTGCGGGTTGGGAAGGCCGAGGGCCTTGGAGATGAGGGCGGGGGTGGATGCCTTGCCGAGGTCCTGGAGGTATTCGACGATGCGTCGGGTGGTGCCAGACAGGGACGGTCCAGCGGGGGCGACTACCGGCGCCGGGGCCTTCTCCATCGAGGTTCGAGCAGCAGGAGCGGCGGTCGGCTGCTCGGTGAACCGGCCCGGGTCGTATACGTATCGCTTGCCGGCGTTGCGCAGTTCCAGCATCAAGGCGTGCTCGGCGACCACGTGTCGAAGGATCGGCAGGCCGTCGAGAGCGGCCTGCTCGATGCCGGTGGTCTCGCCTTCGTGGGCCAGGGCGTAGGGGTCTTCGACGTAGGGTGCGCGCCACATGGCGGTGCGGTTGTCGGGTCCGGCGAGGTAGCCGAGGCCGCCGGTGGAGGTTCCGTCGGCGAACTCGCGGGGGATGGCGCCGGGGTCGACGCCGGCCAGTGCGGATCCAGCGGCGCGCTTGCCGGTCGCGGCAGACCCGGAGCGCAGGACGAGGTTGTTGCCGCCCTGGAGGATGTCGCGGATCAGGGTCTTGCCGCCCAGTTCCTCGGCGTTCGGCCCCTGGTTGCACACGCGGAGTTTGAGGCCGACCTTGCGGACCTCCTTGGACATGTCCCCCAGCAGCTTGACGGCCTCCTCTCCGTGGTCGGGGTCGTTGAGCAGGTCGTGGGCCTCCTCGATGGTGAGGACGACGAACGGGTCGGGGTCGCCGGGGACGAAGAAGGCGCGGCCGATGCGCTCGCGGCCCTTGTCGTCGGTCCAGCGCATGCGGCTGTATCGGTCGGCGCGGTTCTTCATCCACGCGGCGACGGCGCGCAGCGTGACGATGCCCAGGTCGTTGCCGGGTGCGAACACGGCGACGCCGTCGGGCCAGTCCGGGAGGGACAGGCCGGCCTGCGGGTCGATGACGATGGAGCACACCAGCGGGCAGCGGCGCTCCATGCCCAGTAGGGCATCGACGGTGCGGGACTTGCCGGATCCGGAGGTGCCGGTGATGAAGTCGTGGACGGCGCCGGACCCTGGGAGCCAGAACCGGTAGTTGGCGAGTTCCCCGTCGTAGTACACGCCGATGGGTGCCAGGCCCGTCTCGAGGTCGATGACGTTGTTGTCACCGAACAGGGTGCCCTTCTTCAGCGGGTTCTCGGCGAAGACGGAGACGCGGCCCCGTCGAGGTCCGAGCGGTTCGAGGGTGATGAGATCCAGGTCGTCGATATCCAGGGCTGAGGCGGTCTCCTTCAGCCGCATCTCGAAGGTGCGTCCCCGCGGGACGACGATCTCTCCTGACCAGCCGCCCTTGGGGTTGGCGACTGGCGATGTCAGCTTCGACTTGGGGTAGGGGCCTTCGGAGACGGCGGCGTACTGCTCCCAGTCGAGCATCTGCTGGGTGAGCGTCGGCGCCTTCACCGTGGGGCGGCGCCCCCAGCGGCGCCACACCCACGTGGCGTAGGCCGCGGACCAGACCAGGGCGAAGCCCCACCCAGGGTTCTCGCCCCATTCGGGGCCGCCAGTGGCGGCCAGGGTGGTGAGCAGCGCCCCGCCGGTGAGCGGCATCGACAGGCCCACACGCTGGTCGGTGAGGTTGGGCAGGGTGCGGGCGGGCCGCCACTGGCCGCGCCATTTCACGAGGCCGGGCAGCCAGCCCCAGGCGCCGGCCGCGGCGGTGCCGGCCGCTCCGAGGGTGAGGGCGGTGCGCCATCCGTCGGGGGCGGCGGAGAGGAGGTCGCCGGCCGGGCCCATGCTGAAGGTGGCGGAGGCGACCGCCAGGCGGCCCTTGTTGTTCGTGGCCCACTGCTGGAGCGTGCTGCTCTTGGGCTGCTTGCCGGTGTTCTGTTGGGCGGTGACGAATGCGGCGAGGGCTTCGGGGTTGAGGTCGAAGGCCGGGGCCGGGGGGGTCTTCTTGCGCACGGGTGGTCCTCTCGGGTCTGTCGGTGGGTGGTGAGTCGGTCCCGGTGTTCCCCACCGCCCCCTAGCCGCGGGGGCCGGGGGCGTCTGGGCAGCACCGGGGCTGCTACTCGGCGTTGTAGAAGGTGTTGTTGGCCATGGGGGCGTCGGCGTCGTCGACTGCCTGCTGGATGCGGTCGTGGCCGCGGCGTGCGGTGCGGGCCGCTACCTCGGCCTGCTGGACGGCGGTGTCGGTGGCGGCCTTGTAGGCCACCGCGGAGGCCGTGGAGCCGGTGAGGGTGTCGGCGAGGACCGCGATGTTGCCGATGGTGGCGGTGTCGACGTTCAGCACCTGCAACTCGGCCATGACGTTGTGCATGCGCTCGCTGATCTCACCGGACCAGGCGGCGAGGTTGTCGACGTCTTCCTGGCGGGACTCGACTTCCAGGCGGATGACGCCCAGGGCCTGGAGGAGGGAGGTGTGGCTGTCGACCTCGGGGATGGCGGTGATGGGCATCGTCGGGTTCCTTAGCGGTTGTAGTGGCCAGACTTGGCGGCCTTCTCGATGGGCGCGGACTGGATGGCCTCGGCGATACCGCCGTGTGTCTTCTTCGCTGCCTCGGCGACCGCCTGCGCGATGTCGGCGGCGTCCTTGGCGGTGCCGCTGTACTGGGCGGCGGCTTTGGACTGGTTGGCGATCGACTCGCGCAGCTCGGCGAGGTCGGCGAGTGTGGCTGCGTCGACGTCCTCGGCGGCGAGGCTGGCCTCGATCTCGTCGAGCCGGTTGGACAGGGCCAGGTCGTCGCCTGCGATGGCGGCGGCTTCTTCGGCGCGCATCTCGGCCATGGCGCGGACCAGGGCGAGTGCGTTGAGGAGTCCGTCGAGGGTGCGGATTTCGGGGATGAGGGTGTGCGGCGAGGACGCCATGTCGACTCCGGTCGTGTCGAGGTTGGGGACCACGGTCAGGTGCGGTCGTTCGGTGGGCTGGGCGGTGCGGGCTTCGGCGGCGCGGGCCCGCTCCTCGGCGGCGGCCTCACGCTCTTTGGCCTCGCGGGCTTCTTTCTGCGCGGCGAGGACTTTGCTGGTGGCCGCGTCCTGCTCGGCGGCGCGGGCCCGGTCCTCGGCGTTCTTGGCGCGCTTCTCCGCAGCCTCGATGCGTTCGGCGTCGGCGGGCCGGGGCTCCGGGGCCACAACGGTCGGCTTCGTCTCATCCGGGGCGGGCGTCGCCTTCTCACCGTCCGGGACGGTCTTCGGGTCCTCGGTCTTCGGAGGCTCGGCCGGTGGCGGCGGGTACGCCGGGGGCGGCCCGGCCTTCGCTACCGCTTCCGCCGCCTTCCTCTCCGTCTCGGTCTTGGTCCGCTCCGCCTTGCGCTTTTCGGCGCGCTCCGCCATCTGCTTGCGTCGCTCGGCGCGGATCTCGGGCCACCGGGCGCGGTAGCCCTCGCCGATGGCCTTCCACATCGTGGAGCTGGTCTCGGTGAGGACCGCGAGCGGCACGGCGGCCTTGCCGCCGATGGCGGCGCTGCGGGGAGCGGAGGAGCTGAAGGTGCCGCCCGGCTCGGTGGGGCCGGGCGACTTCTTCACCGAAGGGCCGTCTTTCGGGCCGGAGGCGGCGACCTTGGCGACGGTCTTCTGGGCCTCGCGGGTGTCGTGGCGCCGGTCGGCGGTCCCCGCAGCCGACTCCACACCGCGGGCTCCGGCGTACATGACGGCGATGAGTACGAGCAGTTCCAGCACAGCGATTCCCCCTCTCAGGCCAGACCGAAAGCGGAGCCGACGAGCTGGCCGATGGTGGTGACGGCCCAGCCGAGAACCGACTGGATGCCGTCTCCGATCGGGCCGGGGATGGTGGCGGCCAGAACGGGCAGGACGGCGCCGAGGATGCGAGTGCGGTGCTCGACCTTCCGCGTGATCAGGTCGTTGACGAACACCGGGACCGCGACGAGGGCGGGCAGGGAGGTGACGACGAGCCCGGTCCAGTCGCCGACGAGGCTGGTGGACCAGTCGTTGAGGCTGTTGATGGTGTCGTTCCACCAGGCGCCGGCCGGGGTGGCGACGAGGCTGGCGGAGGCGGTCGTGATGAGGAGGGCCTGGGTTCGGTCGGTGTGGAGTTTGTTGGTGGCCTTCTTCAGGCCGGGCAGGCGTTCGGAGACGTAGAGGACGGCGGCGCCGGTGGCGCAGGCACCTCCGGATGCGACACTTACGGCTGTTTCGATCATGGTTTTGGGTCCTTCCGGGACGGTGGTGGCTACTTGACGATCGGTTACGTAGAGTCGTATCCTCGCGCGCGCACGCGCGCGGGGGCGCGCGGCCGTACGGGTCGGGCGAGGAGTGACGTGTCACGGCCCTTGTCACAGGGCCCGTCACAGTTCGGCAGTTACTCGGTGTGCGCCTCGCGGATGCGGTCCAGGGCCTGGACTGCTGCTTCGTAGGCCCGGTCCCGGGCCGTGTTCGGCAGCCTGTCGAGGGCGGCGCGGAGGCGGTCGAAGGTGACTGCGGCGAGCATGTCCGGGCCTTCCTGGCGGGCGGATTCGAGGCGCTGGCCCCAGCGCTCGGCGCGGCGGGCCAACTTCTCCGCGCGGCGCCGGCGCAGGGTCTTCTCACGCTGCGGGGGGCTGGTCCAGGGGGCGGTCTGCGCGGTCACGGTTCTCGGGTCTCCTGGTCTCGGTCTCAGGCGGTCTTCTGCTGGGCGTCGGCCCAGAGCTTCTGGGCGGTGGCCAGGCGGTCGTAGGCGGTGGTCTGTGTCAGGCCGAAGCTCTGCTCGACCCACTTCAGGGAGACCGACTTCGGGTCGCCCGTCTTCGCGATCTCGGCGAGGACGGTGTCGATTTCGGTTTGCCGCTTCGACCGGCGGCCGGTGAGGTTGTCCGCACCCGAAACCGAAGCCGAAACGGTGGCCCGGGGGGCGGCGGACGCGGCCGAAACCGAAGCGGGCTTCGGGTCACTTCCCGAAGTCGTTCCCGAAGTCGAAGCGACGGCGGCGTTTCGGGTCTGGATGCTCTCCCGAAGCTGCTTCGCCTCTTCGAGGGCCTTCTCCTGCGCGAGCTTCGCCTCACGCTTCCGGTCCTCTTCGGCGCGCTGCTGCGCCTCGAGACGGTCCTGCTCCTTCTTCCTCCGGTCGCGCTCGGCCTGCTGCACCAACTCCTCGTTGGCGGCCTGCCGCTGCTTGCGAGCCAGGTCAGCGAGGCGCGCGTCGGCTTCGGCGCTGCGCACACGGTCGGCGTCGGCGTCGGCCTTCCGCTTCGCTTCGAGTCGAAGCCGGGCTTCGGTTTCGGCTTCGGACAGCTGGAGACGGTGCTGTGCTTCGGCCGCTTCGGACTTCCGATCCGCTTCGGCTTCGGCCGCCCGAATCCGAAGTCGCGCTTCAGCTTCGGCTGCTTCGGCTCGGGCCACTTCGGCTCGCCGCTTCGCTTCGGCTTCGACTTCGGCAAGCTCGGCCCGGTGACGCGCTTCGGCTTCGGCTGCTTCGGCTTCGGCGATTTCGGCCCGGCGCTTCGCTTCGGCTTCGGCCTTCCGAAGCTCCTCCTGGTGCTTCGCTTCGGCTTCGGCTTCGGCCGCCGCGCGGGCCGCGGCCTGGCGCCGGTTCTCCTCCTCGGCGAGCTTGCGGGCTTCGGCCTTCGGCTTGTCGATGGCGTCGGCAACGCTCATGCCACGGCGGGCGAGCTTGAGGACGAGGAGCTTGTCGGCGGGGGTGCTGTTCCACCAGGTGCGGCCGTGGTCCTTGCGGAGCTGGGCGATGTAGATGCTGATCTGCTGCTGGTGGGCGAGGGCGGTCTGGTAGGAGCGGATGCCCCAGACGCGCATGCGCCGGTAGAGGCGGAAGGTGGAGACGGGGGCGAGGACCCAGCGGGAGAGGGGCGGCATCTCGTAGTGCTTGTCGGCGGTGATGTCGGCGATGCGTCCGACGGCGTGGCGGGCGGCTTCGACGGCGATGACGAAGAGGAGGGGGGTGACGGCGTGCATGCCGACGCCGACGGGGTCGGGCCAGGCGGAGGAGGCGTTGAAGCCGATGGTGGCGGCGGTGAGGAGCCAGGCTCCGTAGCGGAGGACGGGGAAGGGGATGCGGAGCCAGGTGAGGAGGAGGTCGAGGGCGAGGAAGACGCCGATGCCGATGTCGACGCCGAGGGTGATGGCTCCGGCGAGGTCGCCGAAGCCTTTGGCGCGGCCGAGGTCGGTGACGGTGTGGTAGGAGCCTGCGAAGCCGATTCCGGCGATGGCGGTGGCGCCGAGGGCGATGCCTGCGATGAGGGTTTTCTGGGTGGGGGTGAGGGGCTGGGTGGTGGTCCCGGCCGCGGGTGTGGTCGGCCGGTCCCCTTCGGGGGTGTTGGTCGGCTCCGGGGCCGGGGTGGGGGTCACGGGGATCGGGTCCTTCCGGGTCAGTGGTTCTGTTGGTCGACGAGGTTCATGGCGGTGGCGATGGCTTGGCCGAGGGCGGTGACGTCCTGGTCGGTGCCGGTGAGGGCGATCTGCTCGAGGTGCTGCTGGGCGGTGTCTGTGTCGCCGTTACGGATAGCGGCGCTGTGCTGGTCGGCGTGGTGTTGGGAGCGGGGGCTGAGGTGGGCCACGGGGCGCTCAGGCGGCGATGTGGTGGGTGTCGGGGAGGTCCTGCGGGTCGGGGGGCGGGACGGGTGCGCCGGGGATGGCGGCGGCCGGGTTGGTGGCGGCGAAGATCTGGCTGGTGTCGAAGTCGGCGCTGTCCCAGGTGGTGAGGTCGGTGGCGGTGGCTCCGGCGTGCTGCGGGGTCATGGCGGGCTCCTCGGGGTGCGGTGCGGGCGGGATGGGGTCGGGCTCAGGCGGTGGGGCCGTGCTTGCTGTGGTCGGTGGCCAGGGTGCGGAGCCGGTTCAGCTCGGCCTGGCTGGTGTCGCGGGCGCGGATGCTCACGTCGCAGCCCTTGGCCGGGCAGGTGTAGTAGGTGGTGCGGAGGCCCTGGCTGATCTGGTGGGCGAGGTAGAGGCCGCTGGCGAGGATGGCCATGACGGCGGTGACGAGGGCCGGGGTGGGGACGTGGTGGTCGGCGAGTTGGTGGCCGATGCCGGAGGCGACGGCGCCGCTGGTGATGACGGTGGCGGCCTCGGCGAGGGTGGACTTCTTCACGGGCGGGCTCCTCGGGGTGCGGTGCGGGCGGGATGCGGGTTGGCGGGGCGGGTGTTCAGGCGGTGGCGGCGGCGATGATGTCGCTGTGGTCGAAGGCCAGCTCGGGGAGCGCGTTGAGGGGCCACCAGCGGGCGTCGGCGGCGTCGTCTCCGGCGTCGATCGGGGTGCCGGTGGGGACGACGATGAGGTAGGGGTCGGTGCTGTAGCGGCCGCGGGGGTCGCGGTCGGGGTCGTCGAAAGTGACCAGCTGTCGCAGGTGGGCGGGGTTCACGTGCACGCCAGCCTCCTCGGCCAGCTCGCGGGCGGCGGCGTCGCGGCTGGTCTCGCCGGGGTCGACGTGGCCGCCGGGCAGCGCCCACTTTCCCTTGTGCGGGTCCCAGCCGCGCTGGATCAGCAGGACGTGGCCGCTGGGGCGGCGGAGGATGAGGTTGAGGAGGCGGCGGAGGGGCCGGTCCTGGGTGATGACGACGACGTCGGCGGTGTAGCGGATGGTCTCGGCGGTCTCGTCCTCGGTGGAGTCCTCGATCTCGCCCTCGGCGGAGTCCTGGCCGTATCCGACGCGTCGGTCGACTGCCCGGATCAGCTCGCCGGGGCTGACCCCGGCGTCGAGAGCGGCGCGGACGGCGGCGATGGTGGCCTGGTCGTCCAGTTCGGCGTCGGTGGAGAAGACCGAGTCGACGGCGTTGTCCTTGATCTGGTCGCGGGTGCTCTGGTCCATGGGGCGGGTCTCCTCTGCGGTGCGGGTGGTGGTGGTCTGGTCGGTCTCGGCGCCCACCAGCAGGGGGAGGGCTGGTGGGCCTCGACACCGGCCGGGGCCGGGGGTGGGGCCCGCCGTGTCGGCTCCGGCGGGCCCCGGGAGGGGTGGTCAGGTGGTCTGGGCGGCGATGCGGGTGGCGGCGTTGATGTCGGCGTTCGTGATGCCGTACCGCTTCGCGTCGGCGACGACCTTGTTGGCGGTGTCGGCCGCGGTGCCGGTCTCGTTGCTGTCCGGCCCGGTGCCGATGACGGTCTGGTGCAGGGTGTCGACGGCGGCGACGGCGGCGGAGAGTGCCTTGGCCCGCTCGGTGATGAAGCTCATGACGGTGGGCCCTTCCGGTCTGGGCGGGGTGGTCAGGTGGTGGACGGGCCGTCTTCGGTCCGGTGGTGGCAGAACCCGCAGGCGCGGGCGGAGGGGCTGTTGTCCGCGCCGCAGAACCAGCAGGCCAAGGTGGCGTCGTCGCTGTCGTCGTCGCCCTGGATGACGAGGCCGGTTTCGGAGACGAGGGCGGACAGCTGGTGGTGGTCGGTGAGGTGGGCGTAGGCGGAGGTGAGTTTCTGAAGCCGGGTCTGCTGTGTGTCGGTCAGCTCGCGGAGCGCGGGGTTCGTGGTGGAGTCGCCGAGGCGGGCAACGATCCGGGCGATCAGGTCGACGACGTTCGGTTCGGCGCCGGCGAGGCTCAGGAGCTGGGTCTGCGTGCCGTCGACGTCATGCCGCGTCAGGGCGATTTCGCGGAGCCCGGCAAGCACTTTGCCGAGGCTGGGGCCGCCACCGGCCAACTCGGCGAACATCTCCTCCAGGTCCTCGTCGAGCGGCGGGACTGCGGTGGCGACGGGGTCGACGGGCGGGGCGAGGTGGCCGGGACGGTGCGTGATCACTGCGCGCTCCTCTTGGCCGCGGCCGCCTTACGGGCCTCGCGGGCCCAGATCACGGCGAACAAGGCCATCAACGCCGAGTCGAGGGCGATCTGCACCCAGTCGGACCGGTACACGGCGACGGTCAGGCGGATTGCCGCGGCGACGGCCAGGACCTCCACGAAGGACCGGGCGGTGAGCTTGTCGAGGGTCGAATAGAAGACGACGCCGGCGATGACGATGAGGAGGGCTACGGCGTTGATGAGGTCGGCCATCACGCGCCCCCGTCCTGCTCGCCAAGGTCGGTGACGTCCAGCTCCTGCAACTGGGCGAGGGCGACGGGGTTCAGCTCCGGGATGTCGGCCTCGGCCATCAGCCCGCCCACGGCGGTCATCTCGTCCGTCTCGTCGCCGCGCTCGGCCCGGGCGTAGGCGTTCACCGACGCCAGCGCGTCCGTCACGGCTTCCATGTCCCGGGCGGACAGGAGAACGTCGCCCATGAACTGGCCGTCCCCGAGGCGGATCGTGATGCGGGCATCGACCTCGCCGTCATCGGGGCTGAGGCTGGCGAGCTGGGTGTAGAGGGCGAGCGCGCGAAGCTCCTGCGGAGTCATCGTCCAACACCCCCCGGCAGGGCCTTCAGCGCGCGGACGGGGGCGGTGTCGGCGGTACGGGAGTGCTCGGCGGCCGGGCGCACCTTGGTGACGGTGGCGCTCGCCGCGTCGAGGAGTGTGACCGCCATGTCCTCGGTGACCGGCAGCGCGTGGGCCTGGCCGGTCGCCCGGTCGCGGAGGATCACGTCGAATCGGGCGGGGCCGGTGGTGGGCTTGTCCAGCAGGGTGATCAGGCGGATGAACGCCTCGGTCACCGAAGCGTGGACCTGCCCGGCCGGGGCGGTGTCGGCCTTGGCGGCGGGGCGGACCCGGCGCAGGAACTCGTCCGGCTGGGTGAGGGCCGTCACAGCACTCACGGTGCGAGTGCGGCGGCTACCGAGGGTGGTTTGTGTGGGATCCTGAGTCATACGGATCACGCCTCCTGGTCAAGCAGGTGTGGCTGGTCTGTCGAGGTCCCTGGTCATTCGGTGTCGCAAGCACCACTGATCGGGGACCTCTTTGCGTCCGGGGACGCGTTCACTGTGACCATTAGGACACAGACCTGATTGACGTGTCAAGGAGGTTCGTGGAGAATAGTCTTGGGTTGACACCGTGACGACAGAAGAGAAAGAGGTGAGCTACAAGGTGACCCACAAAATGACCCAAGCCGAGATCATCGAGGCCCTAACGGGTGCGATCGACCGAGGCGATCACAAGTACAACGACCGCCTCCCGTCCACGCGGGAGCTGGCGGAGAAGTACGGGAGCAGTCAGCAGACCGTTGCTGCCGCACTCAACGTGATGGCAGGCATGGGCATGGTCCAGGTACAACCCGGCGCTCGAGCGAAGGTCATCGCGGGTCCGCCCAGGCAGATCAAGCTGGGCACCTACCTGTCAGCCAACCGTGAGGTGGCCACCGGAAAGACCGCCTGGACAAGGGACAACGGAGAGGGCGCCAAGGAAGGGCCGACCCAGGTCAGCCAGACGCTCACCACGGAGGCCGACGCCGACACCGGCATCCCTGTCGGCACGGAGGTCGTCGAGCGGACCAGGACTCGGTACGGCTCGGACGGCGCGCCTAGCCAGCACAAGCGGACCATCGTCACCTTCGAGGCGGCCCGGCTGACCCCCGAGGGATGGACTGGGATCCCGCCGATGATGAGTCCGGGAGACACACCCCCGCCGCCGGGCATGAGCCTCGCCAACTGGCTCGGGATGGACGTCGAGCGGGTCGTCTACAAAATGGGTGCGGCGACGGCCGCCGGGAGCGCCGCTGTGGCCCTGGCCCTGCCGGAGGGTACGCCGTGCCTCCGCATCGTTTCTCAGGGTCTGAACGCAGAGGGGAAGGTGGCCTACTCGACTGTGACCACCGCGCCCCTGCGTAGCACGATCTCGATGGAGATCAAGGAGGAAGACGTGGAGTGATGAAGGCGGCCGACCGGTGATCAGACCGGCCGACCGCCGTTCACTGGCGATTCGCAGGTCGCCAGCACACGAGCCAACCCCTTGCAAGGAAGGTCGCGCGATCGATGCTACGCGCTTTCACGAGACTCGTTAAAAACCTCGGTGAGGTGGTCCGTTCATGACCACCTGGAACCCGGACGATCTGCCCTCACACGTCAGTTTCGAGGGCATGGCGGTACTTCTCCGCCGCTACGACCTCGACCCGAATGCCACCGGCAGTTCCGTCCGGTACGTCTCGCGCACGCGCAAGGACTGGCCGGTCGGCGAAGAGGGCGAGGGCAAGCCGTACACGTATACCCAGGCCAGCAACGCCCGCATGATGCCGCCCGTGCCCGTCCTGGAGCTGTACCAGGAGAGCGGCCCGCCAGGAGGTCGCGGCCCTGACAAGCAGCCCCGGAAGCCGCGAGGGGGCGCACGGTGAGTCGCTTACGGGCTCAGACCCAGGCTCGTGGTAGCCCGGGAACGCAGAACGGCCGGCGGGGTGGCTGCCCCAATCCGGCCGTCCAAGCACAACAGCGAGTCCGACCTCGCTGCGAAACAGACCCACCTCTGAAAGCTGGTCTGCTCATGACTGTACCCGGGTCGCTGATGAAGCTCATCAGCACCTCGAGCTTCTGCCCTGTGATCATTCGCACGGCGGAGGTGGCTCGGTGAGCCTGCTGCCGATCCTGTGGGCGATGAAGAGCGCCCCTGTCGTGGACGCCGAGGAGCGCGGAATCCTCATCGCCCTGGCCGAGAGCGCGTGGAGCGACGGCACCGACGCCTTCCCCTCCAAGAAGACGATCGCCGAGATCGCCGTGATCGACCCCAAGACCGTTCAGCGTCGGCTGAAGACACTGGTGGCCCGGAAGCTGATCGCGGAGGGGAACCAGGACGCGGCGGCGTACATCCCGGCGTACTTCAGGCCCAAGGTCTACGACCTGCTCATCCCCTACTCGTGGTACCCGGACATCGACCAGGTGAACGCCGAGCGGAAGGGGCGCAGCAAGCCGCCGTTGACGCGGGAAGACCGGCCGGACATGGCTCCTGCGCCCCCGAAGAAGCACCGGGCCGACAAGGGAAAGCCGCGGAAGAAGAAGGCTGCCGAACCCGAAGGGGGGGACTACAAGTCCCCCCGTGGCAACTCTCCACAAAGTGGACAGGAGGGGGGGACTGCAAGTCCCGGGGGTGGGGACTACAAGTCCCAGACCTGGGGACTGGAAGACCCCCAACCCTCCCCTTCTAACCCGCCCCATGACCCGCCCCGTCCTTCCGTCCCAGCGAGCGGGCAGCAGAACGTGGAGATGGATGGAGGGACGGACGGCAGCGGCAGCCAGATGGACCAGAAGACGGGCAAGGCTGAGCAGGTGGCCGTGTCGCCGGGCGTTGAGCTGCTGCTGGCGATCGGCGCCGAACAGCCGGAGTTCCTGCTCTCGGGGAAGACACTCCAGGATCAGGGGCTTCTGGTGACGGGCATGCTGGACGCGGGCTGGACGAGGGAGCAGCTGAGGCACATCGTTGCCGGGCGTCCGCTTCCCGAGAAGATCCACACCACCGTTGGGGGCCTCATCTCCAAGCGGCTGCGTGACGCTGTGGCGGGGCCTCCCCCGGGATCCGTCCGTCGGCTTCCCGAACAGCCGCAGGCGCCGAGCTGGCAGCAGCGGAGCGACGACAGGCCGACGCCGACTCCGGCTAGCTGGGAGGCGCAGCAGAGCGTGCACGCTCTGGATCACCGGCCCGGTGAGTGCAACGGGCTGGACGGGACGTGCGGGCGTCCGACCGAGGCTGGCTACGACGAGTGCGCTGGCTGCATGGGCTGGGAGTTCTGCGGCGAGTGCCAAGCGCGGAAGGCGCCACCGGGCCAGATCTGTGACGCGTGCACGGCGGAGCAGGCGGCGTACGCCGGGACCTGACCTGTTCCGGCCCCTGGGCGGTCTCGAGACTGCCCAGGGGCTGTCAATGCCCACCGTTACCGTTCTGTCCCGAGGGGGGACCGGCCCCCTGCTGCGCCCTCATCCGTCGTCGGGGTGGGGGCGTTGCGGTGCACGCTCCGCGATTTCTAGTTGCGTACGTACCTAAAACTCGGTAGCGTGGGGAACCCCGGAAACGCCGATGCTAGCGGCGCCCCGGGGCCCTACGAGCCGTCAACACAAGGTTTCCGGCAGGCACCAAGGAACCACGCACCCGCCCGCCTTCGCCTGTCAGGAAACCATCATGACCAGTAACGACCCCAGCAATGGCCGGATCAACCCCGACCTGTGGCGCCGGATCGTGGTCGCCGCACTCGCGTTCATCATCGCGAGACTGACCGACGGCGGCGACGGCCTGGACCCGTCCATGGTCCTCCCGTTCGCGCAGTACCTGTTACCGCCCGGCTCCGGCCGTGGAACGGATCGTCCGGCCGTCTGACCTCGCACCTCACCCGACTGAAGGAGAAGCATGACCGCCGAGACCGAAACCATCCGCTTCACCGCCGACGTGGTAGCCGTAACGGACGACCAGCGCGTCCTGCTCATCGAGAGGGGTTGGCCGCCGTACGAGGGGATGTGGGCCCTGCCCGGCGGCCACGTAGATGAGGATGAGGAGCGAGAACCCGAGAGGGCGGCAGCGCGCGAACTCGCCGAGGAGACCGGCGTCCGCGTGGACCCGAGCGACCTGATTCTCCTTGGACGGTGGGACGCCCCCGGTCGCGACCCGCGAGGCAGGTATGTGACCTACGCCTACCTCGCCCGAGTGCCCGCCGACACCGTCTCCATCGCCGGAGACGACGCTCGGGCCACGCGCTGGGTGCCGCTCGGGGCGCCCGGTGACCTCGCGTTCGACCACAACCAGATCGTGGCCGCTGCCTGGCGTCAGTCCATCACCCGCTGACCGCTTGAGCCCGCGCCCCCGCCAGCTCGGTGGGGGCGCAGCGCTGTGGTCAGGTGAGTGCGGTCCGGCCAGCGTCGGTCACCGTCACCAGGTCCGGGCGTTCCCCGTTCGCCGGATGCACCACCTCGACCAGGCCGCCCTGCCACAGGTTCAGCGACGCCCGGTACAGGCCCATCTGCGTCTCGGCCCACGCCTCCCGCTTCGGGTCGTCCTCCGGGGCGCTCGCGGGGAACGTGGGCGGATACAGGTCGTGGAAGAAGGTCGACATGGCGACGGGCTCGGGGGCGGCGGCCACCAGCTCGAGGAGACGGCGTTCGTCGGTGCTCAGCGTCATGCCGGACAGCGTAGGGCGATACAGCCATCGGCCGGTCTCGAGCAGCCGGGCGGCCGCCGGTGGGGGATTCTTCGCGCCGAGGCCGAAAACCTGCCCTTGCCGCGTTCCCCCACGATCCGGACCCTCAGATGCACCGACAGCGAGGGGGACACCATGGCCGAACAGGCAACACCCACACCCCGGCGCGTCACCCTGTGGCGGGGCCGATGCCTCCTGTGGTGGGCCACCGTCCTCCAGCGCACCGTCGCCGGCGGCACCCGCCGGAAGGCGCACGTGGCGCGGCGGAACCGGGCGATGCGCGCGGCGCACCAGCACGGTGTGGACCGGGACCGGATCGCGGCCGCCGTCGGCCTCAGCCAGGAGCAGGTGCGGAAGGCGCTGCGGGGCGAGCCGACCACCGGCTGACCGCCCGCGGGCGGCGCCGTCCCTCGTCTCGGTGAACGGCCTCGGTTTCGGCCCCGCCCGGCCCGGTGTCGGGGGTACGGTCCGGGTGCGGGTTGAGGTCCCCGCATCCTCTGCTGTGCCCCCGCCATCCCGTCGGCGGGGGCCCAGGCGCGTCCAGGCCAGCCCGCGGCGCCCGCTCGGCCATCATGGGGGACTCGTTCACCGTCCCCGCCCCGAGGAGCCCCCAGCATGGACTTGAACCGCACCCCGGCCGCCATCGCGCACCAGCTCGCCGAAGAGACCCGCGCGCTGAACCACCGCACGTTGGACCCGACCGTGTTCGAGCAGCCCGGGGACGTGAGCGAGGTGGTGTGCGCGCTGCGCACGGTGCTGGAGCGGCTGCCGCAGGCCCTGAACCAGACCTCGGCCGGGCTGCGCCGGCTCGCCGAGACAGACGGGATCCGTATGGACGACGGCACCGACCCGGCGGTGGCGGTCGCGGCGGCGTTGGTGGCGTTGCGGGAGGCGACGGGCGCGTTGTGGTCGGCGCAGGAGGTGCTGGGTGGGGCTGCGGCGCCGTTGTCGCACATGGGCGGACACTTCAGCGACGCGGACGACACCGAGGGCGATGGGGGTGAGGCGGAGGCGTAGCGGGGTGGCCGGCTGAGCCGACCGCGGTGATGGGCCCCCGTCCCGGGGTGATCCGGGGCGGGGGCTTCGCTGTACCCGGGCGCGGCCGGTCAGCGCTTCTTCGTCTGCTTCTTCTGCGGCTTGTTCAGCTTCCCGCGGTGGTCCTGGCAGCGCGAGTAGCCGATCATCGCTGGCTGCGTGCAGCGCTTGTTCTTGGTGGTCTTCGCGCCGCACTTGACCTGGTAGCCCATCCGTTCACCCCCCTCCCCCGGGCCCGGTTGGTGGGGGCATGGTCTCGGGCCGGAGGCTGGCGTGGGGGCTGCTGGCGGCCGGGTGGCTGGGATGGGGCGGGGGTTCGGCGGGTTTGGTGTGGCTTTGGGGTGAGCTTCCCCGTGGAATTTTAGTTGCGTACGTACCTAAAATTAGGTTAGGGTGGAACCACCGCACACCGCACACCCGGGGGAGCCCCACCATGACCGCGACCTACCGCATCAAGGGCACCACCACCGACACCACCACCTGCAACTGCTGCGGCCGCACCAACCTCCGACGCACCGTCATCCTCATCCCCCTCGACGCCGACGGCAACGAACACGGCGAAGTCGGCTACTACGGCACCGGATGCGCCGCCACCCTCCTCACCTGGACCTCCAACCAGATCAGCAACGCCGCCAAGCACGCCGACACGCAAGCCGAAATCGACCGGCACTACGCCCTCGAACGGGCCCGCCGGATCCTCACCGTCTTCGAGCCGGTCGAGCACGCACCGATCCGCCAGCGCGCCGCCGCATACCGCGACAGCGGACTCCACGTAGACGGCCCGTTCACCACGGTCACCCAGGAGATCGAGCAGATGCTCGCCGAAGCCCGCACTCTCCTGGCCCCCGCCTGACCTCGCCCGAGCCAGTCGCCCCCGTACCGCTCACCGAGCCGGGGCAACACATCGCGCCTACCGGTGCAGCCTGAAAGCCCACCGACCAGCCCGTCGCCCCACGAGCACCGATCAACGCGCCGAAGGAGCACCCCGTGGACACCATGACCCGCCAGCTCAAGGCCCTCGTCGACAACACCCCCAAGCACGCGCCCATCCCCACCCCGCCGGTCCCCGTCGCCGGTCAGCGCGTCATGGTCACGCAGACCCAGGCACCCCTCGACGAGGTTTGGGACGGCGAGACCACTGCGGCCACCGAACCGTACGAGGCGCTCCTCGCCCGCATCGACCAGACCAACCCCCGCACCCCGTATTGCGTGTGGGCCGACGGCGAGGAGGAGTGGGTGCACGAGGTGCGTGTCACCGGCGAGCCGTGGCTGCGGTACGAGGCCGACCACGCGAAGGCCGTGGCGCACAACCACTTCCAGGACGCCGAGACCCTGCGCCGCGAGCGCACCCGAACGTCCGAGGTGATCCGTTCCCTGAACCACTTCGCACAGGTCGGCGACATGCCGACCGCCGTCCGCGTCGAACTCCAGAAGCTCCTCGCCCAGGCGTAATCCGCCGGTTCCTCGACCACCCACACTCTCCTGAAGGAGCACGCCATGACCATGGCCGACCCGCCCCGCATCGGGGACTACGTCGAGATCGTCCAGGCCACCCACGCCGCCACCGGCGTCCGCGGGCGGCTTACCCGCATCGACCACGCGGACCCGGTGGGCCGGTACCTCCTCCATGGCGACGGCGGACTCTTCGCCTGGGCCACCATCATCCGCGCCGTCGCCCCCACGCCCAAGACCGCGCCCGAGCCCGCTCCCAGGCAGGGAACGGCGCGGGCAGCCCGCCGCCGCAGGCACCGACCGGCTGGCTGATCTCCCCCCCTTCTGCCCGGGTCGCGCAACGGGAGACGCAGCCGCCTTAAAAGCGGACCAAGTGCGGGTTCGAATCCCGCTCCGGGCACCACCAGCAGGAGCGGACCACCGGCAGGAGAACGACATGAACGCCCCTACCCACGCCTCCCAGCCCGTAGCGGCCGGCTACACCATGCATGACATCGACCGGCTCGCGAAGACCGCGGCCGGACTCGCCCCCGCTTATGGGCTCGACGGACTCACCCGCTACCAGATCGCATGGTCCGCGATCGCCGAACACCTCGTCACCATCGACCAGCCACCGACCCGCCGCGAGTTGGTCGGTGTCGGCTGGCAGGCCATCAACGAGGAACTCACGGCCTGCATGCACGCCCGCGGCTACCGCGACGACCACGCCCACAACGGGCCCGCATCCTCTCCCCGCTACGCGACCTACTGGCACCAGACGGGAGAGGAATCGGCGCTGGACCGCCTCGTCGACCACCTCGCCGCGGTACAGATCGGAGACCGGTTCACCCTGCTGGAAGGCCGGGTGGTGGAGGCCCTTGCTCGCTACGAGGACCACGCCCGTGCCGCTGCCGCACTCGGCATGTCCTACGGGTCTTTCTCCTGCCGACTCGCTGAAGCCCGCCGCCGGTTCCGCACACACTGGTACGCGCCTGACACCCCGCCCCCGGTGCTCCGGCACGACAAGCGCCGCGGCAACACGCCGCCCCGCACGCACTGCGACGACGGGCACGAGATGGCCGGCGACAACGTGTACTTGCGGCGGCGGAAGGGCCGGGCCCCGGAGAGGATCTGCCGGGCGTGCGAGCGTGTGAGGTCTGTGGCCCGGCAGCAGCAGAAGGCGGCCGCGTGATGGCCGGCCTGATGACCGACATGCAGCAGATGCTGCTACAGACGGCGCTGCTGATGGCGGTGCCCACGGAAATGGACAAGCTCCGCCCACTCACGCCGCAACAGCGATGCGAGATCGCCAAGCAATCCGCAGGCATCGTCGCCCAGCACAGCGACGACTTGCAGGCTGGCGGGGACCACTGCGCGCAGGCTTTCACCGCCCTGGCCCGCGGCCTCGCCGCCGCCGCGCTCACTGCACCCGGCGGCATCGACTACCAGGGCCAGCATTGGTGCACCGTCCCCGGCTGCCGAGCCCGTCGGCGTTTCGACCACGCGGACGACGAGCCGGTTGTCGCCACCGGACTCGAGCCCATCACCACCGCACGGCAGGTCGCCGACGTGATGCGCGACCTGGCCGACTACCTCCCCGAAGAAGAAGCAGCATGACCGGGTCGACAAACCGGTGACCAGCTGGGCTGAGCCGCGGGTTGGTGGGGCCCTCGTTCCGGGTTCCCGGGGCGGGGGCCTTTGCTGTGCCCACCCTTCCCCGAAATTTTAGTTGCGTACGTACCTAAAATTGGGTAGGGTGAGACCACCGCACACCAAGGAGGACCACATGACCGGCATCCAGACCGTCGACCAGAAGGAGCAGCAGCCCGGCCCGGTCGTGTGGATCCTCACCTACGGCGAAGCAGACGAAGGCGGCGACATCCTCGGCGTCTACGCCACCAAGGCCCTCGGCCTCGACCCCTTCGTCGCCGAAGCCCGCGACATTCACCGCCCCTTCCGCCCCAGCGACATCCGGGAGGACGACAACGGCGCCATCCACTTCGAATGCGGATGCGACCGGCTGACCCTCAAGCCGCACACGGTCACCACGACCGCGCAGCTTGCCTGACCCCACCGAGCCGGCCGCCCCGTACCGCCACCCCCGGGCGTACGGGGCGGCCTCCCCAACCCGCCATAACCAGCAGAGGAACGGCCGTGGACTCCAGCTACATCCCCGAACCCGCCCACCGGATCACCAACGCCGAACTCGAGGTCATCGACGCCCTCGCCGAGCAGCGCAACAAGGTATGGCGGGGCCTCATGGCCGACGGCTGGGAGCCACACCGCATCCGCGCCGCCGAACGCGCCATCTACCGCGAAACCGCCCGCACCGCGTTCACCCCGACCATCGACGACGTACAAGACGCCTCCTACGGGGCCCTGGTCGCGGACATCGACGAAGACGGGCACCTGATCGCCATCGGCGTCCTCAACCCGCGCCGCGCCCTCGCCGCGTTCAACCGGTACGCCCGCACCATCCGCGGCGGAACCGTCCTCGGCACGCTGGCACACGACGAAATGCGTGACGACCTCGCAGTCGGCGACTTGTGCCTCGTGCCCGGCATAGCCCGCTTCCTCCGTCACGCGGACGGTTCCTGGACTGTCGACCGGGTCCCGGAAGGCTCCCCGGGCTGCACGCCTGCCGTGTGGCTGGTCCCGCCGTGGCACCCGGCCCACTCTCGTGAGCACTGCGCAGGGGGTGACGTTCCGGCGCCCATGCCCGTAGCCATCCGCACCCACCCGGGGCAACACCCCGCGCCCGCCGAGGCAGCCTGAAACCCGCCCCACCGCATCGACCTAGGAGGTCCGCCCGTGAGGGCCCTGACCGTGAAGCAGCCGTTCGCCGACGCCATCGTCCACGGCCACCCCCGAGACGGCTTCAAGACGATCGAGAACCGGCCCAAGCCCATCCCGCAGAAGTACCTCGGCGTCACGATCCTCATCCACGCCGGGAAGGCTTTTCACCCGCTCGGCGAGATCTGGGGGCCGCGGCCCGACGCCCGCATGGCCATCATCGGCACCGCCCGGCTCGCCGCCTGCCACCTCGACAACGGTTGCTGCGCGCCCTGGGGCATGACCGGCTACTACCACTGGCAGCTCACCGACGCCCGGCCGCTCACCACACCGATCCTCGACGTCCCCGGGCAACTCGGCCTGTGGACCCCCGACGACGACGTCCTGGCCGCCGTCCACACCCAGCTCGTGGAGACCGCCGCATGAACCGGCACATCGACGAGGTCGAGGCCATCAACGCCAAGCGCGCCGCAATGCCCAAAGAGGAGCGGGTGAAAGCCGAAGCGGCTGACGCGCCCCTGCTGCGTATCCAATTGGCGTACGCCCTGGAACGCGCCGAGCAGGCCGAAGCCAAGACCGGCCCCACCGACGCCTTGGAACAGAAGCTGGCAGCGATGGAGAAGCTGGCCGCCGCGTGGCAGAAGGAAGCCGAACGCGCCCGCAAGGACACCGCGGTCCCCGCCGACCTCACGGACGTTGCCGAGTTCCGCATCTGGTGCGCCCTGGAACGGCCTCTCACCGAGGAAGAGGTCCACGAGCACATCAAGATCCTCCGCTACGCGCGGCTGCTCTCCGTCGAAGCCATCGAGATCGCGCACGGCACCTACATGGACGCGAAGAAGCGCGTCACAGCACTCCATCAGCCCGTTCAGCACATGGGGCAGACCTGGTGCGGCGAATGCTCCGTGCGTCGCCGGACGGGCCCGAAGACGGATGAATGGGTGGCGTTCATCCCGCACCCGTGCCCCACCATCGATGCGCTCGAGAACAAGGAGTCGTGACATGGGAGCAGCGCTCCACCTCGCCCACGTACACCAGCCGCGTCTACCAAGACCCCCGTGGGAAACGAGGCAGTGCGCGGCGCCGATGATCCGGCGTGCTGGCCTGTGCGGGCAGCGCGGCATCGAACACACCTACACCGTCGATCAGGAGACCGGATGGCGCACGGCGGTCTGGTACTGCCGCCGCCACGAGGACTGGGGGAACGCTCTACGAGCCCAGCGTGCCGCGAACCCCGGACCGGAACCGATCCCCAACGCTGGCGGGCTCGTGGTCTCCTATCTCATGGTCGATGGCCAGGAGCAGGCGTGGGCACGTCTCTACCGAGATGCCGCTGCATGGAAGCGTGACGGGCAGTGGGAACCGCCGAAGAACTACGGGCTACGCGCGGACGACTGGCCTGTCTCGGGCCGGGAGCTGGTTCCCGAGCCCGTACGTCTTCGTCTCGCGACGGTCGATGGGGAGTTGATCCAGCCGTGAGCCTTCGCTCCGTCCCGGCCCCGGCTGAGGAGCGGCGGCCGAAGCGGTCGTTCCCCGAGATGGTGGCCGCCATCTATGAGGACCCGCGCGTCGGCCACGAGACCCGGGAACTCCTTCTCGCCGTCGCGTACGGCGTCGACCTCTCCAAGCGCGAGGAAGGTGTCAGCCCCCTGACGGTCGCCCGCCGGAAGCTCGGCGTGGAGCACGGGCGGCGGGCCCGCTACGACCGGCTCATCGCCAACGACGCACCCCGCTACGAGCCGCCCCGCGAAGCCGCCGACTGGGGCCCGGGCGGGGCACCAGGCTGCGAGGCCCCGCGCCTGCGCCCGTACGTCTACCGGCCCCGCATCACCGTCACGGGTGAGCCGGAGGACAGCGCGGTGCCTCTGCGGCCTTCGCCTTCCCCGGTCCTGCACGCCGCCCCGGGCTTCAGCCCGCCCCCCGTCGACTACCGCAACGCGGAAGGAGTCTGCGGGGCCAACTCCCACCACAAGGTGCTGGAGAAGGACCCGCGCACCGGGTGGGTCACCGCGCACTGGTTCTGCAAACGCCACAAGGACCACGCCGCCCGCGTCGCCGAGCAGGTCCGCGCGCAGAACGAGGCCGCGCCCGAGCCCATCCCTAACACCGGCGGGCTCCTGCCCTGCTACTTCAAGGCCGACTGGGAGCAGGTCTACCGGCACTACCGGGGGAAGTCCTGGGAGCCGCCGTCGTACGGGCTGTGCGCGGACGACTGGCCGACGCCCGGCGAACCGCTGGTCGCTCGAGGCCGCCTGCGGGTGGTCGCCGACTGCATCGACATCGGGGAGGACGCATGACCGCCGATGCCCAGGACTCGCTGCACGAACAGGTCAGGGCCGCAGTGAAAGCGTCCGGCCTGAAGCAGGTGTGGATCGCGGAACGACTCAGCACCTCGGAGAAGCACCTCAGTCAACTCCTGACTGGCCGCGCACCCATGTCGCTGGAGTGGGCTGAGCAGATCCTCGCCCTGTGCGGCAAGCGGGTCCGAATCATCGTCGAGGAAGCCCAGTGACCGCCGAGGCGGAGCCGGAGTTGCCGGGCGTGGAGGCGTACACCGCCCAGCTCGAGGACGCGCACCGCGCCAGCGCCTGGCCCGGCATCCAGCCGCCCGACCAGTTGGCCGCCAGCAGCAGCACGGCCCACGACCCGACCGCCGACCTCCGCGAGCGGATCCTCCGCATCCTCCAACCCTGACCACCCACCGGCCCCGCCTACGATGAACCGGCCCACCCCGAACAGAAGGACCCCGCCAGTGCGCCCCAAGACTCTCCAGGACTTCCTCGTCGACCTCGCCAAGAACGACCCGCGGGCCGGGAAGGCAGCGACCCTGGCGGAGGCCGGTGACAGCAAGCGGCCGTACGGCCTGGCCGTCATGCTCGAGGGCCGCGAGACCCGGTGGCAGATCAACGCCCGTTCCGCCGAGCGCGATGATTTCGACCAGCCGGAGCATCCCGTCGAGGGCGGCCCGATCAGCATGGACGGTCCGTGGGCCGACGGTGCGGAGGGCTGGCTCGCCCAGTTGATCGCCGGTTCGGGCTCGAAGCAGATCGAGGACATCGAGCAGTGGTCCCTGCGCGCCGAGCCGAAGCAGGGCCTGACCGTGAAGTGCTACAGCGGCGCCTGGCTGTACCTCCGCGCCCTGTAGCCCATCCGAGTGAACGCGCCCCCACCGCCCGGTCCCGGCGATACCCTCCCGGGTGATGACCGAATTCGCCGATGAGGCCCGCAGTCGCGCCGCGCACCTCCTCCGCATGGCCCGCACCGACGACCCCCGAGTCCGCGCACGCCTCGTGCAGTACGCCACCACCACACCCGACCCGCCCGTCCTCGGCCCCGGCGGCATCACCACCACCGGCTGCCCTAGATGTCGCCACACCATGTGGCAGCAGCGGGACTCCGGTTCCCCGATCTGGGTGTGTGGCGCGTGCGGACATGTAGAGGACGTGACCATGACCTGCCCCCACTGCCACATCGCGATGAAGCCGCCGGTGGCCGGGTGGCCGGACCGGTGGAGTTGCCCGTCGTGCCCGCGGGTCGCCGCGACCGGGGAGAGCGCCGCCGAGGTCGAGGACCGGGAGCGGGGGCGCGTGGAGGCCGTCGGGCTGCTGGACGCTGCGATCGCCGCCCGGGCCAGCTGAGACCGGACTTCGGAGGGGGCGCGGGTGGGGCAGCGGATCGAGACCAAGGGCTGCGGGGCGTGCAGCGGCACCATGTACAAGACCACCGAGACCGACGACGCCGGGAATCCGACGAGCGAGACGCAGTGGGTGTGCTCGAACCCGACGTGTGGGGCCGTCGAGTAGGGTCAGACGCCCGCGTGACGGCCCAACTCGCCCCGGATGACCCATTCCCACGCCGATGCGACCAGAGCGCGCCCTACGCCCTTCTGCGGCTCTGCTGACGAGCCCGGCCCGGCCGCGCCCGATGACCGGCCCGCCTGACCCGCACCGACCCGGGGCAACAACCCGGCCGAACACGCCCACGATGGGGTCATGGCCCCTTCCGACGAGAACCTGCCCACCGAGGACGCACTACTGCCCGACGCGCACGCCGAACTGCGCATCACGGACTGGCCGGGGAAGCAGGAGACTCAGGCGCTGACCACCAGCAGCCAGACATTCCAGCTCGCTGGACCGACACCGAGCAACATCGTCATCATGGACGACGGCATCCAGCCGCTCGTGACGATCCACCCGGACGGGACTCTCGAGTACGGGCCCGGCTACGACCCGGACGAGGCGGCCAGCCGGTTCTGGGACGCGCTGCGCCGCTGCATGCCCGGGCGGTGCCCCAGCTGCGGGCACATCCTGGGCCAGGAGCAGCGGTGAGCGGCCCGGCCCGGTACGTCGCCGGGATAGCCGGATGGGCCGTGGCCGGGGTCCTTCTCGGCGCCGTGTGGATGCGGACGGTCGGTGGCGTGCCGCCGGTCTGGGTCGCGCTGCCCCTCGGCCTGGCCGTGTTCGCCGCAGTCAGGTTCGGCCGTGGCCGGGCCTGCGGATTCTGGCGCGACCAGCCGCCACCGGCCCAGGCCCGCCGCGATCGCCCTCCACAAGCCCGGTAGCCGACCACGGCAACACCCCCGTTCGCGACCGGCCGCACCGCCGGGTGGGGCTACTACGGCTTTCGTTGGTAGCAGCCCCACCCGACCAAACAACTACCGGCGCAGCAGCAACGCCATGACCAGCAACAACGCGGCCGCCAGGAGCCGGAACGGGTTCCCGGACACGGCCGCATCCGCCACGACCGTCACCACCAGCTGGGCCGGAAGTTCGGCCGCCACCTTCCGCGTCGTGGCCCTGACGTGCGAGACCAGCGCCGCCCACGCTCGCCGGATCAGTTTCTTCATGCGTTCAAGCCCTCTCCACCCCGGGGCGCGGGAGTGCACCCCTCTCACGTCTTCGGGGCTCTCGCGTCGGATCAGACAGGAATCGCGTGGCCGGGGCCCGCTGTCGGTGGCGGCCGCCATCATGACGAGCATGGACCAACCGGACATCACCGTCGTGTTCCACCCCGACCGATGGGGCTACCTCACCCCCGCCGAGGTGACCGCGCTCCAGGACTGGCTGCGCGCAAACGGTCTCGACCCACGCGACGTGGACCGGGCCCCGATCACGGCCGAGCAGCAGGACGGGAAGCGAGTGATCCGGTACACGGCGTTCCTGCGTGACGCTGACGGATACCTGTACCGGGACCCGGTGACGGACCGCACCGCGCGGGAGGAGCGCACCGTGCCGCTGCTCGTGGAGCCGCCGGAGGACTGGAACGGGCAGGAGAGCCCCTGACAGGCGAGCCGACCCGGAACTGCGCCCCGAGCACGGCCACCCGTGCCACACTGCCAGCAGGCCCTCGCCGCATCCCCCGTCGGCGAGGGCCCACCCACGCCCCGACTACGCTGGTACGCACCACTTCAGAACGGAGAGTGCGCCCCGGCATGGGACCCAAGACGACCAAGGTCTACGAGACGATCCGCGGATGGCTCGCCTCCGGCAAACTCGCGCCCGGAGACAAACTGCCGTCCGAGCGGGCCCTCGTGGAACAGCTCGGCATCGGCCGTACTGCCCTCCGCCAGGTGCTGGCACGGCTGGTCGCCGAGGGCGCCCTGGAGGTACGCGACCGCAGCTCGTACCGCGTCCCCGGCGGCGTCAGCGTGGAGACCCCCGAAGGGCTGGAGCCCTGGCGCATCCACGGCGAGCGGACCATCTACGACAATCCGTGGGTGAAGCTCGACCTCTGGGATGTCGAGCCGCCCGGCGTGAAGCGCTTCGAGCATCACGTGGTGAAGCTGCACCACGTGGCCATCACCGTCGTCCTGGACGACCAAGACCGTGTGCTCATGATGTGGCGGTACCGCTTCGTCCCCCAGCAATGGGGCTGGGAACTCCCCGGCGGCATCGTGGACGAGGGCGAGGATCCGGCCGCTACGGCAGCCCGGGAGGTCGAAGAAGAGACCGGCTGGCGCCCGAAGTCTGTGGAGCACGTCGTCACCTACCAGCCCATGGTGGGCATGGTCGACTCACCCCACGAAATCTTCGTAGCGCACGGAGCCGAACAGATCGGCTCACCCACGGATCTCGAAGAGGCGGGGCATATCGAGTGGGTTCCCCTGTCGGACATCCCCGCCCTGATGGCGCGCGGTGACCTCATGGGGTCCGGAACCCTCGTGGCCCTCCTCCACATCCTGGCGACCCGCCGAGCGTGGGGCGCTACAGCCTCGCACTGAGCAGGGGCACCGAACGCACGAAAGCGGCCCGCCGCCCCGAAGGGTGACGGGCCGTTCGAGGTGGCCCCCACGGCCACCGTACGCTCACTCCACATACCTCGGCAGCACCCTGCGCGCCTGCGCCGCCAACGCGCGCGCCCGGACCGGATCCGGCGCACCGGCGTTCCGGCGCAGCAGCTCCACCAACCGGTCCGCAGGCACCACCGGCACCCCGCGCAGCACGAACCCGCCGCCGTCCACCGGGGCGTTGTGCACCGCGATCAACGGCGTCACCTCGACCCCCAACGCCTTGCCAGCCATCCGCGCCTCACGCAGCACGCTGTCCACGTCCCGGTCACAGGCCCGGGACCCGTGCATCAGCCGGTCACCCACGGGCCGCACCCGATACTGCCTCTTCCACAGCTTCGAATCCGGCATGAACACCCGGCCTGACGGGGCGATCACCACGTGGTCGGCGTTCGCCCGATCCAGGCCGGGTATCCGCCGGTCGTGCAACACGCCCCACCCCTCCAGGGCGAGCGGGGCGAGTAGAGCCTTGGTGCGCCGCTCCCCCTCCTCTCCGGCGTCCCAGGAGCGCGCCTCCGCCTCGAGGCGGGCCCCGGCCCGGTCCATGCCCACCAACGCCAGCATGCGCCGCTTCAGGCCCCGCGGGGCGGCCTGGGCGCGTAACGCCGCGGCCTTCGCACCCGCCGACAACTCCGCGCTCACGATGACTCCTCGACCTGGCCGTCAAGCACGGCCCGTACGGCTGCCCGGTAGCGGCGCGCCTTCGCCACGGCCTCCGGGCTCCAGCCGTAACGTTCGGCGATCTCCTGCATGGCCCCGCCGTCGTCGCACGTTGCGTTGTGCTCGTGGTCCTCCTCGCAGTCCCAGCCCACCAGCACGGCCCACAGCCAGGCATCTTCCCGGCACGCACCCCAGTCCTTGGAGCTGGTCGCCAGCAGACTCTCCAGGCCCTCGAACATGGGCGCCAGGGCGCGCGTCTGGTCGCGCTCGGCGGCGATCCGGTCCCGGTCGCGCTCCGTCTCGAGCGCCTTGGCCTTCCACGTCGCGCGTCCGGCGACAAGCTGTTCCATGCGTCGGTCGCGGACGTCGCCGATGGCGGCAGCCAGCTCGTCGGCCTCCCAGCTCGGGTGACCGAGGCGCCGGGCCGCGGCCGCGTACTCCTCGCGCAGCGTGTCGTCCGGGGAGGGCTCGGGCGTTGCGGCCGGGACAACACCCGCCTCGGTGGTGGCGCGCTCCATGTACTGGCGCGCAGCCCCTGGCCCCTCGGACTCCTTCACGAGGTGGATCGCGGCGTGGAGGAAGCCTGCGGCCATGCCGGAGTGCGCGATCCGGCCTTCGTCGGTGCGGGACAGGGCGGCGCAGGACTGGTGGTGGGCCCGCTCCTTCTCGAGACGAGCCAGCAGGCCGTCATACGGCGGTCGATCGGTCATGTCCCCCTCCAGGGGTGTGACGGTGGGTAGTTGCTCGGCCCGGGCTTGGAGATCACAAACCCGGGTTTTCGTCACGCTGTGTCAGCGTGAACGGAGGCCATGCCGCCCGGATCCCGCACCCCGGCAATGTCCGACGGCGCGATGACGCCCCGCACCAGGGCGATCGCCACCGCATTCGCCCGATCCACTGCGCCCAGCTTCAGATACACGCGGCGCAGCGTGCAGTTCACCGTGTAGGCGGAGATGTCGAGATGGCGGGCGATGCGCTCGTTGGTGTTGCCGTTCGCGGCCAGGACGAGGAGCTGGAGTTCGCGGCGGGTGATGCGGGCCCGGGGCCGGGCGGGGGCGTGTTCGTAGTGGGCGGCCCGGTGCGGCGCCCGGGCCACGATGGGGGCGGTCATATGGGTCAGTCCTTCTTGCGGGTGTCGGGGGTGAGCCAGTGGAGGAGGCGCCCGCCGGGCTGCGGTGCGGCCGCGGGTGCCGGTGACGGGCTCGTGGGCGGCGGGGGTTCCGGGGTCCACAGGGACACCCACACCCCGCCCGACCGCCACACCACCGCCACACGGCCCGGCTCCGAGACGTCCAGCACAGGCCGCAGGTCAACCGCCCCACTGAAAGCGAGCATGCTGTCGGTGGCGAACGCCCGGAGCTGCTGCACCGCCCCCGGACCGTCCACACGCCCGGACACGAGGGGCTGCCCGTCCGGGGCGGCGGTCGTCTCCCAGCCGGTGAGGATCGCGTCGGAGTGCCGGACGTACTGGGCGTGCCGGTTCCACTCGAGCGCGGCGGCGGCGCGTACGGCCATGGTGGACGGGGTGAGGGCGGTGATGGGCGCGGTCATGCGGGCGGGTTCTCCTTCGGGGCGTTGGCGATCTCCAGCAGCACAGTGGCGTGGCAGTGATCCGGCTCGCCGGGCTTCGGCAGCGGGCACCAGCACATGAGGTCCCGGCCCTTGAGATCAGCGGCGTGCGCGATGATCCAGTCGCGGCGGCCGTCGTTGATGTGGGAGTTGTAGATGGTCACGTCGTTCGCCTCCAACCACCGCCGGTACAGGACAGTGGCGTGAGCGTGGTCGTCCGCGTCGAGGCCGATGCGGCAGGGGTTGCCCCAGCGGCTGCCGCGGCCGACGTACACGGCGCCTTCGGACTTACGCCAGCCGGGGGTGCGCTTGCGCTGGATACGGGCGGGCATCGGTTTCTCCTTCGGGAGGGTCAGTGGATGAGGCAGGCGGTGGCGGTGACGGCGACGATTGCGGCCGCGGTGACCAGCCAGGGGATGAGGGCACGCATCAGGCGGCGCTCCGAATCTGTCGTGCGGCGGAGGGCTGAGCAGAGTCGGTGAGCCCGGCGGCGCGGTCGTCGGCCCGTCAACGCATCACTGTGCGCCAATCGACGCCCAGCACCCGGGCGACCTCGGCGGCGGTCATGCGGCGCTCCGTGAGGCCGCGGGCCACCAGGCGCCGCTCGAGTCGAGTCAGCCCCTCAACAGGCCGCGGGTCGGACACGAGCAGTTCGACATCGGTTGCGTCGGCGGTGCCCCACTGGGTGAAGTGCGGGTCGCCGCCCATGCGGATCCGCTTGCGGTGCTTGTGGCACAGCGTCTTGTGCGTCGCTGCCGGGTTGGAGCAGTCGTTGATGCGGCACAAGCGGGGCAGGGCAGCGATGTCGGCACTGACCTTCACGACGCCTCCCCGAAGCCCTCGAACGTCAGCTGCCCGGAAGATTCGCCGGGCAGGGGGAAGTCCGTCACCGCAGCGACGCCCGGCTCTGCTGTGCGCTGCACAGGTCGGGACAGGTCGCGGGCGAGTTTGTCCATGATGGTCATCGCCTCACGCAGGTTGTCCGCGATCTCTCTCGCGATGGTCGCCGGATCGCCGTACTCGACGACCTCCGGCGCCTTGGCGGGCTCGGTGCTCGGCCAAGCCACCGGCTGGACGACGTCGGGCCTCCTCGCCGGGATGGTCACCACGATCGTGCGGACGCCGGTACCGGCCGACGTGAACGCCCCCTCGGGCAGCGCCTCGACCTGACCTCCGCTCTGCTCCACGAGGCTCCGGAACGCGGCCGCGTCTCCCTTCTGGTAGGTGACTGCGTGGGACATGACGGCGACGAGCAGGCCATCCGGCTTGAGGAATCGCAGGGCGTGGCGAACATGCGCCACGTCGGCTTGCCGAGTGAACGGCGGGTTCATCAACACACGGTCGTACCGCGGCTCGGCGTTCACCGTGAGGAAGTCGACAGCTCGCGTGGTGCGGGCCGCACCCGCATCGGCGAGGACTGCGGCGTAACCGGGGTCCCGCTCGAAGCAGTCGACGACCGCGCCAGCACCAGCAGCGGCCGAGGCGATGGCCCCCGATCCGGCCGACGGCTCCAGCACCTCCATACCCGGCTCAAGCTCCGCCAGCTCCAGCAGGCGCTGGACGATCGGAGCCGGGGTGGGAAAGTACTGGGCGTCGTTGCGCTTCTCCCGGAGCGTCACCACCTCACCGGTGGTCAGGACCGGGGCTATCGCCTCGGCCGCATCGACGGGGAACAGGTGAGCCCCGGCGTTCTTCGTCCACCGGCCCCCGGCGGCCTCCAGGACCTCGTTGACACGCCCGTACAACTTGGAGTCCATCCGGGGCCCGGTGAGGACCAGACGGGCGCCGTCGGTTTCGGCGGACGCCAGAGCGTCGAGGACGTCTGCTGAGACCTTCACGACTGCTCCCCCGCCCCAGCCTGAAGGGTGTGGGCGTGCTCCCACTCGTCCTCATTGGCGGGCAGATCATCCACCAGGCCGTTGAGCAGCCTGCGCACGCTGTCAGCGACATCCATCGGGTGTGCGGTGGCCGTAAACGGCAGCGGGTGCTTGACGTCCGGGGCGGCGCGGTTGGTGTAGTGCCAGCCGTCGATGTGGTGCCAACCAACGGTGATTCCGCGGGGCCAGATATCGGCGTTCACGGCGTACTGGCCGGGCGACCACTCGAACCACGCCTGCGTGTAGCCGGTGAGGTAGCTGTAGCGGGCGGGCCCGAAGCCAGCAGCGGACACAGCGGCGGTGATGGCGTCGGCGTAGGCGCGGCGAGGGTTCATGCCGGACTCCTCTCGAGTGATGCGCGGGATGGGTGGGCCGCCCGTCCGGCTGCGATCGGCCGGGCGGCCCGTACACGGTGGGGTGTGGGCCGCGCCCCGCGGGGGAGTCGGGGCGCGGCGGTCTCAGGCGGCCTGGACGCGGTAGTCGCGCGGGCAGTACCCGGCGTACGCGTGCTCCGCGGCGTGCCGGGCGGCTACCTCGGTGCGGAGCCGGGCGGTGGCCTCGTCGACCTCCTGGGGCTCGACGACGACCCGGTATCCGTCGGTGACGGCGTCGTAGCCAAGTGGGTCGATCAGGCGAAGCTCGGTCATCTCGACCCCCGTTGTCCTGTGTTGTCGGCTGTTCCAGCATAGCAGTTTTAGGTACGTACGCAACTAAAATTTCACGAGGGGCACAGCAAAGGGCCCGACCCCCATACCGGGAGCCGGGCCCAATCGCGCGCGCCGATCAGAACGGCGGCTCGTCCGCGTCCGCCGCACCACCACCCCAACCGCCACCCGCCGCACCCTGCGACGCCCACGGATCCTCCGCCACCCGCTGCGCCCCACCACGAGCCTGCTGGGCCCCCTGACGACCCCCGCCGGACGCGCCGGTCTTCGTCACCTTCGCCGTCGCCGACTTCAACGACGGGCCCACCTCATCCACGTCCAGCTCGAACACCGTGCGCTTCACGCCCTCACGGTCCTCATAGGTGCGCTGCTTCAGTCGGCCCTGCACGATGACCCGCATCCCCTTGGTCAAGGACTCGGCGACGTGCTCCGCGGCCTGCCTCCACACCGAGCACGCCAGGAACAGGCTCTCGCCGTCTTGCCAGGCGTTCGTCTGCTTGTCGAACGTCCTCGGCGTCGACGCCACCCGAAACTTGGCAACCGCGACACCCTGCGGGGTCCAGCGCATTTCCGGATCTTCCACGAGATTCCCGACCACCGTGATCACTGTCTCTCCAGCCATCAGGCTGCTCTCCTTCTCTTCGTAGTCCCAGCCGAACGGCTGACGATCTGAACCCGGGCCTCAGCTGGCCGTGGCGTAGCCCGGCGTGGACCCCGCCCACAAAACCCGCGTCGCCTCTGACGGTCGGCCGCTCTTCTTAGCGCGCAGAGGCCCCCCGTACTGCGAGTAGTGCACACCGCGAACGATGTCCCCCACCGACTTCGGGTTCACGTTGAACGCCAGACCGATCTCCATGTCCGTTTCGCCGCGCGCGGCACGCTCCCGCATCTTGACGACCGCCGACTCCGACAACCGCACCGGCAGCGTGGGCAGCACATCGTCCGGGAAGTCCTCACCGCGGGCGGCAGCGGCCTTCCGCTCCCGCGAGATGAACGTGAGCGTCGTACCGGACTTCACCCCGGACAGCGCGTCCAGGTCCCGGTACTCCATGCCCCGCCGGAAGCCCTCGAGGATCGCCTCGACCCGCTCACGCCGGTTCAGCTCGACCCGGAAGCCCCTGAGCCACCGGTCCACCTTCACCAGATCGACCCCATCCCAGTCGGCCTCGGGCTCCGTCTCGTCGGCGACGGCCCGAAGGGTGGTCTTGTCGTTCCAGTCCGGGACGATCTGCTGCCCGTGCTCGTTGAAGTCGAGCCATCCGAGGACCGCGCCCATCGGCCGGTCGGGGTCGACCATGCCCGCGAGGACGATGATGAGGGCGTTACGCTGCGCGTCGTCCAAGTTGTCGAGGACTTCGCGTACGTCCTCGGGCCCACCGTCGCCGTGCACAAGGACGGCCAGGTTCGCGGCCACTGGCAGCATGGCCTCGGCCAGGTCACCACGCTCTTCCATGGTCATCTCCCTGTTCACGCTGCCGCCCCTGCCTTCTCCGCTTCGAGCGCGCGCAGCACGTTGTGCACGGTCTGCGTGTTCGTTCCCAACTCCACCGCGATCTCGTTCACCGACCGCTCCTCAGCCAGCAGCGCCATGAACTCCGGGCGCCGATCCCGCAGGATCTGCACCCACGCCCGCTCCGGATTCCCAGCCACCCACCGCCGCGTCCTCTTCAGCAGGCGCCGCCGCTCGTCCTCGTCCATGCCGCCGATGACGCCGTTCATTTCGCGGTTGTCGAGCGCCCACGACAGGCACTCCTGCACCACGGGGCAGCTACGGCAGACGGCCTTGGCCTTCCTGATCTGCACCAGGTAGGAGCCGGTTTTGCCTACGGGGTGGAACAGCTCGGGGTCCTCGTCCACGCATGCTCCGAGGGTGCGCCAGTCCCGCCCCGGTGTTGACGCAGCGTTACCGCTGTTGCTGGGTGTGACGGCGACTCGTATAGAGCGGCCCATCCCAGCCGTTCGCGGGGACCGTGCGTTACGGGGCGTGAGGGCAGAGGCGGCGGTCACGAGACGGCTCCTGTCATGGTGTAGAGGCGGATGATGGCGCCCGGCCGGTCGAGGGCGTCGGGGTGTTCGCCGGGGTAGACCTTGCGGTTGTGGTTCTCGATGACGCGCCCGTCGTCCTCCCACGCCTTGGCGGTGGTGATGGCGTCGTACGTGGCGCGTTCGAGCTTGTCGATGTCGGGGCTGACGGCCGGGTAGGTGCGGCGCCGCTTCGGTCGGCTGCCGGGCTTGGCCATGGTGAAGGTGATCTCGGCGTAGACGGGGCCGTGTAACGGCTTGGCGTCGCCGCGGAGGATGGCCGCGGTGATGGCGGCGGAGACCTTGTCGCGCCAGGGCTTGACCTTGGCCGAGGACTCCTTCATGAGCGGGATGTTCTTGCCGGTCTTGCGGCTCTTGCCCCAGCCGACGGGGCTCTTGCTGCCCTGGGGTCCGGCGGTGCCGTAGACGGCGACGGTGAGGGCGGGGACGGGGTCCCAGTCGTAAGCACCGGCCTGCACCGGGATGGCAATGGTCATCGGCTCGACCCCGGGATGTCCTTGTCGCCCGTGAGCGCGGCGCGTAGTTCGGGGTTGGCGAGGACGATCGCGGTGTTCGCCCACTCGTGGACGACGCGGTTGAGTTCGTCGATGGCGTCGTCCTGGTTGAGGGTGGCGGTGGCTGCGCTGAGGTCGATGAGGAGGCTGGCGCGGTCCTCGCGGTCGAGGTGCTTGAGCCAGGGGAAGGCGTCGGGGTACGGCTCGGGCTGGTTGGTCATACGGCGTAGTCCTGGAGTGGTATGGGCCCGTGGGGGCCGGTTCGGAGGTAGGTGGCGTGGCCGGGCGCGTGGCCCAGATGGGTGCCGGAGCACCAGCGGCAGCGGTATGCGTGGAGGCGGGGGCCGCCTTCGCCGCGTATCTGCCGGGCCCGGCGTCGGGCTGTGCGGCGGGACGGGAAGGCGGCCTTGCCGAGGCAGGAGACCTCGAAGTCGTTCATCGCGGCTCGGGGAACTCGTCCCATGTGCGCCCGTCCAGCTCGCGTCCGGCGGCCTTCTTGCCGTAACGGCGGACCACGACGGAGCCCTGCTGGTCCTCGTCGCGATTCCAGCCGAACCAGGGGCGCCCGCACAGCTCACCGTTGGCGTTCAGGATCTGGACGCGGTCGTCGTCGGTGACGTACTCGTGCATCGACTTGAGCGGGGCCCACTCACCGTGTTGCTTGTGCAGGTAGGCGACGCCTGCTTCCTGGCACTGGTCGCGGATGGTGCGGAACCAGTCGGGGTGTGCGGGGCGGGCACCGTGGCCAGACTCGCCGCCGGTGATGACCCAGTCGATGCGGGGGCCGGTGACGATTGCCGGGCTGTGCATGGTCAGGCCGGTGGGGGTGGTGCGCTCGGGCCCAGGTGTCGGGCGGCCGGTGAGCCAGTACGTCAGCTTGGGTCGGCCGCGTCCCGGCACGATCGGCCCGTCCAGATCGACCGGGCCGAGGAGCGGTTCGCAGGACAGGAACCGTACGGCGGCGGGGGTGTCGATGAGGGCGGGGATGCGGAGGTCGGCGCGCTTCTGGTCCTCGACGCTGACGCCCAGCCATACGTTGGGCAGCGGCCAGATGTGGGCGGCGGTGTCGGGGCGGCCGTACATCTCGGCTCGGTGGAACGCCATGTGGACGAATTGGGGGTCGTTGAGGAGGCTCCGCATCCGGCCGTGCCGCTTGGTGAGGATCTGGTAGGTGTGCTGGGGCGTTGCGGCCATCACACCGAAGATCAGGTGGAGACTGGCGGTGTCGACGCCGGAGTGGAACAGGTCGCTCATTGAATTGACGAAGACGCGGCGGGGCTTCTTCCAGCGGAGTGGTTCGAGGATGGCCTCGGGGTGTACGGCGATTCCGAAGCCGGGTCCGGAGGTCTTGGAGTCCCCGTCCTTCTGGTACTTGGCCTGACCCATGCCCTTGAGGCGCTTGGCCATGGTCATGGCGTAGCAGTTGGTACAGCCGTCGGAGATGCGGTCGCAGCCGGTGGTGGGATTCCACGTCTGGTCCGTCCACTCGATGCTGGTGTTACTGGCCATGGGGGTGCTCCTTGGGCTGGTCGGCGGCGATCGGGCAGCGTGTGAGGTCGTGGCGGAAGGCGGTCAGCTGGGCGGCGGTGTCGACGCGCTTCGTGTGGCTGTGGCCTTCGGGGCAGCGGGAGAGGGCGGTGAGGGTGCCCGGGGCGTTGGGGGCGACGGTGCGGCCGGGGATGTAGACGAGGCGGAGGTTGTCGTCGATGCGCGCGGTGGCGTGGCCGTCGCTGGTACCGGTCCACTGTTCGGGTACGTGGATGCCGCAGGTGTGGGCGTGGTGTGCGGCGGTGGTGGCGGCTTCGCGGAGGGCCGGGTAGTTGGCCGGCTCAGCGGGGCGGGCGGGTGCCGCCGGGGTGGCGGCGCCCTTCACCGTGGTCACCGGACCGGTCCCTGTTCGGCGCGGAGGGCTTCGCTGGCGACGTCGCCCTGCGCGGTGAGCAGTTGCTCCTTCAGCTCGTCCCGCTCGTCCTCGGCCTTGTTGGCGCGCTCACGCTGCTCGGCCGCCATGATCTGGAACCGCTCGTCGTTCTCCTGCTTGGCGCGGATCGTCATATCCAGCTCGGTCCGCAGCTCGTGGAGCATGTCGACCATGGCGGCGAACCGCTCCGCGTCGTCGCGATGGACGCGAATCGTGGGACACGTGGGGTGCTCGTCGTCGCTGGCGTCGTGCGTGCACGGCGACTCGGTCAGCACGGCCTGGAGTTCGTCGCGCAGGACTTCGGCGCGGTGAGCAGCGGCCAAGCGCTCAGCGCGCTCCACGCTCCAGCCACGGTGGCTGCCCGCCAGGGACGCGATTGTCTCGGCGGCGGTGCGCTCGGCGTCGCACCCGGAGCAACGCAGTCCGGTGTCGTCCCAGGCGTGGCCGAAGGGGTGTGCTGGGCAGACCCACGTCTCGTCAGCGATGGTCATCGGGTCTCCTCGTTCTGGAGGCGGGCGGCGTTGAGGGCGGTGGCGTGGAGGTAGCCGTCGCTGTAGCCCTGGGCGTACATGGGGTCGTACTGCTCGGCCATCTCGATGCGGGCGGTGGCGCGGCGGGAGTCGAGGCCGGTCATGGCGGCCAGCTCCCCGTCGATGAATCCGGCCTCGAAGGAGGCGTCGGGGGTGCCGTACGGGGTGGGGGTGGTGATGGGCGTGGCCATGGTGGGGCTCCGTTCGGGAAGGGTGGGGGCGGCTGGTCAGGCGGCGGTGGCGTGCGGGGCCGGGGCGCCCTGCTGGGCGATGTCGGCGGCCAGCTTCGCGGCCTTGGCCATTACGTCGAGGACGTCGTCGAGGGACGGCGGGGTCTGGGCGTCGATGGGCCGGTAGGTGGGCCACCAGGCGAGGTGGTCGATGTAGTCGGGCTCGCCGGTGGCGGGGTCGTCGTTGGGCTGGCCGTCGATGCAGGCGGAGAGGAAGCGGATGGTGTGCATGACCGACGGGTGGGCGCGGAAGTACGCGTCGGGGTCGCCCCACTGGGCGAGGCACGCCTTGCGGGTGAACTCGGCCGGGGGCAGGGCCTTGCCGGTGTGGGCGAGGAGGATGGCGGCGGGGATGTTGAGGCTGTCGTCGTCGCCGACGTAGCCGGGGGACCCGGTGTAGACGCCGCGCTCGCGGAGGAGGGTGATGGCGCCTCGGATGAGGCGGCTGGTGGTGGCGTGCTGTGCGGCGGCTGTGCTGGGCATGGCGGTCTCCCGGTGCGGCGTGCGGGTGGTGGTGTGGCGGGCCCTGGCCCTGGGAGCGGCCGCACCGCGGGGGTGCGGCCGGGTCCGGGGGTCAGGGACGGGTGCGGTTTCCGCGGTCGTACAGGGCGTCGCGGAAGTCCTGCACGGTGGCGTCCGCGTTGCTGGCGACCTCGCGAAGGCGCTCGATGATCCGTGCATCGTTGCTGTCGGGGAACACGGCCCGCAGGTAGCCGCGGATCTCTTCGGCGTCTCGCTCGTCGAGGGTGTGCTTCAGGAGTCGCTTCTGGGAGCCGTTGTACTTGGGTCCCGCGAGGCGGTAGCCGGTACCGGTGCCGTTCTCGTCGAGTTGGGAGATGCCGAGCTGGAGGCCGCCGGTCCATCCGTCCTTGCAGACGTCGATGACGATGGAGTCGGTGGGCTTGTCGTTTGCCATGGGTGTCCTCTCGTTGGGCGCGTACGCGGGTGTGGTGTGGGGTGGTTGGTGGGCCCGGCCGGGGCGATCTCCAGCGCGGGGGTGTCGCCGGTGTCTGCGGCGGCCGGGCCCGGCTCGGGGCCTACTCGGCGGTGACGCCGCGGTGGTCGTCGGCGCAGGCGGGGCACTGGACGGTGCGGCCGTAGCCGTCGTCGTATTCGTGGGCCTGGTCGGCGTCGAAGACGGTGAGGCAGTTGCAGCCGCAGGAGCAGACGGCGATCTCGCCGCGGGGCGGGAGTTGGAGGCCGATGAGGTGGGCTGCGGCGGCGTGGGCGAGGCGGATCTCGGGGACGGTGATGGCGCTGTCGGCCTGGTTCATGAGGTCGAGGAAGTCGTCGCGGACCGGTAGGGCGAGGTCGGACAGGTTGATCTCGGTGGCGGTCCGGGTGTGGGCGTGCGTCATCACGGCCATGGCGAGCCTCGATTCGGTTACTCCGGGCGGCTGTTGGGCCACTCCGTGTCGGCTCTTCGAGCATAGCAGTTTTAGGTACGTACGCAACTAAAATTTCGAAGGAGGTGAAGAGGGCATGAAGAAGCCCCGCTCCCTCTGCCGGGAGAGCGGGGCTCAGTGCATCGATTCAGGGACAGCCGTCAGGGCGCGGGCCGCTCGCGCTTCCGCGCGTCAGCATGCTGCCGCGCCAGGGTCTCCTCCCGATGGGCGATCACCAGCTCATCCAGGCCCACGTAATCCCGCCCATCGATCCGCCGGACGAACATCCCGTGGCGCGGTATCCAGCGCCGGATGGTGGTCTTCGAGGGCTCGTACGGCGTGCCGCGCAGCAGCCCATGAGCCTCGTCGATGGACACCAGGACGCTAGGGACGGTCAGAGGTTCCGGGATCGGAACAGCCATGCCAAGACTCCCTCATCGGAGGGCCGTCCGTTCGCAGCGCCGACCGGCCGAGGCGGGTACCTATGTGTAGCAATTGTGTACGGGTGTTGCGGTCGATGCCAGGGATAGGACTGTCAGGTTGCTGTCACGTGGCGGCCGCCGTGATGGCGTTCCGCCGGGCGACGCACACCTCGGCGATCTGCTTCAGCTGCCACACGGTGGGCAGACCGAGTTCGTCGTCGCAGCGTCCGTTGACGCACGCCACGATGCGTCTGGTCGACTGCCAGAACAGGCTCCAGCACCCGCACGTCGGACAGGCTTCCCAGTGGACAGCGGCGCTGACCGGTTTCTCGTCCCCCAGGGCGAGGGCGTGCTCCCAGGACTGGCGGAGGACCATGGCGTCGAGTGCCCGCTGCATGCCGCGGGCCGCGTATGCGGTCTCCCGGTAGGCCCACTCGTACACGTCGGCGGCCTCGGCGGGGGCGGCGGGGGCGTCGGGGGAGGCTTCGAGGGTGTGGGTGACCAGCTCGTCGCGGCATGCGGCCATGTGGTCCAGGATGCCGAGGTTGATGGGGGCGCTGGACTGGCTGGGAGGGGTGCGGCGGGCGGGCTGCGGTCGGCGACTTGCGGGGGCGGTGATTTCCTTGCTGAGGAGCCTTAGTTGTGCCGCCGCGGTGTGCCTGACCTCGCTGTCGCCCATGGGTACCCCTGATTCCATCGGCGGCCCGGGGCGCGGAAGCGGTGTGGGGGGTGCTGTGGGCGCTCTTCGGGCCGGGATTGTCACTCCGGTGCTATCCGGACACCACATGGTGTCACGCACTTATCAGAAAGTGAACAAGTTCCCGGGTCTGATCTTCTTTCATGGGGCGGATGTTGCGTTCCCGTCATATCCAACACCCCGTCACATCTGGTCGATATGCGTGCACACGGTCCGGCGCGTGAGGTCAGATGATGCCCGGGACCTGCCGTGCTTGCTCGATCATGCCCCGCAGCAGCCGGTGATGTTTCTCCGGTAGCCCGGCCTGTGCCTCGGCCCCGTCGACCAGCCGCAGCATGACACGGAGGGTGATGTCGTATGCCTCGGCTGTGGCTGGATCTGTGAGGGTGCGGTGCTCCTCGAGGAACATGCCCTGGATGATCTGGGCGAGGCGTTCCTCCGGAGTGGGGCCGGGGTCCGGCTGGCCGTGTGCGCCCACGGTCGGCTCCTGACGTTCGGGGGGCGCAGCGGTGGTTCGGGCGCGTCGGGCGCCGATGTGGATGATGTCGGCCGTGTCATCGGGGCCGGGGAGGGGTGGCGGGGTGGTGCCAGCCGGGTCTCCAGGCATGGGCGTCTCCGCTCGGTCCGGCAGTGAGGGCGGGGAGGGCTGTACGGCCGGGCCGCCGGTAGTCCCAGGCCGAACGTGGCATTCACTGTCGCATCGTTTTCTGTGGGGTGGTGTGGCGCGTTGTGGATTTTGACGCTGATGTGACCTGCCGTTGGCGGGATTCGGACTGCTCGTATATGGGTGGTGCACTGGGGGTACGCAAACGCCCCCGAGCGGCTGGGGGCGGAGTTTTGCCGACAACGACCATCAGCCAGCGCGGGGGCGCGGAGATCTCACGAGCGCATGCCCGTTAGACAACGGTCAGTGTAGTGGGATGCCGCGTCAGGCGGGTAGTGGGCTGCTGCCCCGGGCGCGGGCGTAGGGTGCCGCGCGGGGCGGGGTGCGGCGGGCGGGCTGCGAAACACAGTGCGGACTGTGCCCCGTCCTCGCCGCGGTCTCCCCGGCCCCGGCGGCCGCCGGCTGCTGCGTGGGCCGGCGGTCCGATCCTTCCCGGTAGATATATGCATCGGGAAGGTACCTCACCTGGGTTCCCACGAACGTGTGAGGGAAACTCCCGCATCCCGGGGCGAACCGTGCGGGCAACCACCTGCAACCGTTGACCAGAGGCGGCGGCCCTGCTCTCCACCGTGACGGGATGGAGAACAGGGCCGTGTCGCTGGGACGCGCGCTACCGGCCGCGAGCCTTCCCCGACGCGGGCAGCGCCGGGAGGAACGCGTCCAGGGCCGCGTCCAGGAAATCGGATCGGGACGGGAAGCCATACGCCTTGGTGATGGCGTCAATGACCTCGAGTTCCTGGTACGAGGGCCGGAACGACTGCTGCACGCTGTCTTTCATGCGTCCCCGCTCGGCGCGCCGGCCGGGCACCTCGCCGAACAGGCCGTCGGGGTCGTGGTCCTCATCCTCGACCGGCTGCTGCTGGTGGCGGACCTTCTCGAGGAGCTGGGCGAACAGGTCGTTCTTCCGGGCGTGGAGGACGGCGCGCCGGACGACGATGGCGTTGGTGGGCTCCTTCCCGGTCTGCATCTTCTTGGTGAGCTGGTAGTGGGCGAACCGGTCGCGTACCGAGCTGCTGACCATGATGGTGCACTGGGTGGCGCGCTGGCCGGGTTCGCCGAGGTTTCTTATCTGGACGGTGGTGGGCTGCCGGTCTGCTGGGGCGGGCGCGGGGGTTCGTTCGATGGCCGGGGCCGCGGAGGCGGGTAGCTTGCCGCTGCTGGGGGTCGGCTGCGGTACGAGGGCGGTCCGGGCGGGCTCGGGCTGGGACTCTTCGACGATCGGGGGCGGCTCGACCTCGGTCGGAGGCTCCGGTGCAGACTGCTGTTCCGGCTCGACTTGGCCCGGCTGGGGCGCCGTGTCGACGGCGGGCGCCTCACTCTCGGAGGCCGACGCCTCGGGTGCTGGCGCCCGGCGGCGCTTGCGGGGCGCGGTGGCCGCGTTCGCCGCAACGGAGAAGCCGTCCAGGGCATCGTCCTCGGGCAGCCCCCCGCGGCGGCCGTCCTGCTGGTCAGTGCCGGCGCTCACTCCTCACCCTCCCCATCTTCAGTGTCGAGGGCGATCCACGCCTCCAGGACTTCCATTCCGAGGGACTGGTAGTCGCTGGCGAGGGCCTTGATGGACTTCACCGTTCCGGGGTCGAGATCCTTCGTGGCCCGCATCTCCTGCGGAACCTTTCCGGCCTTGCGGCATGCGACGGCGGCCGCTTCGACGTGCCGGATGGCCTGCCCGAAGACGGGGGCGTTGCCTTTCAGGTCCTTCTCGAGGTCTTCCTTGATGTTCTTCTGGACCTTGGTGGCGCTGGTGTTGGTGGCGAAGAGGACGACACCGAGCAGCCGCAGCATTGCGTTGATGGCGCGGGCCTGGCTGAAGCGGCGGGCGACGACCCTCAGGCCCTTACGGGAGGAGGGGTCGGACTTGGAGGGGATCAGGGTCATGTCGCCGCTGACGAGGGCCTGAATCTGGAGGACTTCGGAGCCGGGGGCGACGTCGAGGATGAGGACGTCGTGGTTGTCGCGGAGCGGGTCGATCGCGGCGGCGTACATGCCCATCCACGCCTGCTGATCCTCTGGGTCGTCGTGGTAGGAGGCGTAGCGGCGCTGTACGTACAGCTCTTCCACGACGTCTTCGAGGGCGTCGCCGCCGGGGAAGACGTACAGGTTGGGGCGCGCTTGTCCGGTGGAGACGAGGGGCTTGCCGTCGAGGATTGCCGCGGCCTGGGCTGCGCCACCGTCGTCCAGGTCGGTTCCGGTGATGCCGAGGTCTTCGCAGTTGTTGCCCTGTTCGTCCATCTCGATGAGGCCGACCTTCTTGCCGACCTTGGCGAGGGCGACGGCGAGGGCTGCGGCGAGGCTGGACTTGCCGACGCCGCCCTTGCCGTTGACGATGACGATGACCTTGCGGCCGAAGGCGTCTTCCTGGATGAGGATCTGTCTGCGGCGGAGGGCTTGTTTCACCTCGCTCAGGTCCGCGAGTTCGAGTGGGACGTTGAGTGTGCCCATGGTGGCCCCTTCACGTTGTCGGCAGGTGGTGTGATGGGGCCTGAGGCTACACATTGATCACCGCGTAGGTTCGGTGACCTGCCGGGGCGCGCCGGATCTGGTATCTGATATGGGCGCTGTCCCGGCGGTCACGGCTGTGGGCTCTGGGATGCTGTCGTGCGTGACGGCTAGCACGCTATATGAGGCGCCTCATAGCATGATTGCTAGCCCTTTACCTAGCACGGCGTATAGCGATCACGCGGCCGTGCTCTCGAAATCGTCGGCGGGGGCATCGCGGTCCTCCGTGGTGAAGGCGCCGTAGGGCTGCCCGTCCGCGTAGACCGGCTCGACGAACAAGCCCTCCCACTCGGGTGCGGGCGTGGTCGGGGCCTTCCGCACGGTCGCGATGGAGCGTTCGAGTCGGCTGGTCTGCATGCTCTTCTCCTAGGCGCTGCGCAGGAAGGCGGTGGGGACGGCGGGCGCGCGCCCGGCTTTCTCGGCACGCGCCCGCTTGAGGGCAGCTTGCCGCACGCTGGCGGGGTCGTTGCCCTTGCTCGCCTCGGCGGTCTCGAGGGCGGCCACGGCGTCCGTGAAGGCGTGCTCGGGCTCGCGGAGGTGCCCGTATTCGCCGGTGCCCCAGTCGCGCTCGATGCGCGGCTTCTGCCCCGTGGGCGGGGTGTGGCTGATGGCGGCGCGGGCGCGGTGGTAGCCGGGTGCGGCGTCGTCGCGGGTGCGCACGGGCGGCGGTTCCTCGGCGCGCGCGGCCGGGGCCGGTGCGGCGGCCGCGGTGGGCGGGGTGACGGGCCCCGGGGCGAGGACGCGGATCGTGCGGACCGCGGTGGAGCCGAGTTGCCCGTTGATGCGCTGGGCGAGTTGGGGGCCGGAGAGGCGGAGTTGTGCGGCGTAGGCGTGGGAGGCGGGCCGGAGGTCGAGGCGGCCGGTGTCCGCGTCGTAGTGGATGGGCTGGACGGTGGTGGCGAGGTCGGGGCAGAGGGTCGGCCACTGGTCGAGGATGTTGCCGCCCTGGACGCCGATGCCCCATTCGCGGTCAGTGTTGAGCTGGTTGAGGATGGCGGCGAAGGTCTGAGGGTCGCGGCCGCTGCCTGCGTCGGCGCGGCGCCGGGTGGGCTTCCGGCGGCTGGTGGGCTGCTGCCTGCCGGCGGGGCTGGCCTTGTACTGGGCGAGGGCGAGGCGCGCGAGGTCGCGGCCCGAGGTGCCGTGCTCGGTCACTGGCCCGCCTCCGCCAGGCGTTCCGCACGCTTCCGAAGTGCCCGTGCACGGTCCCGTTCCCGCTCGCACGCCCTGCACCTTCGCCGCGTCTGTCCCGCCGCGTTCGTCTCCACCCGTGTGTTGTACGTGTCGAATGGGTGCCCGTTGACGCACTCGACGCGGTCCTTCCAGTGGGTGTTCCCGCTGGTCTCACCTCTTGCTATGCGCTGCTTCATGCGACAGATCGGGCAGTACCGTTTCGGGCGCCGCTCTTTCCTGTCGACCAGAGAATGCCCCTCAGGGCACGTCTCCTTACGGGCGTTGGCAGCCGCGAATGAAAGCCCTCTGAGTGAGTTCTCCGCCTGGGTGACTGCTTCCAGATGGGCAGGGTTCACGCATTGCCGGTGGAGGCAGGAGAGCCCCCCTGGGCAGCTCGAGTCCTGGTTGTGGCAGGCGTGATCGATTACTAGCCCATCAGGGATGGGCCCTACGAACATCGTGTAGGCCAGGCGATGCGCGAACCAGCGCTTCCGCTCAACGTAGATGCGGACGTATCCGTTTCCGTTCGGGATCGCGACTTCGTCAGGAAGCCTCCAGCACTCGCCAGGGTTTCCCTGAATGAGCTTCTTCGCGGCTTCCACGCTTCGAATAGCAGACAAAATCCATCTCCAATCAGAAGGCGGGGGCGAGGGTGTTGCGACGGACGCTGATGGCCTCGAGGCCGAGGGTCTGGTCAACCAGGCGGTTGGTGTAGAGGCGGCGGGCGTCGCGCTCGCCGATGGAGTCGATGGCGACGAGGACCATGGCGGGGTCCTTCTCGGCAGCGGCGCGCATGTCGACGACCAGCTCGCGGGAGAAGTCCTCAATGCGGGCTGCCTGCGGGGCCTCGGTGTCGATCGTGAACAGCTCCTCGACAGGGGCTTGGCGCTGCTGGAGGGCCCGGCGGACGTCGGCCATGGCCTGGGCGTAGATGCGGCGGGCGGCCCGGCTGTCGGGCTGCTGCCAGTTGTCCATGGACCAGTCGCCGGTGGTGCGGTCGTGCCGCTGGTGCTCGGCGTGCCGGGAGTCCCGCATGCGCTCGACGGCGGCGGCGCGCTGGGCGGGGGTCTGCCAGCCGGGCATGCCGGTGACGCCCTGGAGCCGGTGGGCGAGGAGCCCGGAGGGGCGGCGGGCGCCGTGCTCGGGCTCGGCGGTGGTGTCGAGCCAGGCGATGACCTCGGCCGCAGTCCATCCGGCGTCGGCGACGTCCTTGACGATCCAGGCGATGCGGGGGGTGGAGGCGCCGGCGAGCCAGCCGACTTGCTGGATGAGTTCGCGGGCGACCTGGTAGCGGCGGCCGACGCGGTTCAGGGTGCGCTTGGCGCGCTTGGGCTTCTTCGGGGTGGGGGAATCGTGGCTCCCGCTGGCGAGCTTGCTCTCAGAGGGAGAGTGAGTACCACCGTCAGGAGAAGAGCTAGAGGTACCCACCTGCATTGGGGTGCAACGCGACCGTGCCGAAGACGGCTTCTTCGAGCGCTTCCGGCGGACCTTCCGGGCGGCCTTCTTGGCGAGCTTCCCGATCGTGGACCGGTGCTCTTCAGCGATGCCGGCGGGGCGGCGTTGCACCCCTTCGCCGACGGTGCGGATACCGAGGGCGGTGTCGAACTCGAGGGGGATGATGCGCTCGAACTCGGAGGCTTGCCGGATGCTGCCGGTGACGCGGGAGCCCTTGAACCGGTAGGCGAGGAGTCCGGCTTCGCGGAGCATGTCGAGGTGGTACTGCACGGTGCGCTCGGACGCGCCGAGCTTGCGGGCGAGGTAGGCGATGCCGGGGCGGCACTCCTTCAGCGCGGACAGCTCCTGGGCGAGACGGATGGTGGTGTCGCCCCAGCGGGGCCCGTGTGTGCGGCTGGGGGTGTAGAGGCCGGAGCCGCCGATCCAGTGGACGGCCTGCATCCAGGAGTAGGGGTCGGGGGCGATACGGCCCGCTGTGGTGGAGATCCACTGGTGTGTGTCGGGGACGCGGATGAACTCCGCCGGGGGGCACTGGGTGCCGTCCTGGGGGGTGGACTTCTGGGGCGAATCGCCCGTACGGGAATGCGGAAGCTGACAGACGCTGTGCTCGTACTGCACTATGTACCCGTGCCTTCCTAGGAGGGTGCGCGAAGGGCCCCGGTCTCCGGGGTGATGGGTTCTCCCGAACCTGATTCGCTCGAGCCGCCCCGGCCGCCAAGCCGGATCGATCTCGGGCCTTAGCTCGGATGCCACTCCGAGCCGTGGAATGAAGGCCGCGCACGGTGCGCCAACACCAGCGGCCAGGCGGTAGAGGAAGCCCCTCGCCAAAGGGGCCCGGACCTCCCGCCGTCAGAGCGCTAAGTCACCTGATCCCCCTTAGTGGGTGGGGTCTGTTCCCGGCGCTCGACGATCTCGAAACGGACCGGGCCGGGCAGCTTCTTCTCTACTGATCGCCCCGTGTCGAAGTAGAGGCAGTGCAGCAGAGTTCCGAGCGTGCGCTCCATGCGGTCGAGGGCGTACCCAAGCTGTTCCCCCGAGAACGCGGTCGCCAGGCGGGCTGTCCGCGAGGTCAGGCTGAGGGAAGTGCCCGGAGCGAAGAACACCTCGATGGTCTTCTGAACCCTCTCCGGGTCGAGGTGCCACGCCTGCTGTTGAACGGAGACACGCGGCTTGGGCCGCGGGCAGGAGATCACGATGTCCCACGTGCGGCGGGCGCTCATCGCTGGCCCTCCGTCCAGCCGTAGCCCTCGGCGAGCGCGCGGAGCGTGGAGCAGGGCCATGCCGTGGGGTATTCGAAGTGAGACCCGCACGTCCGGCAAGCCTGCGTGGGCGGGCTGTCGTCGTCGTACTCGACCGTCACGGGCTGATGCATCCCGAGAATCTTCCGGTCGGCGGCGCAGCGGCGCAGGACCGCCTCGGGGTCGTTCAGAGCGATGTGAGTGATCGAGGCTGCTCGCTCTTCCCGAGACCGAGCCACCATGACGTTCGTCTGGTCCCGAACCCCGTACACGAACGGGTCTTCGCGCCAGTTCTGGCCGCCCTCGGACTCTGTGAGGCGTGCCACACGCTCAAGGTCGCGGATTGCGTCGTTCAACCAGGCGAGGATGTACCCGCCCCGGGCGCTCATCGCTCGCCCCGCATGTGTTCCTGCCACCGGGTCTTCGCGCCGCCCATGACCTCGCCGAGCCTGGCCCCGCAGGTGCACGAGACGGCCAGCAGCACCCTGCTGCCGACCGGATAGCCGTCGGTCATGGGCCGATGGGCGTTCAGGGCGTCCGGGTGGTCGGGGCATAGGTGGAGGGAGAAGCGACCCGTCGTACGGACGCCGTTGGCGCTCAGGGCGCGCAGCAGCTTCGCACCAGACTTCACGCTGGGGAGCGGGCCGTAGGTCTGGTGCGCCGTGCTGGACACCTCGGTCCAGCCGTCGGGCGTCTCGTGCTCGAAGGAGTCGAGGGATGCGCTGCACTGGTCTGCGTCGCACCGGAAGCGGTACGTACGCAGCACCTCGGCGGTCACGCGGTGGTGTGGGTCGGAGTGACAGGGCCTGCGTTCGACGCCGGTGTGATCTTCGCGGCGGAACTGCGGGTCCAACTGTCGTAACGCGCCGGTGCGCGGGTAACCTGACTCATGTCGCTGACCTTTCCCAAGTGTGGTTGGCGATGACCGGTCTCGTCTCCCCAGACGATTCCGGCACCGGCCCCGCTCCAGTTGTTTCCGCAACTGGACCAACGCGGGGCCGTTCCATTTTGCTGTTGTGTGGCCGAGATCGTACCTGAGTACGCGTCTAGCCAGGCCCCCAGCCTACCCGTTGAGCGCACCATCTGTCCTCCAGCCTTCCCCTGTGTCGGATCGTCAGATTTCATCCGTACGCCCCCGCCGTACCTGCGCACATGTCCAGCCTCCGGGCCCCCGCCGAATGTCCGGTAGTTTTGGGCCGAAAATAATGGAGTCCTGTCCTCCGCCTTTCTGGTCAACTACGAGACTTTCGGCAGCGGCAAAGACATAGGGAACTCGCCGCCGGGCTCGTCGGGTTCGGGCCACTGGATCACCTCCCCCTCCGCGTCGGTGTGGCCGCGTCCGCCGCGACGGCCGCGGGCTTGGCTGGACGCCTTCGTGCACGGGCCGCAGCGGCAGCCGTACGAGTCGTAGCCCGCCGGGGTCCCGTGCGGGATGCGGGTCTCCCTGCCTCGGGCCTTGACCTCGTCGAGTCGGTCGGCGAAGTCGAGGTCCCTGCGGGCGAGGGCGCTGATGGTGCGTCGCGGGATGCCGACCTCGGCGGCGGCCACACCGAGTCGGACCCCGGAGGCGACCAGGGACAGATACGCGTCCTGGCGCTCGGCGGTGAACGACTCGGCCGCCGGGGGCCGTCCGCGTCCGTACACCGGGCCCGTCACTGGTGCGCTCCCCGTGCCGCAGCCTCCGGGGCGTCAGCCGGGTGCGGGTCCACCGCGCGCGGCCGCACCGTCCCGGCCGTACGGGCGACGAGGGCGGCCATCGCCGCGAACCCCGCCCCCTCCAGCGCCTCCCGCGCCCGGTCCAACTCCTCGGCCGCCCACCGCGGCCGCCCGGCCAGCAGCCCACCCCGGTACCCGGTCGCGACCCCCAGCTTGAACACGGCGTCCACCAGATCGGGGTCGCCGTCCGGGAACAGCAGCCGGGCCAGCTTGGCGGGCTGGCCGACGGCGTCCAGCATCCCCTCGGCCAGGATCCCGGCCAGGTGCTCGGCCGAGGAGACGGCGAGGTCGGCGGCGGCCTGGTCCGTACGCGCGGTGTGCCCGCCGTCGTCCCCGGCGTCTGTCGTGCTGCTCGGGCCCGCGGTCGGGTCGGTGTGGGGGCTCATGCGACACGCTCCAGCTCCGCGACAGCAGCAGCCGGATCGAACAGCGGCAGCTGCACCGCCGCCGGGCGCACCAGGCGCAGCCGCTCCCGCACGCCCGACACTGCCGTGGAGCCGTGCACGGACGGCACGGTGCGCGGCAGGTGCTGATAGCCGGGCAGCACGATCTGCCACGGCATCCCAGGCGCTATCCGACGCTGCCGCACCCCATCCCCCGACGGGGCCGCCACGACCGGCCACTTCCCGTCCGGCCGTATCCGGGTGCCCTTCGGCAGCAGACCCAGCCGACGCGCCGTCTCCAGCAGCTCCATGCGCGTCGCCGAGTCCTTGTCCAACCCGAGCAGACCGCACAGCAGCGACCGGTGCCAGTTGGCGGTGCGGACGTCCATACCGGCCCGGTAGGCGACCAGTTCCTCGTCCGTCTCCCGTGCCAGCGCGGCGAGGACGGCCTGTTTCTGGGCGGTGCGGGCCTCCGGCACGTCGTCCACCACCACCGGGGCGGGGGCGGCGTTGCGGCGCTTGATGAGGGCGCGGTGGCGGTCGAGGGGGAGCATGCCGCCCTGGATGCCGTCCGGCTCGGCCAGACGCCCGCTCGGCGTCTCTGAGTTGGCGTACGTCCGGCACTGGGCCAGCACGGGGCACCGGCCGCATGCCGCGATGGCGCGCCGCTCCCGCGCGATGCGGGCCTTCTGCGGCTCCAGGTCGTCCTCGGCGCGGTCCGGCGTCGACCAGGCGTCGATCGACAGGGCGGGGTCGCCCAACGCCTGGCCGGAGAAGTCGGCGATGTCGCTGGGCACGGGGGCGCAGCCTCTGTACTGGTAGTGACGGTGCTCGGTCAGCTCCTGATACGCGATCGCGCTGTTCATTCGCTGCCCCCCTCTGTGTCGTAGTGCTGGTGGTACTCGGCCAACGCTGCGTCGAGTACGCGGTCGGCCTCGCGGAGAACTGCTTCTTCGGTCAGGCGCCGCGTCAGCACGCGGCGCGCCAACTCCAGGCGCCCGGCCTGCTCACGGGCCGCGGTCGCGTCCGAGATACGGCGAACGGCGCGCTCCACGATCAGAGCGCGCCGCGTACGCCACCACCCGACAGCGGCAGCAAGAGCGAAGACGGTGGTGGGCACCGCCAGCCAGTAGCCCAAGGCGCCCACCCCCTCTCGTCGGTTGTCAGCCGCGCCCGGGACCCCGGGGCGGCGCGTCGTACAGGTCGGCCAGGACCTCGTACCGGTCGTGGACCAAGTGCTCGGCGGTCATCACCGGACGGTGCGCGATCCGGCGAGCCCGGGACTCCTGCCAGACGTGCTCCAGCCACGCCCACACCGCCAGCACCAGCACCGCGACCGGGAACACCAGCAGAACGCCCCTCACGCGGCCATCTCCACGCGCGGGACGCCGGGGGCGCTGGTGCGGGAGTAGATGCGCCACACGGTGCGCTCCGCACACCCAACCCGGGCCGCTATCACCTCAGCAGGCAACCCGTACCGGCTCAGACGCATGACTGCTCGCTCGCGCTCAGCGGGACTCATCCGCGCCGGTGGGTCCCCGCTGACGGCGCGCTCCACGGCAACTTCATCGACATCGCGATCACCCCTGATGCAGGTGATGCAGTACCGCCTGCCGCCTCTGTTCTCCGACGTGACATGTCCGGCGTGCCGGGCCGCGAACTCTGCGGCAGACGCGCGAGGGCTGGCGCACGCCCGGCAGTACCGCCACCCCTCCTTCGTGAACCCCGCGTACTGGTCGAATGGGTGACCGTGGCGGCAGCGCGTAGAGGCGGCGTTCGTCCGGTAGCCGGGGATGCCCAGCTTGCGCCGGACGCGGGCAACGGTGCTCCGGCACACGTGCAGCTGCCGCGCGATCCCGAGGTCGCTCTCCCCGGCTTCAAGCAGTGCGCGGATCTCACTGTGCCGGGGGTGCATCAGGCGGCGCTCCTCTCGCCCTGCTTGGTGGCCTCGATCAGGCGGTCCAGCAGCTCGCGGAACGGCATCCACTGGCGGCCCGGGCCCTGAACCTCGCGGTCCAGCAGGCCCTTCGCCTCCGCGTTGCCACGGACCTGCGTCAGCACGTCCCGGTCGTTCCGGTGGTCGAAGACCTGCGCCATCAGCTTGTCCAGCAGAGCGTCCTGGACCGGGTCGCCGGGCGGCGGCTCCTCGGTCGGCTTCGCGTGGTCCGGCTCGGCCTGCCCCGGGGCGGTCACGCCGTGCTCGGCTGCGACCTGCGCGGCCGCCTTCGGCGCCTCCTGCGCCTGCCGGGCCTCACGTTCGGCCGCCTCCGCCTTCAGCTCGGTGCCGCGCGCCACGATCAGATCACCCAGCTTGGTGTCACCGTTCGGACCGGGCACCTCGGCGCTCAGCAGGCCGTCAGCCTTGACCTCGGCGTGCATCGCCGCCAGCGCACCGACGTTGTTCCACACCGCGGGCTTCCGCAGCCGCTCCACGTACGCGTCCGCGGGGGAACGGTGCCCCACCGGGTGGTCGCGATCACCGTCATCCAGCGACCTCGCATCGACCGGGATCATGAACGTGTGGATCAGGGCGTACTTCAACGCCGCAGACATGGCCTTGTTCGACGCCTTGTCCGCCACATCGGACGCCTCGCCCATCGTCACCGTGCGCACCGAGTCGCCGCCCGGTCCGTAGAAGTGGAAGGCCACCCGCATGCGGACCGCGTTCATCTTGCCGCGGGACTCGGCTTCGCAGTCCAGGATCTCGGGAGTCATGAAGACGCCGTGGTCGCGCAGCGGCTGAGCGAGGGCGGCAATGGCGTCGTCGACTCCACGGAAGCTGTAGTTCTGGGCCTTGTTGTAGCCGCCCTTCCCGACGGCACCGACGTCCTTCATCACCAGGGACATCAGCTGGTAGATGGTGGGCTGGTTCTGGTTTTGGGTGTGCGAGGTGGGGCCCTCCGCGTTCGCGGGGGCCTGGATGGCGTCAGCCATGAGATCTCCAGGTATGGGGTTATGGGTGGTACGGCGGCGGTGGGGGCCGGTGTCGGCGTCCAGACCCCACCACCGCGGGGCCGGGCTACCGCTCGGCGGGCTCGTCCTCCGACATCGGGAACCGCTCTTGGAACGCGGCGAGGATCACCTTGAGGCCGGTGAGCTTGTACACGCGCTCATCAGGGTCGAGTGCCCACCGCTTCTTGTCCGTCGCCAGCTCCGCGACCTCATCCCACAGATCAACGGGAATCCGGCCGTTCCAGAACGCCAGGGGCGGAGCCTGTCCGGAGGGCTCACGCGGGGGTTGAGCTGGTGCCCATTCGCCGTCGCGGAACGCGGTCAGCATTCTCTTGACGAACTTGAGCAGGTCGATGCCTTCTGCTTCTGCCGTGGCGTACACGTGGTCGCGGAAGGGCTCGCCGAGGTTGACGCTGACCTTCTTCGTGGCGACCTTCTTGTCCGATTCCGCCTCCCGGTCCTTAGCGTCGGCGGCGTCGGCGGCGTAAGCGGTGACGGTCTCCACGGCGTTGGCCCACCTGACCCTGTCCTGCTCGCGCAGGTAGTCGATGGCGCGATTGACGTCGGGAATGGCGGCAAGCAGCCGTTCTCGCTTGCTTCGGGGCACGGCGTGTCCTTCCGGTCGCGGGCGCGTGTCCCGTCGGCCGGGCGGGCGCCTGCGGTGTTGTGTGGGCACGCCTAGTCTCCTCCAATCTGTAGGTACGTACGCAACTGAAACCGTCGCGTGGTGGGTGGTGCGGCTCCAACCCTACTCTGTTTTTAGGTACACACGCAACTAAAACTCTGCTACGGTGAACCCACACCACACCGAGGGGGACACCGTGAGGCACCACACCCGCCACGCCATCCGCACCGCACTCCACACCACCCAGGCCATCGCCCACGCCGCCCTCTCCCACCTCCACCTCATCCGCTACACCCTCACCCGCGCCGCCCAGCACGGCCGCACCGTGCGCATCCAGTACGTCGCCGAAGACGCAGCCGCCACGGTCCGCGACATCGACCCGCAGGACGTACGGCGCAGCAAGGCGGGCGACTGGTACGTCCGCGCCCACGACCACCTCCGCGACGCCAGCCGATCCTTCCGCCTCGACCGCATCACCACCCTGGAGACCCCGTGACCACCCAGGCACCCCTCACCGTCGAGCAGGTCTTCGACGGCCTCAGTTTCCGCACCAACGACGGCCGCGACGGCACCGAGTTCTTCTTCCGTGGCCACCTCGGCGCGGATCTGGTCGCCGACCGGTACTACGCGACCTTCCCCGAGCACCGCATCCGGTACCCGCACGCGGTCGACGCCAGCAGCATCCGGCACGAGTGGCACCTGTTCACCGTCCACGAGGACACCTGCTACCTGGCGACCGAAGCCCCGGCCGACGACGCCGACGACTTCGACCCGACCCTCTGCTCCTGCTCCGCCGCTCCCAGCTTCGACGCCGGGCCCGGCTACGAGCACCGACACCCCCACCCCGCGGCCCCCGGCCAGCCCGGCGCCATCCCGGTCACCTGGGCCACCATCGGGCCTGCCTGACCCGGGCAACACCCCGCCCGGCCCGCGACACCATGAACCCACGACCCGAGGAGCAGATGGCAATGGCCAGCATCACGGTTACCGCCGAGACGAACGTCCGGACTCTCACCTTCGCCGTCTCCAGCGTGCGGCCGGTCAAGGCCGACTTCGAGTACTTCACCGTCACCGGGGCCCGCATCACCTACAAGGACAGCGAGGTCACCACCCTCACGATCCTGGTCGACGACGAGTGCGAGTTCATCGCCGTTCGTACCGAGCCCGAGTACTACGGCATGTGGGAGCCCTGGCTGCGCGACCTGGTGGAGCAGCACCGCCCGACGACCTGATCCGAGAGCAAGCAGCCCACACCCTGAGGAGCGCGCCATGACCGGACTGGTCGAAGTCCCCAACGAACTGGCCTGCGAGATCTGGGCCGACAAGCGGCGCAACGCGTGGACCTGGTACGGGGACCGTCACGCAGCCCACTGGGCCGCCACCCCGTACCGCTACAACGGCGAGCAGGTCATGCTGATCCTCGACGGCGACGTGAACGACCCGTGTACCGCCACCCGATCCAGCGTCGAAGCCGCCTACGGGCCGCTGTGCGAGGTCGAGCACTGCGGCACGTGCGGCAACTACCTCTTCTACCGGGCCGGCGCCTGCCGCTCCCTCACCTGCACCGCCTGACGAAAGGACACCATGAACGACTGCCCCACCTGCAAAGGAGACGGAGCGCACCCCGAGTGCAACGGCACCGGCTGTGCCGACTGCGACCCGACGACCGGGAACTGCCCGGCCTGCCTCGGCACCGGAAACGACCCCAAGCACTGGCACCCCGCGCACCAGCAGCAGACCCGCGTCAATGAAGCCGCGCAGATCCTCTCCGCCAGCCATCGGGAGGTGACACGCAACGACTACGGGTCCCCCATCGTCGCCGGGTTCTCCGTCACCGGCGGGCTCGAAGGAAGCGCGCGGATCTCGCACACCACCCCGGATCCCGACCTGCTCGACCCCGAGCGCCCCAGCGATGATGAGCTGGCCGCCGCACGGCACCGCATGGTCAACGCCTACGCCAAGACCCTGGAAGCGGCTGGGTACACGGTGGAGCGGCGAGGACCGGACTCCCGCAAGCCGTATCTGCTCGCCTCACGCTGACCCCGGACATGACGAAGGCCACCGCCCCAGTTGGGTGGTGGCCTCAGATCACACGCCGCTTACAACGCGGACAGCGTAACCGAACCCCGCGCCACCCCACAAGGAGAAGATCGTGACCAACGCCCGCGACGAGCTGTACGACTACGCGACGGCCCCCTTCAAGGAGACGGGCGCGCCCGAGATCGTGCAGAACCACGTGAGCAAGCTGATCGCCGCTCGTGACGCCGAGGTGCTGCGCCAGGCCGTGACGAAGCTCCGCGAGCGCGCCGGAGAACTGTCCGAGCTGGCCGAAGAGAAGATGAGCCGCGCCCTGGAGGAGCGCGCACAGGAGTGGCACGAGGCCGCCGAGCTGGTGCGCCGCATGGCCGACCAGCCCGCGCCGTGACCTCCCGGCCCGCGCGGCAGGCGCCCCTCCTCGGCCTCCCCGAGCAGGGGCGCCGCCCCGTCTACTGCCGCAACCCCCAATGCCGTCGCGAATTGACCGACCCCGAGTCAAGGCGCAACGGCTACGGCAAGGACTGCGATCCCGAAAACCACCCCGGGCCCACCGCGCGACACGACGTCGACCAAGACCCGCTCCCCGGCACGTAGGAGACCACCTTGAACGCGTCCCACCGACCCACCACCGCACAGCGTGCCCTTCTGGACCACATCGCCCACGGGAAGGTGGCCCGCGTCCACCACGCCCGCGCAGGCTGGGCAATCCGGATCACCACGGAGCGCAGCAAGGGCGCGGGCGGCGGCCTCGGCCGCAAGGTGGACACTGCTGTCCGCCTCCTCGCCGAGTTCGGCTGGGCCTACGAAGGCACCCACGACCGCCGCATCGGTTACATCTGGCACCTCACCGCCGCAGGGCGCTCCCACCTTGAGGATGACGAGCGGTAGCCGCCGCTCGACGTCTGGCCGTCATCCGCTCGGCGACGGCTCCGGGCCCACCGACCGCGCGGCCAACTCCGCCCACCCCGCACCCCCGGCGCCCAGCTCCTCCCGCAGCACGACGCACACCCTGGCCCACGTGCCGTCCTCCACCCACCGCCGCAACCGCGCGGCCGCCGCCGACGGCTCCCCCAACCCCTTCGGCAACCGGGCCCACGCCCCCCGCGTCTGATACCGCCACCCGATCGCATCCAGCACCTGCCGATGATCCCGCCACGCCCGGCCCCCCTGCCCACGCACCGACCGGTCCGGAAACAGCGGCTCCACCCGCGCCCACACCGCATCCGACACCGGCACCCACGCCCGAACCCGCTCCGCCTCCACCGCCCGCACCAACTGCTCGAACTTCAGCGGCAGCGGCTCCCACGGCCCATCCCCGTCCCACCGGCTGGCCATCGCCTCATTCAACCGGCCCACCCCCGACCGGTACGCCGCCCCGAACCCCCACTGCCGCAACGGCAGCCCCGCCGGATACAGCTCCGACCGGCCATCGGCGAAGTCCCGCGACGCTGGCCGCGTCGTCACCCACAGGGCGCCCGGGTCCGCCCCCTCCAGCCGGTCGACCAGCTCCCGCCGGAAGGTCAGCCAGCGTTCCAGCGCCACCACCGTGCCCTCGCGCAGCCGCACCGTGTCCTCCACCACCGGCAGGTGCGAGGCGTTCTGCCGGTGCCACTCCGCCCGCAGCAGCCCCGCATCCAGGTCCACGTGCTCCAGGCGGCGCGCCACCATGTCCCCGGACGGCATCCCAGAGTCCAGCGCCACCCCCACCACCGCCAACGTGCGCGCCAGTAGCGCATCCAGCGGCGCCGAGGCGGCCATGTCCGCCATCCGCCGATACAGCGCCGCCGCCTGCGCTGGTGTCACCGGGGGCTTCGCCTGCGGCCGCCATACCTGCGGCAGCAGCATCTCCACCCCCGTCTCCTCCCCGAGGATCGCCAGACAGTCCCGCAACGCGGCCACAGACGACCACGACAACTCCCCCGACCGGCCCGTGCCCGGCGCCCGCAGCTCCCCGGCCGCCGCCAGCTCCAGGAACGCGTCCGCACCCTCCGGGCCGAGCAGTATCCGCACCGAGCCCGCAGCGCCCTCCGGCATCTCCGGCCGCCCCACGGCCCGCTCCAAGTGGGCCAGCGTGGTGCGCAGCTGTGCCGCCCGCGCGCGCGACACCAGACGGCCACGGCGCAGCGCCGGCCGCGCCTCCCACGCTGCCTCGTCCCGCGGCGCCAGCCGGTCCACGACCGCCCACAGCTCCCGCACCGCGGGCGGCACCGTTCCGTTCACCCTTGGCCTCCCCGCTTCTTCGCCTGGACCTTCAGCCACGGATTCTCCGCCCGGGACTGCGCCCGGTCCAGGTACTCCTTCTTCACCACCGTCGAGCCCGCCTGCCACCGGCCCTGCTTCGTCGGGTCGCCGCCTGCGTCCGCGATCTCCTGGGCGCCGCCACGGCGCAGCCCGTGCGCGGTGATCTCCTGCCAGTTCTTCAGCCCCGCCGCGTACGCCCGGCCGCGGACCCAGTCGTTCACGGCGTCCCCGGAGACGTGGTCGCCTCGGGTGGTGGCGGTGGAGCGGTTCTGTAGCGTCCCGGCGGAGGTGAGCGCGCGGAGGAATGCGCCGTCGCGGACGCCGAGCCGGTGGAGCATGTTGAACCACGCGCGGGCAGCGTCGACTGGGCAGATGAGGAGGTCATCGGGCGCGGCCGGGATGTGGGTGGGCTCGCCGTCGCCGTCCTGGTGCGTCTTGTCGAACCGAATGTCGAGGGTGACGAAGTCGTCGTCGACGTCAACGTCCGGGATGAGCAGGTCGGCCAGTTCGATGCGCCGGTTCAGGGCACCGCGGCCGAGGACGAGCGCGCACCGGTCCCGGATGCCGATGGGGTGCCGCTGGTCGCAGGTGGCGACCATGGCCCGGAACATGGCATCGGTGATCGCGGGCGCCTTCTTCACCCGGTTCCGCTTGCCCCACTGCTTCGCGTACTCGTTGATCATGCCGTTGACGACCCGGGTGCCGGGCTTGGCGTCCTCGGGCTGCATGGAGCGGATCGCGCTCTTGTGGGTCTTCAGGCTGTTCGGGCTGTACCTGTCCTGGGCGATCAGGGAAGCGATGTACTCGATGTACGTGGCGGTGGTGCACGGGTTGGCGACACGCCCCATGTCGTCGCACCAGCGCTCGAACATGCCGCGCTGGGAGCGGTAGTTCCGGTCGGTGTTCTTCGGCGCCGACGCATCGTCGATGCGGCGGGAGGTCTCCTCGGAGACGTAGAAGTCCCGGGCGGTGTACGTCGGGCGCTTGGTGGTCGGCAGCTCACCGGGGCGCAGGATGGTGTGCCGGTCGATCGTGGGGCAGGCCGGTTGGGTGTCGGGGCGCAGCGTGGGGAGGTGATCGTCGTCCACCAGCTCGGCGTCGACCACCTCCAGGTCTTTGTGCTCGGTCATGCGTGGGTCTCGGTCCAGGGGAGTGCCAGTCCGTCGTTCTCCCGGCGGGGGACGATGTGGAAGTGGAGGTGGAAGACGCTCTGCGTTGCCACCCGTCCGCGCGAGGTGATGACGTTGCACCACTGGATGGCTGCGAGTTGGGCGGCTCGCTGCATGGTGGCGGCACTGACGTACGGGTCGTGCCCCACATCGGCGACGTGCACCTTTGGGATGACGAGGAGGTGGCCTTCGGTGACGGGGTTGAGCGGCGTGAACGCGAGGGCGTCGTCCCACTCGTGGAAGATGTCTGCGGGCGCACGCCCGGCGACGATGTCGCAGAACACGCACGGCGGGACGTCGATCTGCGGCAGCTCACTCATGGCCTTGTTCCCTCTCCGGGCCGCTCACGTAAGCAGCCTCGCATAAGGGAAATTATACGGGGGACATGATCACCTGGTGCCCCGACAGGCTCTAAACACACGTTATGCGCTGCTGAGAGAGCGATCCTGCCGGGCGTCCTTACGCGCCGCGCCCAAGCCGCGAGAAGGTGGTCGGCCGCATAGGCGGCGCCGGGCGGTTGTCGTCCGGACCGTTGAGGCGGAGGCGGATCCACTCAGCATCGGACTCCGCGACGTGCGCACCAGCGGAACGGGCCACGATGATTTCCATCGGCTGGCCATCGCCGTCACGCTCGGGGCCGACGTGGGCGTGCCAGGGCTGGGAACCTTGGTCGGCGGGGGTGTGCCCGTCGGGGCAGTGCGGGCAGTCCCCGGCGAGTGCAGGCTCGGGGTCGTCCCAGACGATGCGGGTGTGACCGCCGTGTCCATGGACGTGCTCGGCGTCGGCCAGACCGTTGTCCCAGAACACTGTGCTGGGTCGTTCGCCGAGCCAGCGAACGGACACAGTGCCGTCGGACCACATGACGCCTTCGGCGACGCGGCCGGTGCCGGACACCCCGGTGATGTCGGTGTCGCGCTGGAGGTGGAAGCGGCGGGGCTGGGGCATACGAACTCCTCTATAGGTGGAGTTCCATGATTCCGTAGTCTAGGCGGGATGTTCCCCCAGCCGGCGATCGGCCGAGATCAGGAACATTACAAAGAGCTATAACGCATGTTGCCCCCGGTGCGACCGACACGCCGAGGGCAACATGAATGTCTGTGCGATTTTTCGTCAGGAACGATCCTAAGCGGCAGGCGCGATCGCGCTGGATTGACCTCCTTGCGACGAGGGCCGATAGGCGGCCTCTCCGAGATTCCACCTTCCGGGTACAGGGTGTACACTGTGTACATGAACGAACCTGCCCGTATGGGCTCGCGTGATGCACGCACCCAACTTGGCCGTCTGGTCGACCAGGCGCACTTCACCGGACAGCATGTGATCTTGACCAAGAGCGACGAGGCCCGCGCGGTTCTGGTGCCGTACACCTGGTGGGAGCAGGCCACGCGCCTGACGGAGGACGACGACCAATGACCTTCGCCGGACGCACCGCCGTCTACCGCCTCTACGACGACACCGACGCACTGCTCTACGTAGGCATCACCGCCGACCTGTCGGTCCGCTGGGACACACACTCTCGGAAGAAGTCATGGTGGCCGCAAGTCGCCCGCAAGGAAGTCGTCTGGCACGACACCCGAACGGAAGCGGAAACGGACGAGAGTGAGGCGATCACCAAGGAGAAGCCGCTGTACAACGTGCGCGGCTCCGACAACCCGCCTCCGTTGGGGAGTCCGGCGCGGCCTGGCACCGTAGCCCCGGCTCTGGGACCGACAGCCGAGGATGCCCGCCGGAAGTTCGCCGACCTACTGAACCGGGTCGGCTTCCAGGGCGAACAGATCCTCATCACCCGACACGGAAAGCCCATCGCCAAGCTCGTCCCCGTGACCGGCGACGAGACCACCGACCGCACCACCGAACAGTGAGCGCACCGACACTCTGGATGGGGGACGTATGGCCGCCTACGAAGTGATCGCCTACCGAGGGACCCGCAACTTCCACCTGAAACGCCCCGACTATCGGAAGACAGTTCGCGACGACGACGGGAAGCCTCCGGCGCGCGAGCAAGCCGAAGCGGTCCGCAACGAACTCGCCGAGCGGTCGCATCGGGACCGGCTCGGCTGGACCCACATCGACATCAAGCTGAAGGAACAAGCGGGACAACCCACCACCGACCGCACCACCGAGAAGTGAGGACGCCGACCATGCCCGTGTACGGCGTGTGGGAGCCCGTCTCCTACGAGACCATCACCAACAGCAGGGAGATGTGGCCGTCCCTGGACGCCGCGAAGGACGCTCTGCGGGAGCGGATCAGCCGCCCTGGCGAGACCAACACCCACCGTCAGCAACTGGTCGACGGAACCATCAGGGCCGACGCCCAGTTCTACGGCACACGCGACCTGTCCGCGATCTTCCTGTACGAGACCCCCGACTCGGCAGAGCCCTACGCGCTGCTCAGCTTCGGGCCCCGAGGCGGCGTGCAGAAGCGCCCCGTCCCGTACTGCATGGGGCTGCGGTGCGAGGACTGCAACCCCGGAGAACCGTGCTGCGAGGCAACATGCGGTACGTGCCCCCGCTCCGACTGCTACCTCGCCCCGGGATCGGAGGAAGACAGCAAGTACTGCGACGAGCATGGCGAGGGATGGCTGAACGACCTGCCCGCTCACGCGCAGAGGATGCAGGACATCCTGCACAGCGTCTGACCAGCATCATAGCGAGGTCCCGCCTGAGGAAAGCAGGCGGGACCTCGCTATGTCAGCGTAGCCGCGCCCTGTCCGGCTGGTGCTGGTGGGGCGGTTGGGGCTGATGAAACGGAGGACTGGACTCCATTATTTTCCGCCCAAAAGTACCGGACATCCGTCACGAGCCCACCGCCACCCACGGCCCAGCAATATCCGACCCCACATTCGACCCTGGGGTGATCGACGAAGGCAGCGACGTGCGGCCAGTCCCGTTCTTCGCGAACCGGTACGTTGCCGCCGTCAGGCCGAGGTTCGCGGCCGCATCGACGCCAGTCCAGCCGGAACCGCGGGTCAGCGTCGGCGTGACCGACGCGTTGAACAGCAACGCCACCCAATAGAACTGGCCCGCGCTCAGGGCCGTGGACGCGATGGTGGTGGTCTTCAACGTGGCCGAGGCGAACGCCGCATCCACGTTCGCCGACGCCAGCAACGTGCCACCAGCGTCATACAAGCCCACCAAGTTCTGCCCAGCGACAGCAGAAGACCCCGTGTTCGCCACCCACCAGTAGACCTTCGTGACATTCACGTTCGCGGCGACGTTGACGCGGACCAGGTACAGCGTGCCCGCGGTGAGCTGCGTGGAGTTGACCGCCAGCGCCGGGTCGTAGCACCAGGCGGCGACCCCGTGCGCGGCCGGTGTGTCCATCCCCAGTGCGTTGCCCGTGACGGCCAGGCTGCCGCCGATAGTGCCGCCCGTCTTATAGAGGACGCCGTTCTCGAGCGCCAGCACCCGATTCTGGGCATCCGTGATGTACGTGTTGACTGTGGTGAAGCCGGTCTCGACGGCGGTCACTCTGCTGGCGATCGGCCCGGTGACGCCGTCCGAGTAGGCGCGGTCCCCGTGCGGGTCTGTGGCCCCCGTGTGCGCGGTGACCTTGGTGGCCGCGTCCGCGGCGGCCGCCGAGATCGCCGCAGACTGCGCGTTCGACGCCGCACCAGCCGGATCCGCCCCCACCATCCCCGGCGTCAGCGGATCGGACCCGGCCGCGGCATGCGTTGAGGCGTGCGGCAGCGGTGTGCGCGCGTTCGTCGTCGTTGGGTCGTCCGACCGCAGTGCCACGGTGGGCCCGTCACCAGCGGCGCCGAGGGGCGGCTGGGGCCCGGTGGCGCCCTGATCGCCCTTCGGCCCTGTGGCTCCCGGCGCGCCGTCTGCGCCCGGAGGGCCAGCTGGTCCTTCCGGCCCCGTAACGCCAGTAGCACCCTGCGGCCCGGCCGGACCGGTCTCGCCCTGATCGCCCTTCGGCCCCGCAGGCCCTTCTGGGCCCGGTGCACCTTCAGCCCCGGCCGGTCCGGTCGCCCCGGCGGACCCAGCAGGGCCTTCGGGCCCCGTCGGACCGGCCGGGCCCGGCACGTACACCACCGTGCCGCTGCCCGAGAGCGTGCTGGACAGATCTGCGCGCAGGTCACCCAGCCAGTACGGGCCGCCCGTATCCGGCACCACGATGTGCGTTACCACCGGTGTGCCGTCCAGCGCGCGGCCCTCCATGACCGCCCACAGCGTGTCCCCCGCGACCGACTCGATCCCCGCGTTCGGCAGGAGATCCGCTGACCATGTCCCGTCGCTCTCCGGGGTGATGCGCACCGGCCGCACGACCTCGCCCTCAGCGGAGGCCACATAGCCCACCGTGCGAGCACCGGTCACGTCCACCAGCTCGGCTGTCACCTCCACCCGGGACGGGTCGGCCGGGCCGATGAGCTTGCCCTTCACGATGGTCATGGCGATCTCCTCAGTAGCGGCGCCGGTCGATGGGCATGCCGAGCAGCCCCGTGCCGCTCGTGTCGGACGGCTGCGGGTCGGGCGCGCCGTCGCGACGACAGACCAGGGCGTCGGGGTCGTACGAGGGCGTCTGGAGGCTGTAGCCGTCCGGGCAGCCCGGTCCGGCCGGGCCGCGGTCGCCCGTCTCACCTGTCTCTCCCTTGTCCCCCTTCTCACCCTGCGGCCCCTGCGCGCCCTGGGGACCTTCCGGCCCGGCCGGGCCCGCGGGCCCGGCGGCACCGTCCGATCCGTTGCTGCCATCCGCCCCGTTCGCCCCGTCGGCGCCGCTGGCACCGTTGCCGCCGGGACGGCCAGGAGAACCCGACGGGCCCGGGCCACCCGGCTTCCCAGACGCGCCGTCCCGACCGTTCTTCCCGTCCTCACCCGGCCGCCCCGTCGGGCCAGGCGAACCCGGCGGACCAGACGGGCCCACATCACCCGGCGTACCCCGCGACCCCGGCGGTCCAGCCACCGGAGACGCCCCCAGCCCCTGCACCTGCCGCGCCAACTGATCCCGCGCCCGGTTGGCGTCCGCCAGATCTTTGGACTGCATGAGGAAGGCGGTCAACCCAGCAGCGAGCAGCGCGGCGAACAGCAGCGCGCCCGCGGCCGCCAGATAGTCGCCGCGGCGCCGCCGCTTGTGGGCCTCCGCCCGGGTCATGCTCCAGCTCCTTTCATCACCACGATCAGCGGTAGGACGATCCCGACGATCGGGATGATGACCGAGGCGATCAGCCACCTGCGGGTCTGTGTCACCCGGTCCGCGTCCTGCTGCCGCTGCGCCTGTAGCGCTTCGACGGACTTCGCTATGTCGGCGAGCTGCCGGGCGGTCCCGGCCTTCTCGACCCCGTACACGTCCTGCGACACCATGCGATCCAGACGGGCGTTAAGCCCGGCCAAGTCATCGCGGATGTCGCCGCGCATAAGCTCGATGAGCCGCCCCAGCTCGCCGAGAGACGGCTCATCGGCCATGTCGTGCTCCGAGGGTGGATAAGACGCTCAGGACACCGAGCGGACAGCCCGCTTCACGGCCGTCGCCGGAACGGGAGCGGACACCTGCGTGCGGACGAACGCCTGGGCCACGATGGTGATCAGGGCCATGTATGCGGCCTGCTTCGCGGTGGACCAGTCGAGCCCGAGGTTCATGCCGAGCGCGAGCCCGGCCTGGGCCAGACCGGTGAGAGCGGCGAGGACGCCGTCACCGACCTTCCAGGCGACCAGGAGGCCGACCGCGGTTGCCGCCACGGCGTTCACCGCGGTCTGCGTGTCCGGCTTGACCTCCATGACGAAGGCCGAGAAGAACTGCACGACCACGGCGACGAGGCCGAGGATGACGGACGGCTCCCGGCCGAATATCAGGGTGGACTTCATGGCGCTTCCTTCGAGGAGACGGAATTGCTGATCTGCATTCCGGCCGCGTGATGTCCGGCGCCGGAAAGAAGAGGGAATTCGCCGCACGCATTTGACGGGAATTCGGTAAAATGGCATGACAAACCCCGGCGAGTGGGCCAACACTCCCGGGGCGCGGTCCGACTATGAAGGAGTCGAACATGCCCGACGGTACCACCACGCCCAGATTCGGCGACAACCGCCTCCCTGAGCGCTTCTGGGACAAGGTCCGTGTCGAACTCGACGGATGCTGGCGCTGGACCGGAGCCAAGAGTCTTGGCTACGGAAAGGTTGGATGGGACGGCAAGTCGGTCCATGCGCACCTCGTGGCGTACCGCACTCTGGTCGGGGCGATACCGGACGGCCTGGTTGCCGATCACGAGTGCCATCGGCCCGAGACCTGTGGCGGAGGAAACGCCTGCCAGCATCGCGCCTGCGTGAATCCTGCACATATAGGTCTCAAGCCGAACTCCGAGAACACCGGCCGCGGCCGCGCTTCCCATTGGAACTCGCGGAAGACGCACTGTGTTCTTGGCCATGAGTTCACCGAAGAGAACACGCGACGAGACAAGGCTGGCCGACGATGCTGCCGTTCCTGCGAGCGGAAGCGATCCGCTGAGCGCCATTCTGCCTATCGAGCCGAGAACCCGATCAAAGTGATAACCCACTGTCCGCAGGGGCACGAGTACACGATCGAGAACACTCGCATGACGAACGGCAAGCGCGGCTGCCGGACGTGCGAACGGATCCGAGCCCAAGTCAAAAGGCAAGCCCAGCGAATGGCGAACCCGCTTCCGCCAGTGACCCATTGCCCCAACGGGCACGAATACACCCCTGAGAACACTGGGCGGAAGCCAAGCGGCGCCCGCTTGTGCAAGGCATGCGCTCGCGCCGCCAAGGCCGCTTGGCGGGCTCGCCAGAAACGCTAGGTTCTCAGACCCTCGGCACCCGGAGGGCATCCCAGGACTCCTTCCCTGGGATGCCGTCCAGCGCATCGCCGGTCCAGCCCTTGTTGTGCGCCTTCGAGTACTTCACCTGCCAGCGGCGGTAGCTCTCGCGGTCGGCGTTCGTCCAGTCCGGGCCGGGCCCGTTGCGGTAGGCGCCGCAGCCCTCGGCGACGAGCCGCTTGCCCATTGCGGTGACGATCGCCGAATGGCGGCCGCCGTGGAAGAACGCGGCGCCCGGGAACGGCTCGTAGTGGGCGGTCGGCTTCGGTGCGGGCTTGCTCCCGTCGCTGTCGCTGCTGGACGGCTTGCCCGGGACGATGCTCGTGTCGATCGCCCCCGGATCCCAGTGATTCTGACCAGGAGTCTGGCCGTGCGCGTACACACCGCCCTTCGTCTCCCACGTCTTCCTCGACCGCGGGCCCTTCGCCGCGGCCGCCGCGGTGGCCGGCGGCTTCCCCGCGGGCCACACGTCCGGGATGCCCCAAGACCGCTTCGCGGCCTGCATCTTCCGGAACACGGGCTTCTCGGCCGGGTCGAACCCCTTGGTCCACGGCTTGCTGGCGTAGCCCAGCACCTCGGTCTGGATGCAGACCTTGCCCTCGCGGTTCGTGCGACGGGACCCGTCGTTGCGCAGGGCCCGGGCGGACTGGTTGAGCGGGCCGAGCTGGGCGACTCGGTCCGTGACGGGGCAGTACACGAGCTGCGGCTCGGAGCCGACACGGATCAGGTAGGAGCTGATCGACTCGAGGTACTTTCCGCCCGCCGGGGACTCGGTGGTGTGCTCGACCGCGCGCGGCGGGTAGTTCGGGTAGTCCATGGCGCCGCCGATGGTCCCGGAGCCGATACGGATGGCGCCGCTGATCCACACGGTGCCGCTGCTGGCGCCGCGCGGCTCGTCCGCCTCCCCGTCGTCGGCTACGTCCAGGTCCGGGAGCGGGTTCGGGTCCGGCTGACGCACGGTGAACGGCTGGTCTACCGGCTCGTAGTGGTCGAGGTCGCCGTCCTCGCGGGGGATGAACAGCGAGTCTGGGCAGCGCGGGTGCGTGAGCGCGACCCGCGGCGTATCGTCCAGCTCGGCGTGCCGCCGGGCTTCATCGACGTGCTCTTGGTCGACCGTGCCGCAGTAGGTGACGGTCTGGTCGGCGTGCACGATGGCAGCGTGGAAGGTGGTCATGTGCGGGTCGCCCTTTCGAGGCGGGGCTGGCAGAGGTCGACCTCGGGGCGCAGCGCGAGGTAGGTGGTGAGGTAGAGCCGCCCGTCGCCGCTGTCCCCCCAGTCCGAGCCCCAGGAATTTCTGAAGCGGAGCACGGTGTGCTCGGGGATCAGGCGGCCGTGTTCGTCGAGGGCGACGTCCTCGAGGGCGACGATGCACACTTCGTGGCCGCCCGCGGTACCCGAGTCGGCCCAGCCGGGGTCGTGGTCGATGAAGCCGCTCTTGCCGGGCTCGAAGAACGCGTTCAGCCACGGGAGACCCATGAGGACGGGCCCGGCCTGGAGGTCGCGCGCGAGTTCGTGAGCGGTGGTGGCGTGCCCGTACTGGTGGATCAGACCCCGGCGCCGGAGCGCCTTGGCGACGCCGAGACCGGACGAGCCGCAGTCCTGGACAGGCCAGGTGGCGTCCTTCCACTGGTCGGCGGTAGTGGCGTCCGCGTAGAGGCCGATCGCGAACTCCTCGGCCGCGCGCGCGTCGGCCGTGTCGAGTCCCGCCTCGGCGGCCTGCGCCCGGTCGAGGAGGACGGAGAGCGCGGCGGTCCCAGCGTTGCCAGTACAGGAGCCGAGAGCGTCCACGTCCTCGACACCCTCGAACAGGGCGCTGGTGCGGATGCCCTGCTCAAGCAGGCGCTGCTGGTCCAACACGGGGATGCGGGGCTCCCACGCGGTGGCCCGGATGGGCTCGCCGCTGTAGGGGCGGCTGTAGGCGAGGCTGCGCGGGTCCAGCGCCTGATGGCGGCCGAGGCCCGGTTGCACCGGGTATTCGCGCACCGTGATGTCGGGCAACGCCCGCTCCTGGATCTCCCCGCGCCCAAGATTCTGTCAGGTGTCTGCGCGCCACGACGGGTGCGGTCCCTCAGGGGGTGCTGTGGGGCGGAGGGTCGCCCGGTGATGTCAGGTTACGGCCCGGCCAGGCCGGTGTTGCCCTCGGTCACTCCTCCGGCGGCTGCGGGGAGAGCAGGGTCGCGGACAGGATCGTGGACCGCTTGTTGCACACGCCGCAGTAGATGACCACGTTGGTGCCGTTGTTGGACCAGATCAGCGGCTCTTCCTTCACCTGGTTGTAGTTCCGGCAGGTGTTCGTGGCGCAAGCCCAGGTGCCCGAGTACCAGAGGTAGGGCTGGAAGGAGAACGGCTCGGTGGGCCGGAGCGGGGGTTCGGTGCTGGGCTGCGGAGTCGGGTCGGTCGGCTCCGGGTCAGTCGGGGAATCGATGGGGGCGTCTGTCGTGGTGTCGTCAATGTCGGTCATGATCCAATCACCATCCAGTTGATCGTTGTGGCGGTCGTGTTTTCGCGGTTCACCCACACCGTCAGGCCAGTGCTGGTGACGTTGGAGACGCTGACGCCGGTGACACCGGCCCCGGCCGGTGTAGCGGATGCCCGGTAACCGGGCACAGTGGTGTTCGCCGTGGCGTATCCACGGAACGTGGTCCCCGCCACGTTGAGGCCGCTGACGATGGTGCTGGTCGGCGTGTACGCAGCTGCGGGGGTGATGGTCACCGTGCCGGTGACTATGTTCGGCGCAGACAGCACGCCGCCGATGGTGGTGTTGCCCGCGAGGTCGACGGAGAGCCGGTAGGTGCCCGCGTCGTTGTTGTACAGCCTGAGCATGTATCCGGTGTGGCCTGCCGCCGTCTCTGTGTAGAGGGCGGTTTGGTTGCTGGCCGGTGGGAGGCCGAAAAACCTGGCCCGGAGTTGTGCATTGCCGGAGGTGAAGAGCAGATCGCCGCGCTGTGTGGCCCCGGTCGCGTCTTCGTATCCGATCGTGACGGTCCCGCCATCCATGAAGATCCGGCCGCCGATGGTGGTGGACTGGGAGGTGTTGCGGATTCGTTCGGCAGCCCAGAAGTCGCGGCCGAAGAAGGTCCGCCACATCATGTCGCTGTAGCCGCTGGCGGTGAACGTGCCGCTGTTCAGGCCGAGGTCCGCGTCCCCGGTGACGGCTTCGACCACGTTTATGAACGCCTGATTGGAGCCGCTGGCGTTGGTAAATCGCAGGTTGGGATAGGTGCTGTTGGGGTCCATCTGCATGATGGCGCCGCTGCTGCCCGCGAGGAGGAGTCCCTGGGGAGAGAGTTCCCCGACCGCGCGGCCGGTGGCGTCGTAGACGAGCACTTTGTTGGCTCCGGACTCGTTGACGGTGACGCGCTGGCCGCTGGTCGCGGTCTGGAATAGGGAGCCGGTGATGGTGCCGCCGGTGATGGTTTTGCCAGTGATGGCGTCCGCTTTCAGGGCGGTGGCGTCGACCGATCCGGCGGCGAGGGTGCTGGTGGTGATCGCGTTCGCGGCGATCTTCCCTGCGGTGACCGACAGGGCTGACAGTTCTCGCGCGGTGACCGCGTTCGCGGCGATGTTCCCGGCCTGGATGCCGTCCGCTGCGACGTTCCCCGCCTGTACTGCGGCGGCGGCCAGGTTCCCGGCCTGGACTGCGGCGGCCGCGATGGTGCCCGCGGTGACGGCGCCCGCGTCGATCTTCCCGGCGATGACCGCGTTCGCGGCCAGCTTCGCCGCGGTCACTGCGTTCGCGGCGACCTCGTTGGCCGTCACGGCGTTCGCGGTCAGCTTCGGAGTGGTGATGGCCCCGTCGCTGATCTCGGTGGAGCCGATCGCCCCATCAGCGATGGCTGCCGAGGTGACAGCGTCGGCGGCAAGCTTGGCCGCGGTGACGGCGGCTGCAGCGAGAGCGTCTGCGTCGATCGCTCCGGTGGCGACCTTCGCCGCGGTGACCGCGTCGTCCGCGAGTTTGGTGGTGGTGACGATGCCGTCGAGGAGCGCGTCCGCGACGACCGGTGCCGGGCCGTACGGGCCCACCTCGGTCGAGGAGGGTGAGGCGGCGCCGGAGGTGTTGCGGGCCAGGAGCCGCACGTAGACGGGCACGTTCGTGGGGACGACGACGGTGGCGCCCTGCGCGGTCTCGATCGTGCCCTGGAGCGTGGACGGCAGAGGGTCGAACACGGGCGTGGTGGAGGCGTGGACCTCGATGCGGGACCAGTCCAGCGGGATGGTCGCGCCGTCGGCGAGCTGGCCGTCCCAGGAGACGGTGACGCCGCCGAGCACGGAGGCGACGATCGGCGTGGACGGTGCGGGCGGGGGCGGGCCGTTGACGACCTGGATGCCGCTGGTGCCGTCCGCCTGCTGGCCGACGATCGCCCGCAGACTGCCGGTGTCGTCCTTCACCTGGAGAGCGGTGTTGTCCAGTGACGCCGACGACAGGCGCGAGGACCGCTCCACCTTCGCGAGGCGCTGCTCCAGCGCCACCAGGCGGGCTCCGAGGTCCATCACACACCTCCGTACACGTAGGAGTCGGCGGGCTTGAGCTGGAGGGTGGCCTGCATGCCGCCGGGGGCGTCAGGTTTCACGGTCCAGGCGGTGATGCGGCACCAGCCCGCGAACGACACCCAGTCGTTGTTGACGCGGACGCGGACGTCGTCACCGACCTGCCACGATCCGATCGGCGCCGCGGCGTGGTCCCGCACGGTGATCTCCTCGACGGTGCCGAGGGTCTGGCGCCACTTCGCTTCGGCGGCCGCGCGTTTGACGAGGATGTCGGTGGCCTTGATGTCCGGCAGGTCAAGCACGGTCTCCAGGCGGAGGCGGCCGTTGCGGACGGCGTTGATGGCGCGGCGTTTCGCTGAGCCGTCGCCGGCGCCGGAGGCGATGACGACCTGCGCGTACTCGTCCCCTGCCTGCGGCACCTCGGGGTCTTCGACGATGTTGACGCCGGTGGAGAAGCTGATGTCTTTGCGGCGGGCGCCGAGGCGGGGCCAGCCCAGGCGGATACGGCGCTGGGGTGTGGTGCGGCTGCTGTTCCAGGAGACGTCGCACGTGTAGTCGGGGGTGGCGTCGCCGGAGACGAGGTCGTCGGCTGCGTCGCCGAGGACGGGGTTCTCCCACCAGGAGAAGGCGAGCGGTTCGGCAGGGGTGCCGACGGTGGCGGTGCTGGTGGTGGGGTCGACGGTGACGGCGAGGTTTCCGTCGGGGATGGACTGGGCGTAGGCCCAGATGTCTCGGATGACTTTGCAGGGGTCGGCGTAGACGTAGGGGCCGCGGCCGCCGAGGTTGCCGTCGATGTCGTGCCGGTGCTGGAGGTAGGAGGACCATCCGGCGGCTTCGATGGCGTACTCGGAGCCTCTGGGGCGGGCGTCCCATACGAGGCCGCCCCAGCGCAGCAGGCCGTCGTCTTCGACGTAGATGAGGGTGGTGCCGGGGTCGGTGAGGGTGGTGTTGGACGCCAGGAGGTGGGGTTTGAGGGTGCCGGTCAGGGAGCCGGGCCCGTTGAGTTCGGAGCCGTATTCGAGGTCGGTGAGGGGGAGGGCTTTGGACAGCCACTGGCCGGTCAGGGCGTGCTGGGTCAGGACCCGGTAGGAGGCGGCCATCAGTACGGCGCCTCGAAGAACTCGACGTCCGCGATGAGCGTCGTGGAGGAGTCGACGGAGAACTTTCCGGCGTTGCCGGTGCCGCCGGCGGCCTGGAGGCGGAGGAGCTGGTTGGTGCCGCGGTAGGTGGCCGGGATGGTGAGGGTGTCGCCGAGGACGACGGTCTGGCGGCGGACCACGGAGCCCTGGTTGTCGTCGAGGACGACTTGCTGGACGGTGAGGGAGGAGCCGAAGGTGGCGCGCAGGTAGCCGTAGACGGTGCCGGTGGAGTAGCGGAGCTGGCCGACGTCGATTTTGATTTTGACGCTTCCGGCCCAGGCGGGGATGGGGATGGTCCATCCGGCGGCGGTGGTGAAGTAGGAGAAGCTGCCGGAGCTGCCGCTGATCTCTGTGGAGAGGCTTGCTGGGGACTGGAGCCACAGGGATCGGTCGCGGCGCGGGTTGGCTATCTTCCGCAGGTCCGTGATCATCGCGTTGGTGATGATGGACGTGGAGGCGGGGATGTCGATCCGCGCCAGTGGAATCGCGGTGCGACTGTCGGGGATCGCGGTCGCGGTCGAGGTCACCCCGGAGATGACCTGGAAGTACTCGATCTGCTGCAGCGCCGGGTCGAGGGTGCCCTCGTACTCGGGGTCCTCCACGCGCACACAGATCATGTCGGAGCGGCCGGTGCCGCCGGTAGGGGCGATATCGAGGGTGGCGGTGCCCACGTTGCACACCGCGTACGAGCCCTGGAAAGTGTTGGCCCGGCCGCGGATGATGCCGGACCCGTCCGAGATCTGCACCTGGCTGCCCGGCGTCGAGAGGGCCGTGACTTTGAGGTCGTCGCCTTGGGTGATGCCCTCGTTGGCGCGGGCCAGGTCCCGCACCAACATGCGGAACTGCTGTGCCGAGTGGTACGCCCCGTCAGTGAGGATCGGGGCCTGGAACAGGGCCATCGGGTGCTCCTAGAGGGCGGTGTAGGCGTCGCGCCAGGTGACGGTGAGGCGGGCAGTGTTGGACGGGTCGACGGCGGTCCACCGCATCTCTGATGGGCCGGGTGGCAGGGAGAACAGGTCGAGACGGGAAGCGGCGGACAGGTAGGTTTCGGCGTTGCCGCCGTTCTCCCGCACCACCGACAGGCGTCCCGGGCGGGTATCCAGCTCGACCCATTGACCAGTGGTGAGGACCAGGGTGGGCAGGGTGAGGGTGCGGCCGGACGGCACGTGGGTGATGGTGATGTTCGTGCAGGGCCCGTTGATGCGGAGCACGGGCCAGGTGTCGCGGGTGCCGGCGTTGGTGACCCAGCCGGGCCGTACGGCGGCCGCGGTCGCCGAGGTGACGTAGATGGGCGCGAAGACAGGGGCGGTGAAGCCTCCGCCGGTCATCCAACCGAGGGGGATGTCAACGGTCTGCTCGAGGTCGCCGTACCAGATGGGGTCGGTGGCCTCGAACGCCATGTCGAGTTCGATGCGTCCGTGGACGGCGGTCGCCATCTCCGCGGCCAGGCGGCGCAGCCGTCCGTTGACGCGGCGGGTAGTACCGCCCGGCCGCCGTACGCGCAGCGGCATCGTGGCCCCGCCAACCAGCCGGATCGTGGGGTCGTCGGCGGCGGCCTGGAGCTGACCGAGCAGAGCCTGGCACGCCGGCCCGTCGCCGGGGATGGTGATGCCGCCGTCGAACTCGATCGTGCGGGAGGTGTAGTAGTCCGGGCCGGGGAACGTACCGTCCGCGCTGGGCTGGTCGACACTGCTGTCCCGGGTGCCGGGCCAGCCGAGGCCGGTGACCTCCTTGAACCGGATCGGGGTCCCCGCCCCCATGAGGACGCCGCCCAGGTCCCACTGGCCTTCTTCGAGGTCGATGTCAGGCACGTGCGGCCACCCCTCCGCGCTTGGCGCGCCGTATCTGACGTCCCACCTGGTGGGCGATGTCGTAGGCCGAGGCGTCGGTCTTGGTCACAGGCACGGTGACGTGGGTGGGCCCGTCCTGCCGGATGATGACGGTCCGGCCGGCGCTAGCGTCGGTGAGGCCGAGGCCGAACCGGTGCGCCACATCGTTGAGGACGTTGGTGGCGGCGCCGCGCTTGTTCGCGCCGAGCGGGATGTACGCCTCGCCGTGCGTCTGCGGCTCCGCGAAACGGACGATGCCGCCGCGGGTGGCGTACATGCCGGCCCGGATGCCGCCGTCCGCGTACGACATGCCTTTCTGTGCGCGGGCGAGGTCGGCGAAGAACTGCTTCCCTCGAGAGCCGAGGGCCTTCGACATCTGGCCCTTGGCCTTCGTGGCGACGTCGATGATCTCGTCCTCGCCGAGCTTCGTTTTCTCCGCCACGGCGTGGATGCCGACCTTGCTGGAGGTGACGGCGGCGATGATCTGCACCATCTCCGCGACCTGATCCTGGCTGAGCGCTGAGTTGGCCTTCTTCGCGGCGTCGTTGGCCTTCTTGGCCTTCTTCTTGTCCTTCACCGCGGAGGACGCGATGTCGATCGCGGCCTGGTCGCCCTGCGCGGCAAGCTGCGCGGCAAGATCCCCGTAGCCCATCGAGGCCAGCTTGGCGAGGTCGGCCTGGAACTTGCTGTTGCTGGTGTTGGCCTTCTCGAGCTGCCGCGTGTAGTCCGTGAGGCTGGCCTTCGCCGTCTTGGCCAAGTCCCGGAGCTGCTTGGCCATCAGTTCGATGTAGCGCTTGCTGCCGTGCGCCATCTTTTTCGTCAGCGCGACACCGTCGGCGCCCATGTTGGCCAGGGCTTCGGCGACGTCGGAGCCGACGCGGTCGGAGACCGTGGACAGGTCTTTGTTCCAGGCGCGCGCGGCCTTCGCCGTGGACATGAGCTTCTGCTCGACCGCCTTCAGCGAGAAGTAATCGACCTCCTTCGTGCCGTGCTTGGTCTTGACCTTCCGCGTTTTGTGTCCGGCCTGCCCGGCGTCGGAGGAGGAGTACAGGGACCCCGTCTGGGGGTCGTACCGCCAGTCGGTGACCGATCCGTCGGCGTTCCACTGGATGCCGCGCGGGTCGCCGCCGAGGCGCCGCACGATCTCCTCGGTGATGCGGCGGGAGCGGGGCCGCTTGGCCGGGGCGAACGGGACGTAGCCCTCGCCCTGCGTCTCGGGCTCGGCCCACACCCGCCAGGACCCGGCGGGGGCGATCTGCGCGACGTGGTCCTCGGCCCCGCCCGCGAAACGGCGTACCCCGCCGCGCTGGACGCCTCCGTCTGCGTAGTAGTCGACCAGTCCGCCGTCGGCTTTCTTCAGGTTCCGGGCCTGGGCGCGGATCCCGGCGGCCGCCGACTTGGCGGTCCCGCGGGTCTCGAAAACGTCGACATGCCGGGTGGTGATGGTGACGGACTTGCCGCGCAGGGCGGCGATAGCGCCCTGGATCGCGGCGACCTGGGATCGTGGGGTGCCGGTGGGGACCTGGACGGTGACGGTTTTCCCGTGCGTGCTCTTGATCTTGAAGCCGAGGAGCTGGAGCTGACGACGGCCCTCCGCCGTCGGCACGCGCATGGTGATGGTCTTGCCCTTGGCGCCGCGGACCGCGGACTTCAGGTTCTCCAGGTCCCGGATCGCGCCCTTCGTCGCGGCGGACAGCGTGACCCGCTTGCCCTTCACCTTGGCCTGCTCAGCCAGGTAGTCCGCGAGCGCCTTCTTCGCCTGCGCCGTGTTCGCCGTGATCCGGTACTGGCGGGTGCCCGGGATCAGCTTGATCGTGTAGCCCAGGTCCTCGAGCTTCTTCTTCGCCTCCGCACCCAGCGCGTCGACCGTGATGGTCTTCTTGTTCGGGAACTGTTCGAACTGGGCCTTCACGGCCAGCAACTCGGCGAGCGTCGAGTCGACGCCCTTGGTCTGGAGGAGGATCGACACCTGGCCAGGGATCAGGCCGAGCGAGTCCGCGACGCCCTCGGCCTGCGTCTTGGTCAGCCCGTAGTTCTGGGCCAAGGCGACTGCGGCGTCCCGCGACTTCTGCATCTCCCCGCGGGCCGCAGCCAGCCGGGCCGGAAGGTCTTTCCCCTGGGACTCGGCGAAATCGTAGGCGGCGATGGCCGCGTTCCCGGAGGCGTCAGTCAGGTCGTTGAGCGTGTTGAACAGGCTCTGCCCGTTCTTGCTGGTCGTGTCCAGCGACCCGTTGGACCGGAGCAGTGCCTTGCCCCAGCCGTCGGCGTGGCTGATGCCCGCCTTCATCGCCTCGTTGGCCTGCGTGATCGCCTGATTCACGCGGGCCTCGGCCGCCTGGAGGCTGATGGAGCCACCGGACAACAGGTCCAGGGACTGGCGCAGCGCCCGGGTACGGGAGTCGGCATCCCCCGTCTTGTCCGCCAGCTCGCCCACGGCGGACTTCAGCTTGTCGTAGGCGCTGACCGCCTTGCCGGGGTTCGCGTCGGAGAGCCGCTGAGCGTTCTTCACGCTCTCCTTCATCTCGCCGCTCATCGACTTCAGTGCGTCGGCGGCCTTCTTGTACCGCTCGCCGGTCTCGGTGTACTTCAGCTCGCTCGACTTGCCGCCGGCGATGTCCTTGTACTCGCGGTTGGCGTCGGCGAGGGTGCGGAGCTTCTTCTCCAGCCCGGTGATGCTGGTGCCCTGGCCGAGGTAGGCGTCGGTCAGGGTCCGCATGGAGACGCCGGACTGTTCCATGACGTCCACAAGCTTGGTCTTGCTGTCGCTGAGCTTGGTGTCCAGGAGGGTCTGTGCGGCGACGGCGCGTACGTTGTCGTTGATGGCGCCGCCGGACTCGCGCAGGGCGTTGGACAGGCTGGTGACGCGCTGCTGGTGCTCGGCGGCGGCCTGCGCGGCTTCCTGCTGCCGTTTCGCGAGGAAGCTGAGGCCGAGGGACACCCCGGCGATGGCCAGGCCCCACGGCCCGCCCATGGCGTTCGTCAGGCCGCTCATGGCGCGCGAGAGACCGGTGCCCGCGGCGGCGGTGACGCCGCGGAGGGTGCCCACGAAGCCGGTGCCCGCGGCCGAGGCGGTACGGAACGAGGCGCCCATCGCGCCGAGGGTCGCGGAGCGGGCCTGGAGGACGGCGAACGCGGCCCCGTACCGGGACAGGGACTGTCCGGCCGCGGCGGCAAGGGACCTCTGGACGGCCATCTGCTGCCCGAAAGACTGGAAGGCGCCGGTGAGCGAGCCGCGGACGGTGGTGGCCAGTCCGGTGAGGGCGGGCTGGACGCGGCGGAACAGCAGCATGGCGAGGGCGGCGGACTGTACGGGCCCGGGGAGGGCTCCGAACGCGGAGACGAGGCCGCCGACGATGTGCCCGATCGGGATGAGGACGCCGGACAGGGCGCCCACCGCGGCGGCGGCCCCGTCGAGGACCATGACGAGCATGTCGAGGGTGGATGCGGCGCCGGAGGAGCCGTCGGCGACGCTGCCGAGCGCGGACACCACGGGCGCCGCACCGGAGGCGAGGTTGGACAGGACGTCGGCGGCGAGCTTCCCGACGGTGATGATGAGGTGGAGGGCGTCAGCGATGGCCTTCTCGGCTCCGCCTTTGAACGGGGTGAGCATGTCGCGGGCGGCGTCGGCGATCCCTCCGAACTCCCGCTTGGCCGCGGCCGCGAGGTCTGGGCCGAACAGGGTGCCTGCGGCGTTGAGGTAGTTGAAGAACTTCGTGATCTTCGGGGTGGCGCTGGACAGTGCCGAGGTGATGCCGCGAGTCAGGAATTCCAGGCCGGGCGCCATGCCGTCGTAGATCGCGAGGCCAGTCTGCTTGGACTGGGTCTTGAGCTGGGTCATGGCGCCGGCGAGGCCCTTGCCCTTGGCGGCGGCGATTTCGGCCGCGGACCCGGTCTGGCCGACGGCCTGCATCAGCGCATCGAAGGAGTCGACGCCCTGGTGCGCGAGGGCAATGGCCCCGGACATCGCCGGTTTGCCCATACTCTTCTTCACCGCGGCCGCGAAGTCCTGCTGCGACATCTTGTGCTGCGCCTTGGACAGGCCCTCGATGACCGTGCGGAGGCCCTTGAACTTGCCGTCCGCGGTCCACGCCTCGATCCCCATCGCCTTCAGGCCCTCGATCATCTGAGGGGTGGGGGCGGCGAGGTTCGCCATCATGCCGCGCAGCGTCGTACCGGCGGTCTGGCCGAGGATGCCCGCCTTGCCGAGCATGCCGACCGCGGCAGCGGCCTCCTCCATGTTGACGCCGAGCCCGTGAGCGACCGGGCCCGCGTACTTCATGGCGTAGTAGATGTCCATGATGTCGCCGGACGCCGCGTTCGCGGTGGAGGCGAGGATGTCGCTCGCGCGCCCGGCCTGGTCGGCGCCCATGCCGAACTGGTCCATCATGTCGCCGAGGTACCTGGCGGAGTCGGCGGCGGACACCTGGGCGGCCGACGCGAGCGTGAGCGACGCGCGGGTCGCGGAGATCGCCTGGTCCGTACGGAACCCGGCTTTGGCCAGTTCGACCATCGCGTCGGCCGCCTCGGTGGCGGACGCGTTCGGCAGGGACAGGTCGTTGCCGAGCTGTGCCGCGGTGGCGGCGGCGCGCTGCATCTGGAGCTTCGTCGCCCCGGTCACGGCGCCGAACGTGTTCATGGCCTGCTGGTACTCGTTGCCGTTCTTGACCAGCTCGCCCATGCCCATGACGAGGCCGCCGCCGGACAGCAGCGCGGCCATGCGGGCCAGCTCGCGGCGGGCCCGGCCGGACTCGTCGGCGATGTGCCGCAGGCCGCGGGTGTCGCCGACGCGGTTCATGTGGGTGGAGGCGGTGCGCGCGGCGGCGGCGAGGCGGGTGAGGTCGCGGATCGCGGCGTTGATCTGGGCGTTCATGCCGCGCAGGTGCGCGCCCGCCTGGCGGGAGTTGGTGCCGAGGCTGTTCAGGTGGCGGTTCGCGGTGCGGGCGGCGTCCCCGTACCGACCGAGCTGCCGCGCACTCGTGCGGGCGTTGTCGCCGAGGCTGTTCAGGTGCCGGGCGGCCTGCCGCGCCTCCCGGCCGAGGGTGCGGATGCCGTTCGCCGCGGTGCGGGACGCGGTGCCGAGTTCACGCACCTCCCGCTTCGCGGACTTCACCGCGTGGTCGAGGGAGCGGGCATGCTGCGCCGATTCGCGCAGCACGCGGGCGAGGCTGTTGCCCTGCGCCCGCAGATCCACGGACAGGTTCCAGTTGGCCACGGCCCGCCCCTCCTCTCCTCAGCTAGTCGTCGTCCTCATCGGTCTGCCTACGGCGGCCGGTCAGCTCCCGCTGCGCCTGGAGCGCGGCGTGCACGGCGGCCGGGAGCAGGTAGACCTTCATGCCGCGGGCGGCCTGCCCGTCGGTGGGCAGTTCGGCTTGCTTGTCGGCGATGACCTCGCAGCCGGAGCACTTGTGGGTCGCGGCGACGTAGGCGTCTTCGTCGCCGCCCGCCTCTTCGTCCCATTCGGCGTCGCGGGTGCCGCACTGGGGGCAGACGGTGCGCTGGTACTCGCGGTAGGCGAGGGCCTTCTGGCGGTCGCGCGCGGTCCAGGTGCCGTCTCCGATGCCCCGAAACTGGGAGTGCGGGATGCCCCACCGGTCACACAGCTCAAGCTCGGTGCGTAGCCGGACATCGGAGATCAGCCTTTTCCCAGGTCCATGCGCGTCTCGCGCTGGACGTTGAACGCGGCGGCCAGCAGGGCCTCGGCTTCAGCATCGGACCAGGTGTCCAGGAACAAGCGGGCGTCGTCCTCGGTGAGCCCGTCCACGGAGGATGCGGCGACGAGCGCCGGGCCGAGCGTGTCGACGTTGAACTCGAAGCCGTCCTCCGCCTGCTCCTCGGTCGCCGGATGGGCCTTCTTCAGCTCGGTCAGCGCGGTCCGCTCCAGCGCCCGGAAGGTGAGCACAATGCTGGCTTCGTCGACTGCGGCCTGAGCCTTCTTCACCTCGGAGGCCGCTGTCCGCACGGCCTTCTTCGACTCGGCGCTGTCGGGGTCGGCCTCGGCGGTGTCCTTGATGCGTCGCTCGGCGTACTGGGCGGTGGCCAGAGCGTCCTTGGCGGCCTGGTCGTCGCAGATCGTGAGGGTGAGCGTGGGCCGGTTGCGGTTCCGCAGCCGCTCCAGCGTGCTGGCCCAGTGCGGGTCCTTGGCGACGGCATCGGCCGGGGGCTCGATCGTGGTGGTCATGTGGGTGGTCCTCCGTCAGGGAAGGGGACCCGACCGGGCGCCGTACGGGCGCCCCTTCCCGACACGCGTCGGGCCCGGCCGGGAGCTGGGAGAAGGGGGCAGTCCGGCGGATCAGGGCCCGGTCGGCACGGTGGCGTTCAGCAGCGGCCGGTCCGTGATGGAGAACTTGACCATCAGCTTCGCGGCCTCGTTGTCCGCCGTGATCTCGGCCGAGGTGCTGGCTACCCGCACCGGGTAGACGTCCATGCCCTTGGTGGACGGCGCCTTGCCCTTGCGGCAGATGATGACGAAGCCGATGGTGCCCTTGGCGAGGTCGGTCTCGATCGTGTCGGTCGTGTCGTCCTCGTAGAACGTCAGCGAACTGTCGCTGGCCTGGTCGTCGCCGGGGATCTTCGACACGAACGTGGAGTCCATGTCGGGGGTCTCGATCTCCTGGTTCTCCAGGGCGAACCCCTCGACTGCGGCGATCTTCTTGGTGTAGTCCGTCGCGCCGGTCATCTCGGCGGACGTCGGAAGGTAGGAGGTGGCGGCGATCGTCTCCGTGAAGAGGATCTTCGTGACGCCCTTGCGGCTGAACCTGGGCATGGATTGGGCCCCTTTTTTCACGCGGTGTGTCAGTGGCGGCCACTACGAGGGGTGGCGTCCGCGTGGGGTCCCGCCGCGGTGCGGTGAAGCCCAACCCCGTGAGGGTTAGGCGGGGGTGAGGCCGAGCCTGTACCTCTGCACGTAGCTGATGATCCCATCTGCTGGGTCATTCGTTGCCCCGGGTTCGGTCTCCAGCTCCCGGCAGGTGACGCTGGCGGCGGGGATGTCGAGGTCGTGGAGCCACAGGCCGGTCGCCGGGTCGCGGCCGAGGAGCGCGGCGCGCGCCTTGTCGGCCATGCCTTCGGCCTGCTCGAGGGTGCCGTACGAGCCGGACTGGCCCGGCACCGGCCCGGATACCGACGTGACCTGGTAGACGATCTCCATGTCCTCGTTCTGGTCCGCGTACGGCGCGCCCGCCGCGGCCACGTCGACCACGGCGAGGATGTAGTACGGCGGCGCCTTGAACCCGGTCGCGGTACGCGGGATCGACCCCCTGCCGACCGGCAGCCCGGTGACGGTGCCGAGGAGCGCGACGAGCGCGCTGGTGACGAGCCGCTTCTCGATCACCGCAGGATCTCCTCGACAGCGGACCGCATCCCGAAGCGCAGCGCCGCGGTGATGGCGGGCAGAGACGGCTGGACGTGCGGGAACGGCGGCTGGTTGTAGACCCGGCCCAGGGAGTCGGCGCCGACAAACCCGAACTCGAGACGCCGCCCCTGCGGCCGGTCCGTACCGATCGTGCACTGCGCCCCGTACGGAAGGCGCCGGTTCACCACCTGCCACGAGTTCCGGTAGTCACCGGTGACGACATTCGGCCCCGGGCGGCCGGAGGCGTGGCCGCGGATCTGGGCGCGGCCGAGTTCGCCGACGTGCTCCATGTGCCGGTGGATCGCCGGGCCGACACGGTGCGCGGCGGCCTCCAGGCGCTCGGCGAGCTGTTCCGGTGTCACGGTGCCTCCCGGTCGGCCTGGAGTTGGTCGAGGGGGGTGATGCGGACGGCCTCAAGCGTCGCCGCCCGCGAGGGGTCCTGCGCGAACCATGACCGGCCGATCAGCGCTGTGTCCTTCGGGTTGTGCACCGCGATGACGGTGACGATGTCGTCCTTCGCGGCCAGCGGCGCGGTGAGCGGAGTGAGGAGCCGGTAGCGGGATCGGGTCTCCTGGATCCACATCTGCCCGGCGTCGGGGACGGCGGACATCTCCGACTGGGCGGTGCCGCCCTGTACCGCGCCCGGGCCCTCGTAGACGGTCTCCCCCGGCGGGTATTCGTTCTGCCCGGTGTCCGGGTTGTAGACGGGGTCGCCGCCGCCGGGGCGGCTGATCCGCACGGTGTCGACGAGGACGTTGGTGTCGAGCCAGCGGCCGACGGCGGCGAGGACGTTGTCGAGGCCGGTCATCAGGGCCTCCCTCGCGCCCAGTCGGCCAGCTGCGCGAGCATGGCCCGGGTCAGGTCGTAGCGCTCGTTGGCGAGGTCGTCCCGGTTAAGTGCCGCAGTTTCGAGGGCGCCGGGTTCGATGCTGGCCAGGAATTGGGCGATGGCCTCGCCGGGCTCCTGCGGGGCGGCGACGGCGACGCGCGCGAGCCCGTCGAAGAAGGCCCCGGCCGGGCTGCGGACGTGAAGCACGAGCATCGGCAGCGCGTTCGCGATGTCGTGCTCGAGGGTGTAGCCGAGCACGTAGTTGCCGACCTCGGCATCGTCGATGCTGATGTTGGCGTGGCCCGGCTGCGCGTCGATCACGACGTTGTGCGCGGACGGCTTCCGCTCCCCCGGAACGGTCATGACGACTTCTTCTTCCTCCGGCCGCGACCGACCTTCTTCAGGCTCGGGAACTTACGCACGACGGCACTCCTGACGGCCTTCTTCTGCGCCGGTGAACCATGCTGCGACACCCTGGCCAGGGCGTTGCGGGCGTGGGGCAGGTCGTCGATTCGATACTTCTTCTGCCGCGGCAGGGCGAACTGCTTGATGCTCATCGCCTTGCGGCCCGACTTCGTGTTGCGGCGCGCGTTGGCGCGCTTGGAGAGGCTGGACTTTCGGCTGCCTTTCCTGGCCATGGCGTGTCCCTTCCGTCACGCGGGGTCTCCTGATGCGATGTCGGTCCGGCCGGTGAGGTCGGGGCGCGGGTAGAACTCCCTCACACACCCGTGGTGAGCGGACGGGTAGGTAGCGCACTCCTCAAGCGATCGGATGGTGCCGTCGGCGTGGTCGGTGTCCGGGTGGTTGACCCATCCGCATTCGGGTCCGTCCCGGACTTCCATCCACTCGGCGGACAGCTCGAGGCGCGCGGTGTTGACCGCGCCCGCGTTGGCGGTGACGACGCCCTGCCAGGACAGGGCGGAGTGCGCCCAGGAGCGGACGGGGTGCCGGGCGCGGTCGGCGTAGATGATGGTGTCGAGCGGGTGCTCGGCGAGCAGGGCCGCGGTGTCGACGCCGGAGGTGGTCCGTACGGCGTCCTGGGCGGCCCGGGCGAACGCCTGGGCTCTGCGGACGGCTTCGGTGATGCGGCGGATCAGGTCCGCCCAGAACGGGGCGGTGAGCGCGGTGATGGCGGCCTGGTGCTCGGTGCTCCACGCGAACAGCTGCACGTCCTGCTCGGCGGCGCGGAGAGCCCGTACGGCGCCGTCCCGGTAGGCCACGGGCAGATCCTGCGCTGCCCACCGTTCGGCGAGGGCGCGGGCCCGGCGGTCGTACTCAGCGACCGCGGAGTTGAACGCGGCCAGGGCCTCGCGGATACGGCGCGTGCGGCCGACCGCGCGGCCGCCCTCGATCTGCTCCAGCGCCTGGAGGAGGGTGGTCTGGCTGGTGTGGAGGATCGACCACGTGCGGGTGAGCTGCGCGACCGCCGCGGCGATGAGGCCGGTGAGTTCCTGCCGGTCGTCCTGGGTGCGCTGGTCGCGGACGGGCGTGGTCATCGGCGGGGCCGTTCGCGGAGCTGGATGACGCTGAAGCCGGTGCTGCTGGTGTCGTCGGTGGTCGGGTCGTCAGGTGCTGGGGGCTGGCCGGACTCCAACATCGCGATCTGCCGTTCGAGGGCCTTGATGTTCTCGGTGTAGGTGACGGACACGACCGCGCTGACGCTGACGCCAGCGGGCTGGTCGTTGACGAGCGCGGCCTTGCGTTCGTACAGCACCTCGAGAGCCACCGCGCGGGCCGTACCGAGGCGGGTGTAGCGCTGGTCGAGGTCGGCGAGGTCGGTGGTGGTGCCGAGCTGCGCGATGAGCCATGCGCGGACGGTGGCGTCCACCTGTCACCTCCAGATCGGTGGGAAGGGGGGTGCGGGGTGCGGGGTGCGGGTCCGGTGGCGCCCCAGCCGCGGGCCCGCACCCCGTCGTGTCAGCTGCTGCTGCCCTCGTCAGCTGCTGACTTCCGGCCCCGGGCCGGTCTGGCGGCCGCCTTCTTGGTGGCGGCCTGCTTGGTGCCCTCGCCGTCGCCCTCGGTGGGCGCGGTGTCGGGCTCGGAGTGCTGCTCCGCGGTCTTCTTCGCGGCGGTGGGGAGCTTGCCGTCCTCCCAGCACGCCGGGTTGGTGACCAGCGCCGCGAGGTGCGGCGGCGGCTCCGACCCGGCGGGGAGTTCGGTCATCTGGTGCGTCTCGGGATCCAGGACGTGGGTCGTCGCTGCGAGCCGGGCGCCCATCAGAACACCGAGGCGGTGACGTGGATGTCCGGGACGTACATCACCGGCATCGCGACGGCGGCGCCCTTGGTCCACACCTGGACCGGGTCGTCCTTGTAGCCGTGGGTGACGACGATGCCGGGCGCCTCGGACCGCTCGATGGCCGGGTTGCCACCGGAGGAGAGGACCAGGGACTCAGCCGTCACGCCGTACTGGGTCTCGGCCCACTCCTGCGGGTTCGGCGGGAGCAGGATCCACCGGTTGTCGGGGATGGGGCGGGCGGTGGTGCCGTCGTCCAGGGGGATCTGCACGTCGTACACCTGGATCGGGGGCAGGTTGTAGCGGGCGCGGACGACGTCGACCTCGTTGGGTGCGAGGGTCGCGGTGGGCGTGTTGGAGGGGTTCACCGACCCGTAGTAGGCGGCCCGGTAGGCATCGTTCGCCATGAGGAGCGCGCGGGCCTTGTAGGAGGTGAGGACGCGGGCCGGGAGCGGGGCACCGGAGGCGCGCAGCGTCTCGATCCACGCCTGCTCATCCGCGATGGCGTCCGCGGTCGGGTCGGTCCAGGCGGTGGCCGCGGTCGGCATGTTCGCCGCGGGGACACCGGCGTCGTACTCGACGGTGAGCCCGTTCTCGCCGGAGAGGGTGAACTTGCCGTCCGTCAGCAGGTCACCGACGGCGAGTTCGAGGCGGGACTTGATGGACTGCACGTGGGCGGCGACGTCCTGGTAGAGCAGTTCGACCAGCTCGGAGGAGTCGGCGCCGCGGGCGGTGTCGAGGAGGATCTGCTCCAGCTCACCCACAAGGTACTTCTGGCCGAGCGGGGGCAGCATGCCCTCGGTGACGATGCGCTGCGCCTCGCGGGTGGCGACGGCGGTCTGCGCGTCCCACGCGCGGTACTTCGCCGCGGCGACCCGTCGGCTGGACCGCTTGATGCGGAACTTCACGCTGTTGATGGAGCGTTCCGGCATGACCGACAGGGTCAGGGCGTAGTCGGCGGGTGTCTGGACCTCGCGGACGAACGCGTTGATCATCGTGGCGTCGATGTCCCTGAGCAGGGCGTCAAGCATGTGAGGTCACCCCTTTCAGGAGAAGTTGATGGAGTCGGTACGACCGGTGGAGGCCGGACGCTCGAACGGCAGGGGCAGCTTGTCCATGCGAACGTCGCCGTGGACCATCAGGGCGGCGCCGCACTTGGTGGAGCCGGGGTTGAACGCGGTCTCGGTGAACAGCAGCCCGGCGAAGACCTGGGTCCCGTCGGAGGCGCCCGCGGCCCCACCGGCGGTGGTGGTGGCCACGGACACGGCCGGGCTGGAGCCGCCGGTCAGGGAGGCGCCCGAGGCGGTCATCTGGGCAACGTCGTCGCCGAGGTAGGCGCCGCCGAAGGTGACGGTCATGGCGGTTCCAGGGTGCGGACCGCCGGTGACGGTGACATCGCCAGGCGCGATGTTCGACAGAGCCTCCAGCGCGGTGCGAACCTGCGCGGCGGTCGCGTTGTAGGGGATGGCGGCGGTGGTCTGCCCGGACCAGGTCAGGGTGTAGGTGCCGCCGGTCGGGCTGCCGGTGATGGTGACGGTCTGGACTTCGTTGGTGGCACCGGCGTACGGCGCGTACAGGCCGGACGCGGTGACCTTGCCGAGCGGCAGACCGCTCTTGAGGCGTCGCATCGGCTGGTAGGCGGTGCCCTCGACCCAGTGCACGTTCTCGGAGAACTTGGTCAGGTCGAGGGTGATGGTCTTGTTCGTGTCGGAGCCGTGCAGGGACAGCAGCCAGGGCCGGTCCGCTGTGACGGTCTCACTGGTGGTGGTCGGCTGGATGTCCACGCCGTCCTCCCCTTTCGCGATGATCGCGGCTGGTGTTCGGCTTCACCTGGTGCGGTGTCGCGTCCACGTGGGGAGGGCGTGGTCCCTGGCTCTATGGGTGGTGCGGGTCAGGCGGCGTCGGGTCGGCGGAAGCCCATCTGTTCGGCCAACTTGCGGGCCTGCGTCTTCACGTCGTCCTTCGTGGCGGGGGTGCGCGGCGGCGGGCCGCCTGCCGGAGCACCGCCAGGCGCCGGGGGCGGGGTGGCCGCGGCCGGGACGGCGGGGGCGACGCCGAACAGTTCGGGGCGGCGCTCCTTGAGCTTGGCGGCGGCGTCCTGCACGGTGGCGTCGTCCGCGTCGTCGTCCACGCGCAGCAGCGCGGCCGCGTCCTCGAGGTCGTCGCCGGTGGCGCCGAGGCCGACGAGGACGGCGCGCCGGTTGGCGTTTCGCTCGCGGGCAACAGCGGCGGCCTCGCGGTCGGCGAGTTCCTGTTCCCGCTTGGCCAGGGCCTGCTCGCGCTTCTCCTGCTCGGACAGCTGCGCCTCGCGCGCTTTCCGGGCCTCCTCGATGAACGCCTTCGCGTCGTCCACGGTGCTGAAGCCGTGGTCGGCGGCGAACTTCTCCAGCGCGGCCCGGGCTCCGGCGCGCTCGCCCTGCGCCTTCTCCTTCGCGGCGAGGGAGGTGACTTCGTCCTGGGTGAAGGTGCGGGCGGGCGGCGGGCCGGGGCGGGGCGGCTCGGCCGCGGCGGGGGCCGCGGGAGGTGTGGGCGGGTCGTCCTGGCCGCCGTCGGCGTAGAGCACGGGGCTGAACGGGTGCGGGGCGTAGGGGTGCGACCAGCCGGGCGTGGCCGGGCCGGTGTGCGGGTGGTGCAGCGCGGGGCGGCGCATGAGGGCTGTGTCCTCCAATAGGAGTGTCCGTCGGCCCCGCGCCTGGATCAACGATCGCATGATTGTCACTGGGTGTTGCCCCCGGTCTGCCCTGGCGGGGTGTTTTCGCTGGTCGGATCGGTGCCGTCGCCGGGCTGGTCGCCCTGCTGGACGGGCGCCGGGGGCAGTTGCAGGGCGGGCGGGGTGTCGGGCTCGGCGATGTCGATACCGAGGAAGTCGCCCACGGCTTTGGTGTCGCCGGTGGCGTCCGCGAGGGCCTTGGCCTGCTCGAACTGCCGAGACTCGATGCGCTCGATCTCGGCGGTGACGTCGTCGATGGGGAATCCGGCCTCGGCGAGCATGCGGACGGCGGTCTCGCGGCTGAAGACCTTGTCGACCCCGGCGGTGACCTGTTCGAGGACGGACTGCTTGTCGGTGGGGGTGTAGGGGCCGAAGGTGATGCGCGCGGGCTGGACGGTGACTCCGGCCCAGTCGGGGTGTTGCCCGGCGAGGTAGAGGCGCTGCACGAATCGCAGGAGGAGGGCGTACTTGTGGTCGCGGGCGAGCCGCATGCCGCCGACGAGGGAGTCCAGCGGGCCGAGGGATAGCTGGAGGGCGTAGCCGGATGGGACCTTGGACGGGTCCAGCGTGCCGAGGGCGACGGCGGGCAGGCGGGCAACGTTCGCGGCGCGGTCCTTGAGGTCGTGGACGTGCTCGCGCAACCCGGCCAACTGGGGCGCGGTGTCGATGGAGGTGAGGCGGCCGTTCTCGCCGAGGTTCCACGCGGTGCCGGGGGCCACGTCCATCTGGGATCCGTCCCGGCCGCCAGCCTGGACGCCGGAGATGCCGATGATGGGTGATCCGGTGGTGGCCGAGGCGCGGCTGCTGTCGGTGTCGGCGCCGGCCAGCTCGTCGAAGACCTGGAGCACCTTGGCGAGGCTGCTCTGTCCCCAGTGCTCCTCGGCCGGGGGCACGGTGTTGGGGACGTGGACGACCGGGATGAAGTCGAGCAGCAGGTCGAGGTGGTCCAGCACCTCGCCGTCCGAGCGGGTCGCGAACACGGCGCGGTCCATCGGGAGGGAGTCGATGTCCGCGGGTCCCTTGATGTCGCCCAGCTCCCACGTGGCGTCGGTCAGGTAGCAGGTGAAGTACGACGGCTCGTCGTTCCACGCGTACTGCCGAGAGATCGCACCGGACTCAGGGTTGAGGGTGTCGCCGGGGGTGAGCGGGGGCGGCGGTAGTTCGGCGGCCGCGGCGCCGTCCTCGGGCTCTGGAGCAGGGAGCGGGGCCCGTACGGCGCGCCCGGCCTTGTCGACGCCCGGGGCGGTGGCCGGGCGGATCCAGTCCAGCTCGTACGTGATGCGCCGCAGTCTGGCCTTGAGGCCGCGCTTCGGGTCCTCGGGCAGCTCCCACGCGAAGTGGACCCTGCTCGGGTACTCGCCGCCGTCGTCGTCCTCGCCGATGACCGGGAAGTAGAAGCCCGGGTCGCTGACGCGGAGCGTGGGCCGCTTCTTGCCCGGGTCCCACGCCAGCCGGTACACCCCGTCCCCGAGGGTGACTGCCTTGCGTTCGGCCTGCTGCATGCGCATCGGCAGCTGCTCGGCCTCCGCCCAGCCCTCCAGCAGCTCTTGCACGCGGGCCGCGGCCGCCGCCTCCGGGGTGGGCCGGTCGTCGGCGGTGTCGTCCTCGGCGCCCGGCACGGTGATGTGCTGCTCCCGACCGAGGACGTGCGACATCAGGGTGTCCACGAACATCGACGGGTCACCGAACTCGCGCCGGTCCCGCGCGTGAACGTCGCCGCCGACCTCGGCCAGCTCGGCGGCCTGATTCTGGTCGTACGCGGCCAGGAGCTTGTACGCGGCCAACCGCTTCTCGTCCTCGGCCGGAACCCACATGGCCTGGGCCTCGGGGAACGCGCGCCGGTTGGGCATACCGAGGGAGTCCGAGTAGATCGGCTTGTAGTTCAGCCAGCTCCAGGCATGGATGACGACGCTGCGCAGGCCCACCGTTGTCCCTCCGAGTCAGGCCCCGCGCCTGATCACAGGGTACGGGTGAGGGCGGCTCAGGTTCCCCTGGATCGTCGGTGGACTTCTTCAAACAGATCCGAGCCGGGCAGCGCGATCGACTGCCCGGCAGACTGAACGGGGGATGTGCTAGTCACTGTGGCTTCCGGCTGCTTCGACAAGGTGCCCGAAGGCGGCGCTGCTTGAGTAGTACGAGTCGCGCTGGAGCGGGCCATGTTCTCCGCAGGCGCACACGAACCAGGTCCAGTCAGCGGTGAACCTGATCGTCACGTGGTGGCCTGCGCGGGCTGCTGTCCGAGCGCGCAACTTGGTGGCAAGGCCGCGCGCCAGCCGTGTGCGGGTTGCGGCATGTTGGCGATCGGTGTGCGGGACCCAACTCGTACCGCCCCAGAGGAGGGGCTCGCCGCACTCGAGGCAGCCGTCCATGGCGTCCTCGCTCCTTCAGGCCGCAGCAGGTTCGGCGAGCTCCAACTGCTCCGCCTTTCGACCGCCGACCGTCCGGTCCGCACCGTGGGGCTTTTTGGCGGGCTGAGCAACAGTGGGTGTCACCTCAAAGACGGTGGTGAGTTCGCTCTCGGCGGTGCGCTTGCCGTCGATGTCGTAGACGCGGACCTCATGAACCTCGATCTTGTGTGGGTCCATGTTGCCCTTGGTCCACTGGATCGCCTCGTCACGCGCTTCCGGGGTCCACTTGCTCAGCATGTGATCCACGTTCGACGGGACTCGGTAGCCGAACCGGCTGGCGTAGACGTTCCAGAAGACCCCTACCTGTACCCGCTTCGACATCTTCATCACTCCAGCTCATCGACGGTTTCTGTACCTACAGAATGCATCCGCCCGAATCCCTTGTCAAGCCGTCATGGCTGATGGATGCTAGTTTCTGTACCTACAGATTCAAGGAGGTGGCCGCAGTGGCAAGGCCGAAGACCGGCGAGACGCCCAAGCACAATGTCCGCGTGCCCGACCCGCTCTGGAAGGCGGCCACAGAGAAGGCGAAGCGGGAGGGGTGCACGATCACCGACGTCATCGTGGCCGCGCTCCATCGGTACGTAGCCAGTCCCTCGAAACTCCCGCCCGAGGGCCCCAACTCTTAGCGCATAAGAGAAGAACGTCATGCGGTTCACCGTCGTCCGGAGAGCCGGTTGTCGCTGTACGGCTTGCTGCCGGTGGTCGCTGCGGCCGGGTTGGCCAGCTCGGTCAGCGCGTGCACCGCGGCGTCCATCCGGTCTGGGGAATCCAGCCCCGGGATCCAGGTCACCATCTGCGTCTCGAGCTGCTGGAACTCGGCGCAATGGTGGACAAGCCCGGTTTCGTACAACTGAGCGATCGGCTCGGCGCGCAGCCGCTTGCCCTTCTTCGCGGTCACGTCCACGACGCGCGGCATCATCCGGCCCTCCGTCTTGCCCTGCCGCGCGAGTTCGGCCCACGCCTGGATCACGTTCTGGCGGGCCATGTCGCCGCCGTAGTTGGTCTCCACCACGATCGCGTCCGCGTCCAGTTCGAGGGCGAGGAGGCAGGTCTCGCGGCCGCGGTTCTCGGCGGAGTGCTTTCCGGTGCGGTCGGCGAGGACGTAGTAGTGGCCGTCGGTGCTGCGTCCGGCGGCGACGATGCCGGATTCGTCGTGGCCGGGGGTGTCGCCGCCTGCGGGGTCGAGGGCGACGACGACGCGCGTGAGGTCGACTGCCCGGAAGGCGACGGGGCTGATGCGGTTGGCGGTGATCCAGTCCCATTGCCAGACGCCGCCTTCGAGGGGTCTCGGCTGTTGCTGGTAGAGGGCCCACCAGACGCGTTCGCCGACGGCGCGGTGGGTGCGCGCGAGTTCGTCTTCGTCGTACTGCTCTGGCCAGAGGGCTTGGCCGGGGGCGCGACCGAGGGGGTCGTCTTCGGAGAGGGCGAGGGCGGGCAGGTCGATGAGGGTCCAGTTCTCGGGTTCGGTTTCGAGGATTCGGCCGGAGAGGTCGTTTTCGTGCCAACGCGTGTTGATCAAGACTATGGAGGCGCCGGGGGCGCGGCGGGTGTAGAAGACCGACTGGTACCAGTCCCAGACGCGTTGCCGCTGAGCAGGGCTGTTCGCGTCGTCAGATCCCTTGAAAGGGTCGTCGATGATGCCTAGCGAGAAGCCCTTACCGGTCAAGCTCCCCCCGACGCCAGCGGTGACCATGCCGCCGCGGACGCTGGCGCCGCGCGGGGCCTCGAGGTCGAAGCGGTTCGCGGCGTGGGAGCCGGGGTCGAGCCGTACGCCGAGGGTGTCGGCGTGTTCGCGGAGCTGGTCGCGGACCCACCGGCCGTGGTCGTCGGCGAGTTCGGCGCCGTAGGAGGCGAGCATGACGCGCTGGGTGGGATTCCGGCGCAGGTACCACAGTGGGCCCCAGCGAGACGCGCGCTGGCTCTTCCCGTGCCGTGGAGGGCAGGTGATCATCACCTGCATGCGTTCCCCTGCGGCGATCCGCTGGAACACCCCGTCGATCATGTCCAGGTGCGGGGCCTGCTTCTCCCGGCCCTCGGTCAGCACCGCGGCCAGGGCGCCCGGGGAGCGGTCCATGGCCATCTGCCGCTCGACCCAGGCCAGACGGAGGCGGATCTCGGGGCTGGCCCTGCGGGCGATACGGCGCCGCTCGACGACGGGGAGGGTGCGGTAGTGGGCGAGGAGGGTGTCCTCAAGGAGGTCATCCGTCGCTGTGGTCACCCGGGTCGTCCTCGGCGGTGAGTTCGTTGACGGGTCCGGTCTGTCCTGCGATGCCGATGAGCTTGTTCAGTTCGTCGAGTGCTCCGCTGCCGAGGGGGACGGCGCCGCCGTCGGGTCCGGAGAGTTCGGTGCGGACGGGGGCGTCGAGGCCGTTGAGCCTGGCGCGCCGGTCGGAGATCTTGAGAGCGGTTTCGATGGCGCGCGGGTCGCCGGTGAGCGCGTCGGGCCAGACCGCTTCGAGGAGGGCGTCGAGGCGTTCGTTCTCCTCTTGCCGGTACACGGAGATCTCGGCGGCCTGCTCGTCGCGGCGCTGGGCGAGCGCGCGGACGAAGTCCTTGGAGGCTGCGCCACGGGAGGAGTAGCCGAGGGCGAGGACGCGTTCGTCGTCGAAGCTGATGCCCTGGCGGCGCAGCTTGATGAGCTTGACGCGGCGTTCGGCGACTTCGGCTTGTTCGGCTTTGGAGAGGGTCATGGCGGTCGGGGCTCCCGCATGTGGTTGTTGGTCAGGCCCCGCGCCTACCGCCATGATCGGGCATTTCGGCCGGTGTGTTCCCCCGGGCCGGGGACGGGTGGGATCCTGCGCGGCATGAGGAGCATGCGCAGGGTGGGGATGTGGGCGGCCGCTGTGGTGGTCGTGGTGGGGGCCGCGGGCTGCGGCGGAGACGACGGGGGCGGGGGCGGGGGCGGGAAGGGCGCGGCGTCGAAGCCTGCTGCCTCGGCGTCGGCGATGAGCGTGGACGAGGCGCTGGACGCGTACCAAGGGGTCGCGGCCGGGGGCTGCACGGATGCGCCGGGCTGCCAGGAGTTGATGGAGGGGAAGCTGCGCGCGGCGAAGGATCTGCGGGTCGCGTTGGCGGCGGAGGACCGGGCCGCGTACGCGGAGCCGATCCGGCTGGTTCGGCAGGCTGAGCGGCTGGCGGAGCATTACGGGCCGGAGGGCCTGGGGTCGCGGGGCGGGTTCGCTGCGGTGAACGCGCCGTTGCAGCAGGCCGTGGCCTGGCTGGCGACGAACCGGTAGCCGGGCATACCGCGGCCCCGCGAGCCAGGGGGGATCGGGTCGCGGGGCCGGGTTCCCGGCGCCTGGGGGGTTGCCGGGGGCTGGTGGCACAGCCCGGGGTCCGAGTGGGCGCGGGGACACCGTCCTCGGTCCGGGCCGTGCATGTCGATCGTCAGGTACGGAGGGGGCCGCGTCCACCGAGGTGTTCCCTCGTCACGGGTCAGCGGCTGTTACTGAGCCTCGTAGCAAGGGGACCGTCCTGCGACGAGCACGGCGACGGCATCCTGATGCTGCAAGCCGCCGAAGGTGAGTAGCTACCGCAGGACGGTGCCCCGGCTGAGGAAAGCAGCCGGGGCACCGTCGTCTTTGCGGGTCAGCGCCGCGCGGGCGTCGAGGGTCAGCTCGTCCGGTCGGGGTGGTCCGGGTGCTGCGGCGGCAGCCAGCGGCGCCTCTCCCCTTCTCGCGCCCGCAACGGGTCGGGCGGAATGAACCCGTGGGGGAAGGCGACGGGCCACCCTGAGGTGATCAGCACGGAGAACACTGGCAGCCCGGGGAAGCTGTCCGACTCGATGATGTAGCCGATCTGTTCGCCGCCCTTGAGTACCTTCGCGGTGGGTACCGCCTTGTTCTCAGGGTCCGGCTCCTGGTTCACCGTCAGCCCAAGGGCAGGCCACGCGGCGGCGTCCGGTCCGTACGTCTTCCCTAGCTCGTCCGCCGTCAGCATGCGGCCTTGGTCTGTCGTCATGGCACCGCAGAGTAACCGGTTCCGAGCGGTCCGCACCGGCACCGGGTCAGCGCGGCGCGCGTACGGTCTCCCACGGCGGGCGCCCGCCTGCGGCCCAGTCGGCGAGGGCCGGGCCGTCGACCAGGACGAGGGGCCGGGCGAGCAGGACGTTGGTCTCCACGGCGTCGCGCGTGTAGCTGCTGGTGGTGACGATGACGGCGAGCGCGCAGTGGTGGATGTCGCGGTAGGTGCCGTTCGTCTTCTGCACGTCCTCGGAGGTGACGTTCTTCGGCGGTCCGTATCGCTTGCACTGGATGAGGATGCGGCGTCCGTCGCGGAGGTGGACGAGGACGTCGAGGCCGCGGTCGTTGGATCCGCCTTGGGCGATGGCGCTGCGCACCCCGGGGGCGCGGCGGGCGAGGCGCGCGATCGCGTGCTCGAAGTCGTCGGGGCTCATGGCCCGGTAGGCGGCCAGGCTGCGGCTGGTGGCGCGGCGGGGGCGGGGCAGGGTGACGCGGAGTCGACGCCGGCCCCGGGGGTCTAGGCGACGGAGGCCGACCGCAGCAGCGATACCGGTGAGGGCGAGCACGGCGGCGATGACGGCGGTCTGGACGGGCCAGGCGCGGGCGGTGATGTAGAGGGCGAAGAGGGTGAGTGCCCAGCCGGTGAGGCTGAGGTGTAAGCGGCTGGTGCGGCGCCGGGCGGTGCGAGACATGGGTTCCCCCCGTGGTCGTGGGTTGGGGTGGTGGGTGGGCTGGTCAGCGGGGCAGTTCGTTGCGGGTGGTAGCCCAGACGCCGCGGGTCTGGGTGTTCACCGTCTGATGGTGGACGGGCGCGTTGTAGTGGTGGTGGTGCTCGGCCGGGGCGGCCTCGACGGTCTGCTTGACGTGCTTCATGAGGCGGCTGAGGGCGAAGACGAAGGTGGTGGGGGCGGCGCAGATGAGGGCGATGACAGCGGGGTCGGCTTTCCCTGATGCCCAGAGGATGCCGGTGGCGGTCGCGCCGAGGGCGAAGGTGGGGATGCTGCTGGCGACCATGACGCCGCTGATGTCGGCAGCCTTCTGGCTCATGGGGGGCCGGCCGGGCTGGGCGACGGGCGGGGTGAGGCCGACCGCGGGGAGCGGGGTGTGGTCGCGGAACGAGGTGGGCCCGGTGTAGGGGTGCCCTTCGAGGATGGCTTTGTCGACGGCGGCCATGAGCCGGTCGGCCTGGTCGTCGATGGTGGGCTGCCCGGCCGGGGTGGCGGTGGGCTGCTGGGGGTCGGGCAGGCGGTTCATGGGCGAGGTCTCCGGGGGTTCAGGCGGCGGTGGCGTAGTTGCCGGCGTGGTCGGTGTGGGCGTAAGAGCCGAATCCGAGGTTGACCACGGGCACGGCCGGGTCGTCCTTCATTCGGCTCAGGGCCTTGCGGATCTGCGGGTTGGGAAGGCCGAGGGCCTTGGAGATGAGGGCGGGGGTGGATGCCTTGCCGAGGTCCTGGAGGTATTCGACGATG
>NZ_JBIRQF010000029.1:0-82826 GCF_044333065.1 Streptomyces sp. NPDC021115
GGGTATCAACATATCTGGCGTTGACTTTTGGCACGCTGTTGAGTTCTCAAGGAACGATCGCTTCCTTTGAAACCGTATCACCGGTTTCTCCGGGCCTTTCCGTTCGGTGTTCCGCCACGCTATCAGACCTTTTTCCGCTTTCCGAATCCGTGTCTTTCGCGCAGGCGAAAGCGGATCCGAGATTTGGATCAAGTGACTGAAGGTGCCGCCCTCAACCTGGACGAGGCCGCAGCTGACTGCGATGCTTCATCCGGATGGGCAGGGGTACGACAGTACAGCGCCTCACGCGGCCGTGGCAAATCGATTCGGGCCCCGTGGGGGGTCTCCGGCCTGCGCCGCTTGTGCGGAATCCCAAGTTCCTATGACTTACGCTTCTGGGCAGTGCGCTGTCCGGGACAGGCGGTGACAGCGCGAGATGGATCTTCATCCCGGGAGGCTTCCCATGACCACCGTGACGTCTCCGCTCGTCGGGCGCGCGATCGGACTGACAGCGGTTCCCGATCCGGTGTTCTCGGGCGCCATGGTGGGTCCGGGTACGGCGATCGACCCGGTGCTCGAGCCCTGTGTGGCCGTGGCTCCGGTGGACGGCATCGTCGTCTCGTTGCACCCGCACGCGTTCGTGGTCGTGGACGAGGAAGGACATGGGGTGCTCACCCACCTCGGGATCGACACCGTGCAGCTGAACGGTGACGGCTTCGAGGTACTCATCAACAAGGGAGACACCGTCAAGCGCGGTGACGCGATCGTGCGCTGGGACCCCGCGGCGGCCGTGGCCGCGGGCAAGTCGCCGATCTGCCCGGTCGTGGCCCTGGAGGCCACGGCCGACTCCCTCTCCGCCGTCCGGGAGGACGGCGATGTGAAGCCGGGCGACACGCTCTTCGGCTGGACGTGACCCCGGCGCCGTCCGGAACCGGTCCGGGCGGCGTCGAAGGCGAGTACGACATCCACCACGGCGGGGTTCCGCCGTATCAACCGGGGACAGGTGACATGGAGACAACGCTGCGAGGCGTCGGCGTGAGCCACGGGGTGGCCATCGGCGAGGTGCGCCACATGGGCACGGCGGTACTGGAGCCGCCCGCGAAGCAGATTCCGGCCGACGAGGCGCCGCGTGAGCAGGGACGGGCGCGCCAGGCGGTGGAGGCCGTGTCGGCGGATCTGATCGCGCGCGGCAATCTCGCGGGCGGCGAGGCCCAGGCCGTGCTCGAGGCGCAGGCCATGATGGCGCAGGACCCGGAGCTGATCGCCGACGTCGAGCGGCGCATCGCGGTGGGCAGCACCGCCGAGCGCGCGGTGTACGACGCGTTCGCCGCCTACCGGGCGCTGCTGGCCGGGGCCGGGGAGTACCTGGCGGGCCGGGTGGCCGACCTCGATGATGTGCGGAACCGGATCGTGGCGCGGCTGCTGGGCGTGCCGATGCCGGGGGTGCCCGACAGCGACGAGCCGTATGTGCTGATCGCCCGCGATCTCGCCCCGGCCGACACGGCGCTCCTCGATCCGACCCTGGTGCTCGGCTTCGTGACCGAGGAGGGCGGGCCGACCAGCCACAGCGCGATTCTGGCGCGGGCCCTCGGGGTGCCCGCGGTGGTGGCGCTGCCCGGTGCCGGGGAGCTGATCGAGGGCACCATGATCGCGGTGGACGGCAGCACGGGCGAGATCTTCGTGTCGCCGAACGAGGAGAAGCGGGCGGAGCTGACCCGGGCCGCCGAGGAGCGGCGGGCGGCGCTGGCCGCCTCGTCCGGTCCTGGCGCGACCTCCGACGGGCACAAGGTGCCGCTGCTGGCGAATGTCGGCGGTCCGGCGGACGTGCCGGCGGCGGTCGAGGCGGGCGCCGAGGGGGTGGGGCTGTTCCGCACCGAGTTCCTCTTCCTGGACGACAGCACGAAGGCGCCGTCGGAGGAGAAGCAGGCCGACGCCTACCGGCAGGTGCTGGAGGCGTTCCCCGAGGGCCGGGTGGTGGTACGGGTCCTGGACGCGGGCGCGGACAAGCCGCTGGACTTCCTCACTCCTTCCGATGAGCCCAATCCGGCGCTGGGCGTACGCGGGCTGCGCACGCTGCTGGACCACCCCGACGTGCTGCGGACGCAATTGACGGCGCTGGCGAAGGCGGCGGAGGGGCTGCCGGTCTACCTCGAGGTCATGGCGCCGATGGTGGCGGACCGGCTGGACGCCAAGGCGTTCGCCGACGCGTGCCGGGAGGCCGGGCTCCAGGCCAAGTTCGGCGCGATGGTGGAGATTCCGTCGGCCGCGCTGCGGGCCCGCTCGATCCTCCAGGAGGTCGAGTTCCTGTCGCTGGGCACCAATGATCTGGCCCAGTACACCTTCGCCGCGGACCGGCAGGTGGGTGCGGTGTCGCGGCTCCAGGACCCGTGGCAGCCCGCGCTGCTCGACCTGGTCGCGGCGTCGGCAGAGGCCGCGCAGGCCGAGGGCAAGAGCTGCGGGGTGTGCGGCGAGGCCGCGTCGGATCCGCTGCTGGCGTGTGTGCTGACCGGTCTGGGTGTCACCAGCCTCTCCATGGGTGCGGCGTCGATTCCGTATGTCCGCGCCACGCTGGCCAAGCACACGCTCGCCCAGTGCGAGCGGGCCGCTTCGGCGGCGCGCGCGGCGGACACCGCCGAGGACGCGCGCCGGGCCGCGCAGGCGGTGCTGTCCGGCGAGTGAGCCGATGAGCTGAAGCAGGGCGATAAGGGCCCGTCCCGCCGTGGTGACCGCGGCGGGACGGGCCCTTCGCCGTGTCACTCCTCCTCGGGCCGGGCCAGCGGGAGGCCCGCCCGGTACTCGACGCCGTGCTCCGGCGGGATCGGCTCGCCGGTCCGGGCGTCGGTGCAGTACGCGGTGAACACCTCGGCCTCGCTCAGCGGGCGCGGCCAGCCGTCGCGCAGCGCCCAGCCGCGGACGGTGTCCTTCGCACCGGGCAGGGTCGTCCGCAGGACGATGCCGCCGGGGCTTTTGGTGGCGATGCCGCAGGCCAGCACGGTGCGGAAGACGAGCGCTCCGGGCTCGGCGAGCCTGGTCGGGCGCCCTTCGCGCGCGGTGGCGTGCACCACGGCGGCCAGCGGGGTGCCGTCCACCGGGACGCTGCACACCAGGTGGTGCAGGCCCGGGCCCGCCGCGTCGAGCACCGCGTGCAGCGCGGCCGTGGCGCGGTCGAACGCCGCGCGGCCGGTGGCGCCCCCGCAGGCACCACATGGGTCACAGGTGTCACAGCCGTCGCGGCCGCCCGCCCGGGCGAGCACCGCCGAGGCGTACTCCCAGGTGGCGCGCTCCTCGGCCGCGGTGATCAGGCGGGGCAGCAGCTGGTCGACGGGCTGGCCCTCGTAGACGACGGTGGCGCCCGTGGACGCCACCTCCGCCGTGTAGCGGCTGCGGCTCATGGGGGTGTCCGGGTCGATCCGGGTGTGCGCGCAGTACTCCTCGTAGGCGACCGGGTCGAAGAGGGCGACGGTGGTGTGCACGCCCTGTGACGCGAGCGCGCGCAGCAGTGCCTCCATCCGCCGCAGATACCGGGCGTGGTCGTCGAAGCCGAACGAGGCATACCGCCGCATCGCCGCGAAGTCGTCCTCGGCCGCCAACAGCGCCACCACGCTGGGCACTTCCCTGCGCAGGGCGCGGATCGCGGTGGGTGTCCCGCGGTCGTCGCCGTGGTCGTGGGTGCGGCCGGAGCCGCCGGTCCCGGTGTCGGTGTGCGCCATGACTCCCCCTCAGCGCAGACGTTCAGTGCTCACTCACCGTAACCGGTGGCACCGACAACGCTCCCTCAGTCGGCCGCGACGCCCTTCGTCCGGGCCAGGCGCTCGTAGTACCGCAGCAGGTCGATGTCGTCCACCGACCCCGGGTTGACCGCCTTGTCCAGCGCGGTGCCCTGGAGGAGGCGCTTGACCGGGACCTCGATGCGCTTGCCGGTGAGGGTGTGGGGGACGCCGGGGACCTCGATGACCTCGTCGGGGACATGGCGCGGGGACAGCTCCGCGCGGATGGTGCTCTTGATGCGGGCCAGCAGCTCCTCGTCGAGGGTGGCGCCCGGGGCGAGGTGGACGAAGAGCGGCATCCAGTAGCCGCCGTCGGGCTGTTCGACGCCGATGACGAGGGATTCGCGGATCTCGGGGAGGCGTTCGACCGCCTCGTAGATGTCGGCGGACCCCATCCGTACGCCCTGCCGGTTGAGGGTGGAGTCGGAGCGGCCGTGGATGACGACGGTGCCGCGCGAGGTGAGGGTGATCCAGTCACCGTGGCGCCAGACGCCGGGGAACATCCCGAAGTAGCTGTCGCGGTAGCGGCTGCCGTCCGGGTCGTTCCAGAAGCGGACCGGCATGGACGGCATGGGGCGGGTGACGACCAGCTCGCCGACCTCGTCGGTCACCGGCCGGCCCTGTGGGTCCCACGCCTGGAGGTCGGTGCCGAGGCCGGGGGCCTGGAGCTCGCCGATGTGGACGGGGAGGGTCGGCACGGCGCCCGCGAAGCAGCTGCACACATCGGTGCCGCCGCTGACGGAGGCGATCCACATGTCCTCGGCCACCTCGTCGTGGATCCAGCGGAAGCCGTCCGGGGGCAGCGGTGAGCCGGTGGTGGCGACGCACTTCACCCGGGACAGGTCGAAGTCGCGGCCCGGGTGCACCCCGGCCTTGCGGCAGGCCATGACGTACGCGGCGGAGGTGCCGTACAGCGTGGTGCCGGTGCGCTCGGCGATGCGCCACTGGGCGGCGGTGTCCGGGTGGGCGGGGCTTCCGTCGTACAGCACCACGGTGGCGCCGACGAGCAGCCCGGACACCAGGAAGTTCCACATCATCCAGCCGGTGGAGGTGTACCAGAAGAACCGGTCCTCGGGGCCGAGGTCGCTGTGCAGGCCCAGCTGCTTGAGGTGTTCCAGCAGGATGCCGCCCTGGGACTGGACGATCGCCTTGGGCAGCCCGGTGGTGCCGGAGGAGTAGAGCACCCACAGCGGGTGGTCGAAGGGCACCTGCTCGAAGACCGGTTCCGTCCCCTCGCGGACCAGGTCGTCCCAGTCGAGCGCGCCCTCGGGGGCGGGGGTGCCCAGCAGCGGGATGTGGACGACGGCGCGCACGGTCGGCAGCTCGCGGCGCAGCTCGGCGACGGTCTCGGTGCGGTCGTGCGTCTTGCCGCCGTAGTTGTAGCCGTCGACGGTGAACAGGACGACCGGCTCGACCTGCTGGAAGCGGTCCAGGACGCTGCGCGCGCCGAAGTCGGGGGCGCAGGAGGTCCACACCCCGCCGACGGCGGCGGTGGCGAGGAGGGCGATGGTGGCCTGCGGGATGTTGGGGAGGTAGCCGCTGACCCGGTCGCCGGGGCGGACGCCGAGGCGGCGCAGCGCGGCGGCGGCCGCGCCGACCCGGGCGCGCAGCTCGGCCCAGGTGACGGGGCGCGGCTCATGGGTCTCGTCGACGTGCAGCAGCGCGGGTTCTTCGGCGCGGGCGGGGTCCTCGCCCGCGCGCAGGGCGTGCTCGGCGTAGTTGAGGGTGGCGCCGGGGAACCAGCGGGCGCCGGGCATGGCGGGGTCGGCGAGCACGGTCTCGTACGGGGTGCCGAAGCGCACCTCGAACCATTCGGCGACCGCCTGCCAGAACGTCTCCAGCTCCTCCACCGACCAGCGGTGCAGCGCGGCGTAGCTCGCGGCCGGGTCGCCGGGGCGGGCGGCGGGCGCGCCGTGCCGCAAGGCCGCCCAGTCGTGGAAGCGGGTCAGCTGGGCGCGGGCGATCCGGTCCGCGCCGGGCTGCCACAGGGGGCCGGGCAGGTGGTCGGGGTGCGCTGCGGTGTTCATCTGTGTCGGCTCCCGGGAAGTCCGCTTCGGTCCGCATCTGCGTCCGAGCAGGACGATGCCATGTGATCGACTTGTGCACCAGGGTCGCCACCCCACATCCGCGCCGGGCGGTATGTGGGACGACACGTGCGCGGTGGGTGGCAGGTGGGATGACCATGGGTGAACGGCAGTTGAACTATGGTCGCGTCCTGCCTCGTCAATGGCACAGTGATCAGTATGAGTGCGCGTGACCTGGTGCGGTCGGTGAAGGCTGTCGGTACGGCGCAGGGGCTGCGCTCCCTGCGGTGGGCGTGGCGGCGTCGCCGTTCGGACGCGACCGGGCTGCCGCCGCGGGGCGCGGAGCTGGCCCGGGTGCCGGGTGTGGTGGAGGGTGCGGATCCGCAGCCGGGCGGTGGTGTGGTGCGGTTCGCGCGGTCGTCGCTGCGGGTGCGGGTGGCGGCGGGTGGTGCGGTGTTCTGCGGCTGGGACGGGGCCGAGCCGGAGCCGTCGTACGCGCTGGACGGGGCGTGCCCTGAGGCGGACGAGCGGGCCCAGCTGGAGCCGGACACGGACGGCGGCTGGCGGGTGGTGTCGGAGCGGGTGACGGTCGCGGTGTCGCGGATGGGCACGGTGGAGGTGCGTACCCCGGGCGGGGTGGTGCTGCGGCGGGATCTGCCGCCGCGCTGGTGGGAACCGGCCGAGGCGGTGATCGACCGGGCGGGCGGGGGCCGGGGCGCGGCGGTCACGGGCGCGCGCTGGCACCAGCGGTCGGAGGTGGCGGCGGACGCGCGGTTCTTCGGTCTCGGCGGACGGGCGGGCGGGCCGCGGCTGCGGGACGGTTCGTACCGGCTGTGGAACACCGATCCCGGCCGCGGCTTCGGGCCGGGCGACGATCCGCTGTCGCTGACGATGCCGGTGCAGCTGGTGGTGGCCGACGCGGGCACCCATCTGGTGTTCCACGACAACTCGTGGGACGGCACGGTCACCCTGCGGGAGGGCGAGGAGGGGGCGGGCTCGGGGCACGACCGGCCGGGTGGCGTGCGGATGCGCATGGAGGGCGGGCCGCTGCGCTACTGGGTGTTCGTGGGCACCCCGGCGCGGGTGCTGCACGGCTGGGCGGCGCTGACCGGCTCCCCCGCGGTCCCGCCGGGCTGGGCGCTGGGCCACCACCACGCGCGCTGGGGGTTCGGGAACGCGGACGAGGTGCGGCGGGTGGTGGCGGGGTACCGGGAGCGGGACCTTCCGCTGTCCGCGCTGCACCTGGACATCGACCACCTGGCGGGGCACCGGGTGTTCACGGTGGACGCGGCGCGGTTCCCCGATCTGCCCGGGCTCGCCGCCGAGCTGCGCGCGGACGGGGTGCGGCTGGTGTCGGTCGTGGACCCGGCGGTGAAGGCGGAGCCGGGCAACGCGGTGTACGACGGCGGGGCGGCGGCGGAGGGGTTCGTGGCCGACGCCCGCGGCCGTGAGGTGCGCGGGGTGGTGTGGGCGGGCGAGTCGGTGTATCCGGACTTCACCGATCCGCGGGTGCGCAAGTGGTGGGGCGGACTGTACGCGGAGCGGCTGGAGCAGGGGTTCTCCGGGGTGTGGCACGGCCGGTGCGAACCGGTGTCGTTCGCCGCGTTCGGCGAGGCCACGCTGCCGCGCTCGGCCCGGCACGCCCTGGAGGGCCGGGGCGGCGACCACCGGGAGGCGCACAACGTGTACGGGCTGGCCATGGCCAGGGCCGGGTACGAGGGGCTCGGCGAGCTGCGCCCCGACGAGCGGCCGTTCCTGTTCTCCCGCTCCGGCTGGGCGGGGCTCCAGCGGTACGGGGGCAGCTGGTCCGGCGAGGTGGCGACGGGCTGGCCGGGGCTGCGCGCTTCGCTGGCGCTGGTGATCGGGCTCGGGCTCTCGGGGGTGCCGTACTCCGGCCCGGACATCGGCGGCTTCACCGGCTCCCCGTCGCCTGAGCTGTATCTGCGGTGGTTCCAGCTGGGCGCGTATCTGCCGCTGTTCCGTACGCATTCGGCGATCACGGCCGGGCGGCGGGAGCCGTGGGAGTTCGGGGCCGGGGTGCTGGAGCACGCGGCGGCGGCGCTGCGCGAGCGGCAGCGGCTGCTGCCGTACTTCATGACGCTGGCCCGGCTGGCGGAGCGCACCGGCGCGCCCTATGTGCGGCCCGTGTGGTGGCGGCAGCCGAAGGACCGCGGCTTGCGCGACTGCGAGGACGCCTTTCTGCTGGGCGACGCGCTGCTGGTGGCGCCGGTGCTGGAGGAGGGCGCGGTGCGGCGGACGGTGCGGCTGCCGCGCGGCCGCTGGTACGACACGGCGACCGGGCGGGCGTACGAGGGCCCGGGGCAGGTGGTGATCGACGCGCCGCTGTCCCGGATCCCGGTGCTGGCCCGGGCGGGCGCGGTGATACCCGTGGCGTCGCCGGAGGGCGGCGTGGAGCTGGAGGTGTGGACGCCGTGCCAGGGGCGCAAGGGCGGCGGGGCGTTGGCGGTGGACGCGGGCGACGGCTGGGACGCGGTGGAGCTGGTGCGGTTCGTCTCCCGGCTGCGCGGGGACGAGGTGCGGGTCGAGCGGGAGGGCGGCGTCGCGGCGGGGTATCCGGTGCGGGTGCGGGGTGGTTCGGGGGCGGGCGCCACGGGGTAATTGGCTGTTCATGCCAAGAGTCACCGCCGCGCTGCGCGCGCTCGCCCTGCCCGTCGCCGCCCTGATGGCCCTCGCCTCGCCCGCCCCGGCGCAGGCGGAGGCCGAGCCCAAGGCGCCGAAGGAGTTCGTGGCGCTGAGCGAGGTGGATCCGACGATCCGCCAGGAGATCCGGTACTTCACGCCGCACAACTTCACCGGCCGCCCCGTCGACGGCTATCGCAGGCCGCTGTGCCTGCTGACCCGCCCGGCGGCCAGGGCGCTGCACCGGGTGCAGCGTCAACTGCTGGACCGTGGCTACACCCTGAAGGTGTACGACTGCTACCGGCCGCAGCGGGCGGTGGACACCTTCGTCGACTGGGCGAAGGACCTCGACGACCAGCGGATGAAGGGCGAGTTCTACCCGGACGTCGACAAGACCCGGCTGTTCGAGGACGGGTACATCGCCGAGAAGTCGGGGCACAGCCGGGGCAGCACGATGGATCTGACGATCGTGAAACTGCCCGCGCTGCCGACCCGTCCGTACGTACCGGGCGAGAAGCTGGTGCCCTGCTACGCGCCGAAGAAGGAGCGCTTCCCCGACAACTCGGTCGACATGGGTACCGGTTACGACTGCTTCGACACCCTCTCGCACACGCTCGATCCGCGGATCAAGGGCCCGCAGCGGGCCAACCGGCTGCTGCTCAAGGGGGCGATGGAGGCGCAGGGCTTCGTCAATCTGGCCGAGGAATGGTGGCACTACACCTTCCAGCCGGAGCCGTTCCCCGACACCTACTTCGACTTCCCCGTCTCGCGCCGCTCACTGACCCGGCACTGAGCTGCCTCAAAGCCGCCCGCCCGCGGTGTCCGAGGACAGCCGCTGCGCGATGGCCACGGGCACCACGGAGAGGGCGATGAGAGCCGCGGCGACCACGTTGACGACGGGGGCCCGGTGGGGACGGGCCAGGTTCTCGTAGATCCAGATGGGCAGGGTGCGAGTGCCGGGCCCGGCGGTGAAGGTCGTCACCACGATCTCGTCGAAGGAGAGCGCGAAGGCGAGCAGCGCGCCCGCGAAGAGCGCCGAGCGCATGGCCGGGAAGGTGACGTGGCGGAAGGTCTGCCAGGGGCGCGCCCCGAGGTCCGCCGATGCCTCGGCCATTGAGGGGGCGATGCGGCGCAGCCGGGCCGCCACGTTGTTGAAGACGACCACGACGCAGAAGGTGGCGTGCCCGACGACCACCGTGAACAGGCCGAAGCCGATGCCGAGCGGGCCCAGGACGGTGCGGAAGGCGGCGTTGAGGGCGATGCCGCTGACGATGCCGGGCAGCGCGATCGGCAGCACCAGCAGGAAGGACACGGTCCGGCGGCCGAAGAAGCGGTGCCGGTGGACGGCGTACGCGGCCGTGGTGCCCAGGACCAGTGCGATCCCGGTGGCGGCGAGCCCGGCCTTGAGCGAGGTGAGCAGCGCGTCGCGGGCGCCCTGGTTGTGCAGGGCGGCACGCCACCACTGGCCGGTGAAGCCGCTGGGCGGCCAGCTGAAGGAGCGGTCGGCGTTGAAGGAGTTGAGCAGGACGAGCAGCAGCGGCGCGTAGACGACGGCGAGTCCGGCGGCGGTGACGCAGCCGAGGACGATCCGGGCGGTGCGCGAGAGCTTCATGTCGGCACCTCTCAGAGCGCGTCGAGGGCACCGGCGCGGCGCACGGCGGCCAGGTAGCAGACGATGAGGACGACGGGCACGGCGGAGAGCGCGGCGGCCATCGGCAGGTCGAGGGTGACCTGGGAGGCGATGACGTTGCCGAGGAGCTGGGTCTTGCCGCCGACGATCTGCACGGCGATGTAGTCGCCGAGGCTGAGCGAGAACGTGAAGACGGACCCGGCGAACAGGGCGGGCCGTACGGCGGGCAGGACGACCGAGCGCAGGGTGCGCCAGGTGCCGGCGCCGAGGTCGGCGGAGGCTTCCAGGGTGCGTTCGGGGAGCCGTTCCAGGGCCGCGTACACCGGGAGGATCATGTACGGGAGCCAGAGGTAGCCGAGCACCAGGACGACGGCGGTGGTGCCGTAGCCGGGCCCGTGCAGTCCGAGCGGGGCGAGCGCGGAGTTGATCACGCCGTCCTCGCCGAGCATCACCCGCCAGGCGTACGCCTTGACCAGGTAGCTGGCCCACAGCGGGGTGAGCACGGCCACCAGCAGCGGCCGCCGCCAGCGTGGGCCCGCGACGCGCGCCATGCAGAACGCCATGGGCAGGGCGAGCAGGGCGTCGAGGACGGTGACGGCGGCCGCGATGGTGAGGGTGCGCAGCGCGATGGTGCGGTAGACGGGGGTGGTGAGCAGTTCGCGGACGTTGTCGGTGTTCCAGGTGTGGACGACGTCGGAGGTGAAGGAGTCGGTGGTCCAGAAGGCGGAGATCAGGAGGACGGCGAGCGAGCCGAGGTAGGCCAGGGTCAGCCACAGCAGGGGCGGTCCGAGGAGCGCGGCGAGGCGCAGCCGCGCCCGGCCCGATGCGGAGGACACCCGCCGCTAGCCCTTGACCTCGGTCCAGGCGCGGGTCCACTGGGCGTAGTCGGTGCAGGTGGTGTTCTTGCGGCCGTCGAGGCACTGCTTGATGGGCGTGGTCCAGAAGTGGACGCGCTGGAAGTACTTCTCGTCGGCGGCGTGGAAGACGGCGCAGTGGTTCGGGTCGGCGGTCTCGGCGCACGCCTTGCGGTTGGCGGGTGCCTCGCCGAAGTACTCGGCGACCTGGGCGTTGACCTTCGGGGAGACGATCCAGTCGAGCCACTTGTAGGCGCAGTTGGGGTGTTCGGCCTTGGAGGAGACCATCCAGGTGTCGGACCAGCCGGTGGCGCCCTCTTTGGGGAGCACGGCCTTGACGGGCGCCTTCTCGGCCTGGGTGAGGTTGGCGATGACCTGCCAGGTGGTGCCGATGACGCTGTCGCCGCCCTTGAAGGCGGTGATCTCCTTCTGGTAGTCGCTCCAGTACTCACCGACCGCCTGGTGCTGCTTCTTGAGCAGGGTGACGGCGGCGTCGAGCTGCTTCTGATCGAGCGCGTACGGGTTCTTGATGCCGAGCGACGGCTTGGCGCGCATGAGGTAGAGCGCGGCGTCGGCGATGTAGATGGGCGAGTCGTACGCGGTGACACGGCCCCGGTGCGCGGCGGCGTCGTCGAAGACGGCGCGCCAGGAGTCGGGGGCGGGCCTCACCTTGTCGGTGCGGTACATGAGGAGGTTGGCGCCGCGGCCGTGCGGGATGCCGTACATCCGGCCGTCCCTGGAGTTGAACGGCTGCTGTTTGAGGGCCGGGAAGATGTCCTTGTAGTTCGGCACCAGCTTGGTGTTGACGGGGGCGGCGTCACCGGAGGCGATGAGGCGCAGGGTGGCGTCACCGGAGGCGGAGACCGTGTCGTACTGGCCGGTCTTCATGAGGGACACCATCTCGTCGGAGGTGCCGGCGGTCTTGGTGCTGACCTTGCAGCCGGTCTTCTTCTCGAAGGGGTGGACCCAGTCGGCCTCGGGGTCGTTGGAGCCGTCCTCGGCGTAGCCCGCCCAGGCGATGATGTTGACCTTGCCCTCGCCCTTGCCGAGCTTGTCGGGGGCGTGGGCGGCCTTGCCGTCGTCGTCGGATCCGCAGCCAGCGGCGGTCAGCAGCAGCGCGCACACGGCCGCCGCGGACCTCCACGCGGATGTCGTCCGTTTCCGCATCCGGTCCTCCTCGTCCCATTTGGCGCTCGAGGCCCCGTCAGTATCAGCGCGGCGCGTATGCCGACGCCAGGGTGCCTCCGGCAATGAGAAGGTCAACTCGGCACCGGGAAGGCGTCCTTCTCGTCCCAGACGAGCCGGATCTCGGCCTCGGGGCGGGCGCTGGGCGGGAGTTCGGAGAGGTTCTGCCGGTGCACGGTGAGCCGGTCGCCGTGCGGAAGCACGACGGTGAAGCGGGTGTGCGCCCCGGCGTGCACGATGTCGGCAATGCGCCCCCTTACCGTGCGCTCGCCGTCGAGGGGCGGGCCGGCGGGGTCGGCGAGCCGGATGCGCTCGGGGCGGATGCTGTACGCGCCGGGGCGGCCGACCACCCGGACCGCGGCCTCGCCGCGCAGCAGGTTGGTGGTGCCGACGAAGCCCGCGACGAAGGCGGTCGCGGGGCGTTCGTACACCTCCAGGGGCGGGCCGGTCTGCTCGATCCGGCCGTCAGCGACGACGGCCACGCGGTCGCTCATCGTCAGCGCCTCCTCCTGGTCGTGGGTGACCAGGAGGAAGGTGATGCCGGTGGTGCGCTGGAGCTGCTTCAGCTCGGTCTGCATCTCCTGGCGCAGCCTCAGGTCGAGGGCGCCGAGCGGTTCGTCGAGGAGCAGCACGGCGGGCCGGTCGACCAGGGCCCGGGCGAGGGCGACGCGCTGGCGCTGGCCGCCGGAGAGCGCGTCGGGGCGGCGGGAGGCGAAGCCGTCGAGGCGCACGGTGGCCAGGGCCTCGCGGGCGCGGGCGACGCGCTCCGGCTTGCGGACGCCGCGCACGGTGAGGGCGTACGCCACGTTCTGCTCGACGGTCATGTGCGGGAAGAGCGCGTAGTCCTGGAAGACGGTGTGCACATCGCGGCGGTGCGGGGGCAGCGCGGTGACGTCCCGCCCGGCGAGCTCGATACGGCCGCTGGTGGGCCGCTCGAACCCGGCGATCAGGCGGAGCAGGGTGGTCTTGCCGGAGCCGGAGGGGCCGAGGAGCGAGAAGAACTCGCCCGGGCGGAGGGTGAGGTCGACGGCGTCCAGCGCCCGGACGGCACCGCCGGTGCCGCTGGTACCGAACTCCTTGGTGACGGCCGTGCAGCGGACCGCCTCTTCCGTCTCATCCGTCATGTACGTGGGTTACCCGTCGCGCGGTCCCTGTGCAACACTTCTGACGCTCTGTCAGTTATCACCGAGTCGTCGGTCGGGAGAAGCCGTGGCATCTGCGCGTACGCCCGTGGTCGCCGGGTGGTTCACCTCCGGTGACGGGGAATTCCGGCTGCTGGGGACCCGCTGCCGGGGCTGTGGCGCGGTGTACTTCCCGCGCGAGGACGCCTTCTGCCGGGCGCCCGGGTGCGCCGGTGAGGAGCTGGAGGAGGTGCCGCTGTCGCGGCGCGGCCGGGTGTGGTCGTACACCGACGGCCGCTACCGCCCGCCCGCCCCTTACCCGTCCGATCCGGCGCGCGACTGGGAGCCGTACACGCTGATCGCCGTGGAGCTGGCCGCCGAGCGGATGGTGGTGCTCGGCCAGGGCGCGCCCGGGGTGACGGCGGCGGATCTGGCGGTCGGCATGGAGGTCGAGGTGGCGCCGGGGGTGCTGGCCGGGGAGGGCGGGCAGAGCTGGGCGACCTGGCACTGGCGGCCCGTCCCGGCGGCCGCCGAGGGGGCGTCATGACCGGCGACGTGGCGGTGCTCGGCGCCGGGATGCACCCGTGGGGCAAATGGGGCCGCGGCTTCGTGGAGTACGGGACGAAGGCGGCTCGGGCGGCGCTCGCGGACGCCGGGCTCGACTGGCCGGACATCGCGTCGGTGGTCGGCGCGAACACCGTGCGCTGCGGCTATCCGGGCCAGGTGGCGGGGGCGACCTTCGCGCGGGCGCTGGGCTGGCAGGGGGCGCGCGTCACCAGCGTGTACGCCGCCTGCGCGTCCGGTGCGCGGGCCATCGACACCGCGCGCGCCCAGATCCTGTCCGGCATGGCGGACACCGTGCTGGTGGTGGGCGCGGACGCGGCGCCCAAGGGGTTCTTCGCCCCCTCCGGTGGCGACCGGCCCGACGATCCGGACTGGCTGCGCTTCCGGGTGCTGGGCGCCACCAACCCGGCGTACTTCGCGCTGTGGGCGCGCCGCCGGATGGCGCTGTACGGGGACACGCCCGAGGACTTCGCGGCGGTCAAGGTGAAGAACGCGGCCGTGGGCGCCGCCAACCCGCACGCCCGCTACCGCTCCCCCGTGACCGCTGAGGAGGTGGCCGCATCGCCGGTGGTGGCCGATCCGCTGCGGCTGCTGGACGTCTGTGCCACCTCGGACGGGGCCGCGGCGCTCGTGCTGAGCAGCGTGGAGTTCGCGCGGCGGCACGGGGTGGCGGACCCGGTGCGGATCCGGGCCGTCTCTTCCGTCTCGCCGGTGTATCCGCGGACCGCGCTCGATCTGCCGGACATCGCCACCGACTCCGCCACCGGCTCCGGCGCGGTGGCGGACGCGTTCCGGCCGTCGATCGCGCGGGCGGCGTACGAGGAGGCGGGGATCGGGCCGGAGGACCTGTCGCTCGCCGAGGTGTACGACCTGTCCACCGCGCTGGAGCTGGAGTGGTACGAGGACTTGGGGCTGTGCGGCGCCGGGGAGGGCGCGAAGCTGCTCCGGGAGGGTGCCACGGCGCTGGGCGGCCGGATTCCGGTCAATCCGAGCGGTGGTCTCGCCTCCTTCGGGGAGGCGGTTCCGGCCCAGGCCATCGCCCAGGTGTGCGAGCTGGCCCAGCAGTTGCGGGGCCGGGCGGGCGACCGCCAAGTGGCGGGGGCGCGGGTGGGCATCACCGCGAACCAGGGCCTGTTCGGCCATGGTTCGTCGGTGATCGCGGTGCGGTGATCGCGCCGGGCATGCGCGCGGCGCGGTGTGCCCTGTGGTCAGCTGGTGGCCGCGGTGGCGAGCATGGCGTGCTCGACGACCGATATCAGCACATGCTTGACGGATTCGCGCTCGCGCGCGTCACACATCACCACCGGGGTGCCGGGGTCGAGGTCCAGCGCCTCGCGCACCGACTCCTCCGGATAGCTGTCGGCGCCCTCGAAGCAGTTGACGGCCACCGTGAAGGCGATGCCGCGCCGCTCGAAGTAGTCGACGGCGGCGAAGCAGTCCTCCAGCCGACGGGTGTCGGCCAGCACCACCGCGCCCAGGGCGCCGGTCGCCAGCTCGTCCCACAGGAACCAGAAGCGGTCCTGCCCCGGGGTGCCGAAGAGGTACAGCACCAGGTCCTCGCGGAGCGTGATGCGCCCGAAGTCCATCGCGACGGTGGTGGTCTTCTTGCCCTCCACCCCCGCGATGTTGTCGACCGGCCGGCCCGCCTCGGTGAGCAGTTCCTCGGTGCGCAGCGGTTTGATCTCGCTGACCGCGCCCACCAGTGTCGTCTTTCCCGCGCCGAACCCGCCCGCCACCAGAATCTTGAGCGTCACGGGTTCGACGATATGGGGGCGGTCCGGGTCAGAGTGCCCGTAGACCATTGATCACCTCGCGCAGAATCCTCTCGTCCGGCAGTTCCGCCGGAGGTACGGGCCGGGACACTCGGACGAGTGCCGCGTGAAGCAGGTCGCCGATGAGTACGCGGACCACGCCGACCGGAAGGTCAAGCTCGGCCGCCAGCTCGGCGACGGACAGTGGGGTGTCGCGGCTGAGTTCGACGATGTCGATGTGTTCCGGTGACAACGTCTGGTCGGCGGCGGTCCCCGGTTGCGCTCGGTCGGCGACGACGACGGCGATCAGGTCGAGCTTGTCCTCGGCGGCGCTGCGGGTGCGGCCCCGCGTCATGGCATAGGGCCGGACCACCGGTCCGGCAGCGTCGTCGAACCAGCGGTCGTCGGTCGCACCGTCTCCGGTCATCTCCCCCCCGCCTCCGTCACCCACCGGATCGCGAAGGGGAGCCCAGATGCGCGCCCACCCGCTTGACCAGCAGCGTCATCTCATAGGCTACCTGGCCTACGTCCGAGTCCGCGTCGGCGAGTACGGCGAGGCAGCTGCCGTCACCGGCGGAGGTGACGAACAGGAAGGCGTCGTCGAGTTCGACCACGGTCTGCCGGACGCGGCCCACGTCGAAGTGGCGGCCGACCCCCTTGGCGAGGCTGTGGAATCCCGAGGCCACGGCGGCCAGGTGTTCGCCGTCCTCCCGGGACAGATCGCGCGAACCGCCGGTGGGCAGTCCGTCGCCGGAGAGCACCAGCGCCTTGCGGATGCTGCCGACCCGGCCCACGAGTTCGTCGAGCAGCCAGTTCAACTCGCCCGACGGTGCCGATCCGTTGCGTGCTGCGGCGTTCGATGCGGTCATCGCCCGTCCCCCTCATCTCTCGTTCCTGGTGCCGTGTCCGAACCGTCGGAACCGGTGGCCGTCTGCCGCCGACCGCGCTGCCATCCCCGTTGCAGCGAGGCCATGGTGGCCCTCGCCTGTTCGGCGTCGCGTTCGGGATCGGTGTCGGCAGCGTATCGGTCGCCCTCTGCCGGTGGTTCGGGGTCGTGCTTCAACTGCGGGGCGAGGCTCGCCTGGCGTACCCGCTTGGGCAGCCCGGAAGTGCCCCGGCGGGGCGGCGCCTGGTCCTGACGCCGGTCCTCGCCGTCGTCCCTGGCCCCCGGGTCCTGTTCCGGGTGCCGGGTCCGGTCCTGTTGGTGTTCCGTGGTCCGGTGCGCGCCCTCGTCCGGGTCCTGGTCCCGCCGCTCGGCCCAGGAGGGCCGGGGGTGGCGTGGCGCCGCGTCGTCGTCGACCGGGTGGCCGTGGTCGGAGACCAGCACCGGCGGTACGCGGCGGGGCAGGGGCGCGGGGGCGCCGGAGCGGCCGTCGGACGCCTGCTGGTGCTGTTCGGCGGGGGGCCTGCTCACCACCGAAGGGGACGGGCCGCGGGGCCTGCGCTGCTTCGGCACGGCGGCGCCGCGCTGCCGCTTCTCGTGGCGGCCGGTATCGCCGTCCCGCCCCTGGCCGTCCCCGCCCCGGCCGTCCGAGCCTTGGCCATCCGCGCCGGTGCCGGATTCGGTGAGCACGGCGGCCGGGATCAGCACGATCGCGGTGATGCCGCCGTACGCGGAGGGCTGGAGCGAGACCCGTACGCCCTGCCGCTGGGCGAGCCGCCCGACCACGAACAGGCCGAGCCGGTCGGTGTCGGACAGCTCGAAGTCGGGGGTCTCGGAGAGCCGGAGGTTGGCCTCCGTCAGGGCGTCGGACGTCATGCCGAGGCCCCGGTCGTGGATCTCCAGGGTGAAGCCCTTGGCGACCCGCTCCCCGTGCACCTGGACGGCGGTGTGCGGCGGGGAGAAGACGGTGGCGTTCTCCAGGAGTTCGGCGATCAGATGGGTGAGGTCCCCGACGGCGGGGCCGTTCACCGCGATCCGGGGCAGTCTGCGGATCTCGATCCGCTCGTAGTCCTCGACCTCGGCGACGGCGGCGCGCACGACGTCCATCAGCTGGATGGGTTTGCGCCACTGCCGGGAGGGCGCCGCGCCGGAGAGGATGACCAGGCCCTCGGCGTGCCGCCGCATGCGGGTGGTCATGTGGTCCAGCCGGAACAGGTCGGCGAGTTCGTCGGTGTCCTCGGTGCGCCGCTCCATCGCGTCGAGCAGGGTCAGCTGGCGGTGCAGCAGCACCTGGCTGCGGCGGGCGAGGTTGACGAAGACCTCGGAGACTCCCTGGCGCAGTTCGGCCTGTTTGACGGCGGCCTCGACGGCGGCCCGCTGAAGGGTGTTGAGCGCCTGGCCCACCTGGCCCATCTCGTCGGGGCCGTGCCGCAGCCGGGGCACCTCCCGCTCGACGTCGACCCGCTCGCCGGCGCCGAGGCGGCGCATCAGGCTCGGCAGCCGGACGCTGGACGCCTCCTGGGCGTCGGTGCGCAGCCGGGACAGGTCGCGGACCAGCCCGCGGCCGATCCGGACGGAGACGAAGACCGAGACGACGAAGGCGAGGAGGCCGAGGACGGCGGCGGCGCCCGCCTTGTACAGGACGCTGTTGGCCACCGGGTCGATGCGCTTCTGGAGGCGGTCGGTGGCCTCGTCGCCCAGCCGGTCGTAGTCGCCCAGGACGGGCCCGGCCGCGTTCTCCCAGTGTTCCCGGTCCATGGCGCTGATGGCCTGGCGCGGCTCCATGGTGGCCAGGATCTTGCCCTCGGCGATGCGCAGCGCCGCGGGGGCGGCGTTGGTGCGCCGGTAGTCGGCGAAGACCTTCTGCTCGGAGGCGGGCAGGATCGGCAGGTTGGTGTCGTAGAGCAGGGTGCGCTCGGCGATGAGGTCGGACATCGCCTTCAGATCGCTCAGCGTCAGCTTCCGGGCCGTCAGCGCGGAGACGTACAGCGCGTCCTCCCGGGACAGGGCCTCGCGGGCGCGGATCATGGCGACCAGCGCGCGGCCCTGCTTGTCCAGGTCGGTGTCGGGGACGGCGTGCAGCGAACTGCGGAACGCGTAACAGAGGTCGACGAGTTTGTTGTAATACTCATAGGCGGCGGTCCGCGAGGTACCGTTGTCCTCGACCTTCCGGCGCAGACTGTCGAGGCCCTCGGATGCCTTGAGGACGTCGTCGAGCAGGCCCTCGGACTCGCTGTTCATCCGGCTGTGCACGGTGCTGTCCGACTCCGCGTCGCGCAGCCGCCCTATGGCCTCGTCGGTCTTGCGCTGCTGGGTGTGGAGCAGGGGCAGCGCGTCGGCCTGGCGTGGGTCGGCGAGCAGGATCAGGGTCTGCCGTCGCTCCTGCTGGACGGCGTGCACGGCGTCCTCGGCGGGCTGACCGGCCTTGTCGATGATGGCGGAGGCGTCGAGCAGCTGAAGTGCCTCCCGGCCGGTGATCACTGTCGCGAACGCCCAGATCGCCGTCAGCGAGACAAGCGGTACCAGCAACAGCGCCACGATCTTCCTGCGGATGGACTTCCCGCGAAAGCGCATGGCCTCCCCAACGTCGTCCCCGGTGACCGGGGCGATGACTGATGTTCTCCGACAACGAGCGGCGCGAGCCTACTACTGAGCCCTGGTCATCCCGAAGGCTTGTCCGGAGGCTTCCGGGAACTCTCCACATTCGATGATCACCAGTTGTCAGATGATTATCGGACTTAACCCCCGAGACATGGCACACCGACGGCCGGTCACGGTGTGCGCCGGGGTGGACACCGTTGGCCGGAATTCCCCTCCCCACGGGAACCACTGATCGCTGCCATTCGTGATCCAACAAGGCACACTAGGGGTGCATACGACCCAAGTCCCGCCATGTGTGACCGACCGGACCGGGGCAGCGCCGAAAGGGGTGGGAACGCCATGGAAGCCTTGGACAAGGATCGCGACATCCCGGCACAAGGTGCCCGGCAGCTATGGACCGAGGAGGCCGCCCGCAGGCGACGGCTGCCCGATCCGGTGCGGACGTCGGCGGTGCGGGCGGTCATCATCGTGGCGGTGACGCTGGTGCTGGCGATGGTGGCGGTGCTGTGCACGTTCGCCGGTTCGTGGTTCGCCTTCCCCGCCGTGCTCACCGCGGTGGCGAGCACGGTGGTGGCGACCTGGGGGGTGCTGGACGTCTGGGTGACCCGCCAGGTGTGGAACCAGCGCTACGGAGTGGTGTCCCGGCCCAGCAGCACGGCGCGGGAGATGCGCCGGCAGCGCCGGCGCGCCCGCAAGGAGGCGGTCACAGCGCGGCGGGCCGGGGAGCGCCGGCGCGCTCGCGGCGCGGCCGCGTAGCGAGCGCGCAGGGGCGGCGGCGACCCTCGCCGGCGGCGGTGACCGGCCGGATCACGCGACGGCTTCTTCCTGGACAGCGGGCACCAAGGGGTGGACATAGAGCAATCCGTCCACCACCGTGACCGCATGCGTCCGTACCGGTTTGCGGGCGGGCAGACAGGTGGGCATGCCGGAGCGCAGGTCGAACAGGGCGGCGTGCAGCGGGCATTCGACGTAGCAGCCTTCGAGCCAGCCTTCGGAGAGGGAGGCGTCCTGGTGGCTGCATGTGTCGTCGATGGCGTAGAACGCGCCCTCGGAGTGGAACACCGCGATGGCCGGATGGCTGTCGCCGGCCTCGATGCGCACCGACTCGCCTTCCGGCAGATCTTCGATACGGCAGACGGGAATCATTGGCCCCCCTCACATTGATCGGTACCATGCGTTGTTGAGAGCGCATCGAAATGCGCGATGCGCAACAGAATCCAGATGAGGAGGGCAGCCGTCAAGAGTTGCCCGTCGAGAGGCCCCACTCGGAGCCGCCGGATGGTGAGATCAGACCCATGACGAACACGACCGAGGACCGGGCCGAGGACAAGCGGGGGGCCTCCGGGGCAGTACAGTCGGTGGACAGGGCGGTCAGCGTCCTGGAGATCCTCGCGAAGCTCGGCGAGGCCGGTGTGACCGAGATCGCCGACGAGCTGGGAGTGCACAAGTCCACCGCGTTCCGGCTGCTGGGGGTGCTGGAGAACCGCGGCCTGGTCGACCAGGAGCGCGAACGCGGCAAGTACTACCTCGGCGCCGGAGTGCTGAGACTGGCGGGCGCGGCCGCCATCCGGCTCGACATCTCGCAGGAGGGCGCCCCGGTGTGCCGGGCGCTGGCCGACGAGACCGGCGAGACGGCCAACATCGCAGTGCTGGACGGGGACGCGGCGGTCAACATCATGCAGGCGCGCGGCGCCGCCGCCGTGACGGCGTACAACTGGCTGGGGCGGCGCACCGCGCTGCACGCGACCGCCAGCGGCAAGATGCTGCTGGCCCATCTGAGCGGCGAGCGGCGGGAGCGGCTGGTGACGCGGAAGCTGCCGCGGTTCACCGAGCACACCATCACCACCTCGGCGGAGCTGCGGCAGCAGCTGGAGACCGCCGCCGAGCGCGGCTTCGCCTACTCGTGCGAGGAGCTGGAGATCGGGCTGAACGCGGTCGCGGCCCCGGTCCGCGGCCACGACGGCGCGGTCATCGGGGCGATCGGCGTCTCGGGGCCGGTGTACCGGATGGCCCAGAGCCAACTGCTGGATCTCGCCGAGCAGGCCATGAAGAGCGCCGAGGAGCTGTCCCGCCGCATGGGCTTCCCCGGCTGACCGGATACCACCCATCACCCACCCGAAGGGGCCGGATTTTTTCCGGCCCCTTCGTCGTGCGCTGGGAGGGAAACCCAGGGTCAGCGCTGCTTTACGGACGGTTTGCCCACACCTCTTGACGCGTCATGGAGACGGCTTTCAGGATGTCCCTCATCGCGCAACGCGCCGCGCTATACGCAACTGGGGGGTAACCAGCGGCCTGTGGACCGGCTGGGCTCCCCCACATCTCCCAAGTGCCTCATGCCCCCGCTCGTGCCAGCTCCCACGAACCGGTCCCTGCCCGCGCAGGAGAACAGAGGAGTGCGCCATGCCGCAAGAAGTCCGCGCCGTCGTCGCGCAGAAGAAGGGCGCACCCGTGGAGGTGCTGCCGGTCCTCGTGCCCGATCCCGGACCCGGCGAGGTACTGGTGGGGGTCCAGGCGTGCGGGGTGTGCCACACCGATCTGCACTACCGGGACGGTGCGATCGGCGACGAGTTCCCGTATCTGCTCGGGCACGAGGCGGCCGGAATCGTCGAGGCCGTGGGCCCGGGGGTCACCAATGTGGCGCCCGGTGACTATGTGGTGCTGGCCTGGCGAGCCCCCTGCGGCGGCTGCCGCTCCTGCCGCCGCGGCCGCCCCTGGTACTGCTTCGAGAGCCGCAACGCCGCCCAGCCCATGACCCTCGCCGGCGGCACGAAGCTGACCCCGGCGCTGGGCATCGGCGCGTTCGCGGAGAAGACGCTGGTCGCGGCGGGGCAGGCGGTGAGAATCGACCCGTCGGCCCGTCCCGAGGCGGCGGGGCTGATCGGCTGCGGGGTGATGGCGGGCTACGGCGCGGCCGTGCACACCGGCGGGGTGTCCAACGGCGACACCGTCGCGGTCATCGGCTGCGGCGGGGTCGGCAACGCGGCGATCGCCGCGTCCGCGCTGGCCGGGGCGCGCCGGGTGATCGCGGTGGACATCGACGACGCCAAGCTGGACGCGGCGACCCGCTTCGGCGCCACCGACACCGTCAACTCCCGGGGGACGGACCCGGTCGAGGCGGTCCGGGAGCTGACCGGGGGCGTGGGCGCCGACATCGTCATCGACGCGGTGGGCCGCCCCGAGACGTACCGCCAGGGCTTCTACATGCGCGATCTGGCCGGGACGCTGGTGCAGGTCGGGGTGCCGGATCCGGAGATGCGCATCGACCTGCCGCTGATCGACCTGTTCGGGCGGGGCGGCGCGCTCAAGGCGTCCTGGTACGGCGACTGTCTGCCCAGCCGGGACTTCCCGGTCCTGGTCGACCTCCACCTCAGCCGCAAGCTCGACCTGGACGCGTTCGTCAGCGAGACGATCGCGCTGGACGAGGTGGAGTCCGCGTTCGCGAAGATGCAGCGCGGCGAGGTGCTGCGTTCGGTGGTGGTGCTGTGATGACCGCGGACAGGAGTCAGCGCGTCGTCATCGTCGGCGCCGGGATCGTCGGCTGTTCGCTAGCGGACGAGCTGACCGCCCGCGGCTGGAGCGACGTCACCGTGCTGGAGCAGGGCCCGCTGCCCGCCGCCGGCGGCTCGACGTCGCACGCGCCGGGACTGGTGTTCCGGACCAGCCCGTCCAGGACCCTCACCGAGTTCGCCGTCTACACCGTGGAGAAGTTCTCCGCGCTGGAGGTCGACGGGCTGTCCTGCTTCAACCCGGTCGGCGGTCTGGAGATCGCCACCAGCGAGGAGCGCTGGGCCGATCTGCACCGCAAGGCGGGGCTCGCCGCGGCCTGGGGCGTCACGGGCGAACTGCTCACCCCGGCCCGGTGCGCCGAGCTGTGGCCGCTGCTGGACCCGGAGAAGGTCCTCGGCGGCTTCCACACCCCGGACGACGGGCTGGCCCGCGCGCTGCTCGCCTGCCGCGCCCAGATGGAGCGGGCCGCCGAACGCGGCGCCCGGTTCCTGGAGCGGCACACCGTGACCGGCATCGAGCAGGAGGACGGCCGGGTCACCGCGGTCGTCACCGACCGGGGCACCTTCCCCGCCGACATCGTCGTCTCGGCCGCCGGGTTCTGGGGTCCGCTGATCGGCGCGATGACGGGCGTCCGTGTCCCCCTGCTGCCGCTCGCCCACCAGTACGCGAAGACGGCGCCGCTGCCCGAGCTGGCCGGGGTGAACGACCCGCGGACCGAGGCGAGCCGCCCGCTGCTGCGCTTCCAGGACCGCGATCTGTACTACCGCGAGCACACCGACCGCATCGGCATCGGCAGTTACGCCCACCGCCCGATGCCGGTCGACCCGGCCGCCGTGCCCGCCTACGACGAGGCGCCGGTGATGCCGTCCTCGCTGCCGTTCACCGAGGAGGACTTCGCGCCCGCTTGGGAGGACAGCGTCGGGCTGATCCCGGCGCTGGGCGGAAGCCGCGTCGAGGAGGGGTTCAACGGGGTCTTCTCCTTCACCCCCGACGGGATGCCGGTCATCGGCGAGTCCCGTGAGGTGCGCGGCTTCTGGCTGGCCGAGGCGGTGTGGGTGACCCACTCCGCGGGCGTCGCCAGGGCCGTCGCCGAGTGGATGACCGACGGACGGCCGTCCCTCGACGTCCACGGATGCGACCCGTACCGCTTCGAGGACGCCCAGACCTCCCCCGCGTACATCGCCGAGCGCGGCGCGCAGAGCTTCACCGAGGTGTACGACGTCATCCATCCGCTCCAGCCCGTGGAGCGGCCCCGTCCGCTGCGGGTCAGCCCCTTCTACGGGCGCCAGCGCGAGCTGAGCGCGTACTTCCTGGAGGGCGCGGGGTGGGAGCGGCCGCACTGGTACGAGGCCAACGCCCCGCTCGCCGAGGGTCTGGAACTGCCGGAGCGCGACGCCTGGTCGGCCCGCTACTGGTCGCCGATCGCCGCCGCCGAGGCCCGGGCCACCCGGGAGCGGGTCGCGCTGTACGACATGACCCCGCTGAAGCGGCTGGAGGTCTCCGGCCGTGGTGCCCTGGACTTCCTCCAGCGCATGACCACCAATCAGCTCGCGAAGAAGCCGGGCGCGGTCACCTACACCCTGCTGCTGGACGAGGCCGGGGGCGTACGCAGCGATCTGACCGTCGCCCGTCTCGCGGAGAACCGCTTCCAAGTGGGTGCGAACAGCGGTCTCGACCTGGACTGGCTGCTGCGCCACGCCCCCGACGACGTCCACATCGCCGACATCACCCCCGGCACCTGCTGCGTCGGGGTGTGGGGCCCGCTGGCCAGGGAGCTGGTCCAGCCGCTGACCCCGGACGACTTCTCGCACAAGGCGTTCGGCTACTTCAAGGCCCGCCGGACCTACATCGGCCATGTGCCGGTGACCGCGATGCGGCTGAGCTACGTCGGCGAGCTGGGCTGGGAGCTGTACACCACCGCCGACCTGGGCCTGCGGCTGTGGGACACGCTGTGGGAGGCCGGGCAGCGGCACGGGGTGATCGCCGCCGGTCGCTCCGCCTTCAACAGCCTGCGGCTGGAGAAGGGCTACCGGGCCTGGGGCCATGACATGACCACCGAGCACGATCCGTACGAGGCGGGCGTCGGCTTCGCCGTCCGGATGGACAAGGGCGACTTCCTGGGGCGGGCGGCCCTGGAGGGCCGCGGCGAGGAGACGGCGCGGCGCAGGCTGGCCTGTCTCACCCTGGACGACCCGGCCGCGATCGTCATGGGCCATGAGCCGGTGTACGTGGACGGTCTCCCCGCGGGCTACGTGACCAGCGCCGCGTACGGCTACAGCATCGGCCGTACCGTCGCCTACGCCTGGCTGCCCGCCGGGGCCGCCGTGCCCGGAACCGCCGTCCACATCGTGTACTTCGGCGAGAAGGTCCCCGCGACCGTGGCCGCCGAGCCCCTCTTCGATCCGCGTATGGAACGCATCCGCCGCTGATTGCCCGCTGGAGGAAATCCCATGACCGTGGCACCCGAGTCCCCCGCCGCCCCGGCTCCCAGCCTGATCACCACCCTCCCCGGTCCCTGGTACACCTCCCCCGCGCTCTTCCGGCGGGAGCAGGAGCACCTGTTCGAGGCGATGTGGTTCTGCGCGGTGCGCAGCGCCGATCTGGACCGGCCTGGCGCGTTCCGGACCGTGCAGGTGGGCCGGGAGAGTGTGCTGATCACCCGCAACCGCTCCGGTGAGCTGCGCGCGTTCCTCAACATCTGCCGCCACCGCGGCGCCCGGCTGTGCACCGAGGAGTCGGGCGCGGTGCGGCGCTCGCTCCAGTGCCCGTACCACGCCTGGACGTACGACCTGGACGGGCGGCTCACCGCCGCCCCGAACCTGACGAGCATGCCCGATGTGGACCGCGCCGAGCGCGGACTGCTTCCGGTGCGGCTGCGCGAATGGCTGGGCTACGCGTGGGTGTGCCTGGCTGACGAGCCGCCGTCGTTCGAGGAGACCGTCGTCGGGGAGGTCGCCGAACGGCTGGGCGACACCGGGGCCGTGGAGCGGTACGGGGTGGCGGGGCTGTCGCTCGGCCGCCGGATCGAGTACGACATCAAGGCCAACTGGAAGCTGATCGTCGAGAACTTCATGGAGTGCTACCACTGCGCGACGATCCACCCCGAACTCACCGAGGTGCTGCCGGAGTTCGCCGATGGCCTGGCGGCGCAGTACTTCGTGGGGCACGGTGCCGAGTTCGCCGAAGAGGCGCAGGGCTTCACGGTGGACGGCAGCGCGGGCTTCGACCGCATCACCGGCATCGCCGACGAACAGGACCGCCGCTACTACGCGATCACCGTGCGGCCGCAGGTCTTCATCAACCTGGTCCCCGACCATGTGATCTTCCACCGGATGTTCCCGCTCGCCGCCGATCGCACGCTGGTCACCTGCGACTGGCTGTACGCGCCGGACGTGGTGGCGTCCGAGCGGGATCTGTCGAAGTCGGTCGAACTGTTCCACCGGGTCAACACCCAGGACTTCGACGCCTGTGAGCGCACCCAGCCCGCGATGCACTCGCGCGCGTACCGCAGCGGCGGGGTGCTGGTGCCCAGCGAACACCACATCGGCGCCTTTCACCGCTGGGTGACCGACCACGTCCCGAGCCCGGAAGCGGAGGAATGCCCGTGAGTGATCTCTTCATCGGCGGCCAGTGGACCGGGGCGATCGACGAACGCACCCGGGAGATCAGGTGTCCGGCCGACGGCTCGCTGGTGGCGGTCGTCGACGAGGGCGGCGGCAAGGACGCGGCCGAGGCGGTGGCCGCCGCCCGGCAGGCGTTCGACCACGGCCCGTGGCCGCGCACCCCCGCCGCGGCCCGGGGCGATCTGCTGCTGCGGGTCGCCGAACTGCTCGACCGTGACAAGGGCGACCTGGCGCGCGCGGAGTCCCTGGACACCGGGAAGCGGCTGACGGAGAGCGAGAAGGACGTCGACGATGTGATCGCGTGCTTCCGCTACTACGCCCACCTGGTGCGCACCGGGGCGGACCGGATCGTGGACACCGGCACCGAGGACGCCGTCAGCCGGGTCGTCCACGAACCGGTCGGGGTCTGCGCGCTGATCACCCCGTGGAACTATCCGCTGCTCCAGGCCGCGTGGAAGGTGGCGCCCGCGCTCGCCGCGGGCAACACCTTCGTCCTCAAGCCCAGCGAGCTGACCCCGTCCACGGCCGTCGCGCTGATCCGGCTGCTGGAGGAGGCGGGGCTGCCGGACGGGACGGCCAATCTGGTGCTGGGGCCGGGCGCCGAGGCGGGCGCCCCGCTCACCGACAGCCCCGATGTGGATCTGGTGTCCTTCACCGGGGGCCTGCGGACCGGGCGCCGCATCATGGCCGCGGCGTCCAACACCGTCAAGCGGACCTTTCTGGAGCTGGGCGGCAAGAACCCCAACATCGTGTTCGCTGACGCGGACTTCGAGACCGCCGTCGACTACGCGCTCACCGCCGTCTTCCACCACTCCGGGCAGGTCTGCTCGGCCGGTGCCCGGCTGCTGGTGCAGGAACCGGTGCACGACGCCTTCGTGGAGGAGGTGGTGCGCCGCACCCGCCGGATCCGGCTCGGCGGGCCGTTCGACGAGCGGGCCCAGACCGGTCCGCTGATCTCGGCCGCCCACCGGGCCAAGGTCGAGGCGTACGTGGCCACCGGGCTCGCGGAGGGCGCCCGGCTGCGCTGCGGCGGCTCCCGCCCGGGCGATCCGGAGCTGGCGGACGGCTACTACTACCGGCCGACGGTGCTCGACTCGTGCCACAGCGGGATGTCGGTGCTGGCCGACGAGTCGTTCGGGCCGGTCCTCACGGTGGAACGTTTCGCCTCGGAGGAGGAGGCGGTACGGCTCGCCAACGACACGGTGTACGGGCTCGCGGGGGCGGTGTGGTCCGGCGACGAGGAACGGGCGCGGCGGGTGGCGTCCCGGCTGCGGCTGGGCACCGTATGGATCAACGACTACCACCATCCGTCGCTGCCCCAGGCGGAGTGGGGCGGGTTCAAGCAGTCGGGCACGGGGCGGGAGCTGGGGCCGAGCGGGCTCGCCGAGTACCGGCAGGCGAAGCACATCTGGCGTAACACCCGCCCCAGGCCACAGGGCCGGTTCACCTGACGCCCGGCGGCTGACGCACCACCGGCCGCTGACCAGCGGCTCACGCACAGCGGCTGACGCACCGGCGGCGCTCCGCCGTTCGGGTGGTTCGCCGTGCGCGGCGTTGTACTCGCCTCACCGGAATGGGTTACTGAGTCCGTCAGATTCCGGCGGGCCGCCCATCCTTTCCGGAGGAGTGGAAGGCGCGCCGTCATGCTGACTCCGCAACGCCCGGACGGGCTCATCATCCTCACCGACCGCTACGGGAACCGTGTCGCCGTCGTCGATCCGGTCACCCGCCGGGTCGTGCGCATGGCCGCAGAACCCGCCCCGCTCAGGGCGTGGAGCGGGCTCTCCGCCCACCTGGCGGTCCCCACCGGCGTGGTCGCGGCCGGGCGCTTCGGCGCGTACGACTTGCTCAACCCGTTCTCCGGCGTCTTCCCCGACCAGGGGCCCTACACCGGCGGCACCGTGGTGACGCTGATCGGTAAGCACTTCACCGGCGCCACGGGCGTGCGCTTCGGGCCCCGTCCGGCGGCGAGTTTCGCCGTCCTCGACGACTCGACCATCGTGGCCGTGACCCCCGCCGGGAACGGGGCGGTGCCGGTCACCGTCACCACCCCCGGCGGCACCGCCCGCATCGGCTACTTCTTCTACCTCCGCTGGCCCAGCCTGAGCCGCATCATTCCCGCCGCCGGTCCGATCGGCGGCGGGAACGTCGTCGACCTCAGCGGGGTGAACCTGTCCACCGCGCTGCTGGTGAACTTCGGCGCCGCCGTCGCGCACCCCACCGCCGTCTCCGACCAGCAGCTCATCGTGGCCGCTCCCCCGGCCGCGGGTCCTGGCACCGTGCCGGTCTGGGTCACCACGATCGGTGGCATCAGCAACCGGCTGTTCTACACCTATGTGTCCGTGCCCTCCGTCACCGGTGTCTCCCCGAACACGGGACCCGTCGCGGGCGGCACCACCGTCCTGGTGAGCGGCACCGCGCTCTCCCGTACCACCGCCGTCACGGTAGGCGGCGTCCCCGCGGCGTCCTTCCGCGCGTTCTCCGACACCCTGCTCGTCGTGGTGACGCCGCCGGGCACGGCCGGACCCGCCGATCTGGTCATCACCACCCCCGGGGGCAGCGTGACCGTGCCCGGCGCCTTCGGCTACCAGGCGCCCACGGAGACGGCGGTCACCTCGGCGCCCGACCCGTCCGTGGTCGGCGAAGTGGTCACCTTCACCGCCACCGTGACGGTGGTTCCGCCGACGACGGGCACGCCCACCGGGACCGTCACCTTCGACTTCGGCGACGGCACGCCCGTCGTGACGGCCCAGCTCAGCGGCGGCACGGCGACGGTCGGCCACGCCTACGCCGACCCGTCGGCCACCGTGTACACCGTCACCGCGGCCTACGGCGGCGACACCCTCTTCATTCCCTCCAGCGGGACGGACACCCAGACGGTCGGGCAGGCGGCGACCACCACCACGGTGACCTCCACGCCCGACCCGTCCCAGCCCGGGCAGCCGGTCACGGTCGTCGCCCGGGTGGCGCCCGTGGCGCCGGGTGCCGGGACGCCGACCGGCACGGTGACGTTCGACTTCGGCGACGGCACCCCCACCAGCACCCAGCCGCTGTCGGGCGGCGCCGCGACCGTGGACCACGCGTACGCGGACGTCAGCGGGAGCCCGTACACGATCAGCGCCACCTACAGCGGTGACACCGACTTCACCGGGTCCGGCGGCACCGACACCCACACCGTCGAACAGGCCGCGACCACCATCGAGTTCGATGTCTCGCCGAACCCGTCGGTCGTGGGCCAGCCGATGACCGCCACGGCGACGGTCACGGCCGTACCGCCAGGCGCCGGCACTCCCACCGGCACCGTCACGTTCGACTTCGGGGACGGCACCCCGGCCACCACGGTGCCCCTCACCGGCGGCGCCGCCGACGCGACGCACACGTACACCGGCGCCGCGGGCAGCCCGTACACGATCACCGCGACCTACAACGGGGACGCGAACTTCGCGTCGTCCACGGAGACCGGGAGCCAGGCGGTGGGCCAGGCTCTGACGTCGACCGACGTGGTCTCCGCGCCCGACCCGTCGGTGACGGGCGAGGCGGTGACCCTCACCGCCACCGTCACCGCCGTACCGCCAGGCGCTGGCACGCCGACCGGCACCGTCACCTTCGACTTCGGCGACGGAACCCCGACCGCCACCGTGCCCCTCACCGGCGGCACGGCGGCCACCACCCACGCGTACGCCGCCACCGCCGCCTATCCCGTGACGGCCATCTACAGCGGGGACGCCGACTTCACCGCCTCCACCGGCACCGACACCCAGACCGTCCAGCCCTCCGGCACCACCACCGCTGTCACCACCGCGCCCGACCCGTCCACGGTCGGCCAGGAGGTGACCTTCACCGCCACCGTCGCCGCCGTGCCGCCCGGCGCGGGCACCCCCACCGGTACGGTGACGTACGACTTCGGCGACGGAACACCGCCGGTCACCGCGACGCTCACCGGCGGCAACGCGAGCACCACCCACGTCTACTCCGACGCCGACGCCTACACCGTCACCGCGACCTACAACGGCGACGCGAACTTCAACGCCTCCACCGGCACCGACCCCCACACCGTCGACACCGCCGACACCACCACCGCCGTGACCGCCACGCCCGACCCCTCCGACGTGGGGCAGGCGACGACGTTCGTGGCGCAGGTCGTTCCGGAGGCACCGGCGTCCGGCGCGCCGACGGGAACAGTGACGTTCGAGTTCAGCGACGGCTCCCCGGACGTCACGGCGCCCGTGGTGGGCGGTACGGCGGTGGTCGGCCACACCAGCCCCGGCGCGACGGCGAGCCCGCTCGCCGTCGCCGCCACCTATAGCGGGGACGAGAACTTCAACCCCTCGGCCGGCACGGGCTCCAGCACCATCGTCCAGGCCGTGTCGATGACGCAGGTGACCGCCTCGCCCGCGCCGTCGGTGACCGGCGAGACGGTCACGTTCACGGCGGCCGTCGCCGCCGTGCCGCCCGCCGCGGGCACCGCGACCGGAACGGTCACCTTCGACTTCGGCGACGGCACGGCTCCCTCCACCGTGCCCCTGGTCGGCGGCACCGCGAGCACCACCCACGCCTACCCCCACGCGTCGCTCACCCCGTACCCGGTCACCGTCACCTACAGCGGCGACACCGACTTCCTCGCGTCCACCGGCACCGGTCTCCAGAGCGTCGAGCAGGCGTCGACCACCACCACGGTCACCGCCTCCCCCAACCCGTCCGTGACGGGTGCGCTGGTGACGGTCACCGTGGCGCCCGAATCGCCCGCGGCCGGGACTCCCACCGGGTCGGCCACCATCGACTTCGGCGACGGCACCCCGGTGGTCACCGTCCAGTTGGTGGCGGGCACCGCGACGGTCACCCACGCCTACACCAGCGCGGCCGGCAGCCCGTACACCATCACCGCCGAGTACAGCGGCGACGCCGACTACGCCCCGTCCGAGGACACCGTCTCCCACGACGTGGCCCCCGCGTCGACCGTGACCAGGGTGACGTCGTCGGCGAATCCGTCGGCGGCGGGCCAGACCGTGACGTTCTTCGCTCGGGTGTCGCCGGTCCCGCCGGGCGCCGGCAATCCGACGGGCACGGTCACCTTCGACTTCGGCGACGGGTCAGCGACCGTCACCGCGCCGGTCTCCGGCGGCCGGGCCCAGGCCACCCACGCGTACACCAGCACCGCGGGCAGTCCGTACACGGTCACCGCGTCGTACGGCGGTGACGGCGACTTCGCCGCCTCCAGCGGGACCGCCGCGCAGGACGTGGAGGCCAGCGTCTCGACCACGTCGACGACGGTGACCTCGACCCCGGACCCGTCGGTCGTGGGCGACGCGGTCACCATCTCCGCGACCGTCGTGGCCGTCCCGCCCGCCTCGGGCACCCCGACCGGGACGGTCACCTTCAGGTTCGGCGACGGCACCGCGACCGCCACCGTCCCGCTCACGGGCGGCACGGCGTCGGTCAGCCACACCTACACCGCCGCCAACGCCGGATACCCGATCACCGTGGTCTACGGCGGCGACAGCAACTTCGCGGGATCGGCCGGAATCGACACCCAGACGGTCACCCTGGCCCCGTCGACGACGACGGTCACCACCTCGCCCGACCCCTCCATGACGGGCGAGCCGGTCACCGTCACCACGACCGTCGCGCCCGTGAACCCGGCCGCCGGAACCCCGACCGGCACGGTCACCCTCGACTTCGGCGACGGCACCGGCCCGGTCGTGGCGCCCCTCGTCGCGGGGGTCGCGACCGCCGTCCACACGTACACGGCCACCGCGGGCAGCCCGTACACCGTGTCCGTCACCTACGGCGGGGACGCGAGCTTCAGCGGTTCCACCGACACCGACAGCCAGACCGTGAACCCGGCGGACACCTCCACCACCGTGTTCTCCTCGCCCGACCCCTCCAGGGTCGGCCAGACCGTGACCGTCACCGCGACCATCGCGACCGTTCCCCCCGCGACGGGCACCCCCGTCGGGACGGTGACGTTCGACTTCGGCGACGGCACACCGACCGTCACCGTCGACACCGTGGGCGGCCTCGCGACCGTCACCCACGCGTACGCCGACACGACGGGCAGCCCGTACACCGTCACGGCCGCTTACAACGGCAACGCCGACTTCACCGCGTCCGACGCCACCACCACGCAGACCGTGCTCCAGAGCGGGACCACCATGACGGTGACCGGCGCACCGGACCCCGCGGTGGTCGGCGAGCCGGTGGCCATCACCGCCACCGCCACGGCCGTGCCGCCCGGCGCCGGGGTGCCTACCGGCACCGTCACCCTCGACTTCGGCGACGGCACGGCTCCCTCCACAGTGCCCCTGGTCGGCGGGGCCGTCGTCGTCACCCACGCCTACACCACCAGCGTCGGCAGCCCCTTCGCCATCGTCGCCACCTACAACGGCAGCGCCGCCTTCACCGGCTCGGCGGACACCGAGTCCCAGACGATCGTCCAGGCCGCGACGACGACCACCGTGGCCTCCGCGCCGGACCCGTCGGTCTCCGGTCAGGCGGTCACGTTCACGGCGACCGTGGCCCCGCAGGCGCCGGGCGGCGGCACCCCGACGGGCACGGTCACCTTCGGCTTCGGCGACGGCACGACTCCGGCCGCGGTGCCCGTCGTCGGCGGGGTGGCGACCACCGGCCACGCCTACGCCGGTCCGTCCGGCAGTCCGTACACCGTCACGGCCACATACGGCGGTGGCCTCGACTTCACCGGGTCCACCGGCACCACCACCCAGACCGTCGACCAGTCCCCGACCCTGACGCAGGTCCTCACCTCGCCCGACCCCTCGCTGGTGGGCCAGCCGGTCACCGTCACCGCCACGGTCGCGGCGCAGGCCCCGGGCGCGGGCACCCCGACCGGCACCGTCACCTTCGGCTTCGACGACGGAACGGCTCCCGTCACCGTGCCCGTCACGGCCGGGGTGGCGACGGCCACCCACGTGTGGGCCGACACCTCGGGAACTCCGTACGCCATCACCGCCGACTACAGCGGCGACACCGACTTCACCGCCTCCACCGGCACCGACACCCACATCGTCGGCCCGGCCGCGACCACCGTCGGAGTGGTCTCCTCGCCGGACCCTTCGGTGGTGGGCCAGCCGGTCACCGTCACCGCCACGGTCGCGGCGGTCGCGCCCGGCGCGGGGAGCCCGCCCGGCACGGTCACCCTCGACTTCGGCGACGGAACGCCCGCTGTCACCGCGTCCCTGACGGGCGGCAGCGCCACCGTCAGCCATGTCTGGGAGCACACTTCGGGCAGCCCGTACACCGTCACGGCCACCTACGACGGGCACCCGGACTACACCGGCTCCACGGGCACGGACTCCCAGACCGTCGGCCGGGCCGTGACCACCACCACCCTCAGCGTGCTGCCCGAACCGTCCGTGACCGGCCAGCCGGTGACGTTCATCGCGCAGGTCGTGCCCGACGCCCCGGGGGACGGTTCGCCGACGGGGGCGGTGACGTTCGACTTCGGCGACGGCAACGCACCGGCCGTCGTGCCGGTGACCGACGGCGTGGCGACGACCACCCACGCCTTCACCAGCACGGCGGGCAGCCCGTTCACGGTCAGCGCCGCATACGGCGGCGACGGCGACTTCACCGGCTCGGTGGGGACGGCAACCCACACCGTCCAGCCCGCGTCGACGACGACGGTGGTCAGCTCGTCGCCGGATCCCTCGGTGTCGGGCCAGCCGGTGACCGTCACCGCGACGGTCGCGGCGCAGGCCCCGGGCGCCGGAACCCCGACCGGCACCGTCACCTTCACCTTCGGCGACGGCAGCCCCAGCGTCACCGCCCCTCTGGCCGCGGGCACCGCGACCGTCACCCACACCTGGACCGACACCTCAGGCAGCGCCTACGCCATCACCGCCGACTACGGCGGGGACGCCGGGTTCACCGCGTCCACCGGCACCGACACCCAGTCCGTGGTCCCGGCCGCGACCTCGACCACCGTGGTGTCGTCGCCCGATCCGTCGCTGGTGGGCCAGCCGGTGACCGTCACCGCGACGGTCGCGGCGCAGGCCCCGGGCGCCGGAACCCCGACCGGCACCGTCACCTTCACCTTCGGCGACGGCAGCCCCAGCGTCACCGCACCCCTGGCCGCGGGCACCGCGACCGTCACCCACACCTGGACCGACACCTCAGGCAGCCCGTACACCGTCACGGCCAACTATGGCGGGGACGCCAACTTCAACGCCTCCACCACCACCGACACCCAGACCGTCGGCCCGGCCTCCACCAATCTGACCGTGGTCTCCTCCCCCGACCCGTCCGTGACCGGGGATCAGGTCACCTTCACCGCCCGGGTCCTGGCCGCCGCCCCGGGCGCCGGCCGGCCCACCGGCACCGTCACCTTCGACTTCGGCGACGGCAGCCCGACCGTCACCGCGCCGGTGGCCGGCGGGGTCGCGACCATCACCCACGCCTACGCGAGCGCCACGGGCAGCCCGTTCACGGTCACCGCCACCTACAGCGGGGACGCCAACTTCAACGCCTCCACCGCCAACGACACCCACACGGTGTCGCCCAGCGCCGTCACCACGACCACCACGGTCAGTTCCTCCCCCGACCCGTCGGTGACGGGCCAGCCGGTGACGTTCACCGCGACCGTGGCCCCGGTGGCGCCCGGCGCCGGGGTGCCCACCGGCACCGTCACCTTCCACTTCGGCGACGGTACGGCGGCCATCACGGCGCCCCTCTCCGGCGGGGTGGCGACCGCCACCCACGCGTACGCGAGCGCCACGGGCAGCCCCTACACGGTCACGGCCGGGTACAGCGGGGACGCCAACTTCAGCTCCTCCACGGGCACGGACACCCAGACGGTCGGGCAGGCGTCGACCACCACGACGGTGACCTCCGCGCCCGATCCGTCGGTGACCGGACAGCCGGTGTCCTTCACCGCGACCGTGGCCCCCGTCGCGCCCGGCGCCGGGGTGCCGACCGGGACCGTCACCTTCGACTTCGGCGACGGCGCCCCGACGGCATCGGTGCCGGTCACCGGCGGCGTGGCCCGGATCAGCCATACGTACAGCAGCGCGGGCAGCCCGTACACGGTGACCGCGAGCTACGGCGGGGACGCGAGCTTCACCGCGTCCAGCGGCACCGACACCCAGACCGTCAACAAAGCCGCCACCACCACCGCCGTCACCTCCTCGCCCGACCCCTCGACGGTCGGCCAGTCGGTGACCGTCACCGCCACCGTGGCATCGATCGCCCCCGGAGCCGGGACCCCGACCGGGACCGTCACCTTCGACTTCGGCGACGGCTCCCCCACCGCCACGGCCCCCGTCAGCAACGGAATGGCGACGGTCACGCAGACCTACACCGGGGCCTCGGGCAGCCCGTACACCATCACGGGCAGCTACAACGGCGACACCAACTACACCGCGTCCAGCGGCACCGACACCCAGACCGTCAACAAAGCCGCCACCAGCACGTCCGTGGTCTCCTCGCCCGACCCGACCGTGGTGGGCCAGTCCACCACCATCACCGCCACCGTGGCATCGATCGCCCCCGGAGCCGGAAGCCCGACCGGGACCGTCACCTTCACGTTCGGCGACGGCACCAGCTCCGCCACCGTGCCCCTGTCCGGCGGCAGCGCGGCCGTCAGCCACGCCTACGCGGCCACCTCCGGCACGCCGTACCCCATCACGGCCACCTACAACGGCGACACCAACTACACCGCCTCCAGCGGCACCGACACCCAGACCGTCAACAAAGCCGCCACCACCACCGCCGTCACCTCCTCGCCCGACCCGTCCGTGGCGGGCCAGCGGGTCACCGTCACCGCCACGGTCGCGCCCGTCGCACCGGGCGCCGGGACCCCGACCGGCACCGTGACCTTCACCTTCGGCGACGGCACGGGTTCCGCCTCCGGCACGCTGTCCGGTGGCGTCGCCACCGTCACCCATGTCTTCAGCGGGACGTCCGGCAGTCCGTTCTCCCTCACGGCCACCTACAACGGCGACACCAATTTCACGGCGTCCAGCGGCACCGACACCCAGACCGTCAACAAGGCCGCCACCAGTACGTCCGTGGTCTCCTCGCCCGATCCGTCGGTGGTCGGGCAGTCGGTGACCCTCACCGCCACCGTCTCCGCGGTGGCGCCGGGCACCGGCATCCCGACGGGCACCGTCACCTTCGCCTTCGGCGACGGCACCAGCTCCGCCACCGGGACCCTGGTGAACGGCATCGCGACCGTCACCCACGCCTACGCCACCAGGACCGGCAGCCCGTTCACCGTCACCGCCACCTACAACGGCGACACCAACTACACGACGTCCAGCGGCACCGACACCCAGACCGTCAACAAGGCCGCCACCACCACCGCCGTGACCTCCTCACCCGACCCCTCGACGGTCGGCCAGTCGGTGACCGTCACCACGACGGTCGCGGCCGTCGCCCCCGGGGCCGGGACCCCGACCGGCACCGTCACCTTCACCTTCGGCGACGGCACCAGCTCCGCCACCGGGACCCTGTCCGGCGGCGTCGCCACCGTCACCCACGCCTACACCAGCAGGACCGGCAGCCCGTTCTCCCTCACGGCCACCTACAACGGCGACACCAACTACACGACATCGAGCGGCACCGACACCCAGACCCTCAACAAGAACACGACCACCACCACGGTGACATCGACGCCCGACCCCTCGGTGGTGGGGCAGTCGGTGACCATCACGGCGACCGTCTCCTCCGCGTCCGGTACGCCGACCGGCACGGTCACCTTCGCCTTCGGCGACGGGACCAGCTCCACCGTGGCACCGCTGTCCGGTGGCATCGCGACCGTCACCCACACGTACACGTCGACCACCGGAAGCCCGTTCACCATCACCGCCACCTACGGCGGGAACGACAGCTACGCGGGCTCCAGCGGCACCGACACCCAGACCGTCAGCAGGGCGGCCACCACCACGGCCGTGGTCGCCACGCCGAACCCGGCGCTGGTGAGCGACCCGGTGACCGTCACCGCGACCGTGGCCCCCGTCGCCCCCGGCACGGGAACGCCCACCGGGACCGTCACCATCGCCATCCCGGGGCGCACCCCGCAGACGGTGACCCTGGTGAACGGCACGGCGGCCGCGCTGTTCAACCCGCTGCCGAAGGGCGCGTACACCGTCACCGCGAACTACAACGGCTCCGTCAACCACGCGCCCTCCGCCGGGACCACGACGCTGGTCGTGACGACGCCCGGAGGGTCCTAGTCGGCCGACCCGGCGGCCCGGGCCGCCGGGTCGCCCTCCGGCCGCTTGTACATCCGCGTCGCCGTGATCTGGCCGTGCACCTGCTCCCCCTCCGGATCCTGCGTCGGCAGGCCCGGCCGCAGATGCTCCTCGACGCTGATGTACTTGAGCCCGGCCCGCAGGTCCGCGTCGTTCCGCAGCCGGATCACCAGCGGGAACTCGGCCAGCGCCGTGGTGTCGAACAGCCCCGTCGTATAGAGCAGCTGGACGCCCAGCGCGTCCGCGACCGCCCGCTGGAGCTCCAGCAGATACGTCGCGTTGGCCCGGCCGATCGGGTTGTCGAGGAACAGCGTGCCCGCGTGGCGGTGCTTGTCGCGGCCCCGGTCGTTGCTGCGCAGCGCGGCCATCGTGCAGTACAGGGCGATGGCGGCGGTCAGCAGCTGGCCACCGGAGAACACGTCGCCCATCTGCCCCACCGGCACCCGCTCGGCGCGCAGCACCGCGTCCGGCTTGAGGATCTCCACGGCCACCCCGCGCGGCTGGAGCGCCGCGTGGACGCCGCGCAGCAGCAGGGACATGCCGTCCCGGCGCAGGTCGGAGTTCTTCTTCACCGCCGAGCGGGTCGCCTCGTCGATGACCTCGCCCAGCCGCTCCGCGAGCGTCGCCTGGTCGGGGTCGTCGAACCGGATCCGCAGGAACTCCTGCCCCGACCACTCGCCGAGCCCCTCCGGCAGCCGGGACAGCCGCTGCGCGGAGCGGAGCGTGGCCAGGCACGACTCCACCAGGCCGCGCAGCCGGTCGACGATGGAGTCCCGGTTGCGCTCCAGCTGCTCCAGCTCGTCGGTCAGCACCCGCAGCCGGGGCGCGAACGCGTCGGCCCAGGCGGCGGCGTGCTCGGGCAGCGCCGCCGCGGGCAGTTCGCGGATCTGCTGGCGGGCGGGGGTGCGGACCTGCTCGTAGCGGGTGGAGTTGGCGTGCCGTACGAGGATGTCGCTGGCCTCCCGGACCGCCGACTCGGCGCCCGACAGGTCGGCCGCGCAGCCGCGCAGCGAGCGGCGGGCCTCGGTGGCCGCCTGCCGGGCCTCGCCGAGGCCGCCCGCGTACGCGTCGGGGCGCTCACCGTCGTCCTCGGCGCCGGGGCCGTCACGCAGCAGGTCCCGCAGCAGGGCCGCGGTCTCGTCGAAGCCGCCCGCCGCGTCCTCCGCTGAGCGGTGCGCCTGGAGCAGGTCCGCGTGGGCGGTGCGGGCGGTGTCCAGCGCGTCCGTACGGGCCGCCAGCTCGGAGTTGGCCGTGCGCAGCAGCTCCTTCGCCTGCTCCGCGTCGGCCGGAACCATCTCCTCCGGCAGCGCGGTGTGTGCGTCGTCGCCGTCGGCCGGGGCCAGCCGCTCGGCCTCGCCGCGCAACCGGCCGAGCTGCTCGCTCGCCGCCGACGCGCGGGTCTCCAGCATCTGGACCAGCGATTCGGCGCGGGCCGCCGCGGCCTGCCGGGACGGGCCGTCGGCGCCCTCGGTGCCCTCCAGGAGCTGGGCGGCGCGGGTGCGGACCTTGTTGGTGAGCCGGTCGAGGCTGGCGAGCGCCGCGCTCTCGTCGCTCTCCGCGCGGGCCTGTTCGGCGCGGAGGTCCGCGCCGACGCCCACCTTCTCGTACACCTGGGACGCCGTACGGTACGCCTCGCGCAGCGCGGGCAGCGACGCGGTGGGCGGCTCGGTGTCCTCCCCGAGGTCGTCGGGCGCGCCCGCGATCTCCGCCCGCTCGGCGCGCAGGGCGCGCGCGGTGCGGTGCGCGTCGTCGGCCGTGCGCTGGGCCGCGCGCCGGTCCTCGTCGGCGGCGCGCGCCCGGTCCACGCAGGCGGCGGCCTGCTCCTCGGCCTCGGCCGCCTCGTCGGCCAGCTCGCGCAGCCGGGTCTGCCAGTTGGCCCGCTCGCGCAGCCGGTACGCCAGCCCCGCCAGCGCGTCCGCCACCCGGCGGGCCCGCTGCGCGGCCTCCTGCCGCTCGTCCCGCACCCGGGCCGCCTCGGTGGCCGCCTCGTCCGCCTCGGCCCGGGCGGTACGCGCCTCCACCAGCTCCCGCTGCGCCGCCTCGGCCGCCTCCGCTGCGCCCTCGGCCGCGGCCGCCAGCTCTGCGAGCCGCCCGGCCGGGCAGCCGCCGCGCCACGACGCCAGCCGGGCCGCCAGCGCCCGGTCCCCGGACAGCCGGGCGGCCAGCGCCCGGATCTCCTCGTCGCGCGCTGCGGCCCGGCCCCGCAGCCCGCGCCGCTCGTCGTCGGCTGCGCGCTCGTCGTGCATCGCCGGGTTCGGCGGTACGAGGAACACCCCGCTCTCCTCGCCCGCCCCGGGCGACGGCGTCGGCGCGAGCAGCGCGGCGGCCGTCCCCACCGCGACGGCCGAACGCGGCAGCAGCGACGCCTGCCCCAGCACCGCGCGGGCCCGGGCGTGGGTGTCGGGGTCGGTGATGACGACGCCGTCCACCAGCTCGGGGCGGGCCGCGAGCACGGCCGCGTGGTCGACGGGGTCGACCGCCTGGGCGAGGTAACGCCAGCCGGGCAGGGCGGGGATGCCGTGCTCGCCCAAGTACTCGACGGCGGCAAGCACATCGGGGCTGGGCGGCAGCAACCCGCCGTCGCCGAGCGCCGCGAGGATCCGCGAGTCGTCCGCGGCGGCGGTCCGCAGCTCGAACAACTGCCGCTCGGCGGAGGCCACGCTCTCCTCCAGCAGCTCCCGCAACGCCTCGACGTTCCGGTCCAGCTCATCGGCGGTCAGCGGCCCGTCCGCAAGGCGCCGCTGCGGCCGCGCGGGGGCCGCACCGCCTTGCGCGTCACCGCCGGAGCCCGCGGCCCCGCCCCCGCCGTCGCCGACTTCGGGGTCCCAGCAGTCCTGCCCGTCGTCGGAGGCGTCCTCCACCGACTGCGCCTGCCCGGACCCGGCCGCGGCGCCGCCGTCGGCGTCGGCGGCGTCGGCGGGGCCCTGGTCGTCACCGTCCCCGTCGTCCCCGACACGCGCCGAAACCCGCCCCGGCGGCGGCGAGTCGGCCGCGTACACACGCCCGGCGCCCGCACTGCGCGCGCCACGACGGCCGGTGCCGGAGGCCGCGCCATCAGACGGCGCGTTCCCGACGGCCTCGGCCTCGTCCTCGTCCTCGTCCTCGATGCGGACCGTCACCTCGTCCCGGGGGCGGGAGTCGGCCGCGTGGGTGGTGCCGGGACGGGGTTCGGGGTCGCCGGGCGCGGACGCGGCGCGCGGGGCGCCGTCTTCGGGCGTGCCCGGGCGTTCCTCGCCCGCGCCCGCGCGTGGGCCCCGCGCACCGTGGGCCTCGTCGGGGGCGTACTCGTGGTCCGCGGCGGGCCACGTCTCGCAGTCGGGGTCCACGGCGCACTCGTCCGACGAGGTGTCGGGCCGGCGGGTGGTGGGGTCCGCGCGGAAGGCGGCGGGGAGTTGGGACAGGCCCAGCATGTCGTCCGCGTCCGGGTCGTCGTCCACCCGGACCGTGACCCAGCCCGTGCGGGACGACTCGGCCGCGGAGGGGCGGGCCGCGGGGATGGTGGCGGTGGGCTGCGGCAGGCCCAGCAGTTCGATGAGGCGCGGCTCGGCGCCGAGCGCCTCGGCGGCGCGCCGCTCCGCGTCGTACGCCGACTCCGCCGCCCGGGCCGCGTCGGCCGCGCGGGCGGCGGCCAGTTCGGTGCGGGCCTGTTCAGCGGCGGCCGCCTTCGCGTGGTCGCCGGTGCGGCCCGCCGTCTCGCGGGCGGCCTCCCACGCCGCGGCGGTCGTCTTCTCGGCATCGCTCGCGGCGAGCGCGGCGCGGGCCGGGTCGGCGTCGGGGGCGGAGTCGTCGAGCCATCCGGCGCGCACGGCCTCGGCGGTCTCCTGCTCGACCTCGGCGAGCCGCTGCCGCAGGTGCTCGGCGTCGCTGCGGGCGCGCTGGGCGGCGGTGGCGGCGGAGGTGGCGTCGCGGTGGGCGGCCTCGCCCGCCGCCTGGAGGGTGGCGGAGCGCTCCTCCTCCTCGTTGGCGTGCCGTTCGCCGTCCTCCGCCGCCGCGTGCAGGGCGCGTACGAGGTCGGCGGCGGCCTTGGCGCGGGCGGCGAGCGCGGGGGCCGCGTCCCGCTCGGCCTCGCGGATGGCGGCGGCCACGCGCGCGGAGCGGTCGGCGGCGGCGCGGTGGCGGAGCACCGTCTCGGCGGCCTGCCAGGCGGAGTGCAGGGTGCGGGCGTCGTTGAGCTCGCGGCGCTGGGCTGCGGCGCCCTTCTCGGCGGCGGCGAGGGCCAGCGAGGCGTGGCGGTAGGCGAGTTCGGCGGCGACCGCGTCGCTGCGTCCGCGCGCGGTCTCCGCCTCGGTGACGGCGTGCGCGGCGGCGGCGACCGCTTGCGCGAGTTCGGCGGCGCGGCCGCGCTCCTCGGCGCCGCGCGCGGAGAGCCGCCGGGCGAGCGTACGGGTGCGGCGCTCGGCGCCCGCGTGCACGCCGCGCGCCTGCTCGCGGCGCTCGGCGGCGTCGGCGATGCGCTGGAGCAGGTCCAGCGAACCGGCCGTGAAGTCGCGCTCGGCGGTCAGTTCGGCGCGGCGGCCGAGCTTGTGCGCGAAGCCGTGGACGAGGTCGGCGAGCCCGTCCGTGTCGCGGGTGTCGGTGACGGCGCGCAGCAGCAGATCGGTGAAGTCGGAGTCGTTCTTGACGGCGAAGAGCCCGGCGGCCTCGCCCTCGTCGGCGTTCATCTCGCGCTGGTAGCGGAAGAGTTCGGGGTCGAGGCCGAGTTCGCCGAGGTGTTCGTTCCAGCGCTCGTGGATCTCCACCCAGGAGACGTCCAGGTGCGGATATGCCTTGTCCGCCTCGGTGAGGGCGTCCCGGAACCCCTTCATGGTGCGGCGGCGGCCACGGGCGGTGGAGGCGCCCTCCGCGGCGGGGCGGACGGAGGCGGCCTCGGCGACCGGCAGCGAGTCGAGGCTGAGCCCGGGGCCGGGGCGGAACGAATACCACGCCTCGGCGAACTTCCGCGGGTCGTTGGAGACCTGGCGGCCACGCCACTCGCTGACCTTGCCGACCACGATCGACTCACCGGTGACCGTGTGCTGCCACTCCAGGGCCACATGCCCGCAGTCGTCGGCGAGCAGGAACTTGCGCAGCACGCCGGAGCTGGCGCCGCCGAGGGTGTTCCGGTGGCCGGGCAGCATGACCGAGAAGATCAGCTTGAGGAGGACGGACTTGCCGCCGCCGTTCTCCAGGAAGAGCACCCCGGCGGGGGCCGGGCGGCGCGGCGGGCCCACCGGCTCGTCCTCGAAGAACTCCGCCTGGGTCGGCGCGGGGCTGGGCACCGGATCGCCGACTCCGCGCAGGTCCAGCACGGTGTCGGCGTAGCGCGCACCGGCGGGCCCGATGGAGTAGAGGCGGATCCGGGACAGCTCGTACATGGCGGCGGACTCTCGTTGTCGTGGGAGGTGAGGATCAGGAGTGGAAGGGCAGACCGGCGTCGGCGACGAGGTCGAGGGCGTCGCCCTCCTCCGGCGGCAGGAGCGTGGCGCTGCCGTCGGCGACCGGCACGACGCCGAGGGCCAGCAGCTCGGACATGGCGGCACCGGCCGCCATGTCCCGCACCTGGAGCTGGTAGCGGGCGGTGGTGCGGTACGTGCCGCCGGACTCGTCCCCGGTGCGCTGGAGGAACCCGGAGTCGACGAGGAACGCGACGGCCTTGCCGATGATGCCGGTCGTCGAACCGGCCAGCCGCCGCGCGTCCTTGGTCGCGCCGGTGGCGCTGCGCCGCGCGTAGACCCGCCAGGCGGCCTCCAGGCCGGGCGCGTCGGTGGCCGGGTCGGTGTTCTCGCCCTGCTCCTCGGCGCGCTCCTCCAGGCGGGCGCAGGCCTGCCGTACGAAGGTGTCGACGCCGTTGACGGTGACCCGGCCGATGTACCCGTCGTCGGCCAGGTCCTCGGGGCGCGGGAACGCCATGGCGGCGACCGCGAGATGGGCGAGCCCGTGCAGGAAGCGGTCGGCGGAGTCGCTGGCGGCGCGGCGGGCGTAGTCGCCCATGCGGACGGCGAAGACGGAGTCCTCGGCGGCGGTCACGGCCATCCCGGCGCGGGTGGACACCTCCAGCACGATGAGGCCGAGCCCGGCGGCGACGGCGTCGGCGAGGCGGGCGAAGGCCGGTTCGTCGCGGTAGCGGCGCAGCAGCTCGGCGTACTCGACGTCCCGGGCGGGCAGCAGCTTGGGCTGGAGCCCGAAGGACACCAGCCGCGCCGCGTCGGCCGCGTCGGCGGGCGTGACCCCGCCACCCGCCGGACCGCTGGGCGCGGCGGTCGGCTCGGACTGTGCCACGTCGTCGGCGGCGTCGTACTCGGTCACGGCTGAGGCTCCTTGCACGGTGCGTTCTCACGGTGTGCGGCGAAGGTCCCGCCGCGGCCCGCACGGTCCCGCGACGGCGCCGGGGCGGTGCGAGGCGCCGGGGCCTCCTGCCCGGCACGGCGCGCGGGCGCGGCGGCGCGCGGCGGTCTCGGGGCGACCGCCCCGGAGCGCGCCGCGGCGGCGCGCGGGGGCGGCGGGGTGGCCTCGGGAGCCATCTACGCCACCTCCGTGCGGTCCGCGGCCATGCTCGCGGCGTCCAGGAGGGCGGTGCCGACGATGAGGTCGGCGCCGCCGAATTCGGGGTCCGTCAGCTCGGCGCCGTCGTCCACGGCGAACAGCAGGCGCTGTTCGCCCTGGCGGTAGGCGGTGCCGACCGGGGGGCTGGCGGCGTGGACGGCCAGGAGGGCGATCAGGTAGGGCAGGTCGGGGTCGCGGCGGCGGGCGTCGGCGAGGAGGCCGGAGAGGCGGCGCGGGGCGTCGGCGGGGAGGTCGAGGAGCTCCATGGCGACCGCGAGCTGTTCCTCGCTGAAGCGGCTGTCGTCGGGGGTCGCGATGAGGTCCGGTTCGGGCATCTCCGCGCCGAGGTGCTCGCGCTCGACGGGCGGGGTGAGGAGCATGTCGACCAGGTCGCCGACGCGGACGGAGGTCGGCGTCCGCATTCCGGTGCCGCGGGCGAAGAACGCGTCGGTGACGCGGCCCGCCCGCTCGACGGGGAGCGGCAGGATCGGGGCCAGGAGCTGTCCGTACAGGTCGAGTCCGGCGCGCGCGGCGGGCGGGGCGAACGCCTGGCGGTCCTGCTCGGCGCGGAACAGCGGACCGGCCTCCAGCAGCCGGGACTGGAGTTGGGTGTGGCGCCGGATGCAGTCCTTGACGATGTCGACCAGTTCGGCGGCGCGCCGCTTGTGCTCCGCGCCCTCGGCCTCGTCGCGCGCCTTGCGGATGTTGGTGAGGATCGCGTTCTCGTGGCGGTAGCGGTCGGCGACGTGGTCCAGCGCCTCGGTGATCATCTCGGGGACGGTGCGCAGCCAGTCGACCGCGCGGACGTTGCGCCGGGTCGCGTCGAGCGTGCGGCGCAGCGTCTCGGAGTACTGGACGGTGCGGTAGCGGGCCTGCTCGGCGGCGAGTTGGGCGTCGGCGAGGCGGCCGCGGCTGATGAGGACTTCGAGCTTGACCTCGGCGGCGATCTGGGCGCTGGTGACGTCCGTGTCGAGGGCGCCGACCAGGACGTTGACCGCTTCGTCGGTGGTGCGCAGATAGACGCTGCCACCGGGGCCCGGCACTTCCTCGATCAGCTTGAAGTCGTAGTCACGCCGGACATACGCACCGTCGGCGCCGAACGTGCCGTAAACGGCGCGAAAGCCGCGGTCCACGCTGCCGACGTTGATCAGGTTCTCCAGCACCCAGCGGGCGACGCGCTCGTGTTGGGCGACGGGCCGCTCCGGGGCCTGGGCGGCGACGCGGGGCAGCAGCCTGGCCACTATCTGTTCGTGGTCGGCGCCGGTGTCGAAGTCCATGTTGAGCGTGACCAGGTCGATGGCGGCGAGGGCGACCTCGGCCATCGCGTACACCCCGTACTCGCCCGCGAGGTTGGCCTTGCGGGTGTCCAGGTCATGGAGCGGCGCGGTGCACGCGAGCGCGCGCAGCCGCCGGGCCAGGCCCTCGTCGGCGGCCGGTCCCGGCGCCGGGCGGGCTGTCCCGTCATGGCCGTTGAGCTGGGGCGCAGTGGCGGCCCCAGGGGGTGGAGATGTCACGTCGCACAGATTAGGCGGTCGCACCGACAACGCACGAAACGGCGCGGAGATCCCGCTATGTCGGGGCGTGACGCCCGCCCGTACACCGGCGCGTCCCCGCTGACTCACCGACCGGACAGTCTACGGCTTCGCGGACGTTCCCTCCGGCGGGGCGCCGGCCGGGGCGAAGGTCAGCCGATGCGCTGGGTGTACGCCTCGGAGAGCTGCGCGAGCGAGTCCTCCAGGTAGGCGGCGAGCAGCCGCTCGGCGCCCGGCGCGTCGCCGTCCTCCAGTGCCCGCAGCATCTGGCGGTTGCGGTCGAGGTAGGGCTCGTGGAAGCGCCGGGGGTCGTCCATGGTGTGGAAGACGAGGCGGAGTTCGGCCAGCACGCCCCGCATGAGCTCGTCGGTGCGCGGGCTGCCCGCCAGGGCGACGATCCCCTGGTGGAAGCGGATGTTGGCGGTGCCGAGATCCCGCCAGGCGGCGTCGTGGGCTGCCTGGTCGCCCGCCGCCACGGCCTGGCGCAGCGCGTCGAGGGGGTAGGGCGGTACGCCGAGCCCGCGCAGGGCCGCGCATTCGACGAGCTGCCGCACCCGGTAGATGTCCACGACGTCCTCGACCGCGAGCACCCGGACGAAGACACCGCGGTTGAGTTCGTGGACGAGCAGGCGTTCGTGGGTGAGCAGCCGGAACGCCTCGCGCAGGGTGTTGCGGGAGATGCCGAGCGCGCCGCCGATGCTGTCCTCCGACAGCCGTGAGCCGGGCAGGATGAAGCCGTCCGTGATGCGGGTGCGCAGGATGTCGGCGACCCGCTCGGCGGTGCTGGTGCGCCCCAGCAGGGCACGGTCGTCCGCCAGCCCGGCGAACGCCGCCTGACCGGCTCCGTTCTTCCCCACGTGCCCTCTTCTCTTCTCGCCCGCGCCGCCCGTTGCCCCCTGTATACGGCCAGTCAACCGCAGAAAGAAGAACGAAACAACATGGGTATTGCCGGATCGTTCAACGATCCTCTACGTTGACCGGCAAGCCCGACCCGCCCGGGCGACCTCCACTCCTCTGCCACACATCCCTCTCTGCGAGGTGGCCATGAGCACGTCCCCGACAACGCCGACATCCCGCCCCGCCGCCCCGGGCGCCGAGGACAGCGGCGCCTTCGCCTGGCGCCGCGACCTCGGACCCCGTGGCCGCCGCGCCTTCAACGGCGCCTTCGGCGGCTACGCCCTGGACTCGTACGACTTCTTCGCCCTGCCGCTGAGCATGGTCGCCATCGCGGCGTACTACGGGCTCAGCAGCGACCAGACCGGGCTGCTCACCACGGTCACCCTCGTGGTCTCCGCCGTGGGCGGCGCGCTCGCCGGGATCCTGGCCGACCGGATCGGCCGGGTGAAGGCGCTGATGATCACGGTGGCCACGTACGCGGTCTTCACCGTGGCCTGCGGGTTCGCGCCCAATTACGAAGCGCTGCTGGTACTGCGCGCCTTCCAGGGGCTCGGGTTCGGCGGTGAGTGGGCGGTCGGCGCGATCCTCGTGGCCGAGTACGCGTCCGCCAAGCACCGCGGCCGCACGCTCGCCTTCATCCAGAGCTCCTGGGCGGTCGGCTGGGCCCTCGCGGTGATCGTCTACACCCTCGTCTTCCAGTTCGTCGACCAGGACCTCGCCTGGCGCGTGATGTTCTGGACCGGCGCCCTCCCCGCCCTGCTCGTCTTCTACATCCGCAGGAACGTCACCGACGCGCCCCAGGCCACCGAACAGCGGGTCGGCGCCACGGAGCGCGGTTCGTTCGCCGAGATCTTCCGCCCGGGGCTCCTCAAGACCACGGTCTTCGCCTCGCTGCTCGCCACCGGGGTCCAGGGCGGCTACTACACGCTCGCCACCTGGGTCCCGACGTTCCTCAAGGAGGAGCGGGGCCTCACGGTCGTCGGCACCGGCGGCTATCTGACGTCCCTGATCTCGGGCGCCTTCACCGGTTACCTCACCGGCGGCTACCTCACCGACCGGCTGGGCCGGAAGAAGACCATCGCGCTGTTCGCCTTCCTCTCCGCGGGCTGCATCCTCCTCTACACCAACATCCCGAGCGGGGCGAACACCCTGCTGCTGGTCCTCGGCTTCCCGCTGGGCTTCTGCATGTCGGCCATCTTCAGCGGCTTCGGCTCGTTCCTCAGCGAGCTGTACCCCACGGCGGTCCGCGGCACCGGGCAGGGCTTCACCTACAACACCGGCCGCGCCGTGGGCGCGTTCTTCCCGACCCTCGTCGGATACCTCGCCGGTGGCTGGGGTGTCGGCGGCGCGCTGGTGTTCGGCGCCGTGGCCTACGGCATCGCCGTCCTCGCCCTCCTCGGCCTGCCGGAGACCCGCGGCCGCGAACTGCTGTGACGGCGGACGGCCGAAACGAAAGGGAGCACGAGATGAGCGTCACCACACCTCCCACCGATCCCGCCCGCGCACGCGAGCTGTTCCGGTCCGGCCTCTCCTCGCCGACGGCCGGATGGGCTCCGGGCTACGCACAGGTCAACCTCGTCGCCGTCCCGGCCGACTGGGCGGAGGACGTGGGGCTCTTCTGCCGCCGCAACCCGGCCCCCTGTCCGGTCCTCGACACCACCGCGCCCGGCTCCGTCACCACCAGGCTGGCCGACGGCGCCGACCTGCGCACCGACTTCCCCGGCTACCGCGTCTGGGAGCACGGCGAACTCGTCGCCGAACCGGCCGAGGTGACCGCCCACTGGCGGGAGGATCTGGTCGCCTTCCTCATCGGGTGCAGCTTCACCTTCGAGACGGCGCTCGCCGCCGCGGGGGTGCCGCTGCGCCACATCGAGCAGGGCCGCAACGTGCCCATGTACGTGACGGACCGCCAGTGCCGTCCGGCCGGGCGGCTCGCGGGCCCGATGGTGGTCTCCATGCGACCGATACCCGCCGGGCTGGTCCCCCTCGCCCGCGAGGTGACCGGGGCGATGCCCGCCGTGCACGGCGCCCCCGTACACGAAGGGGACCCGGCCCTGCTCGGCATCCGCGATCTCTCCCGGCCCGACTTCGGCGACTCGGTAGAGTTCCGGACGGGCGACGTCCCGGTGTTCTGGGCCTGCGGGGTGACGCCGCAGGCAGCCGTCATGGCCTCCCGTCCGCCCTTCGCGATCACCCACTCACCGGGCCGGATGCTCGTGACGGACGTACGGGACGAGGAGTACCGCCGGCAATGACCCACCGCCCGTCCTCACCCCCCGACCACCGACCTCCGGAGGAGCGATGACCGACGCAGCGTTCGGCGCGCCGATGGACCTCAACGCCGACCTCGGCGAGGGCTTCGGCCACTGGCGGCTCACCGACGACGAGGCGCTGCTGTCCGTCGTCACCAGCGCCAATGTCGCCTGCGGCTTCCATGCCGGTGACCCGTCCACCATGCGGCGGGTGTGCGACCTGGCCGCCGAACGCGGCGTCCGCGTCGGGGCGCAGGTCTCCTACCGGGACCTCGCGGGGTTCGGGCGGCGTGCCATGGACGTACCGCCGGACGAGCTGGCCGACGAGATCGCCTACCAGATCGGCGCGTTGGAGGTGTTCGCCCGCTCGGCGGGCATCCGCGTCACCTACGTCAAACCCCATGGGGCGCTCTACAACCGCTGCGCGCACGACGCGGAGCAGGCAGCGGCCGTCGTGGAAGGGGTGCGTCTGGCGGGCGGGGAGACGGCTCTGCCCGTCCTCGGCCTGCCCGGCTCGCGGCTGCACGAGGCGGCGGGCGCGGCCGGACTGCCGGTCGTCGCCGAGGCGTTCGCCGACCGCGCGTACACGGCCGGGGGGACGCTCGTACCGCGCCGCGAGCCCGGCTCGGTCGTCACCGACTCCGGTGCCGTCGTGAAGCGCTCCCTGATGATCGCCCGCGACCGGGCGGTGACGTCGCTCGACGGGCAGCGGGTCGAGGTCGCCGCGCGGTCGCTGTGTCTGCACGGCGACACCCCGGGCGCCGTCGGCCTGGCCCGGCGGGTACGGAGCGAACTCGAGGCCGCTGGCGTGCGGGTGGAGGCGTTCACGTGACCGGTGGTGCCACGCCCGTACGGACGGCGGGAGCCGACGGCGAGGCCGGGGCCCCGCCGCCCGGCACGCGCGTCCTGCCCGTCGGCGACCACGGGCTGCTCGTCGAACTCGACAGCGGCGAAGCGGCCCAGGCGCTGCACGCGGAGATCCTGCGCCGCGCGGCGGCCGGCGAACTGCCCGCCGTGACCGAGATCGTGCCCGCCGCGCGGACCGTGTTCCTCGACGGTCTCGACGACCCCGCCCGGCTCGCCGCCGAGCTGCCCGGCTGGCCGATCCCGCCGCTCACCAGGGACCGGGTGCGGACCGTCGAGATACCGGTCGTCTACGACGGCCCCGACCTCGCCGGGGTCGCTGCGGCCTGGGGCGTCACGCCCGCCGAGGCCGCGGCGATCCACTCCGGTACCGAATTCCGGGTCGCCTTCTGCGGGTTCGCCCCCGGCTTCGGCTATCTGACCGGCCTGCCCGACCGGTACCAGATGCCCCGCCACGCCACCCCGCGGACCAGGGTCCCGGTCGGCTCCGTCGCCCTCGCGGGCCCGTACACCGGCGTCTATCCGCGCTCCTCCCCCGGTGGCTGGCAGCTCATCGGCACCACGGACGCGGTGCTGTGGGACACCGCGCGCGATCCGGCCGCGCTGCTCACGCCCGGCACCCGCGTCCGCTTCGTCATGGCGGAACCGGCCGGTTCTGATGGGAGGACACAGTGACCGACAGCGCCTTCGCGGTCGTCCGGGCGGGCGCGCTGACCACCGTCCAGGATCTGGGGCGCGCGGGCCACGCCCATCTGGGCGTGCCCCGCTCCGGCGCCCTCGACGGGCCCGCGCACCGGCTGGCGAACCGTCTCGTCGGCAACCCGGAGGACGCGGCCACCCTGGAGACCACGCTGAACGGATGCGCCGTACGGCTCCGCCGCGCGGCGACCGTGGCGGTCACCGGCGCCCCCTGCCCGGTCACCGCCGACGGCCGTCCCGCCGCCTGGGGCGCGCCGGTGCGGCTCCCGGCGGGCACCGTGCTGGACGTCGGCGCGGCCCCGCACGGGGTGCGCGCGTACGTGGCGTTCGGGGGCGGGGTCGACGCCGAGCCGGTGCTCGGCAGCCGCTCCACCGACGTGCTCTCGGGGCTCGGACCGGCACCGCTCGCCGACGGCGCGGTGCTGCGGCTCGGCGCGCCGTACGGACCGGCCCCGGCGGTGGACTGGGTCCCGTACGCGGGCATCGTGCCGGAGCTGGTGCTTCCGGTGGTGCTCGGTCCGCGCGACGACTGGTTCACCGCCGCCGGGCTGCGCACCCTCACCACCGGCCGCTTCCGGGTCGCGGCCGCGAGCAACCGGATCGGACTGCGCACCGAGGGCCCGGCGCTGGAGCGCGCCACGGAGGGCGAGCTGCCCAGCGAGGGCATGGTGCTCGGCGCCCTCCAGGTGCCGCCCGACGGCCGTCCGGTGCTGTTCCTCGCCGACCATCCGACCACCGGCGGCTATCCCGTGGTGGGCGTCGTACCGGAGCCGTATCTGGCCGACGCGGCGCAGGCCGTCCCCGGCACCCCGGTGCGGTTCGCCCCGCTGCGCCGCCCGCGCCCGGGTCAGCCGTCCCGGGTGCGCACCGGGCGGCGGTGACTGGTGTCGCACCAGGGGTAGCGGCCGCTGCGGCCGCAGGCGCACACCGCGACCGTCATCCGGTCGGAGCGGACCGTGCTGCCGTCCGCCAGGACGACCTCCACCGGTCCCTCGACCAGCAGCGGCCCCTCGGGGTCGACGATGACGCGCCGCGCCGGGCGGCTCTCGTCAGGCGGGCTCATCGCGGGCTCATCGGGCGCAGCTGCTGCACTCGGTCGTACGGATGGCACGGATCACCACCAGCTCCTCCTTGTCGTCGCCCGGCCCGATCAGCCCCCGGGAGGCCAGCCAGGGGCCGCGCCGCAGCAGGACGGGCCCGAACGGGACGACGCGGCGTGCGGTGACGTCCACGTGCAGCCCCTGCTCGGCCAGCCGCTCCAGCGTCGTACCGACGCCGCTCAGCGCGGACTGCACGAGCAGCAGCACTCCGCGTGGGCGCAGCAGTCCCGGCATCCGGGCGCACAGCCGGTCCAGCGCCGCCCGGCCGTCCGGCCCGGCGTTCCAGGCGCGGCCGCCCCCGGCGCGGTCGAGGCGGCGGGGTGAGGGCGAGGGCACATAGGGCGGGTTCGCCAGGACGACGTCGAAGCGCCGCCCGGCGGCGACGGACGCCAGGCCGCCGAGGCGCACCCGGACCGGCTGGCCGCTGAGCCGGGCGTTCAGCCAGGCCGCCAGCACCGCGCGCGCCGAGATGTCCACGGCGTCGACCCCCACGGCTCCGCAGCGCGCGGCGAGCAGCGCCAGCGCGCCCGTGCCCGTGCCGATGTCCAGCACCTGGGCGCCCGGCATGGCGGGCTCACGGCACACCGCCTCGGCCAGCAGGGCGGTGTCGTCCTGCGGTGCGTACACCCCGGGAGGCGCAATCAGTCGCATCCGTCCCAGGTACCTCATCCGCACCAGTCGAAACCGCGCCGGTGTGAGCGGCGGGATGCGTCGACGGGTCACCCGGGGGCACTCGGGGGAACCGGAAGGGCGGAGGTGCGACGGTGTCGATGACGAGTCCCCCCACCGGGTGCGCGCCCGCGTCGCCCGCGCTGCCGGAGGCGCGCGGCCCGCTGTCCGCGGCGGTCAGCGGCGCCCTGCGCCGGACCCCGCCGCCGACCGGGCTGCCGGAGCCCGGGGACGCCGACCCGTTCGGCGAGGACCTTCAGCTCGCGCTGTACCTGGCGTACGAACTCCACTACCGCGGCTTCGCGGGCGTCGACGAGAGCTGGGAGTGGCAGCCGGATCTGCTACGGCTGCGGGCCGCCCTGGAGGAGCGCTTCCTGGGCGCGCTGCGCGAGGCCGTGCCCGGGGGCGCGGATGTGGCCGGTGAGCTGGACGCGCTGCTGGCCGAACCGCTGGACGCGCCCGGCGTCAGCCACCACCTCAAGAGCCGCGGCACCTGGGAGCAGCTGCGCGAATATCTGGCGCACCGGTCGCTGTACCAGCTCAAGGAGGCCGACCCGCAGGCGTGGCTGATCCCCCGGCTGACCGGACAGGCCAAGGCGTCCCTGGTGGCGGTCGAGTACGACGAGTTCGGCGCGGGCCATGGCGACCGCGTGCACGCCCGGCTGTTCGCCGAGGCGATGGCGGGCGCGGGCCTCGACCCCGCTTACGGCCGCTACCTGGAGCAGGCGCCCGCCGAGACCCTCGCCACCGTCAACCTGATGTCGCTGCTCGGTCTGCACCGGTCGCTGCGTGGCGCGATGACCGGGCACTTCGCCACCCTGGAGATCACCTCGTCGCCCGGGGCCCGGCGGCTGGCCCGCGCGCTGGAGCGGCTGGGCGCCGAGCCCCGGTGCGTCACGTTCTTCACCGAACACATCGAGGCCGACGCGGTGCACGAGCAGCTGATGCGCCGGGACGTCATCGGCGGCCTTCTCGACCGGGAGCCCGAGCAGGCCCCGGCCGTCGTGTTCGGGATCCAGGCCACCGGCTACCTGGACGCCCGCTGGTCGGACCGCCTGCGCGCGGCGTGGGCGGCGGGCCGCCCCTCCCTGCGCCTGCCGCTGTGCGACGGCTGGCCGCCGCGCGGCGGTGCGCCCGGGCCGCCCGGGCCCGGCGAGGGTGCGCCGCGCGCCTGACGCCGCGCCCGCTGGCGCAGCACCCGGCGTTCCTCCTCATCGGTGCCGCCCCACACGCCGTGGGTCACGCCGGTGTCCAGCGCGTAGGCGAGGCACTGGTGCATCACCGGGCAGCGGTGGCAGACCTCCTTGGCCAGGGCCTGCTGAGCCTGGGCCGCGGGTCCGGCCGCCCCCACCGGGAAGAACAGCTCCGGGTCCTCGTCCACGCATGCCGCGCTCTGCCACCAATCCATGACTGCCCCTTCTGCGATACGTCTGTGCGATGCGCCGTGGCGAATTCCCGCCCTCGCCCACAGGGGTGCGACGCGTCCAGTGGGTGGTGATGGAGGTACGAAGCCGACCCCGGGAACGAGGTTTGGCGGGCTTGATACGAATCGGGTTTCCCACCCCCGCGACCGCAAACGGAATTGATCCCGCCAATGCGGCGGCCGGCGTCCGCGGTCCGGCGCTCAGTCCGGTGCTCGGTCCGGCGCCGGGCCGTAACCGCCGCCGCCCGGGGTGTGGACGACGAGGAGGTCGTCCACACCGACGTCGGCCACGTCGCAGCCGGTGAGCCGGTCCACCGAGCCGTCGGCGCGCTCGATCAGGTTGGCGCCGAGCGCGCCCGGCGCGCCGCCCGCCATGCCGTACGGGGCGACGCGGCGGTGGCCGGTGAGCAGCGCCACCGTCATCGGCTCCAGGAAGCGGATGCGGCGGGTGACGCCGTGGCCGCCGCGCCAGTGGCCGCGGCCGCCGCTGTCCCGCCGCACCTCGAAGCTCTCGACCCGCACCGGATAGCGCCACTCCAGGACTTCGGGGTCGGTGAGCCGGGAGTTGGTCATATGGGTCTGCACGGCGTCGGCGCCGTCGAAGCCGTCGCCCGCGCCCGAGCCGCTGGCCACGGTCTCGTAGTACTGGACGCGGTCGTTGCCGAAGGTGACGTTGTTCATCGTGCCGGAGCCCTCGGCCTGGACGCCGAGCGCGGCGTAGAGGGCGCCGGTGACGGCCTGGGAGGTCTCGACGTTTCCGGCGACCGTGGCGGCCGGGTACACCGGGGCCAGCATCGAGCCCTCGGGGATGCGGACTTCCAGCGGCTTCAGGCAGCCGCTGTTGAGCGGGATGTCCTCGGCGACCAGGGTGCGGAAGACGTACAGCACGGCCGCCATCACCACCGAGCTGGGCGCGTTGGCGTTGCCCGGCTGCTGCGGCGACGTACCGGCGAAGTCCAGGACGGCGCCGCGCGCGGCACGGTCGACGGTGACGGCGACGCGGATGACGGCCCCGCTGTCGGTCTCGTACGCGCAACAGCCGTCCCGGAGGGCGCCGACGATGCGGCGTACGGACTCCTCGGCGTTGTCCTGGACGTGGCCCATGTAGGCGTGCACGACGTCCAGGCCGAACTGGCCGATCATCCGGCGCAGTTCCTCGATGCCCTTCTCGTTGGCGGCGATCTGGGCGCGCAGATCGGCGAGGTTGGCGTCCGGGGCGCGGGAGGGGTACGGCCCTGCGGTCAGCAGCTCGCGCGTCTCGCGCTCGCGCAGCGCGCCGTCCCGCACCAGCAGCCAGTTGTCGAAGAGGACGCCCTCCTCCTCGATGGTGCGGCTGAAGGCGGGCATGGAGCCGGGGGTGATGCCGCCGATCTCGGCGTGGTGGCCGCGGGAGGCGACCAGGAACAGCAGCCGCGTCCCTTCGTCGTCGAAGACCGGGGTGACGACCGTGACGTCCGGGAGGTGGGTGCCGCCGTGGTACGGGTCGTTGATGGCGTAGACGTCGCCGGGCCGCATGGCATCGCCGTTGCGCCGCAGCACCTCCTTGATGGACTCGCCCATCGACCCCAAGTGCACCGGGATGTGGGGCGCGTTGGCGATGAGGTTGCCGTCGGCGTCGAACAGGGCGCACGAGAAGTCCAGCCGCTCCTTGATGTTGACGGAGTGGGCGGTGTTCTCCAGGCGCAGGCCCATCTGTTCGGCGATGGCCATGAAGAGGCTGTTGAAGACCTCCAGCATCACCGGGTCCACCCCGGTGCCGACCGCGGACGTACGCGGCCGGGGCCTCACCCGGGTGAGCAGCAGATGGCCGCGGTCGCCCAGGGCCGCCTGCCAGCCGGGGTCGACGACGGTCGTCGCGTCGTCCTCGGCGATGACCGCGGGGCCGGTGAGGGCGTCCCCGGGGCGCATCCCGGCGCGTTCGTACAGGCCGGTGGGCCGCCACCGGCCTGCGGTGAACGTCTCCACGGTCGCCACCGGCACCAAGGCGCCCTCCCTGGGCGGCTGTTCCACCGCGTGGCCGCCCGCCGGGCCCGCCGCGCCGACCGCCTCCACCGACACCGCCTCCACGACGAGCGGCTTGTCCATGGTGAACGCGTAGCGCGTGCGGTGCGCCCGTACGAAGCCGTCGGTCATCGCGGGGGCGGAGTCCAGCGGTACGGGGAGCGCGGCGTCGGTGCCCGCGTACCGCAGATGGGCCCGGGCCGTGGTGTGCACGCTCTCCTCCGGAACGCCGTCCGCCAGCAGCTCGTCGCGGGTCTGGCCGGACAGCCGCGCGCACAGCTCGCGCACCCGGGGCAGCGACTCCTCGTTCAGCTCCGTCTCCACGGCCTGCTCGCGCATCGCGGTGGCGTCGGCGACCCCGATGCCGTACGCCGAGAGCACCCCGGCCAGCGGCGGCACGATCACCGTGCCGATGCCGAGGGCGTCCGCGACCGCGCACGCGTGCTGGCCGCCCGCCCCGCCGAAGCTGGTGAGCGCGTAGCGGGTGACGTCGTGGCCGCGCTGCACGGAGATCTTCTTGACCGCGTTGGCCATGTTGAGCACCGCGATGTCCAGGAAGCCCGCCGCGACCTCCTCCGGGCCGCGCCGGTCGCCCGTCGCCTCCTCGATCTCCCCGGCCAGGCGGGCGAAGCGCTCCCGTACCGTGTCCGCGTCCAGCCGCTGGTCGGCGTGCGGGCCGAAGACCGCCGGGAAGTGGGCGGGCTGGATCCGGCCCAGCACCACCTGAGCGTCGGTCACGGTCAGCGGGCCGCCGCGCCGGTAGCAGGTGGGGCCGGGGACGGCACCGGCCGAGTCCGGGCCCACCCGGTAGCGGCGGCCGTCGAAGTGGAGCACCGAGCCGCCGCCCGCCGCGACGGTGTGGATGTTCATCATGGGCGCGCGCATCCGCACGCCCGCGACCTCGGTCCCGAAGACCCGCTCGAACTCGCCCGCGTAGTGCGACACATCGGTCGAGGTGCCGCCCATGTCGAAGCCGATGACTTCCGTGTGTCCTGCCTCGGCGGAGGAGCGCACCATGCCCACCACTCCGCCCGCCGGCCCCGACAGCACGGCGTCCTTGCCGCGGAAGTGGGCGGCCTCCCGCAGCCCGCCGTTGGACTGCATGAACATCAGCCGGATGCCGCGCAGCTCGGCGGCCACGTCCTCCACGTACCGGCGCAGGATCGGCGAGAGGTACGCGTCGACCACGGTGGTGTCGCCGCGCGACACCAGCTTCATCAGCGGACTCACCTCATGCGAACAGCTCACCTGCGTGAAGCCGAGGTCGCTGGCCGCCTCGCCCACCGCGCGCTCGTGCGCGGCGTACCGGTAGCCGTGCGTCAGGACGACCGCGGCGCTGCGGAAGCCGTCGCGGTGCGCGGCGCGCAGCGCCTCCGTGGCGGCGTCGAGGTCGAGGGGGCGTACGACGGTGCCGTGCGCGTCCACCCGCTCGGGCACCTCGATCACCCGGTCGTACAGCGCCTCCGGCAGCACGATCCGGCGGTCGAACAGCCGGGGGCGGTTCTGGTACGCGATGCGCAGCGCGTCCCGGAAACCGGCCGTGACGACGAGCACCGTGGGCTCGCCCTTGCGCTCCAGCAGGGCGTTGGTCGCGACGGTGGTGCCCATCTTGACGACGGCGATCCGGTCGGCCGGTACCGGCTCGTCCGGCCCGAGCCCCAGCGTCTGCCGGATGCCGGCGACGGCCGCGTCCCTGGTGCGCTCGGGGTGGTGGGACAGCAGCTTGCGGGTGACCAGGCGGCCGTCCGGGCGCTTCCCGACGACATCGGTGAAGGTGCCGCCGCGGTCGATCCAGAATTCCCAGCGACCGGTCATCCCGCCATTGTCGCAGCGTGCGGTCGCTTCGCGCTGGGTGTGACGGGCGTGGCCGGCTTCGCCCGGGGCAGCGAGGCGAGCGCGGCCAGCGCCGCCCGGTGTTCGCGGCCGTCGAGCAGCTGCCCGGTGCCGCGCAGGCGGTGACGGACCTCCTGCGCCGCCAGCGCGAGGAGCCCCGGCAGCAGATCGGTGCAGCGGTCCACGACCCAGCGCGTGCCCCGCGTCGCCATCCACCAGGCGCTCGCGGCACGCGAGGGCGCCTCGCCGTCGAGCGCCGTGGGCGGCGGGTCGCCCATGGCGACGCCGCGGGCGGTGAGCGCGGTGTGGAACTCCCGCGCAAGCAGCCGGTGTCCCAGCTCGCTCGGATGCAGCCGGTCCACGCTCCACGCCGCGCGGTCCATGACCCAGCCCTGCTCGGTCAGCTCCACGTGCACCGCCCCGTACCGTCCGGACAGCGCGTGCACCACCGTGTTGACGGCCCGCATACGCCGCCCCAGCGGCCGGGCCAGCGCGTCCGGCAGCCCCAGCATCCGGCCCGGGTCGGGCAGGCACGCGGTGAGCACCACCGTCCCGTCGGCGCGCAGCGCGCCGATCGTCGCGTCCAGGGCCTCGGCGACCCGGCGGATGTCGAAGGTGTCGCGCAGGGTGTCGTTCATGCCGACCACGACGGACGCCAGCTGCGGACGCGCCCGGCGAGCGGCGGCCAGCTGCTCACCGGCCACGTCGGCGGCGAGCGCGCCGCTGCGGGAGACGTTGACGAAGCCCCCGGGCTCCCCCGCCGTCCCGGCGAGCAACGCCGCCCACCCCCGCCACCCACCCCCGACGACAGGATCCCCGAGCCCCTCGGTGAGCGAATCGCCGAGCGCGACGAAGCGAACGGTGCGCACGGCACTGTCCCCGTCCGGCTCGCCCGGTACGCCTACAGCGGGCGCTCCCACCGCCGGGTCGCCCACGGCAACACCACCGGCAGCCACCGGGCACCGGATCTCCGAAACCACCGCCGGGCCCGCCAAGCCACCGGGCACGGCGGCAACGGCCCGGCTGGCGTTCGCGGCGGCCGGGGCCGGGATCACCACGGACGGGCTGTTCGCGGACGCCTCCGGGATGGACCGCGCGTCGGGCGCCGGAAGCTGGTCGGGGTGGTGGTCCGGGTAGGCGCGGGGTGCGCTCACCGGGGGCCGCCGAGGGCCGTGCGGGCCGGGGCCCGGTCGTCGGATGCGACGCGGGACGCGTCATGGGCGGCCAGGAAGGCGTCGACCGCCGCGGGCCAGCTGTAGCGCTCGGCGCGGGCCCTGGCCGTCGCTCGGCGTACGGGCTCGGGGCGGGCCAGGACCTCGGCGACGGAGTCCGCGAACGCCGCACCGCCGTCGGCCGCCGTCGCGCCCGCCGGGCCGACGATGTCGGGCAGCGCGGACAGGGCGCTGACCACGACGGGCGACCCGCACGCCAGCGCCTCCAGTGCGGCGAGGCCGAAGGTCTCCGCCGGGCCCGGGGCGAGGACGACGTCCGCACTCGCCTGGAGCGCGGCCAGCCGGGAGCGGTCGCCGACGTGGCCGAGGAAGACCGCCGGAAGTCCCTCCGCGCGGGCGCGCGCCTCCAGCCGGGGGCGCATCGGGCCGTCGCCCGCGACCACGAGCGCCGCCCGGACGCCGCGCCGCCGCAGCTCGGCGAGGGTGTCGAGCGCGCGGCCAGGCCGCTTCTCGGGCGCCAGCCGGGAGCACATGGCGAGCAGGACCGAGGCCGCGCCCCGGTAGTGCTCGCGCAGGGCACCGTCGTAGTGGGACGGGTGGAAGTGGCCGAGGTCGACGCCCAGGGGGGCGCGTACGACATTGCGCGCGCCGATGCGTACGAACTCGCGCTCGGCCCACTCCGTGGTGCACACGACCCGCGCGTACGCCCGCGCGGTGCGGCGGTTCAGCCGGTCGGCCGCGCCCCGGGCGGCGGCCTCGGGGACGCCCCAGGCGCGCAGGACGGCGTCGGCGCTCTCGTGGGAGACCATCACGGCGGGCACGCGGGCGCGCCGCGCCCACTCCCCCGTCCAGCGCAGCGTGGTGCGGTCGGAGACCTCCAGCCGGTCGGGCGCGAGCCCGTCGAGCAGCCGGGCCAGCCGCCGCCGGTCGGTCAGCAGCCGGTAGCCGCCGGTGCCGGGCACGGCGGGGCCGGGGAGGGTGATCACCCGGCCCTGCCGGGTGTGCTCGTCCGCGTCGCGCTCCCCCGGCACGATCAGGACAGACTCGTGCCCGGCCGCCTGATAGCCCGCGCCCAGCTCGCGCAGCGCGGTGCGCAGACCGCCTGAGGAGGGGGTGACGAAGTTGGCGAGCCGGACGATGCGCAGGGGCCGGTCGGTGTTCCCGCTCATGCCGCCACCGCCGTACGGGCCATGAGCACCTCGGCATAGTGGTCGATCAGCTGGTCGACGATGGCCGCCCAGGTGCGGCCCTCGACCGCCTCCCGGCCCGCCTGCCCGAGCGCCGCGCGCATCCGGGGGTGGGCGTCGAGGAGCGATACGGCGTCGCGTACCTCGTCCGCGTCGCCGGGCGGCACCAGCAGTCCGGTACGGCCGTGGTCGACGAGGTCCAGCGGGCCACCCGCGGCGGGCGCGACCACCGGCACGCCGCTGGCCTGCGCCTCCTGCACGGTCTGGCAGAAGGTCTCCTGCGGGCCGGTGTGCGCGAAGACGTCCAGCGAGGCGAAGATGCGGGCCAGCTCGAGGCCGGTCCGGCGGCCGAGGAAATGGGCGCCGGGCATGGCGGCGCGCAGCGCGGGCTCGCTCGGGCCATCCCCGACCACGACCACCCGGACGCCGGGCAGCGCACACAGCGGGGCCAGCAGCTCGACGTTCTTCTCGGGCGCCAGGCGGCCGACGTAGCCGACGATCAGCTCACCGCCGGGGGCCAGGGAGCGGCGCAGCTCGGGGTCGCGGCGCGAGGGGTGGAAGCGCTCGGTGTCCACACCGCGCGGCCACAGCGCGACCCGCGGCACCCCGTGCTCGTCGAGGTCGCGGGCGGCGGCGGTGGACGGGGCGAGGGTGCGGTCGGCGGCGGTGTGCACGGCGCGTATCCGGCGCCAGGCCGCGTTCTCGCCCGCGCCGAGGTACGTACGGGCGTAACCGCCCAGGTCGGTCTGGTAGACGGCGACGGCGGGGATCCGCAGCCGCAGCGCGGCCGTCATCCCGCGCGCGCCGAGCACGAACGGGCTGGCCAGGTGGACGAGATCGCTGCGGTGCGAGGTGATCGCCGCGGCGAGCCGGCGGCTGGGCAGCGCGACGCGCACCTGCGGATAGCCGGGCAGGGGCAGGGAGGGAATCCGGACAACGGGAAACGGGTGCGTGCCGTCGACGTCCCCGCCCCCGTCGGACGGCGACCCGTCGTGCGGGCCCGCGGGAGCGATGACGAGCGGGGAGTGACCGCGCCGGTGGAGATGCTGGGCGGTCTGGAGCGTGCAATGAGCGACGCCGTTGATGTCGGGCGGAAAGGATTCGGTCACGATGGCGACTCGCATACCGGTGTTGTCGGCGTACGAAGGGTGGCCCCGGCATCGTGCACCTTGCGAGCCGTGAAACGTCCCGTGAGCGTTGGCCCCCGCGCCCGCCGAAGCGGGGTGAACCACCCGAAACCCGGCGCCGACCCCGGGGTTCACGGCCGACCACCTGGCGTAAACCCGTCCCCCGCCGCCACCCGCCGTTCACCGGCCCGGGGTCAGACCTCCGCGGCGTCGGGGTCGATGCGGCTGCGGACCGCGGTCTGGACCTCGGCCTCCTCGGCCGGGTCGGCGGCCAGGCGGCGGAGTTGCTCCACGACCCGGGCGTCACCCGTGGCGGCGTGGCGGGCGGCGAGTTCGCGGGTGGTCTCCTCGCAGTCCCAGAGGCATTCGACCGCGAAGCCCGCGGCGAACGAGGGATCGGTGGCGGCCAGGGCGCGGGCGGCGCGGCCGCGGAGGTGGGAGGAGGCGGTTTCGCGGTAGACGTGGCGCAGCACGGGGGCGGCGCAGGTGATCGCGAGGCGGCCGGCGCCGTCCACGAGGGCCCACAGGGCCTGGCTGTGCGGCCCCTCGGCCCGCACCGTGCGGCGGAGGGCGGCCAGGACGAGGCCCGCGTCGTACACGCCACCGCGCGCGGCGAGCATCGCGGCGGCCGCGGCGCCGAGCGCGTCGGGGCGGTGGGCCCAGATCCGGGCGCGGTCCAGGGCGGTGATGCTGCGCATGCGTTCGAAGGCGGAGAGGGCGGCCCGGGAGACCGATTCCGAGGCGTCCGGCTCGGTCACCGCGGCCTCGATCAGGTCCAGCACCTCGGGGTCGCCGGTGTCCGCGAGGTACCGCAGGGCGGTCGCGCGGGCCGCGTCCGGGGCGGACGCGGCGGCGGCCAGCAGCTCGGGCCGGTCCTCGGGACCGGCGACGGCGGCCAGGCAGCGGGCGGCGGCGTCGGGGCGCCGGGTTTCGGGCCGCAGGTCGTGCTCCCGCTGGGCCCAGGCCAGGACGTCGTGGACGCTCCAGCCGGGCCGCGGCCCCGAGGGGCGCAGCTGGCGCTGCCAGCGGTCGAAGGAGCCCTGCTCCTGCGCGGCGCGCACGCGGCGGCCGTACGCCGGGTCGTCGCCCCACAGCCGCCAGGGCCGGGGCTCGTAGGCGCCGCGCGCGGCGGCGGTCAGCTCGGCGTCACCGTCGGGGGTGTCGGGGAAGCGGCCGAGGACGGCGGGGGCGAGGGCGCGCAGCCCGGCGTCGTCGTCGCGCAGGGCCAGCTCGTCCAGGGCCCATTGCCAGTTGCTGCCCGCGGCGGCGTACCGGCGCAGCAGCCGCAGCGCGTCGAGCCGGTCGTACGCGGCGAGGTGGCCGAGGACGGCGAGGGCGAGCCCGGTGCGCTCCTCGTCGGTGTTGACGAGGTCGTCGGGGTGGAAGAGGTGCTGTTCGATTTCGTCGAGGTCCGCGTCGAGGTCCAGGCAGAGCCGGGCGTAGTAGAGGGAGCGGTTCTCGACCTGCCAGTCACGGCGGGGGTCGTGCAGCACACAGTGGTGCAGTGCCGCGAGCGCCTCGGCCCGCGGCGCGGCGAGGGCGTGCAGAGTACCGTCGCCGCGGCCTCGCTGGAGGAGGCCGAGCAGGGTACCGCTGGGCGCTATGTCTGGATCGAACATGAGGTCAGCATCCGGTGCGGGGGGTTCGCTGGCAACGGGATTTCCTTCGCCCGGCATTCTTGCCGGTGTCCTGGCGCCATATGCCGGATGAACACCTGAACTGAGGGATTCCCGAGCGCCGCAGCCTACCCGGAACCGAATGCTCCACCGAGCCGTGTCCGACTTGCCCCGGGAAGGCCATGGGCATATGCCGGAAGCACCACCGGATCGGGTATTGCCAAACGACTTACGCGACGTCGCGGCCTGTGCAAGAGTCGTTACCGGCCTTTTCCCCACCAGACCCGGCTGCGCCGCCCCGTACCGGCCCGTATCGGAGAACACATGCCGCCCCCCCGCTCCGCGGAACAACCCGCCGCCCCGTCGCCCCAGCGCGGCACGGTCGACGCGCTCATCACGCAGACGCGGCGGCTCCGCGGCGGCATCGCCGCCGTGCGGCGCGACACCACGGCGGACCTGAGCGGTACGGCGAACGAGACCCAGCTGCGCTGGCAGCGCGCCCTGTGCGATCTCGCCGTCCACCACCTGGACGACCTCGGCCAGCATCTGGACCAGCTGCGGGAAGGGCTGCCGTCCGAGAAGCCCGAGCGGCCCGAGCGGCCAGGGGAAGCGACGAGGGCGGCGGCTCCGGAGGAGAAGCCCCTGGAGGAGGACGCGGCCCGGCAGGGCCCCGGCCCCGGCTCGCTGCTCCACCGCGTCGGCAGCGCCGAGTGGAACCTCCTCACCGACCAGGTGACCTGGTCCGACGAGCTGTGCCAGATCTTCGGCCGCGGCCCCGACGAGGGCGGGCTGTCCCTGGACGAGCTGCCCTCCTGGGTCGTCGCCGACGACCAGCCGCTGCTGACCGCGATGGTCACGGACTGCCTGGTGGACGGCAAGCCGATCGACGGCGAGTTCCGGGTCGTCCGTACGGATGACGCGGTCCGCACGGTGCACATGGCGGGCGAGCCCGTGCTCGACACCGACGGCAGCACCGCCTCCATGTGGGCCGTGCTCCGCGACGTGAGCGAGCTGCGGCGCAGCGAGCGGGCGGTGCGCGAGTCCCGCGACTCGCTCCAGCGCCAGCGGCTCATGGCCCGCGCCGAGCGCCGGCTGGCGGTCGAGCTGCACGAGGCCGTCCTGCCGCCGTGGCGCGGCTCCGCGCCCCTCGCGCGCGGCGGGCGGCCCGCGGGCAGCGTCCTGGATGTCGCCTCTCACTACTTCCCCTCCGCGGACAGCGCGCTGATCGGCGGCGACTGGTACGACGCGCTCGACCTGCCCGACGGCGGCACCCTGCTCAGCGTCGGCGACCTCACCGGCCACGGCGTCGCCGCGACCTCCGGCATGGCGACGGTGCTGGGCGCGGTGCGCGGCATGGCGGTGGCCGGAATAGAGCCAGGCCCGCTGATGGGGCGGCTCAACGAACTGCTCGACGTCTCCTCGCAGCCCGCCCTGGGCAGCGCCGTCTGCGGGCGGTACGACCCGGCCACCCGCACCCTGGTGTGGTCGCAGGCCGGGCACCCCGCCCCGCTGCTGTTCCGCGACGGGACAGGGCGCGCGCTGCGGCCCCCGGCCGGGGTGCTGCTCGGCGGCACGACGGGCGCCATGTACGCCCAGGCCGAGGAGCGGCTGGAGCCGGGTGATCTGCTCCTGCTGCACGCGGGCGGGCTCGCCGAGGACCCCACGGTGGCGGCCGAGCGGCTGCTCGCGCTCGCGCCACGGTTCGCCGCCGCCCATGGCACGCGGGAGTGCGTACGGGTGGTGGCCGAGGAGTTCGACGACGAGCGGCGTGAGGGCGACGCCTGCGTACTGCTCGCGATGATCGGCTGACCGGTCCCTACGGGTACGACTGGGCACAACCGGCCGATACGACGCGCTACTGGTGAAAAGAGCTACCGGGTTGAAGGGGCTACCGGTGGATACGACGGGCTAGACGGCCGTGCTCCTCGCCGCCCCGCCCGCCCCCTTCGCCCCGCCCCCGGCTCCCTTCTGGTGGCCAAGACCCTTCGGCATGGCCTGCTGGATCTCCGCCCGCAGCTCCCGCACCGCGGGCGACGAGCCGTACGGCGCGGTGAGCCGGTACATCTCCCGCAGCCGGTCCCAGGTGCGGTGCGAGGAGTTCTGCTCGATCGTGGCCAGCGCCTGTCGGGCGCACGCGGCCCCCTGCTCGGGGTCGTCACCGATGAAGGAGGCCGAGGCGATGGAGATGTGGTCGAAGATCTGCGACCGCTGACGGCCGCCCTCCCGCATCCGCAGCGCCTCCTTGGCGTGCCGCTGTGAGATGGCCGCGACGTCCGGGGCGTGCTCGGCCAGGGTGCGGTAGACCAGCCCCTGCATCCCGTGCATGTCGGCCTCGTTGAACAGCTGCATCCAGCTGGGCGCGGGCCCCCGGTCCTGGTCGGAGACGAACAGCTCCTCCGCCTCCCCGAGGGTGCGGCGCACCGCCTGGCCGTGCCCCTTGGCGGCGTGCGCCCAGGCCTCGATGGTGCGGAACATGGCGCGGGTGCGGGGCAGTGCCCGGTCGCCCGCGCCGGAGGACGCCAGCTTCATCAGATCGAGGGCGTCGTCCGGGCGGCCGAGGTGCACCATCTGGCGGGCGGCGCGGGACAGCGCCTCGCTCGCCCGCGGCAGGTCTCCGCCCTCCCGGGCCGCGTGCGCGGCGATGACGAAGTACTTCTGGGCGGTGGGCTCCAGGCCCACGTCATGGGACATCCAGCCCGCCAGCACGGCCAGATTGGCCGCGACGCCCCACAATCTGCGCTGGAGATCCTCGGGGTGGCGGTAGGCCAGCATCCCGCCCACCTCGTTGAGCTGGCCCACCACGGCCTTGCGCTGGAGCCCGCCGCCGCGGGCCGCGTCCCAGGCGCGGAAGACCTCGACCGACGACTCCAGCGCGTCGATCTCCTGGGAGCCCACGGGGGCGGCCTCATAGCGGTCGAAGCCCGCGGGCTCGGCGGCGGCGAGGGGGTTGTCGGAACGGGGCGCGTCGGTGGCGAGGGTGGGGTCGGAGAGCAGCCATTCGCTCATGGCACCGGTGATGGCGGATCCTGCGGCGAGCGCGGCGCCCGCACCCACCAAGCCGCGTCGGTTGAACATAAGGTCCATTCCCGTGAATTCGGTGAGGACCTCGGCCGTGGACTCGGGCGGCCAGTGCAGCCCGTCGGCGGACTGCCCCTTTCCCGCGCGCCCACCTCGTCCGAACCCGAGGTCCTCGATGGTCACCACTCGACCGAGGCGCTCGGTGAAAAGGACGGCCAGCACCTTGGGCACGGGATCGCGCGGCGTCTCGCCGGTGTCGATCCAACGCCGCACCCGCGAGGTGTCGGTCGCCAGCTGCGGGTGGCCCATGACCGCCGCGCGCCGGTTCACGAGCCTCGCGAGCTCGCCCTTGGACCAGCCGGCCAGGCCGAACAGGTCCGCAAGACGGGTGTTGGGTTCCCTCGTCACGTCAAGCCCCCAGGATCCTCGGCTGACTTGACAGTAACGGGCCGGTCACGAGCCGTGCGACTATTCGCCAGGGTTCGCCAGGGTCCGCCAGATGGTGTGCCACCCGCGCGCGGGTGTGATGTAGGAGTGCGCTACCCGGCCCGGTGGCGGTTGGAAAACCCAGCTGGAAAACCCCGTTGGAAAATGCCAGCCGCATTCCCCAGGGTGCGGCCCCGCCCCCGGGGCCGGGAGCGTACGTACATACGTCGGCACACGAAGGGATCTGTCTCGCCCATGTACGCAGCGTCGTCCTCCGTGTCCGCCCCGCCTCGGCCGTACCGGCGGCAGCTGCCCGGCAATGGGCCGTACCTCGATCCCGCCCTCGGCGGCCGCGCGCGGCGGGCCGGTGCCCCCGGCTCCGTGCCGCCCAGCGGAAGACTCGACGTGTCCGGTCCCCAGGGTGCCCAGTTGCGCACCGCCATCGCCTCGGTCCATCGCATCTGTCCGGAGTTCAACCCGGTCCAGGTGCTCCGGCGCAGCGGGCGTTCGGTCCTCCTGCTCGGTTCGACGGGCCGCACCACGGCGGTCGCCAAATGCCTGCTGGACCACTCCCCGGCGTGGGCCGAGCGGTTCCGCCGCGAGATAGCGATGTACCGGACGTTCGTACGACAGCGTCCGCCCGTCCGGGTGCCGCGGCTGATCGCCGCCGACCCCGACAACTGCACTCTGGTCATCGAGCGGCTGCCCGGGCGGATCGTGGCCGCGCAGCGCCATCCCGCCGAGGCGCCGCCGCGCGCCGACGTACGGGCCGCGCTCGGCGCGATCTGCCGGATCAACCAGTGGCGCCCGCCGGGGGACCTCTTCGACGCCCCGGTCGACTACGCGGCCCGGCTGTCCCGCTATCACGAGCTGGGGCTGCTGACCGACCGTGACATGGGCGATGTGCGCAAGCTGCTGCGCGGCGTCTCCCAGGCGGCGGGGCGGCATCTGCCCGCCCAGTTCTGCCACGGCGACGCCCTGTTGAACAACGTGCTGCTGTCGCCCTCGGGCGCGGTCCTCATCGACTGGGACCACGCGGGCTGGTATCTCCCGGGGTACGACCTGGCGACGCTGTGGGCGGTGCTGGGCGACGCCCCGGTGGCCCGGCGTCAGATCAGCCAGCTCGCCCAGGCGGCGGGCCCGGCCGCGCGGGACGCGTTCCTGGTCAACCTGATGCTCGTCCTCACCCGGGAGATCCGCCGGTACGAAACAGCGGTGCAGCGCACCATGCACGATCCGGCCCCGGTGGTGCCGGGTGTGATGGCCGCCGGTGAGGAGCAGCGGCTGCTGCTGCGGCGGCTGCACGACGACTGCGGTCTGGCCCGGCGCGCCGTGCGCGCGGCGGTCGGCACGCGTTGACGTGCGAACGCCTCTTTGCACGACGATGATTGACGGATCGCCTGGCAGCGGATAGCTGTAAGCCGTGCCTCCTCCCATCCGGGCAGGCGAGGCACGGCTACGGTTCGGCTCAGCCCACCTCGAGGAGGCTGCAATGCCAGGATCCGCACAGTCCGCACAGGACGACAGCGCCCACGACGCGGACAGACCGGTCTCCGGCCCCAGCCGGAGGACGGCACTGCGCACCGCGGGCGCCGCCGCGTCCGCCGCTCTTCTGCTCCCGATCGTCTCCGCGGCCCCGGCCGCCCACGCCGATCAGCCGCCCTCGGACGGCACAACGGATGCCGGAGCGCTGCAACGGGCTTTCGCGGCGGCGGCCAAGGAGCACCGGGTGCCGCTGAGCGTGCTGCTGGGCGTGTCGTATCTCCAGTCGCGCTGGGACGGGCATCGCGGCGCGCCCAGCGTCACCGGTGGCTACGGCCCCATGCATCTCACCGACGCCTTCACCGCCCTCTCCGCCGCCCCGCACCACAGCCAGGGCACCGAGGACGCCCGCGGCGACCAGGCGCGGCCCCTGCGGGTGCCGGAGGCCTCGGTGCCCGAGCCGCGGCAGCTGCCCGCGCGGCTGCGCACGCTGGACCGGGCCGCGGGGCTGACGGGGCTGTCCACCGCCGCGCTGCGCGGCGACGCGGCGGCCAATGTGCGCGGCGGGGCCGCGCTGCTGGCCGCCGAGCAGAAGCGGCTGGGGCTGCCGCCGAGCGACGATCCGGCGGAGTGGTACGCGGCGGTGGCGGCCTACTCCGGCGCCGACAGCGCCACGGCGGCCGCCGTGTTCGCCGACGACGTCTACGACGTGATCCGCGGCGGCACGGCGCGCACCACGGGCGACGGGGAGCGGGTCACGCTCGCCGCCGTCCCCGATGTCGCCCCGGACCGGCGGCAGCTGCGGTCGCTCGGCCTGCCGGACCGCAAGCGCGATCCGCACGTCGAGGCGCCCGGCAATGTGTCGTGCGAGTGGATCCCGGCCCCCTACGAGCAGTTCGGGGACGACGACTACGGCAATCACGACCTGGGCAACCGGCCGCTCTCCCAGTCCATCGACTACATCGTCATCCATGACACCGAGGGCTCCTGGGACACCACCATCAAGCTGGTCCAGGACCCCACGTATGTCTCCTGGCAGTACACGCTGCGCTCCTCCGACGGCCATATCGCCCAGCACGTGCCGCTCAAGGACGTCGCCTGGCACGCGGGCAACTGGTACGTCAACGCCAAGTCCATCGGCCTGGAGCACGAGGGCTTCCTGACCGCGCCCGACGCCTGGTACACGGAGGCGATGTACCGCTCGTCGGCCCGGCTGGTGCGGTGGCTGGCGCGGCGGTACGACATCCCGCTGGACCGCCAGCACATCCTGGGCCACGACAATGTGCCCGGCACGACCACCGCCACCATCAAGGGCATGCACACCGACCCGGGCCCGTACTGGGACTGGGCGCACTACTTCACCCTCCTCGGCGCGCCCTTCCGCCGCACCGCGGGCGCCTCCGGCGGGCTGGTCACCGTCCGCCCGGACTACGAGACCAACGAGCCGGTGTACACCGGCTGCGATCAGGCCGGTCAGGAGTGCGCCCCGCACGGCTCGTCCGCGGTGCGGCTGCACACGGCGCCGAGCGACGACGCCCCGCTGGTCAAGGACATCGGGCTGCGTCCGGACGGCGCCGACTCGACCACCGGCGTCAACGACACCGGCGCCCGCGCCACCACCGGCCAGCAGTTCGCGGTCGCGGGGCGGCAGGGCGACTGGACGGCGATCTGGTACCTCGGCCAGCAGGCGTGGTTCCGGAACCCGCGGCGGCGGCCCACGGCCGTGTACGGCAAGGGCCTCGTCGTCACGCCGAAGCCGGGCCTGGCGGAGGTCCCGGTGTACGGGCGGGCCTACCCGGAGAAGGAGGCGTACCCGGAGGGCGTACCGGTGCAGGCGGTCTCGCCGCTGCCGTACAAGCTGCTCGCCGGGCAGCGTTACGCGCTGGGGCTGCGGACGCAGGGCGAGTATCTGTGGGCGACCACGTTCGATCAGGCCGGGCACAAGGTGGTGCGCGGTCAGGACGCCTACTACCAGATCCAGTTCGGGCACCGGGTGGCGTTCGTCCGGGCCGCTGATGTGCGGGTGCGGCGCTCGGGGCGGTGAGTCAGCCGCGGGCGGTGAAGCGGTAGGTGTGGCCGCGACGGGCCGCGAGCGTGACCGTAGCGGCATCCCCGGTGGCGTCGCGTACGGCCGGCTCGCGGCCCGTGGCGTCGTCGTGGGCGGTGTACGGGCGCGCGAAGAGGTCGCTGCGTATCCGCACCGGTCCGTCGTGTCCCGCCGCGACGGTGAGGGTACGGGCACGCCCCGCCCGCCAGGTGATGCCGACCGTGAGGTCGCCGTGGGCGCGCAGCCCGCGCACCGAGCCGTCCGGCCAGCGGCGCGGCAGGGCGGGCAGGACGTCGAGCAGCGCGTGGTGGCTCTGGAGCAGCATCTGGCCGATCCCGGCGGCGGCGCCGAAGTTGCCGTCGATCTGGAACGGCGGATGAGTGTCGAACAGATTGGGGAGAGTGGAATCTGTCAGTTGTCCGGCCAACAGCCGATGGGCGCGGTCGCCGTCGCGCAGCCGGGCCCGGAAACTGACCTTCCACGCCCTGCTCCAGCCGGGGCCGCCATCACCGCGCGCGTCCAGCGAGACCGTGGCGGCCCGGGCCCAGCGGCTGTCCGGGGCGATCTGCCGCCCGGGGTGGAGGGCGAAGAGGTGGGAGGCGTGCCGGTGGGTGTCGGCGGGGTCGTCCAGGTCGGCCTTCCACTCCTGGAGCTGACCCCAGGAGCCGATGCGCAGCCCCGGGTCGAGGGCGTCCAGGGCGCGCCGCAGCCCGGTCTGGAAGGCGGGGTCGTCGCCGAGGGTGCGGGCCGCTTCCAGCGTGGCGGTGAGCAGGTCGTGGACGATCTGCTGGGACATGGCGGGCCCGGCGGTGAAGTCGCCGTGCTCGGGCGAGTAGCCGGGTGAGACGACGAGCGTGCCGTCCCGGGGGTCCGGGTGCAGCGTGTCCAGCCAGAACGCGGCGGCCTCCCGCATCGCCGGGTACGCGGTGTCCCGCAGGAAGCCGGTGTCGAGGGTGAAGCGGTAGTGCTCGTAGAGGTGGTGGACCAGCCAGGCGGCCGCCTCCGGGAACCAGAACGCGGTGGGCCAGTCGTGGACGCCGGTGAAGCCGTACGGATTGGTCTCGTTGTGCACGACCCAGCCTCGGGCGCCGAACATCTCGCGGGCGGTGATCCGGCCGGGGGCGCGCAGCGCGGTGATGAAGCGGTGCAGCGGCTCGGCGGTCTCCGCGAGATGCAGGGCGTGCGCGGGCCAGTAGGCCATCTGGAGGTTGATGTTGGTGTGGTAGTCGGCCGACCAGGCGGGCTCCACGCTGTCGTTCCAGACGCCCTGGAGATTGGCGGGGAGCGGGGCGCCGGGGCGTGAGGAGGCGATGAGGAGATAGCGGCCGTAGTCGAAGAACAGCTCCTCCAGGGCCCGTTCGGCCGGGCCCTCCCCGCCGGTGTACGCGGCACGCTGCCGGTCGGTGGGCAGGTCCGGCGGGGCTTCACCGCCGAGGTCCAGCGCCGTGCGGGCGAACAGGGCGCGGTGGTCGCGGACATGACGGGCCAGCAGGGTGAGCCAGCCCTTGGCCGCCGCGGCGTCCACGGCCTCGGTGACGGCCCGGCGGGGATCCTCGCCGCGGTAGTCGGGGTGGCTGTCGGCGTAGTCGGTCCCGGCGGCGAGGACGAACCAGGCGTCGCGGGCGCCGGTGACGGTGAGCGTGCCGTCCGCCCCGGCCGTCAGGGTGCCGCCGTCGCACACCAGCCGCACCTGGGCCTCGAAGCGCAGCCCGTTGTCCGCCAGCGCGCCGCGTATCGTCAGCCGCCCGTCGTGGGCGGTGACTTGGTGGTCGCCGGGGCGCGGGGAGGTGTGGCGCAGGGTGAAGCCGACGGGCCCGGGGGCCGCGCTCAGCCGTCCGGCGATCACCCGATCGGGGTACGAGGCGAAGAACGCGCGCTGGTGCCGTGCCCCGTGGGCGGCGTACTCCACGAGGACCACGCCCCGGCGGAGGTCGAGCCGTCGGCGGTAGCCGTCCGGGGACGCGGGCTCGCCGTGGATCTCCAGCCACAGATCGCCGAATGTCTGGTAGGCGCCGTAGCGGGCGCGGGGCTGCCCGAGGCGGGCCGCCACGTCCTCGGGGGCGGCCGCGCCGCGCTCGTCGATCAGCCGCTGGACGGCCGCGAGGGCGCCGGGGCGCGGCTCACGCCAGGTGCCGTGGTCGTACGGCGGGGAGCCCGGGCCGCCGGGTCCCCCGGTCCATAACGACTTCTCGTTGAACTGGATCCGCTCCCGGGCCACGCCGCCGAAGACCATGGCGCCGAGCGTTCCGTTGCCGATGGGCAGCGCCTCCCGCTCCCAGTCCGCCGCGGGGGTGTCGTACCAGAGCGTCCGGCGGGCCATCGGGGATCTCCCCTCAGCCCTGCTGGAACATCTCCGCGGGCAGCGGCTTGAGCAGCCGGTAGAGGTCGTCGGTGATCGGCCGGTCCCAGCTGGCGATGGTGACGAGGACGCCGTCGCTGCGGTCGAACTGGGCGCAGGAGATCCGGCCTTCGGACAGCTTGATCCGGCGCACGATGAGGAGGTTGTCGTCGTGCATGACCGGGGTGTCCTCGGTGTCCACGACCTGGACCTGGTCCTCGTTGCCGAGGGCGGCGAGCAGCTGCGTCACCTCGAACGGAGCCTGTCCCCCGGCCACCTCGCGGGCCGGGGAGCCCTCGGGCAGATTCCCGATGATCATTGCCGGGCCGCGGCCGCCGAACAGGTCGTAGCGCAGGAAGACGCCCTGGCAGGTGCCGTCAGGTGCGGGCAGCAGCCCCGCGCCCAGATCGCCGGGCCAGTCCCCCGGATCCATGGCCAGGACATCGAAGTCCGGCCCGGTGGGCGTGGCGGCGCTGCGGCGGCGGAGGAAGGACATGCGGACATGGTACGTGGCCCGCCGCCGATTCCCCTGCCCGGGAGCACCGTCTTCCCACGCCCCGGAACCCCCTGCTCCCGCCGCCGTGGGCCCGGTCACCGGGCGCCGCGGACCCGGGTCTCCGGGCGCCCCCGGACTCGGCCACCGGCCGGCCGCCGGGCACAGTCGGCGGACGCCCGGCGGAGGCGGGCTCAGTCGGCGGGGAGCGGGCCCGGTGGGCGGGTGGGGCGGGGGCCGCCCAGGAGCGTGGCGAGGCCGCCCCGGTCGGTGCCCACCTTGCGGTAGACGTCGGACAGCAGCCGGGCCACCTCGCGCTCCGGGAGGCCCATCGCCTCGCCGATCCGGTCGTCCGGCCAGCCCTCGGCGGCCCGCTCGGCGACGGCCTGCTCCTGCGAGGTGAGCGGGCTGGTGTGATCGACCCGCAGCTGCATCGGGCGCAGCCCGGCGGCGGACAGCTCGTCGCGGGCCCGGGCCGCGAGGGTGTCGGCGCCGCACTGGACGGCGCCCTCCAGCCCGCGGTAGAGCCGCTCCCCGGCCTCCTGCGGCAGGCCGACGCGGCGCAGCGCGGCGCCGTGGTCGACCAGCGCCACGGCCAGGTCGTACGCGGACGGCGAGCGCTCCAGATGGCCGACGGCCTCGGCCAGCATCCTGAGCCGCTCCGATCCCTGGGCCACCGCGGCGGCGCTGTGCAGCGCCCGGCCGATCGCGGAGTGGGTGCCGAACTGGCGGGCGCGGCGCACCGCGTCGTCGGCGACCTCGGCGGCCTGGCCGGGGTCGGTCAGCGCGAGGGCCTGGGACATGTGGAGCTGCCAGGGGCACCAGGCGGGGTTGCGCATGCCGCGGCCGTCCATCCGGCGGCCGACGTCGGCGAGCTGCTGCCGGGCCTCGCCGTGCAGGTTGGAGGCCAGCAGCAGTTCGCCGCGGACGGTGGGCACGTCGGGGCAGAGCACGGCCTGCGGAAGGATCTCGCCGCCGTGACCGGCCGCGAACTCCTGTGCCTCGCGGATCCGGCCGCGGCTGATCAGGGTCTCGATGAGGGTGCCGACGGCGGTCCAGTGCGCGGGCGTCGAGGAGCCCACGAGGTCGGCGATGCGCATGCCCTCGCGGGCCAGCTCCTCCGCCTCGACGAGCGCTCCGCGGCGCAGCCGGGCGTATCCGAGGAGGGTGATCCCGAACGCCAGGTGGGAGCCGCGCCAGCCCTTGCGCTCGCATTCCGCTATGCCGGTGTTGAACAGCGCCTCGGCGCGTCCGGGCTGGTCGCAGTGGAGGAAGATCAGGGCGACCAGGATCGGCACCTCGAAGCCCCAGTCGTCATCGGTCCAGCTCAGACCGTCGCCCAGGGCCTCTTCCGCGTAGTGGAGGGCGGTGGCCGCCGGTTCTCCGCGCGTCATCGCGTCCCAGGCGCGCAGGCCCAGCAGATAGCGCTCGGCCATGCCGCGCCCCGTGAGGTGGTCGGCGAGCCGGGCGAGGCGCCGGGAGCGGGCCGGGGACTCCTTCTCGTCGGCGCGGAACATGTTCCACATGAACTGTTCGGCCTGCATCCGCAGCCGGGTGCGGGCGCTGGTGGCCCGGCCCACCTCGACGGCGACGACCTGCGCGGCCTCCTCCATGCGGCCGCTGTGGCCGTACGCCTGGGCGAGCCGGTAGGTGATCGCCTCGCGCAGGTCGGAGCCGAGATCCGGTTCCTCCAGGGCGGCCCGCAGGTGGTTGACGGTGACGGACGGCTCGGTGAGCTGGGCGGAGCAGCCCAGCTCGTACAGGACCGCGGCGCGCTCCTCCGGGGCGGGCGGTTCACGCAGCGCGCGGGCGAGGCAGCGGCGCCCGGCGTCGGGCGCGCCGGCCCGCAGATACTCCCGGGCCGCCTCCCTGAGGTGGCGCACCACCCAGGAGTCGCCCTCGGGGTGCATCTCCAGCAGATGGCGCCCGGCGGCCGCGGAGCCCAGGCCGGCGGAGAGCACCACGGTGGCGGCCTGGCCGTGCATGGCCACGCGCAGCGCGCCGGGGATGGCCTGGTAGACGGCGGTGGCGATGAGCGGGTGGAGGAATTCCAGCGGCTGGGCACCGCGGGCGCCCTGCCGGGGCGGGGCGAGGATGCGGGCGTCCGCGAGCCGCGCGACCTGCTCGGTGGTCTCGGTCTCGCTGAGCCCGGCGACGTTGGCCGTCAGCGACGGGGTGGCCTCGATGCCGAGGACGGCGACGGCCCAGGCGAGGCGGACGGCGGCGGTGCCGAGCCGGGTCAGCCGGTCGCCCAGGCCGCTGTCCTTGGCGGCGGCGACCCGGTCCGCGACCAGCAGCCGGTCGGCGGACAGCCCGGCCAGTGGCCGCAGTTGGCCGTGGGAGGGCCGCGCGGGCGCAGCGGTGGCTCCCCCGGCTCCCGCGGCCAGTACGGCGGCGGCGAAGGCGGCGATCAGAACGGGGCGCGGGGAAACGGACGGTCGCACGGCGGGACACCTCTCTCGGCGGCGTGGGCGGCGCGGGCGATGATCGCCCACCGGGAGCGTACGCGTCCTACGCGTCCAGGAACGCCCCTATCGCGGCGAGGAACTCCTCGGGGCGGTTCTGGTGGACGCGGTGGCCCGCGTCGATGGTGACCAGACGGCAGTCCGGTATGCGCTCCGCCATATCGGCCAGCAGCTCCTGCGGGATGTGGCTGGCCGGGCCGCCGCCGATCACCAGCGTGGGCGCGGTGATTTCCGAAAGCCCCTCGGTCCAGCCGGGGTCCGGGGCGTTGCGCTGCTCGGTGAACTGCGTCTTCACCGCCCAGTCGAAGTACAACCGCCCCGCCGGGCGCGGCGGGACCTCCAGCGGCGGGTCCTGGGGCAGCAGCGGCGGGGCGTCCTCGATCACCAGCCGCTCGGTAAGCCATGGGAAGCGCTGGGCGACGAGATAGGCGACCACGCCGCCGTAGGAGTGCCCGATGAGGGTGACGCGCTCAAGACCGAGCGCCGCGAGGAACCCGGCGACCTCGTCCCGCAGCTGCTCCAGGGCGTAGTCCCCCGGCCAGTCGCTGGAGCCGTGGCCGCGCAGGTCCAGCGCGTACACCCGGCGGCCAGGGGCGAGGCGCGGCGCTATGGCGAGCCAGTCGACGCCGTCCTCGCCGAGGCCGTGCAGCAGCAGGACGGGCGGGGCGCCCGCGGCGCCCCACACCCGGTACGTCAGCTCCACCCCGTCCACCTCGACACTGTCAAGTGTGTGCATGGGCCCGCGGAGACCTTCTTCGAGGCGGACGGCGAACGCTGGGTGCTCCTCGGCGACATGGGCACGGTCGACGAGGACGGCGTGATCACGGTCCTGGGCCGGGGCTCCCAGTGCATCAACACCGGCGGCGAGAAGGTGTACCCGGAGGAGGTGGAACAGGCCCTCAAGGCCCATCCGGACGTGTACGACGCGCTGGTGGCGGGCGTCCCCGACGAGCGCTGGGGCAACCGGGTCGCGGCCGTCGTCCAGCCCCGGGAGGGGGCCGGGGCGCTCACCCCCGACGCGGTACGGGACCACTGCCGCACCCGGCTCGCCGGGTACAAGATCCCCCGTACGGTCGTCTTCACCGACCACATCCAGCGCTCCCCCAGCGGCAAGGCGGACTACCGCTGGGCCCGCGCGGTCGCGGCCGGGGACGCGCCCTAGGAGGCGCCGGGCGTCTCGCACACCGACGGCAGCGCGCGGGCCAGGCCCACCGCGTGCAGCCCGTCCAGCCGCTTCTCATGCCCCGTGGCCAGGGCCCCGGCCAGCAGCCGTCCCTGGCACGAGGGGGCGGTACGGGCGTCGGCGGCGTCCGCGATCGCGCGGACCAGTTCGCCGTTGATGCGGTTGATCTCCAGCCGGACCTTTCCGAGGTCGGGGCGCTCGGTGGGGGCCGAGGACGGGTCGGCCTGCCACCGCCGGTACAGGCCGCGCTGGACGACCTTGCTCGCCTCGATCTGGTCGCGGAAGATCCTCGACGTCGCCTCGGGGTCGCCGCCCACCTCCCGGGCCTGCTCGGCGACCGCCTCCAGCACCTGCTGCTCCCGGGCCGGGTCGTCGATCGGACTGTCGGTGCCCCACTTGGCGGCGGCGACCCGGTCCGCGACCAGCAGCCGGTCGGCGGACAGCCCGGCCAGTGGCCGCAGTTGGCCGTGGGAGGGCCGCGCGGGCGCAGCGGTGGCTCCCCCGGCTCCCGCGGCCAGTACGGCGGCGGCGAAGGCGGCGATCAGAACGGGGCGCGGGGAAACGGACGGTCGCACGGCGGGACACCTCTCTCGGCGGCGTGGGCGGCGCGGGCGATGATCGCCCACCGGGAGCGTACGCGTCCTACGCGTCCAGGAACGCCCCTATCGCGGCGAGGAACTCCTCGGGGCGGTTCTGGTGGACGCGGTGGCCCGCGTCGATGGTGACCAGACGGCAGTCCGGTATGCGCTCCGCCATATCGGCCAGCAGCTCCTGCGGGATGTGGCTGGCCGGGCCGCCGCCGATCACCAGCGTGGGCGCGGTGATTTCCGAAAGCCCCTCGGTCCAGCCGGGGTCCGGGGCGTTGCGCTGCTCGGTGAACTGCGTCTTCACCGCCCAGTCGAAGTACAACCGCCCCGCCGGGCGCGGCGGGACCTCCAGCGGCGGGTCCTGGGGCAGCAGCGGCGGGGCGTCCTCGATCACCAGCCGCTCGGTAAGCCATGGGAAGCGCTGGGCGACGAGATAGGCGACCACGCCGCCGTAGGAGTGCCCGATGAGGGTGACGCGCTCAAGACCGAGCGCCGCGAGGAACCCGGCGACCTCGTCCCGCAGCTGCTCCAGGGCGTAGTCCCCCGGCCAGTCGCTGGAGCCGTGGCCGCGCAGGTCCAGCGCGTACACCCGGCGGCCAGGGGCGAGGCGCGGCGCTATGGCGAGCCAGTCGACGCCGTCCTCGCCGAGGCCGTGCAGCAGCAGGACGGGCGGGGCGCCCGCGGCGCCCCACACCCGGTACGTCAGCTCCACCCCGTCCACCTCGACACTGTCAAGTGTGTGCATGGGCCCGAGGATACGGCCGAAAGTGCTGGGTTCACCCCCGTCACACGGGTCGCTCGTGCCCTTCCCAGTACGGCTCCCGAAGCCGCCGCTTGTAGAGCTTGCCGTTGGGGTCGCGGGGCATCTCCGCGATGAAGTCGACCGACTTGGGGCGCTTGTAGCCCGCGAGCCGCTGTGCGCAGTGGTCGAGGATGGCGGCCGCCAGCTCCGGGCCCGGGGTGTGGCCGGGGGCGGGTTCCACGACCGCCTTGACCTGCTCGCCCCAGTCGTCGTGCGGGATGCCGAAGGCGGCGGCGTCGCCGACGGCGGGGTGGGTGAGCAGCGCGGACTCGATTTCGGCCGGGTAGATGTTGACCCCGCCGGAGATGATCATGTCGATCTTGCGGTCGCGGAGGTAGAGGTAGCCGTCGTCGTCGAGGAGGCCGAGGTCGCCGACGGTGAAGTAGTCCCCGATGCGGTTCTTGGCGGTCTTGCCCTCGTCCTTGTGGTAGCTGAAGCCGCCGGTGCTCATCTTCATGTAGACGGTGCCGAGTTCACCTGGCGGCAGTTTCCGTCCGTCGTCGTCGAAGATGGCGATCTCGCTGATGGGCCACGGCTTGCCGACCGTTCCCGGCTTCTTCAGCCAGTCCTGGGCGGTGGCGAAGGCGCCGCCGCCCTCGCTGGCCGCGTAGTACTCCTCGACACAGCCGCCCCACCAGTCGATCATGGCGCGTTTGACGTGGTCCGGGCAGGGCGCGGCACCGTGGATGGCGTGGCGCATCGAGGACACGTCGTAGGACCGCCGTACCTCCTCGGGGAGCGCGAGCAGCCGGTGGAACTGGGTGGGAACCATGTGGGTGTGGGTGCAGTGGTAGGTGTCGATGAGCCGCAGCATCTCCTGGGGCGTCCACTTGTCCATCAGCACCAGCGGATGGCCGATGTGCAGGGACGAGGACGCGAACTGGAGGACGGCCGTGTGGTAGAGCGGTGAGCACACCAGATGGATGTGGTCGGGCTCCTCGGCGCGGGGCCGGATGCCGAAGAAGCGCAGGAAGCCGCCGAGATGGCTCTCCTCGGGGAGCTTTCCGGTCAGTGGGCGCCGGATGCCGCGCGGGCGTCCCGTCGTACCGGAGGTGTAGTTCATGACCCAGCCCAGTTCGCGGCCGGTGGGCGGCTCCGGTGACTGTCCCTGGAGGAGTTCTGCGTACGGGCGGAAGCCCTCTACGGAGCCGACGGCGTAGCGGTGGGTGGCGGGCAGCCCGGCCTCGTCGGCGGCCAGGGCGGCCTGGGTGCCGAAGCGTTCGTGGGCGATCAGCACCTTGGCGCCCGAGTCGGAGACGATCCACGCGATCTCGGGGCCGACCAGGTGGTGGTTGACGGGCACGAGGTACAGCCCGGCCTGGGTGGCGGCGAGCGCGGCGGTGAAGAACTCGACCCCGTTGGGGAGGACGACGGCGAAGGCGTCACCGCGCCGGAGCCCGGCGTCGCGCAGGCCGCCGACGAGTTGGTTGCACGCGGCGTGCAGCCGGGCGGCGGTCCACTCCTCCCCGTCGGGGGCGACGAGGACGACGCGGTCGGGTTCGTGTCCGGCCTGGGCCCAGAAGCCGACGGGGATGGTGCGGGCCGGTTCGCTGGTGGTGGCAGTCATCGGTGGTCTCCCTATGCCCGTCCGGCGATGCGGTTGACACGGTCGATGGCACGTTCGAAGCCCCTGGTCAGGTCGTCGAAGACGGCCTGCACGCTGCGGGTGGAGTTCATCCGGCCGACGATCTGCCCGACCGGGGTGCCGAGCAGCGGTTCCACCTCGTACTTCTGGATGCGCGAGACGGCCTCGGCGACCAGCAGCCCCTGGAGCGGCATCGGCAGCGGCCCGGGGCCCTGCGGATCGTCCCAGGCGTCCGTCCAGACGGTGCGCAGCTGGCGGGCGGGCTTGCCGGTGAGGGCGCGGGAGCGCACGGTGTCACCGGAGCCGGCGGCCAGGAGCTTGGCGGTGAGCGCGGCCGAACGCAGTTCGGCCTCCTCGGTGGTGAGCCAGATCGAGCCGAGCCACACGCCCTGGGCGCCGAGGGCGAGTCCGGCGGCGATCTGTTCGCCGCTGCCGATGCCGCCCGCGGCGAGCACGGGCAGCGGGTCGACAGCCTCGACGACCTCGGGGGTGAGCACCATGGAGGCGATCTCGCCGGTGTGGCCGCCCGCCTCGTAGCCCTGGGCGACGACGATGTCGAGGCCCGCGTCCCGGTGGTGACGGGCATGGCGGGCGCTCCCGGCCAGCGCGGCGACGAGGATGCCGCGGTCGTGGGCGCGGGCGACGACGTCGGCGGGCGGCGAGCCCAGCGCGTTGGCCAGTAGTTTGACGGGGTAGTCGAACGCCACGTCGAGCTGGCTGCGGGCGACCTGCTCCAGCCAGCCGGTGATGCGCCAGCCGGACGCCTCGCCGTCGGCGAGTTCGGGCACTCCGTGCTTGGCCAGGGTCTCCGCCACGAACGCGCGGTGCTCCTGCGGGATCATGGCCTCGATGTCGGCCTCGCTCACCCCCTCGACCTTCTTCGCGGGCATCACGACGTCGAGGCCGTACGGTTTGCCGTCGGTGTGCTCCTGCATCCAGTCCAGGTCGCGGGCGAGGTCCTCGCCCGCGGCGTAGCGGACCGCGCCGAGCACGCCGAACCCGCCCGCGCGGGTGATCGCCGCGGCCACGGCGGGGAACGGCGTGAAGCCGAAGATGGCGTGCTCGACACCCAGCCTTGTGCTCAGCTCCGTCTTCATGCGGGGCAGGATGCCGCAGGGGGGCGGGGAGCGGAAGGGTTTTTCTGACGTTCCGTCAGATTTTTTGAGCGACGGTACGGGACTACTCCCCCAGCACCGCCATCGCCGCGTTGTGGCCGGGAATCCCGCTGACCCCGCCGCCGCGCACCGCGCCCGCGCCGCACAGCAGCACATTGGCGTGGCGCGTCTCCACGCCCCACCGGCCGGTGCCCTCCTGGGCGTACGGGAAGGCCAGCTCGCGATGGAAGATGTTCCCGCCCGGCAGCCGCAGTTCGCGGTCCAGGTCCAGCGGGCTCTTCGCCTCGACGCACGGCCTGCCGTCCCCGTCGTACGCCAGACAGTCGGCGATCGGCTCGGCGAGATGGGCGTCGAGCTCGGCGAGGGTGTCCCTCAGCAGGGTCTCCCGGGTCGCCTCGGGGTCGTCCCCGAACAGCCGGGCGGGGGTGTGCAGCCCGAACAGGGTCAGCGTCTGGTAGCCGCGCGCGGCCAGGTCCGGGCCGAGGATCGACGGGTCGGTCAGCGAGTGGCAGTAGATCTCCGACGGTGGCCGCCGCGGCAGCTCCCCCGCGGCCGCCTGCCGGTACGCCTCCTCCAAGTCGCCGTAGCCCTCGGCGATGTGGAACGTACCCGCGAACGCCTCGCGCGGGTCCGCCCCGGGGTCCCGCAGCGCGGGCAGCCGCCGCAGCAGCATGTTCACCTTCAGCTGCGCGCCCTCGGCGGGCGGGTCGGGCGGCTCCTCGCCGAGCAGCCGCGCCAGCTCGCGCGGGGCGGCCCCGACCAGCACATGGCGGGCGCCCACGACGTGTTCGCCGTCCCGGTCCTGGTACGTCACCTCGGCCGCCGTCCCGTCGGTGGCGATCCCCGTGACCTCGCAGCCGGTCGCGATCCGCGCACCCGCGAGGCTCGCCGCGTGCGCGAGCGCCTCGGTGAACGCGCCCATGCCGCCGACGGGGACGTCCCAGTCGCCGGTGCCGCCGCCGATCACGTGGTAGAGGAAGCAGCGGTTCTGCCGCAGCGAGGGGTCATGGGCGGACGCGAAGGTGCCGATCAGCGCGTCGGTGAGCACCACGCCCCGCACCAGGTCGTCCTCGAACGCCGCCTCGACCGCCTCCCCCAGCGGCTGCTCGAACAGCGCCTCCCACGCCGCGTCGTCCCCGATCCGGGCGCGCAGCGCGTCCCGGTCCGGCAGCGGCTCGGTCAGCGTCGGGAACACCCACTCGGCCACCCGCCCCGTCATCCCGTAGAACCGCTCCCAGGCAGCGTACTCCCGCTCCCCGCCGGTCAGCCGCGCGAACGCCTCCCGGGTCCTGGCCCCGCCGCCGGTCTCCACCAGCAGCCCGGTCGGCCGCCCGTCCCGGACGGTGGGGGTGTACGAGGAGACGGACCGCTTGCGGACCGCGAACCGCAGCCCCAGGTCGTCGACGATGCGCTGGGGCAACAGGCTGACCAGGTACGAATAGCGCGAGAGCCGGGCATCCACCCCGGCGAACGTGCGCTCGGACACGGCCGCGCCGCCGATGTGGTCCAGCCGCTCCAGCACCCGCACGCTGCGCCCCGCCCGGCCCAGATAGGCGGCGGCGACCAGGGCGTTGTGGCCGCCACCGACGATGACGACGTCGTAGGCATCGCTGTCAGACATGCCCCCTCATTAGCACGCGGTGATCGCCGCGGCCACCCGGCCCATCGCGCGCGGCCGCCGGGTGACGGCACACATCGACCACTTTGCATCGAGATCGAGCTAGATACAATCTAGGCCGATCCCCTCGCACCTCATAAGGCAATTCAGATCCATCAACGCCAACTACTGTATCAATACGCGGCTTGAGACAACATAAGGCGCCCGACGCTCACCCGCGGGCCCCACCCGCCCGGAACGACAGCAGGGATCATGAGCCAAGACCGCACCGACGTCCCGCCCGTGCCCGTCCGTCCGACGCGCCGCCGGGTGCTGCGCGGCGGCGCCGCCGCGGGCGTCCTCGCCGCCACCGGCGGCGCGCTCCCGGGCTGCACCGCAGACGAGGCGGACGCCGCCGCCCAGCCGGTCCCCGCGTACTATCCGGCCGCGTACGACAAGCTCGTCGACGCGTCGCGGCGTGAGCGATAGCTGCTCATCTACTCGAACACCTCGCAGACCAACTGGCAGCCGATCTTCGAGGCGTTCGCCCGGCGCTACCCGTGACTGGCGGACATCCGCACCACCAACCTCGGCGGCTCGGCGGTCTACGAGCGCTACTACAGCGAGGCCGCGAGCGGCACCTTCCCCACCGGACTGCGGTCGTTGGCCCGGATCGTGGAACTCGAACATCCGTCGCAAGCACCGCCGCCCCAGAAGCCCGGACGGGCAGACCCGGGTACGCGAGATGCTCAGCTACCTCGCCGCGGCACTACCGGCCGGCACAGGAGCCGCTGGCGGAATGGCCGAAGCCGAGCGATTGGCACGTGAGTGCGGCCTGGCATCCACTGCGCTACCCGACGTGCTCGCCCAGTTGACAGCCGCGCGGATCGTCAGTTCATGGAGTCTGACGTCGGCGTCGGGAGAGCTGTGCTGGATACTGACGAAACGCCACGGACGGCACGACAGATCACCGATCGTGTTGCCGACAGCGGTGCCAGCTCCCTGGGCTGGGATTGCTCTGGTCGAAGCCCAATACTGACTCGCCGACGTGGGCGTTTCCTCGGGCCTGCCCGGAGTATCCGCAAGCTGCCGATCATGTGAGCGGGTTCTCCGTCGTCGCCGAGTACTGCCTGGTCGCAGACTCCCACCGTGACTCCTCATCAGTTAAGGGCTCGGCTCGGCATCGTCCCGCGGTCACCGTCGTGACGATGACCTTGACTTGTTCCGGATCGACGGAGGCAGCGAAGGCCCAACCCGCCTCTTCCAGCGGATAGGTGGCGGTGATGATGCCGTCTGTGTTGGCAGCACCTGAGGGGATCAGAGACAAGGCGGCGCGATAGTCGTCGGCGGTGTACATCAGCGAGTGAAGCTTCCCCTTGTGAGTGGACACCTGGAGACTGGAACCTGAGGTTCCAGAGGAAGTAGTGCCAGGTGGGTAGTCAGTACTCGAAGCGGTAT
>NZ_JBIRQF010000030.1:0-81165 GCF_044333065.1 Streptomyces sp. NPDC021115
CCACGGCCGTGGTCAGCTGGCTGACCGCGGTACCACTCGCGGGCACCTCCAACCGGACCGTCATCGAGTACGAGACGCTGGGCGCCGTTGCCATGACCGTCTTCCTCTGCTTTCGCTTGTGCCAGGTAGTTCAAGCCCGGACGACCGGGCCACATCCTCAGATGGTTGCACCTACCTTCTGGTACGGGGTAACCCGGCCCGACTTTCGGACATATTGTTCTGACATACCGGGGTGGGGTCAGCCGAGTGGAAAGCCCCACTCCTTCGCGGGAACGCCGGGCGAGGCGGGCCGTTCCCGCAGCCCACGCACCTAGGCTCTGGCGCGCACAGCGCCGAACGACGTCCAGGCGGCGTCGAGGAACACGAGGAGCAGCGGGCATGGCTCAGGGCACCGTCAAATGGTTCAACGCCGAGAAGGGCTACGGCTTCATCGCCCAGGAGGGCGGCGGACCGGACGTCTTCGTCCACTACAGCTCGATCAACGGCAACGGCTACCGCAGCCTTGCGGACGACCAGCGGGTCGAATTCCAGATCGTGCAGGGCCGCAAGGGCCCGCAAGCCGAAGAGGTCCGCGTCCTCGGCTGAGGACGCGGACCTCCGCGCTATGACGTCGTAGGTGGCACCGACCCGCCATGCTCGCCTCGCGGCAAGTGGTCGCTCGTAGCGACGATGGTTGGGCCCGGGGGCTTGGATCGAGCCGGTGCCACAGCAAGGCTAACAAACCATCCCCGGAAGCGATTCCCCGCCGGACGGCCCGATTTCGGTCCGTCGCCCGGTCGGCCCCCGGACCGCCCCCGGACAGCCCCCGGCCGTCGCGCGGCCGTCGCTCAGTCGGCCCTGAGCAGGTCCGGGACCCCGTCCCGGTCCGGGTCGTCACGCTCGCCGGGGATCACTGTCAGCCGCTGGGTCGCCCGGGTGAGCGCCACGTACAGCACCCGCAGCCCGGCCGGTGACTCGTCGGCGATCTCGGCGGGCGAGACCACCACCGTCGCGTCGTACTCCAGCCCCTTGGCCTCCAGGCTGCCCAGCGCCACCACCCGGTCGCCGAGCCCGGCCAGCCAGCGGCGGGCCTTCTCGCGGCGGCCCATGGCGACGACGACGCCGACCGTGCCGTCCACCTCCTCCAGCAGCCGGGCCGCCTCGGCGCGCACATGGGCGCCCAGGTCGCCGTCCGCGCGCTCGGGGACCGGCGCGAACCGCGGGACGGCGCCGGTCGAGCGGACCGCGCGGGGCGAGGGCGTGCCGGGCATCGCGAGGGCCAGCACCTTGGCGGCCAGCTCGGCGATCTCCGCCGGGTTGCGGTAGTTGACGGTGAGGGTGAAGCGGCGGCGCGGACGGGTGCCCAGCGCCTCGTCACGGGCCTCGGCGGCCTCGTCCGGGGCGGACCAGGAGGACTGGGCCGGATCGCCGACGACCGTCCAGGTGGCGTGGCGGCCGCGCCGCCCCACCATCCGCCACTGCATGGGCGTCAGGTCCTGGGCCTCGTCGACGATGATGTGCGCGTAGTCGGCGCGCTCCTGCTCCGCCCGGTCGGCGCGGCCGCGCCGGGGCGCGCTGCGGTCGGCGAAGGTGGTCAGCTCGTCCAGCCCGGTGAGCTGGTCCAGCGGATCGACCTCGCGGGGCTTGGCGGGGCGGGCCGGGACGCCCAGGACGGTGTGCAGCTCGTCCAGCAGCGCCACGTCGTGCACCGACAGCGGGCCCTTCCCTTCCGGGCCGAGACGGGCCAGGGAGCGGGCCACCTGACGGGCCTCGCGCGGGTTCAGCACCCGCCGTGACCAGCGGGCCAGACGCTTCTCGTCGGCCATCGCGGCGAGCACGGAGCGCGGGGTCAGCTCGGGCCACCAGGCGTCGAGGAAGTCGGTGAACGCGTCCTCGCCCGAGATGTCCTCGTCGAAGCCCTCCCGGGCCTCGGCGGCAAGTTCGGGGTCCGTATAGCGCCGCGGGCCGCCCGAACGGGCCCACAGGGCGTCCAGCAGCAGCCGTCGGGCGCGCGGGCGCAGCAGGTTGACGGGCGCGGTGCCGCCCAGCGCGTTCTGCCGGATGCCGCGCAGCTCGTCGGCGTCCAGCTCGACGCGGGTGCCGAAGGCGACCACCCGCAGCAGCTCGGGCGGCCCGCCGGGTCTCTGCCCTCTGCTCGGCGTCGGCGTGTCGTCGGCCGCGTCGTCCAGGGTCAGCTGGCCGTCGTCGGCAGCGGCGGGCGCCGGGCGCGCCGGCGTCAGCTCCAGGGCGCCGCGGGCCGCCTTGCGCAGCACCTTCGTCATGCGCGACGAGCCCTTGATCCGGGCCACGGCCGGTTCGTCGTACGTGGTGGCCTCGGCGCCCTCGACCAGGGAGCCGACCGCGCGGATCGCCACCTGGCCCTCCTCGCCGAGCGAGGGCAGCACGCCCTCGGTGTACGCGACGAGCAGCGGGGTGGGGCTGACGACCAGGATGCCGCCCGCGTACCGCCTGCGGTCCTGGTACAGCAGATACGCCGCGCGGTGCAGCGCGACCGCGGTCTTGCCGGTGCCGGGGCCGCCCTCGACCTCGGTGACGGAGGCGGCGGGCGCGCGGATCACCATGTCCTGCTCGGCCTGGATGGAGGCGACGATGTCGCGCATGGTGTGGCCGCGGGCCTGGCCGAGCGCGGCCATCAGCGCGCCGTCGCCGACCACCGGAAGCGCCTCGCCGCCGAGGGTCGCGGTCAGCTCGGGGCGCATCAGGTCGTCCTCGACGCCGAGCACCCGGCGGCCCTTGCTGCGGATCACGCGGCGGCGCACGACGCGGCCGGGGGCGACCGGGGTGGAGCGGTAGAAGGGGGCGGCGGCGGGGGCCCGCCAGTCGATCACCAGCGGGGAGTAGTCGGCGTCCAGCACCCCGATGCGGCCGATGTGCAGGGTCTCCGCGATCTCCGCGCGGTCCCCGTCCTCCCCCGGCCGGATGGCGTCGTCGGCGGGTTCGACGGAGGTGTACGCGCCGTCCGGGCCGCGCTCGCCGTCCTTGCCGAGGAGGAGATCGATGCGGCCGAAGAGGAAGTCCTCGAACTCGCTGTTCAGCCGGTTGAGGTGGACCCCGGCGCGGAACACCTGGGCATCGCGCTCGGCGAGCGCGCCCGGGGTGCCGACCTGGCCGCGCTTGGCGGCGTCGTTCATGAGGAACTCCGCCTCGTGGATCTTCTCCTCGAGGCGGCGGTACACACGGTCCAGATGGGTCTGTTCGATCCGGATCTCGCCGTCCCGGACCCCGTCCCCACCGTCACGCGGCGGGGCCGTCCGGCTTTCGTGCGTGACGTTCCGCGTAACGTTCTGCGTGGCGTTCTGCGCGGCCACCCAAGCCCCCTTCTGTGTACATAGGGCAGCCGTCAACCGTACACCCACCCGTGCGTGCCGCTCGGATATCGACCGGTCGGAAATGGACCTCGGACAGCGAGGGTCGGACGGGTCAGACGTTGACCTCGGCCAGCCGCTGGCCGTCGAGGGTGCGGACCTCGAAGCGGGCGATGTCGCCCTCGTTCATGGCCGCGCCGCCCTGGGCGTACAGCGGTTCCTTGTTCCAGCGGGAGCCGTCGCCGTCCTTGATCCCGTAGCCCGCGGTGGGCACGGCCCACGTCGTGACGGTCTCCTCGTGACCGTCCTTGCCGATGGCGATCAGATTGCAGCTCTTGGGGCCCTTGAGGTTGCCCAGCTTGAGCGCGATGCCGGTGCCCCAGCCCTTCTGGACGAGCGAGACCGAGGCGTCCACCTTGGTCTGCGGGTCCACCGAGCTGTACTTCTTGCCCTGGTCGTACGCCACCTGCGCCGGGTTCGGCGCGGCCACCGGGGGGTTCCCGCCGCCCCCGCCGTCGCCGTCGCCCGAGGTGACCGCCGCGCCCGCGAGCGGGCCGCCGACGATCATGAGGCCCGCCGCGGCGACGAGGAACAGCCGCCTGCGGCGCTTCGTACGGCGGCTGACCGTCACCTCGTCGAGCAGCCGCCCCAGCAACTCGGGCCCGGGGCGGGCGGTGAGGGTCGCGGGGTCGGGGACGGCCGTGCCGTCCGCGTTGGTCGCGTAGTCGGCCAGCAGCGGGGGGATGCCCATCAGCCCGTCCAGCTCTGCCGCACATCGCTCGCACCCGATCAGGTGCTCCTCGAAGCGCGCCGCGTCGGCCGCGTCGAGGACGCCGAGCGCATAGGCGCCGACGGCGGTGTGCTGCTGGTCGTCCGCTGCCGGCATCATGCCGTGACCCCCCGTTCCTCAAGTGAGAGCTTGAGGGCACGCATCGCGTAGTAGACCCGGGAACGTACGGTCCCGGGCGGCACGCGCAGCACTTCCGCAGCCTCACTCACCGTCCGTCCCTTGAAGTATGTCTCGACGAGCGCCTCTCTGTGCGCATCGGACAGGTCATTCAGGGCATCGGAAATGGTCATCTGGCGGAGCGCCCGGTCTATGTCATCCGCTGCGGGCATGACATGCAGGGGGGCCGCGTCGACCTCTTGGGGGCGGGCACGGCGGCTTCGGTGGCCGTCGATGACGATACGGCGAGCCACCGTTACCAGCCACGGGCGGACGGACCCGCCGCTGCGCTGGAGCTGGTCGGCATTGCGCCAAGCCCGTAAAAGCGTCTCCTGAACCACGTCCTCGGCGCGGTGCCGGTCGCCTGCGACCAGGCGCAGGACGAAGGCGAGAAGCGGGCCCGCATGCTCCGCGTAGAGCGCGCGCATCAGCGCGTCGTCCGGTGTCGTCCTCTCGGTCACGAGGGCATCTTTGCGTACGCAAGGCGCTGGGTCGAGGGGCGTACGGGCTGGAATGATCCGCCGTTCATTCACAACCCTGTGACATTCCTCCCACTTCTGCACTGAACATTTCCCGGGCCACGACACGTACTTGAGGCCGAGAACCCGGCGCCGGGCGGGCGTCGGCCACCATAAAGGGCTCCCTCCCCAAACACCGCCCCGCAGGCCCCGGTCCCCCCATCCGGGGCCTGCGTCATGTCTGAAACTCGTTCATGTTTTGCTCGTGCTTGGGGTTTGAACGGCGTCTGTGGCGTGCCACGCGCTCCCGGTTGCCGCACAATTCGCTGGAGCACCAGCGGCGGCGGCGCCCCCGCGAGGTGTCCAGGTACACCAGCGAGCAGCTCTCCCCCTCACAGCGCCGCAGCTGCCCGCGCGCGACCGGGTCGGTGAGCAGCGCGACCGCGTCGCGGGCGATCTGCGCGAGCAGCGCCCCGCAGTCCGGGGCGGCCGTGAGCCGGGCGACGAGGGTGCCGTCGGTGGCGCGTACGGCCCGTACGGCGGGCGGGGCGGTGGCGGCGAGCGCGTTCACCCGCTCCAGGTCCGGTCCCGCCGCCCTCCCCTCGACCTCCGTGTGCACGATGCGGTGGAGGAGGTCGCGGGCGGCGCGGAAGCGGGTGAGCCATGCGGTGTCGACCGCGTCGAGGACCGTGCCCCGGGGGATGAGCCCTGTGCCGAGCAGCCAGGCTCTGAGGGGTTCGACGCCGTCGAGGCGTTCGACGGGGGTCTCGGTGAGGCGGCCGTCGACGGTGGCCACCAGGTCCAGGCAGATGCGCCCGGAGTCGAACCGCAGGTCGAAGGCGTCCGCCGCCATGTTCCTGTCACCTCCAGGGGCACGTGGGCTCCCCTCCAGGGTGCCCGTCCCGGCCCCGCCCCGGTACCCCGCCTGGGGCTGCGCCCCAGCCCCTTGGGGGCTCCGCCCCCAAACCCCCGCTCCTCAAACGCCGGAGGGGCTGGGTGGTACGGCCCGGAGCGGCTGGGAACGTGCAACCTGGTTGTGGGCAATCGTCCCGCGGGGCGGGACGGGTGGGCACAACCCGACCACCGGCCCACGCCCGGAAACGAAACGGCAAGGCGCACCGGGGCGTATCCGGGAGCGAAACGGCAAGGCGTGCCGCTACGCGTCGGCGTACTTGGCGTCGGCCGCTGGGTCGAGGGCCAGCCGGTACCCCCGCTTGACCACCGTCTGGATCAGCTTCGGCGAGCCCAGAGCAGTCCGCAGGCGAGCCATCGCCGTCTCCACGGCGTGCTCGTCCCGCCCCGCCCCCGGCAATACCTTCAGCAGGTCGGCACGGGCCACGACCCACCCCGGGTGGCGGGCCAGGGCCCGCAGCAGGGCCATCCCGGCGGGCGGGACGGCCCGCAGCTCGCCGTCCACGACCACCGCGTGGCCGCGGATCTCCAGCCGCCGACCGGCGACCGGCAACGGGCGCACCCGGCCGGGAAGTTCCGCGGTCAGCAACTGCACGAGCGGGCCGAGCCGGAAGCGTTCGGGCTGACTGGTGGGCACGTCCAGGACCTCCAGCGGCTGCGCGGTCACCGGCCCGACGCACGCGGCCAGCACATCGTGCCGCAGCGCGTCGAGCAACGCGTCCCGCAGACCGCGCCGCTCGGCCCGCTCCAGCAGGCTCACGGCGGCGGGCGCACTCGTGAAGGTGACGGCGTCCACGGCACGCGCGACCGTGGCGTCCAGCAGCCGGTCGACCGGCCCGATGTCCTCCGGCGGCATCCACCGGTACACCGGCACGCCGACGACCTCCGCGCCCCCGGCGCGCAGCGCCTCGACGAAGCCGGGCAGCGGCTCGCCGTGCAGCTGGACGGCGACGCGGCGGCCGTCGACGCCCTCCTCCAGCAGCCGGTCGAGCACCTCGGCCATCGATTCGGAGGCCGGGAACCACTTCTCGGTGAGCCCGGCGGCCCGTATGGCGCCGCGCACCTTGGGCCCGCGGGCCAGCAGTTCGACGTCGCGCAGCCGGTTCAGCAGGGCGTCGCCGAGACCCCAGCCGTCGGCGGCCTCGACCCAGCCGCGGAAGCCGATGGCGGTGGTGGCGACCACCACATCAGGGGCGTGGTCGATCAACTGCTTCGTGGCGGTGAGCAGTTCGGAGTCGTCGGAGAGCGGTACGATCCGCAGCGCGGGCGCGTGCAGGACGGCCGCGCCGCGCCGTAGCAGCAGGGCGCCGAGTTCATCGGCGCGGCGCGCGGCGGTGACACCGACGGTGAACCCCGCGAGGGGTCCGACGGTCGTCGCCTGGTGTTGGTCTCGCTGCATGTGGCTCTGACTCTCGGCTCTCGGCTCGTCCCGGTTCACTGTCGTATGCGCGCCTTGGGGTGAGTCGTCATCCTGGCGCCGTCCCGTGACGGACGCGGTTCACGGAGGTTTCCCGGGTGTAACGGGGCGTACGGTCACGAGCACGCCTCCGACCGTACGCCCCGGCTGCCTCACGCGTGGCTCATACATCCGCGTAGGCGGGCTGCCGCGCCGCCCGGGCCTCCGGTGCCCCGGCGTCCGCGGGCCGGGCCGCGGCCGGGGTGCGGCGGAGGTATACCGCCCAGGTCACCGCCGAGCACAGGGCGTAGTAGGCGAGGAAGGAGACGAAGGCCGGGGTGCCGGAGTGGGCGCTGCCGAAGGACTCCCGGAAGGCCAGGTTGATGCCGAGCCCGCCGAGCGCGCCGACCGCCCCGATCAGCCCCATCGCCGCACCGGACAGCCGCCGCCCGTAGGCCGCGGCCTCCTCGCCGGCGAGCCCGCGGGCGACGGCCTTGGCCTGGAAGATCCCGGGGATCATCTTGAACGTGGAGCCGTTGCCGAGCCCGCTGAGGACGAAGAGCGCGATGAAGCCGACGAGGAAGACGGGCAGCGACCGCTGCGCCGAGGCGTAGACGACCACGAGCGTCGCGGCGGCCATCCCGGCGAAGTTCCACAGCGTGATCCGCGCGCCGCCGTAACGGTCGGCCAGCCGCCCGCCCACGGGGCGGATGAGGGAGCCCAGCAGCGGGCCGATGAAGGTGAGCGAGGCGGCCTGCAGCGGGGTGCGGTCGAACTGGTTCTGGAGCACCAGACCGAAGGCGAAGCTGTAGCCGATGAAGGAGCCGAAGGTGCCGATGTAGAGCAGCGACATGATCCAGGTGTGGGCGTCGCGGGCCGCCTCCTTGGCCGCCCCGCCGTCGTTCTTCACCGGCGCCAGGTTGTCCATGAAGAGCGCCGAGAGGGCCGCGGCGACCACGATCAGCGGCAGGTAGACGGCCAGCACGATCCGCGGGTGGGTGGCCCCGGCCGTGCCGATGACGAGCAGCCCGATCAGCTGGACGACCGGCACGCCGATGTTGCCGCCACCCGCGTTGAGCCCGAGCGCCCAGCCCTTCTTGCGCAGCGGGTAGAAGGAGTTGATGTTGGTCATGGAGGACGCGAAGTTCCCGCCGCCGACCCCGGTGAGCGCCGCGACCACCATGAACGTGGTGTACGAGGTGCCGGGCTCCATCACCCAGGCGGCCGCCAGCGACGGCACCAGCAGCATCGCGGCGCTGATCACCGTCCAGTTGCGGCCGCCGAAGCGGGCCACGGCGAAGGTGTACGGGACGCGGAGGACGCCGCCGACCAGGGTGGGCATCGCGACCAGGAAGAACTTCCCGGCCGGGTCGACCCCGTACTCCGGCCCCATGAACAGCACCATCACCGACCACAGGCTCCAGATGGAGAAGCCGATGTGCTCGGAGAGGATGGAGAAGACCAGGTTCCGGGTCGCGATCCGCTCCCCCTTCTCCCGCCAGAACGTCTCGTCCTCCGGATCCCACTCCTCGATCCAGCGGCCCCCCTGACGGGCGGCGGTGGTGGTCGGGGCAGTCATCAGGCCTCCACGGTGCTCGGTGTCGCTGCCCGACGGTAGGCACGGTGGATTACCGGGCTGTGGCGGCAGGTGACCGCCACGAAACCTTGCTCTCACCCGCGGGGGCGGGATGCGGTGAGGGGTCCTGTCGCATACCCGCCCTTGTGTACTGTTCGGATGGACCGCCCGCCCCGCCGGAGGATCGCATGAGCGCACATCCCGTCGAACCGCCCGTCGACGGCGTCATCCCCCGACCGGAGCGGACCCCGGAATCACTGCGCCTCGCACTCGCACGGGTCGCACCCCATCGCCTCGGCGAGATGGAAACCCAGAAGAACGAGGCGTTCGCGCTGGCGGCCGAGCACAACAACCTGGGTCCCATCCGCCAGTGGCTGACCATCTGGGCGGGCGAGGTCGAGATCGAGCGCCGCCCTGACCTCACGGCGCGCCGCCGCAACGCCGAGCACGCCGTCCACACCCTCGACAGGGACGACCCCGCGTGGCGTTCCGCCATGAACGATCTCCTGGCCGTCGTGAACGAGGCCCGGGAGACAACCGCGTGAGCTGGGCCTGGGAGTACGAGCCCGGCGAGGAACACGTCGTGGGCGGCGCCCCACCCGCCTTGATCGCCGAAGTGGAGAAGAAGGCGGACGAGCTGGTCCGGGCGGCGGCTGCCCTCTACCTGGACGGCACTGCCTACCAAGGCCCGTCACCGCGCGGCGAGAATCACCTCGTACCCGGCGGCATGTTTGTCTGCCAGGTGATCCCGCGACTGGAGCGCGTCTTCGTCCTCCAGGTCACGGCCTGGTGATCGTCACCGCCTGACGCGCCGCCCATCCCGGGCGGACCCCGCGCATGCCTCCCCCGCGCTGATCCACGGGCTTCCCCCAGCATTTTGTCAACGCCATTGACATACCTCTCCGCGCCCACCTATACCTGCTGCCCATCGAAGCGCTTCGACGAACGTTGCACGTGCACATTCCTCCCAACCCTCCCGGAGGCAGTGGATGTTGACGGCACGGAAACGGACGAGACGACGGACGGGACGACACGGGGCCGTCATCGCGGCCGCCCTCGCGGGGGCACTGGTCCTGGCGGGGTGCGGGGGCGGCGGGGATGAGGCCGGGGACGGCAAGACGCTCCGGTTATGGCATTACGAGGCACCCAACGGCGCCATGGGCGCGGCCTGGAAGCAGGCGATCGAGGAGTTCAAGAAGAGCCATCCCGGCGTGACGGTGAAGTTCGAGGAGAAGGGCTTCGAACAGATCCAGAAGACCGCCTCGATGGTGCTCGGCTCGGACAGCGCGCCCGACCTCATGGAGTACAACAAGGGCAACGCCACCACCGGGCTGCTCTCCAAGCAGGGGCTGCTCACCGACCTCACCCCGGAGGTCACCAAGCGCGGCTGGGACAAGCCGCTCAACGCCGAGGTGCGCACCACCAGCCGGTACGACGAGCGGGGCGTGATGGGCTCCGGCAAGTGGTTCGGGGTGCCGAACTACGCCGAGTACACGATGGTCTTCTACAACAAGACCCTCTTCGAGAAGCACAAGGTGAAGGTCCCGACCACCTTCGGGGAGTTCACCGCCGCGCTGAAGGCGTTCAAGGACAAGGGCGTCACCCCGCTCGCCAGCGCGGGCGCCGAATACCCCGCCCAGCAGTACGTCTACCAGCTGGCCCTGTCCAAGGCCGACCGCTCCTGGGTGGACGCGTACGAGCAGTACAAGGGCAAGCCCGACTTCCACGACGCCGCCTGGACCTACGGCGCCACCACCTTCGCCGACTGGGTGAAGAAGGGCTGGATCGCGAAGAGTTCGAGCGGCACCAAGGCGGAGGACGCGGGCGCGGCGTTCATCGCGGGGAAGTATCCGATGTTCTTCTCCGGCAGCTGGTGGTTCGGCCGCTTCCGGTCGGAGATCAAGGACGAGTGGGGCACGTTCCCCTTCCCCGGCTCGAAGCTGACCCTCGGCTCCGGCGGCAATCTGTGGGTCGTCCCCAAGGGCGCGAAGAACAAGCAGCTCGCGTACGACTTCATCGACATCACGATGAAGAAGGGCATCCAGAACACCCTGGGCAACAAGGGCGGCGTGCCCGTGGCCGCCGATCCGGCCGCGATCACCGACCCCAAGGCGAAGAGCCTGATCCAGGACTTCACCGGCTACGCCGACCGCGGCGGCCTCGCCTTCTACCCGGACTGGCCGGTGCCGGGCTTCTACGACACCCTCGTCTCCGAGACCCAGAAGCTGATGACGGGCAGCGCCAAGCCGGACGCCTATCTGGACGCGCTGGAGAAGGCGTACGAGGCGGGCGCGCCGAAGGGATGAGAGCGCGCCGCGAGTATCCGTACACGCTCTTCCTGATCCCCGGCGCGCTGGCGTTCCTCGCCGTCATCGTCGTCCCGTTCCTGATGAACACCGGGATCAGCCTCACCCACTGGCAGGGCGTCGGCACCCCGGAGTGGGCCGGTCTCGACAACTACCGGACGCTGCTGGGCGACGACGCCTTCTGGGAGTCCTTCCGGCACAGCGTCGCCATGGTGGTGGCGATGGCGGCGATCCCGACCGCGCTCGGCCTGGTGCTGGCGGCCGCGCTGTTCGACTACGTCGGCAAGCACGTCGGCACCCGCGTCGCGAGCGTGCTGCGCGCCTGCTTCTATCTGCCGCAGGTGCTGCCGATCGCGGTCGCGGGCATCGTCTGGAGCTGGATCCTGGCCCCCGACAACGGCGCGCTCAACGACCTGCTGGAGGCGGTCGGCCTCGGCTCGCTGCGCCACGACTGGCTGGGCGATCCGGATCTCGCGCTGTACAGCGTGATGGGCGTGATGGTGTGGGTCCAGCTGGGCTTTCCGCTGGTGGTGTTCATGGCGGGGCTCCAGCGCGTCGATCCGGCGCTGTACGAGGCGGCCGAGCTGGACGGCGCCTCGTGGTGGCGGCGGTTCTGGCACGTCACGCTGCCGCAGATCCGCCCGGAGATCTCCGTCGTGCTGCTGTGGTGCACGATCGCCGCGCTCAAGGTGTTCGGCGCGGTGTACGTGCTCACCAAGGGCGGGCCGGGCGGGGCGACCAACGTCCCCTCGTACTTCTCCTTCCAGTCGTTCTTCGAGAAGACGCAGATCGGCTACGGCTCCGCGGTCTCGACCGTGCTCACCGTGATCATCCTGGCGCTGGCCCTGGCCGCCCTGCGCCTCCAGACGAGGGCGGAGGACCAGGAGCGATGAGGTCCCTCAGGCGATATCCGGTGCTGGCCGCGCTGATCGTGGCGGCCGTCCTGATGGTGCTGCCGTTCCTGGTGGTCGCCCTCAACGCGGTCAAGTCGCCCGCCGAGTACTCCGCGAACGGGCCGCTGAGCCTGCCCGAGGGGCTCTATCTGGACGGGATCACGGACTTCTGGGAACGGGTCGACTTCGGGCAGAAGCTGATCAATTCCGTGCTGATCTCGGGCTCGGTGGCGATCGGCGCCGCCGTGCTGTCCGTGCTCAACGCGTACGCCATCGGCATCGGCCGGGTGAAGGGCCGCCCCTGGGTGCTGGCCTTCTTCGTGCTGGCGAACATGCTGCCGCAGGAGGCGCTGGTCTACCCCGTCTACTACCTGTCGAAGCGGGTGGGGCTGTACGACACCCGGCTGAGCGTGATCCTCGTCTTCAGCGTGATCCAGGCCGCGTTCGGCACCTATCTGCTCGCCTCCGTCCTCGGCGCCTTCCCCCGGGAGATCGTCGAGGCGGCGCGGATCGACGGGGCGAACAAGTGGCAGGTGCTGTGGCGGGTGGTGGTGCCGGTCAGCCGCCCGACCATCGGGGTGCTGCTGGTGTTCTTCTTCATCTGGACCTGGAACGAGTTCCTGCTGCCGCTGGTGATGCTGATCTCCAACGACAACCAGACCGTGTCGGTCGCCCTCGGTGTCCTCCAGGGCCAGCGGCTGATGGACGCCACCATGACCAACGCGGCCGCGCTGCTCGGCGTGGTCCCCGCGGTCATCTTCTTCCTGATCTTCCAGCGGACCCTGACCCGTGGCATCGCCGCGGGCGCGGTCAAGTGACGAGGAGCGGCGGTTCATGAAGTTCAGCGACGGCTACTGGCTGCTGCGGGACGGCGTACGCGCCGCGTACCCGGCCGGGGTGCTCGATGTGGAGACGGGGCACGGCGACGTGGAAACGGGCCCCGCCGGCCTCACCGTGCACGCCCCCACCCAACCGGTGCGCCACCGCGGCGACCTCCTCAAGGGCCCGGTCCTCACCCTGACCTGCACCGCGCCGATGCCCGGCGTGATCGGGGTCCGGCTCACCCACTTCGCGGGCGGGGCCGACCGGGGCCCGTCGTTCGAGCTGGCCGACGGCTCGTACGGGGAGGTGTCCTGCGACGAGGACGAGGCCCGGCTCACCTCCGGCGCCCTCACCTTGACCATCGCCCGCACCGGTCCGTGGCGCGTGGCCTTCGAGGCCGACGGCCGCACCCTCACCGACAGCGGGCCCAAGGACATGGCCCTCATGGAGACCGCCGAGGGCGGCCACTACCTGCGCGAACGGCTGCGCCTCGGGGTCGGTACCTCCGCTTACGGCCTCGGCGAGCGCTTCGGCCCGCTGGTGAAGAACGGCCAGACCGTCGACATCTGGAACGCCGACGGCGGCACCGCCACCGAACAGGCGTACAAGAACATCCCCTTCTACCTCACCGACGCGGGCTACGGCGTCTTCGTCGACCACCCCGGCAACGTCTCCTTCGAGGTCGGCTCGGAGGCGGTCTCCCGCATCCAGTTCAGCGCCGAGTGCCAGGAGCTGACGTACTACGTCATCCACGGGCCCACGCCCAAGGAGATTCTCCGGAAGTACACCGCCCTCACCGGCCGCCCCGCGCTACCGCCCGCCTGGTCCTTCGGGCTGTGGCTGTCCACCTCCTTCACCACCTCCTACGACGAGGAGACGGTCACCGGCTTCGTGGACGGCATGGCGCGGCGCGAACTGCCGCTGTCCGTCTTCCACTTCGACTGCTTCTGGATGCGCGAGCACCACTGGTGCGACTTCACCTGGGACCCGCGCGTCTTCCCCGACCCGGCGGGGATGCTGCGGCGGCTGCGCGAGCGGGGCCTGCGCGTCTGCGTATGGATCAACCCGTACATCGCGCAGCGCTCCCCGCTCTTCGCCGAGGGCAAGGCGGCCGGACATCTGCTCAAGCGGCCGGACGGCTCGGTGTGGCAGTGGGACCTGTGGCAGCCCGGCATGGCCCTGGTCGACTTCACCAGCCCCGCCGCGCGGGCCTGGTACGCGGAGAAGCTGACCGCGCTGCTCGACATGGGCGTGGACTGCTTCAAGACCGACTTCGGCGAGCGGGTGCCGCTGGACGTGGTGTACGCGGACGGCTCCGACCCGGAGCGGATGCACAACTACTACACCCACTTCTACAACCGCACCGTCTTCGAGGCACTGCGCGAGCGGCGGGGGACGCGGGAGGCCGTCGTCTTCGCCCGCTCCGCGACCGCGGGCGGCCAGCAGTACCCGGTGCACTGGGGCGGCGACTGCGAGTCCACGTACGAGGCGATGGCCGAATCCCTGCGCGGCGGGCTCTCCCTCGGGCTGTCCGGCTTCGGCTTCTGGAGCCATGACATCGGCGGCTTCGAGGGCACCCCCGATCCCGCGCTCTTCAAGCGCTGGATCGCCTTCGGCCTGCTGTCCTCGCACAGCAGGCTGCACGGCTCGTCCTCGTACCGCGTGCCGTGGCACTTCGACGAGGAGTCGGTCGCGGTGCTGCGCTTCTTCACCCGTCTGAAGCTGCGGCTGATGCCGTACCTGTACGAGGCGGCGCGGCAGGCGCACGGCGAGGGCGTGCCGGTGATGCGCGCCATGGTCCTCGAATTCCCCGATGACCCGGGCTGCGCGGGACTGGAGCGGCAGTACATGCTCGGCGGGGATCTGCTGGTCGCGCCGGTCTTCGACGACGAGGGCGAGGTCGCGTACTACGTCCCGGAGGGGGTGTGGACGCATGTGCTCAGCGGCCGGACCGTGCGCGGCCCGCGCTGGGTGCGCGAGCGGCACGGCTTCCTGAGCGTCCCGCTGCTGGCCCGGCCCGGCGCCGTGATCCCGTTCGGCGCGGCGTACGACCGGCCGGACGCCGACTGGGCGGACGGGGTGACGCTGCGGGTGTACGAACCGTCCGCCCTGCCCGGCACCGGGGTCACCGTGCGGGTCCCGGCTCCGGACGGTTCGACGGCCGCCGCGTTCACCGTCGTACGGGACGGGGACACCCTGCGCGCCGAGGCGGAAGGCGCCCCGGCGCCCTGGCGGGTGGAGGTGGTGGGCGGGCCGTCCGCCGACGCGGAGGCGGGGACGGCCGCCCTGACGCTGACGCTCAGCCCGCCGCTCAGCAGCGACGGGGCTTGACCCAGGAACACTCCAGGTCCGCTGTGCCCGCCGCGCCGCGTACGGCCCGGGGCCGCACCGCCTTGACGCGCCCCTCGCCGGACGACCCCGCCAACGTCACCACGATCGCGTCCTCCAGGCTCTTCACGGAGGGGGCGAGGTAGTTGTTGAAGACGATGCTGTAGACCAGCTCCCGGCCGTCCGCGTCGGTGACGTACCCGGAGAGCCCGGAGGCCCCGGTCAGGGAGCCGGTCTTGCCGCGCGCGTTGCCCGCGGCCGGGGTGCCGCACATGCGCGAGCGCAGCGTGCCGCCGGTGAAGCGGTCCGGGGCGCAGGCCACCGGCAGGGACGCGTACCAGCCCGCGTACCAGGGCTGCTGACGGACCGCCAGCAGCAGCTCGGTGAGCTGCCCGGCCGCGATGTTGTCCATCCGGGACAGCCCCGACCCGTCCACCTGCCGCGCCGCCCCGCTGTCCACGCCCAGCTTCTTGAGCCAGTCGGCGATGGCGGCCAGCCCGGCGTCCCAGGTCCCGCGGCCCGCCGTCTCGTAGCCGATCGCCTTGGTCAGCACCTCGGCGTGGATGTTGTTCGAGAGCTTCATGAAGGGGATCAGCAGCTTCTTGAGCGGCATCGAGCGGTGCGACGCGAGCGGACGCGCGTCCTGCGGGGTGGCCTCGCCGAGCCGGGTCCGCCCTTCGACCCGTACGCCGTGCCGCTCGAGCGCGTCGGCGAACACGGCGGCGGCGTACCCGGTGGGCTCCCAGACGCTGACCCACTCCTTGGCCGTCGGCGCACCGGGGGCGATGGCGCCGCTGACGGTGATGGTGTTGGTGCCGTGCTGTCGTTCGACGGTGAGGCCGCCGCTCCCGGTGGTCGCCCGGTTGTCGATCCGTACGTACCGCGTCTTCGGCGTGACCGTCACCTTCGGCCGCTCCCCCGCCGAGGCGCCGGGCGCGACCTCGACGATGACGCTGCCCGCGTCGTAGTCGGTGTCGGGGGCGACGGTGAGCGGCGAGATCTGCGCCGCGTAGTACGACGACTCGTCGTCCGCGGCCCAGGAGCGGCCCACGCGCTGCGCGTCGAACCGCGTGTCGTCGGCGACCAGCCGCCCGGTGACCCGGCCGATCCCCGCGTCGGCGACGTCCTTCGCCAGCCGGTCGTAGTCCGCGGCGAGCATCGTGGGATCGCCGGTCCCCCGCAGGTACAGATCCCCGCGCAGCGTCCGGCCGTGCCGGGTGCCCTCGGCCGACACGTCGGTGCGGAACGTGTGGTCGGGCCCGAGCAGGCCCATGGCGGCGGCCGAGGTGAACAGCTTGGTGTTGGAGGCGGGCATCAGCCGGTCGTCGGCCTGATGCCGGTACAGCACGTCGCCGGACGCGGCATCGGCCACCACCACCCCGGCCGCCCCGCCCCTCAGCAGGGGGTCGTCGAGGATGCTGTCGAGTATTGTGTCGAGCCCGCCGCGCGAGGCGTCGGCCCCGGCCGGTGAACTCCAGGTGAGGGTACAGACCAGCCCGATGACGAGGGGCCAGCTCCAGGCGCGCGCACGACGGTTCACAGGTCTCCTCATGCGACGGCAGGATCCCGCACCGGGTCGCCGCGCGACAGACCGCCCGGGCGCAACCGACGCTCTGGATCAATGCGTCCCTGTGTCAGAGGGGCGGGAAAACGAACACAACGAAAGGGGCGAAACCACCCATGGGCATGCCCGGAGCCGATCTCCTGTGCGTTGCGATCGGCCTGTTTCTCTACGCCTGCGCCCTGCGCGACGCCCGGCTGGTGCGACGGCTGCACCGTGAGGGAGTCCGTACGGAGGGGCTGGTGGTCGCCAACGTGGACCGCCAGGCCCAGAAGCAGAACCAGAAGCAGAACCGGAACCAGACCCGGAAGCAGAAGCAGAACCGGCATACGACCCAGACGCCGGTCATCCAGTTCCACGACCGTCAGGGCCACGAGGTGGAGTTCACGACCGCGATCCAGGGCATCGGCCTGGGGCTGCCGACCGGCCGGAGGGTGGAGGTGATGTACCTCCCGGGCGAGTCGCGGAAGGCCCGGGTATGGATGCGGCGCCAGCTGGTGGGCCCGACGCTGGGCATGATCCTGGCCGGCACGCTCTTCCTCGGCTTCGGCCTGATGGTCGCCTTCAGCTGACGGCCGCCGTCAGACCGCGCCGGGGAGCTGTTCGCGTACCCATTCGGGGTCGGGGTTGGTGTGCGCTCGGCCCGCGACGACGACCGTCGGCACGGTCTCGTCGCCGTCGTTGGCCGCCCGCACCGCCGCCGCTCCCTCCGGGTCGCGCCAGATGTCGACCCAATGCGCCCGGCGGGCGCGGCGGCCCAGCCGGGTGCGCAGCCTGACGCAGTACGCGCAGCCCGGCCGCCAGTAGACGACGGGCCGTCCGTCGGCCGCGCTGCGGCGCTGCGCCTCCAGCACGCCGATCGACCTCGGGAAGACCAGCGGCGAGTTGACGCCCGCGAGCAGCACGAACCGTTCCTAAAGACTGAGCGGGAGTGAGTCCTGTTGCCAGAACTCGTGCTCAGTCGAACGCCCCGAACGGTCTTGGGCGTTCTGGTCCACCGCGTTCGCGCCGCGTCCAGCTCCAGCGGATCGTGTCCGTGGTCCGGGTACGCGGGGGCGGTTTCCCTCGTTCCTTCGGTCACGGGGTCGGGCCTGGACGGTCCGATGCCCGCCAGCATCGCTCTGGTGCTGGCGGGGCGGTGCTGTCCGTCGCCTGATCCGGTAGCCGAGGGAGCGTCGTCCGATGGCGACGCCTGCCGCCTGATGGCGAGTGACAGGGCGTCGGGGTGTACTGAGAGGCTTTTGCCAGTGCTCGGCGCCCCACATGGAGGTGTAGGCGGGATCGACAGCGATCACACCGATACCGGTCTCCGTGCACATCGACAGCAGGCGTGCGCGGAGTTTGCCGGTGGGGATGCCCGAGATGAGCTGTCTGAACCGCTTGCGCCGTCCGTGCTTCTCGCGGGTCTTGGAGTCGGTGAAGTCGAGGTCTTCGATGGCGATGGCCTGCACATCCGTGGACTTGGCCCAGCGCAGGAGGCGGGTGAGGGCGTGCCGGAGCTGCGCGTCACGCCGGGTGGCGGGGCCGGTCATGTCGTAGTCGAAGCGGCGGGGCTTGCCGACCGGGTTGCCGTACTGGTCCAGCCGCCACGCGGCGAGGTGGTCAGCGTTGGTATCCACACCGATCACACCGTCTGCCCGCAGTGCGTCCAGCGGGACGACGGGCAGGTCTTTGCGGGTCCAGGACGCATCCAGGTACCAGCGTCCGCGCTGCACATCGAGGTGGACGCGGTAGGCCACGGCACGGTTCGCTTCGATGCGGTCGCGCCATTCATCTCCCCGGTGCGGGAAGGTGACGCGGGCGGCCAGGACGTATCGGCCATGCCGGGCGTTCGCCAGTTGGGCGAGCGGCGCCGGGAGTTTGATGCTGATCTGACCGTCGGGCCTCACGCGGATCGTCTCGTTCCCGAACCTTTTGCCGGACTCGCCGTCAGCCGTGAGGAACCAGCGGGCGGCTTCCCAGCGTTCCCGCCACTGCGCCTCGGTCAGGTTCGCGGCCTTCAGGTTGTGACGGGTTCCCAGCAGCCGACGGCCACCGCGCACCACGGACACCCGGCCTGCTTCGTGTTCGGCCCTGACCCGCTCGTGTGCGGCCTGAAGGATCGCCAGCCGTCGGGTCTTGTGGAACCACTCGTGCTTGCTGCGGTAGCCGCCGGGCATGCCCCGGCCGCCCTTCTCCCCGATGGGCAGGGACAGGCGGTGCCGCACGGTCTTGATCCCGGCGTCCAGGGATTGCAGGTGGGCGTGCTGGGCCCGGCGCGACAGACCCCACTGGTCATGCGTGTTGGAGGTGACCGACCCCGCCCAGCGGGAGGACGACTCGGCGGTCAGGTCCCGCTTACGGGCGGCCCACGTGTCGGTGGAGTGCTCCAGCCCGTCACGGCAGCGCCGGGCCAGATCGAGACAAGACAAGCGCCCCATGTGCGCGCCGACCAGCCGCAGAACCTTCTCGTCCTCGGCGGTGAGCCCCTTGAGCCGGTCACGGATGCTGACACCCGAGGGGCCATCGGCGACGAACGGCCGGGCGATCTGCCACAGCGGCTTCTTCTGTTCAGCCATGCTCGGCGGCCTCCAGTGCCTTGCGAGCGCGGTTCTTCGCCGACCGGCGCCCGTACAGACGAGCACAGAACGACGTCAGCACCTCCACCATGTCCCGCACCAGGTCGTCCTCGACCTCGCCGTCATCCAGCACGACCAGGCGACGGCCATGCGCGGCAAGCGTTGCCTCGACCAGCTCCACGTTCATCCGGCCGAGCCGGTCTTTGTGTTCCACCACGATCGTGGTCACTTCCGGATCGGCCAGCAGGCGACGAGCCTTGGACCGGCCGCCGTTCATGCCCGAGCCGATCTCCGCCTCCACACGCACGACACAGTGGCCGGCCATCGCTGCCCACTCGGCAAGCCGGGCAGTCTGTCGCTCCAGATCGGCCTTCTGGCCGCGGGAGGAGACCCGGGCATACAGGCCCAGACCGCCGACCGCTTCGGGCGCGGTGTTGGCATTCACGTTCACGAGGATCGTGCGCGGCCCGACCCGCTGTGCCGGTACCGGCAACGTCCCCTCACGGAACCAGCGATACGCAGTCTGCGGATGCACGCCCTGCGTCCTCGCCCACTCCGTCAGATTCACGCCCTGACAACGACACTCACTCATACATGGTTACGCTCACTTACCTGACTTCGAAGACGAGCAGGCACCCCAGAAGGAGCGCGGCGGCCCCACCGGGGCTCCCCCGCGAGGCCAGCGCGGTCGCGAGGCCGGAGCCGCAGAGCACCAGCAGCACCGGCAGGGTCCACGCGCGCATCGGTCAGCCCTCCACGGTCATGGTGAGGCCGCCCGGCAGGGCGGCGACGGCCTCACGGAGGCGTACGGCCAGATCCCGCGTGGCCGGGGGCGCGGCGCTGTCCGCGTGGGCCACCCAGCCCGCGACGGCGCAGTGGAACGCGGCGACCAGCATGTCCACGGCCAGCCGGGGCCGTACGTCGCCCGGCGCCCCGACCGCGAACCTGCGGTGCAGGATCTCCAGCGCCCCCTGGGTCGTGGCCTCGCAGAACTGAAGCCCGTGCGCGGCCATCGAGGGCGTCCGCACGGCCAGCCGACGGCTGAGCAGCACGCGGTCGGCCCAGCCCTCGTCGTCCATGCGCTCCAGCGCGGCGAGCAGCGCGTCCCGCCCCAGCTCGACCAGCGTCCGCGGGCCGGGGTCGACGGTGTCCAGCTCCTCCAGGAAGGCCCGCCACAGATCCTGGTCGGCGGCCATGGCGACGTCTTCCTTGCTGGGGAAGTAGCGGAAGAAGGTCCGCTTGGAGACCTCGACCGCCTCGCACAGCTCATCCAGCGTGACGCCGCCGAAGCCGCGCTCCGTGAACAGCTCCAGGGCGGTGTCGATCAGCGTCTGACGCGTGCGCCGCTTCTTGCGTTCACGCAGCGACGGAGTGGGGGCGGCAGTCACAGCGACGAGTGTAACGCGAACGCGAATGCCACTTGCGCGCTTCTGCCACTCAGTGGCATAAATAAGCCCTCACCCCCTTCCGGAAGGCCGAACTCCCATGCGCGCCCTGCTCGTCGACAGCTCCACCCCCTCCGGACTCCGCCTCGGCGAGACCGCCGACCCCGAACCCGCCCCGCACGAAGCACTGGTCCGGGTGACCGCCACCTCCCTCAACTACGGCGAGACCGCCCACCGCAACGAGGCCCCCGACGGCACGGTGCTCGGCTGGGACGCCGCCGGAGTGATCGAACGCGCCGCCGCAGACGGCTCCGGCCCCGCCGCCGGAACCCCCGTGGTCACCATCGGCGAGGCAGGCGGATGGGCCGAACTGCGCGCCGTACACACCGGCCTGATCGGCATCCCGCCCGAGGGCGCCGACCCGGGCGCGCTGAGCACCCTCCCGGTCGCGGGCGGCAGCGCGCTGCGCGCCCTCCGTCGGATCGGCGACACCCTCGGCCGCCGCATCCTGATCACGGGCGCCACCGGCGGCGTCGGCCGGTACGCCGTCCAACTCGCCCGCCTCGGCGGCGCCCACGTCATCGCCACCACCGGCGACCCGGCCGCCCACGGCGACGCCCTCCGCGCCCTGGGCGCCCACGAGGTGATCGCGTCCCCTGAAGAGACCACCGAACCGGTACACGGTGTGGTGGACCTAGTCGGCGGCCCCCAACTCGTCCAGGCATACGGAAAGCTCGCCGCGCACGGCACCCTGGTCTCCGTCGGCCATGTGACGGGCCGGCCCGAAACGTTCCCCTTCGGCGCCCTCTACGGGAACGACGGCCGCCACGACCGCTCGATCGTCACCTTCTTCCTGCTGGAACGCCCCGACCTCGCCCCGGACCTCACCTGGCTCTCCGAGCGCCTCGCGGCGGGCGGCCTGGACCCGCAGATCGCCTGGCGCGGCGGCTGGGACCGCGCCGAGGAAGCCGTGACCGCCCTCCTCGACCGCCGCCTCCACGGCAAGGCCGTCCTGGAGATCAGCTGAGAACCATCACTGTCAAGACCGGCGCCTCGGGCGAAGACTGAGCGGTGCCCACCGCCCGGTATCCCCACGCCGTGTAGAGGGCCTGCACCTTCCCGTCCTGATTCAGCGGGTTCACCATCAAGGACACCTGCGTCTCGGCCCGCCCGGCCACGAGGGCGTCATGCAGCCTGCGGGCGATCCCCTGCCTGCGCCATCACGGACGGACCATCATCTCCTTCACCGCGACAGTGGGCGCCCCGGTGATGTCCGCCCCTGGCTCCGGGCGCGTACGGCGCCACCAGCGGTCCTCCGCTCCGTCGAGCCGGTTGGCGTAGAGGTAGCCGACCGGCTCGCCCGCGTCGTACGCCACCACGGCCTCCCACCCCGGCTCGACGGCGTGCCGGTGCAGCCGCTCCCCGAACGCCTCCGGGGCGTAGTGCGGCAGATGGACCTTGTGCGCCCAGCACTCCTTGTAGACGCCCATCAGGTCATCCCACACGGACTCCACGTCCCCGATCCGGACGAGGCTCACAGGACCCCGGTCCGGGCCGCGAATTCCCGCACTCCCGGCACGCGGGCGGACGTGTACAACAGGTCCGCCGTCAGGGTCCGCAGGGCAGGCCGCCGCACTTCCTGTGGCGCCTCCCGCTCCACCCGGCGAAGCGCCGCGAAGGTCTGCGGCTGGTCACCGAGGGCGTGCCACATGCGGGCCGTATCCGTCCAGGCGCGGGCGCGGCGCTCCGCCGTCGGCATGCGGTCGATGGTCAGCCTCGAGGCGACCTTCACGCCCTCGTCAGGCGTGCCGAGCGCGTTGAGCACGCCGATCCGGTAGACGTCCACCTGCGTCCGGCTGGCGTCCACGGTGAACAACCCCGGTACCGCCGAGCGCCGCTCGGTCTCTTCCTGAGCCTCGTCCAGCAGGTCCAGCGCCGTGGCACGGTCCCTGCTGGTGGCCGCTGTGTACGCGGCCGTCAACATCAGTGTCGTACGCACAGCCCCGGTCGGGGACTGACCGGCATCCAAATCGGCCGCCTCCCGGGTGAGCAACCGCACCGCAGCCGGGCCGCGCCCCGACCGCCGCATGGTGATCGCGAGCACCCGGGAGGACTCACCGATGGGAACCGGATGGCCGCTGGCCCGGGCCGCGGTCAGCGCACGGTCGGCGGCCGCCCAGGCCGCGTCGTTGTGCTGCTTGAGCGCCAATTCGGCCGCCAGCACGTATGCCCGCGCGAGCGCCATGCTCGCCTGCTCTCGCGCCCGCCCGCTCGACGCGTCCCGCGTCGCCGAGGCCGCGGCGAGCAGGCCCGGGAGCGCGCGGCCGAGCGCGGCGTAGCGAGCGGCACAGAAATCCGACCGCGCGGCCGCCGTCTGCTGGACGAGGCGGGCCAGGGGAACCGGGGCAGCAGAGGGGAGCCGGAAGAGAGCGTCCTCAAGACCAGCCGCCGGATCGAAGGGGCCGGACGCGGCGCCCGCTGGGGCGACACCGACAACGGCCGTCGCTCCGGCCGCCAACGCACCGGTGAGCAGATTCCTACGACGCACCGCATCCTCCTCGTCCGATGGCCGCTCCACCGTATCGGCCGTGGGTCCGCCCGGCGCGGGAGTCGCGGTCAGCCGGTCGAGTGGGACGTTCAAGAACGCGGCAAACCGCACCAGCGTGGGGTGGTCGAGCCGCATGCGCCCGGACTCGATCCGGGAGACGGCCGACGCGGAGTAGCCACAAGCCTGGCCGACTTGCGCCTGGGTGAGGCGGGCGGCGCAGCGAGCGCCGCGAAGGATCGCCCCGATGTCAACGCTCGCTGAACCAATGTCCATAGGTACCTCCCGCGGAACAACGAGAGAAACGACGCTAGGGGTATCGCGGGCGGGTGGGGAGGGCGCGTGGAAGCACGCCGTGTGCGGGTTCGGCACACGACGTGCGGAAGGCCATCTCACGCTCCCGCACGAGGCGGTGGGCCGCGATGGTGATGCCACGCCCGGCGGCAGCCCGGGCGTCTTCCCACCATCAGACGGCCGACGAGATGACGACGACGATGATCAGCAAGCCCTCACCGCTCACCCCCACCGAAACAGGCCATCCGGCCTACTCCCAGTCGCTCCCGTGCACCGAGGAATCCGTAGGCATCGCGCGCCTGTCCGTCGCCGCGACCCTGCGGGCCTGGGGGCTGGAGGACATGGTGGACGATGCCCGCCTGATCGCCTCCGAGCTGGCCACCAACGCGATCCGGCACGCCGCCCGCCACACCCCCGAACCCGAGCAGCGCGGCAGCTTCCGCCTCAAGGTCGAACGCTCCGGCGATCACCTGGTACGGATCTCGACGTTCGACCGGTCCCGCGCCATCCCCCGCGTCGTCCAGGCGAGCGAAACGGCCGAGTCCGGGCGCGGCATGGCGGTGGTGGACGCCGTCTCCTGCCGGTGGGGGATCGACCGCAAGCCGTGGGGCAAGGGCGTCTGGGCCGAGTGCGCCACCCCGGGCCGCCTGCCGTGACACCCAACCGGCATCCCTATTCACCTCAGTCACGATTGGACAAGCCATGACCATGTGCACCGCTCCCAACCGCCCCGCCCCGGTCCGCCCCTGGGGCCTGCGCCGACTCGGCCCGTACCCCACCGCGGCGGAGATGCCGTTCACCACCGTCACCATCGACCCGGACACCCAGACCGGCGTGTTCCGTGACCGCGACGGCCTGGTGGTCGAGATGGGCAGGCACGGCACCAGCTCCGCCACCTCGACGTCGACCGTGACGAACCTGGACTCGCGCAACGACACGGGCTCCGACCAGGACTCGCAGCAGGACTGACAGCCCTGATGACCGACACGAAACCCGTCCTGGTGGTCACGGAACCGCTCGACATCACCGCCGACATGGTGATCACTCACCTCAATGAGCGCGGCGTTCCTGTGGTCCGCCTCAACCCTGCGGACCTCCCGGTCGGGGAGTTGACGGTCTCGGCTCGGTTCGGCGGCCGCCCGGCCGCCGAACCGGTGGCCGGACAGCTCCGCACCCCCTCGCGGACCGCCGACTTGGAGCATGTACGGGCGGTGTACTGGCGCCGCCCCATCTGGCCCGCCTTCGAGCACCTGAACGCGGACGACGCACGCTATGCCGCCGCGCAGGTCCGCCATGGGCTCGCGGGCACCCTCTACGCCCTCGACGGCCCTTACTGGGTCAACCACCCCGCCCGCAACGCGGCAGCCGACCACAAACCCATCCAACTCGCCGCAGCCGTACGCCTCGGCCTCACCGTGCCCGCGACGCTGGTGACCAACGACCCCGGCGAAGCAGGCGGGTTCATCACCGCGCACGGGCAGGTGATCACCAAGACGCTGCGGTGGACCCCGTACGAGCGAGACGGTGTCGGCCTCACGAGCTGGGCCGAGCCGGTCACCGCCGACGAGGTGGACGACACGGTGAGCGCGGCGCCACACCTGTTCCAGGCCCGTGTGGACAAGGTGGCCGACCTCCGGGTGCTGATCGTCGGCCGCCGGTCGTTCGCCGTCCGCATCGACTCCGGCCTGCTGGACTGGCGCAAGGACTACTCTGCCCTGTCGTACCGCGTGGTAGACCTGCCGGATCGGCTGGAGAAGGCGCTACGCGCCTGCCTCGACCACTTCGGCCTCCCCTCCGGCAGCTTCGATCTCGCCCTCGACCGCGACGGCGAACCCTGCTCGCTCAAGGAGACAAGCCCGAATGACGCCCGACACCGCGCCTGAGCGGAGCGCCCTCGCCGACCGGCTCCAAGGGGCCGGAGTCCTCGCCCACCCGAAGTGGCGTGCGGCGGTCGAGGCCGTACCCCGTGAACTGTTCCTCCGGCCCGGCGTCTTCCTGCCCACCGACGACGGACGCTGGCGGCCCGTCACCACGCTCGGCTCCGTCCCCGAGGAATGGTCCAGGATCGCCTACCGCGACGAGTCCCTGGTGACGCAACTGGACGGGCACCTCACCGCCGACCAGGCCGCCGATTCCGTGCCCGGCGTTCCCACCTCATCGTCCACCACGCCCGTGACGGTCGTCGGCATGATCGAGGCCCTGGACGTCGAGGACGGTCACACCGTGCTGGAAATCGGCACCGGCACCGGCTACTCCACCGCCCTGATGTGCCACCGGCTCGGAGAGGACAACGTCACCACGGTCGAGGTGGACCCGGGCGTGGCCGCCCGTGCGGATGCCGCCCTGGAAGCCGCCGGATACTCCACCTGGACCGTGACCGGCGACGGGCTCCTCGGCCACCCCCGCCGCGCTCCCTACGACCGGGTCATCGCCACGTGCGCGGTGCGGCGCATCCCCCACACCTGGGTACGCCAGACCAGGCCGGGCGGCATCATCCTCGCCACCCTCGCCCCCGGCTCGTGGGCGTACGGCACCGGGCTCGCCAAGGTCACCGTGAACGACGACGGTACGGCCGAGGGGCGGATCACCGGGGAGGCGTCGTTCATGCAGGCCCGCTCCCAGGCCGCCGTTCCGCTCGCCGGTGACCTGTCGGCGCGTACCGCCTACGCCGACAGCGAGCGCGAGGCGAAGGTGCCCCCGACGCTGCTGGAGGAATGGATGCCCGCCTTCCTCGCCCAGCTCGCCGCACCCGGCGCCCAGCTCGTACGCGCCGCCCGGGCCGATGGCACCCAGCAGCTCTACGTGTTCGACGCCGACCGCGAATCCTTCGCGGCCTTCACGGGGGAGGGCTCCGGCTGGACCGTCCGGCAGGGCGGACCAGTGGCGCTGTGGGACGACATCGAGCGGACACTCATCGCCTGGCAGGAAGCCGGACGCCCCGACATCAGCACCATGCGGCTCCGCGTCACCCCCAGCTCTCACACGTACTGGATCGGCGACGGGCCCGCGCTGCGCTGGGAACACCGCCTCACCTGAGCAAAAGGGCCGGCCCCCGAACACGACGAGGGCCCCGCCGGATGGCGGGGCCCTCGTCGTACATGGGATGAGTGGAGATGGCGGGAATCGAACCCGCGTCCAACGGTGCGGAATCAGGGCTTCTCCGAGCGCAGTCCGCTGTGATTTTCTCGGCCCCGGAGATCACGCGGACAAGTCTCCGACGGGCTCAGTCACTGTTTGATTTCCCACTACACCCCGTGACCGGGTCTAGTGGTTTAGTTCCCTAGTCGATGCCAGGATCCGGGTCGGGAACAGCCCCGGGCTGACACTTCGCGAGGTCGCTACTTAGGCAGCGAGGGCGAAGGAATCGCGCTTGGTGTTGGCGATTATTGGTTGCGACATATGGTTTACGAGATCATTGCCGCTTCCTCGGCTCGCTTCCCCTGCTTCGACAGCCGCTGTCGAAACCGATCATCCCCATGTGGTGTTTTCAATGGTGCTACCGCGCCCTCGGAGGGGCACGGCGTCCATCATAGGTGAACAACGCGCTACGGGGCCACATCATTCCCGCCGGGCGACGTCCGAGGTCAGACCCGGCCGCGCTCGCGGCGGCGGGCCGCCGAGATCGCGCGGTCGGTCTCGCGGCGGTCCTGCTTCTCGCGGAGGGCCTGGCGCTTGTCGTAGTCCTTCTTGCCCTTGGCGAGCGCGACCTCGACCTTGGCGCGGCCGTCCTTGAAGTAGAGGGACAGCGGCACGATGGTGTGGCCGGTCTCCTGCGTCTTGCCGATCAGCTTGTCGATCTCGGCCCGGTGCAGCAGCAGCTTGCGGCGGCGGCGTGCCGAGTGGTTGGTCCACGTCCCCTGGCTGTACTCGGGGATGTGCACGTTGTGCAGCCACGCCTCGCCGTTGTCGAGCTGTGCGAAGCCGTCCGCGAGCGAGGCGCGGCCCTGGCGGAGCGACTTCACCTCGGTCCCGGTCAGCACCAAGCCGCACTCGTAGGTGTCGAGGATGTGGTAGTCGTGCCGCGCCTTCTTGTTCTGCGCGATCAGTTTGCGACCCGTCTCTTTAGCCATAGCAGGGTCATTCTCGCACTAGGACCCGCCCCCGAGGCCACTCAATACCGTCCGGGCGCGTGCGTCGGCGCTCGGTCCTTCGTCGCCGTGGACGGTGAGGTCGGGGGTGATGCCCGCGCCGTCGACGATGCGGCCGGCGGGGGTGCGGTAGTGGCCGACGGTCAGCTCGGCGACCGAGCCGTCGGAGAGCTTGCTGGGCATCTGCACGGAGCCCTTGCCGAAGGTGCGGGAGCCGACGACGATGGCGCGGCCGCGGTCCTGGAGTGCGCCGGTGAGGAGTTCGGCGGCGCTCATGGTGCCGCCGTCGACGAGGACGACCAGCGGGCTGTGGGTGTCGCCGCCGGACCCGGCGTCCAGGACACGCTGCTCGCCCCGTACGTCGTACGTGGCGACCAGGCCGCCGTCGAGGAAGGAGGAGGCGGTGGTGACGGCCTCGGTGACCAGGCCGCCGGAGTTGCCGCGCAGATCGAGGAGGATGCCGTCGCCTTCGGGGACGTCCCGCACCGCGCGGCGCACCGCCTCGCCGGAGCCCTTGGTGAAGGAGTCGACCTTGATCCGGACGGCGCCCCGTCTCGCGTCGCCGACGCGGCCGGAGACGCGGTCGACGGTGACCGGCTCGGTGGCCAGCCGCGCCCGGTGCAGGGTCTGCCGCCACCGGTGGCCGTCGCGCTCGAGGCCGAGCGTCACCGGGGTGCCCGCCGAGCGTCCGGCGTGTCCGCGCAGCCGGGCGACGACCTCGGTGACGGGGCGGCCGGTGGCCTTCGTACCGTCGACGCTCAGCAGCCGGTCGCCGGCCCGGAGCCCGGCGCGGTCGGCGGGGCTGCCGGGCTGGACGTGGTCCACCTCGATCCGGCCGCCGGTTCCGACCCGCGCGGAGACCCCGACGCCGACGTAGGCGCCGTCGAGGTGCTGGCGGAATCCCTCGTACTCACGGGCACTGTAGACCGCGCCCCACCGGTCGCCGCTGCGGCTCACCGCTTCACGGGCAGCCTGCGAACCTGACTTACCGTCCTCCTCGGCCTCGGCAGCGGCCGCCTCGACCTGGTCGCTCTCGACGGAGCCGGCGGCGACCGGGCGGATCGGTATCCGCGCGGCCGACGAGCCCCGGTCGGCGGCTCGGGCGGGGCCTTCGGCCCCCCACGAGCCGGTGGCGGCGCCGGTGGCGAGCACGCTCACGAAGACCAATGTCAGGGCGGCCCCGTGGCGAATGCGGCGGGGATGGACGAACAAACACGGGCCCGACATGCCGGTGAGTGTAGGGCAAGCCCAGGCGCCGTACGGCTGGTTGTGAGGTACGGCGCCCTGGGCGAATGTCACACCTTGAGGTACTTGCGGAGCGCGAAGAAGGCCGCGAGGGCGGGCATGAGCAGCCCGATCGCCAGCACGAGCGGCAACTTGGCCAGCACCGCGTCCCATCCGATGAAGTTGATCACGTCGATCTTGCCCGCGAGCCAGTTGTCGACCAGGAAGTACTGGCCGCTGACGAGGAGTACGCAGGCGAAGCCCGCGCCCATCAGCCCCGCGATGGCGGCCTCCATGATGAACGGCATCTGGATGTAGAAGCTGGACGCGCCGACGAGCCGCATGATCCCGGTCTCCCGGCGCCTGCTGAACGCCGACACCCGTACCGTGTTCACGATCAGCATCAACGCGACCACCAGCATCAGCGTCATCACGCCGAGCGCCGCGTAGTTCATGCCGTTGAGCAGATTGAAGAGATCGTCGACCAAGGCTTTCTGGTCCTGGACTTCCTGCACCCCGGGCCGGGCCGCGAAGGCGGTGGAGATGACGTCGTACCGGGTCGGGTCCTTCAGCTTGATGCGGAAGGACTCCTGCATCTGGTCGGGAGTCAGCGAATCGGCGAGCGGGGAATCGCCGAACTGTTCCTTGTAGTGCTTGTACGCCTGTTCGCTGGTCTCGAACTGAACCGACTCGACGATGTTCATCTGGTTCAGTTCGGAGCGGATCTCCTTTTTCTGGACGTCGGTGGCCGCGCCTTTCGCGCAGTTGGCCGACGACTCCTTGTCGTTCTTGTTGCAGAGGAAGATCGAGACGTTGACCTTGTCGTACCAATAGCCCTTCATCGTGCTCACCTGCTGGCTCATCAGCAGGGACCCGCCGAACAGGGCGAGCGAGAGGGCCACGGAGACGATGACCGCGAAGGTCATCGTGAGATTTCGGCGGAGACCGACGCCGATCTCCGACAGGACGAACTGGGCGCGCATGGCGTCCTTTCAGTGCTGGTAGCCGTGATCAGTGCTGGTAGCCGTAGACGCCGCGGGACTGGTCGCGGACAAGGCGGCCCTTCTCAAGCTCGATCACGCGCTTGCGCATCTGGTCCACGATCTGCTGGTCGTGCGTGGCCATGACGACCGTGGTGCCGGTCCGGTTGATCCGGTCCAGCAGCTTCATGATCCCAACGGAGGTCTGCGGGTCCAGGTTGCCCGTCGGCTCGTCGGCGATCAGCAGCATCGGACGGTTGACGAACGCGCGCGCGATGGCCACGCGCTGCTGCTCACCGCCGGACAGCTCGCCGGGCATCCGGTCGTCCTTGCCGCCGAGACCCACCAGGTCCAGCACCTCGGGGACGGTCTTGCGGATCGCGGTGCGCGGCTTGCCGATCACCTCCAGCGCGAAGGCGACGTTCTCCCCGACCGTCTTGTTGGGGAGCAGCCGGAAGTCCTGGAACACCGTGCCCAGCTGGCGGCGCATCTGCGGCACCTTCCAGTTGGACAGCCGCGCGAGATCCTTGCCCAGCACATGGACCGCGCCGTGGCTCGCCCGCTCCTCGCGGAGCAGCAGCCGGAGAAAAGTGGACTTTCCCGAACCAGAGGAGCCCACCAGGAAGACGAACTCGCCCTTCTCGATCTCGAGCGAGACATCCCGGAGTGCGGGACGGGTCTGCTTGGGGTAAGTCTTGGATACGTTGTCGAATCGGATCACTGATGCACCACGGTCGACCTGGGTAGCGGTACGGGCAGCAGCCGGAGCGGCTCCCGTCGGTGAGCGTGACCATACGCGAAGCGCGCGCGGGCGCGCAGCGCCCATCCGGCTTGGTGCGTTTATTCACGGCACTATTGGGGGCAAACGGTTGACAAAGCGGCCGTCGAGACCGTCCGAAACGGCCACAGAACCGGTACGGATGCGGCACGGAATCGTGCGGGACGCGCCGAACCGGGCGGAAGCTGGCACAGTGGAAGGGGAACCAACCCATTTCCCTGAGCGTTGGTCCCATATCTACTGCGGCACCGCCGCGCGGGAGGAGAAAGCGCATGACGTACGACAGGCTCGTCTGCGCCAACTGCGCGAGCCCGGTCAGCGAGGGCCGCTGCCCGGTCTGCCGGGCCAGCAGGGAGCGCCTGCAGCAGCAGGAGGGTCCCTTCGCCGGGCTGACCCCGGCCGCGCTGATAGCGCTCCTGGTGGCGCTGATCGCGGTGGCCGTGCTCGCCCACGAGATGGCGGTCGCGGCGTAAGGCGGTATAAGGCCGCGTAACGCTGCGTAATCACGGCAACGACACAGACACCCCGAGGGGCCCGGAGCTGACAGCGCTCCGGGCCCCTCGACGTGCGTACTGCGTGTGAATCAGGCCGCTGGATCAGGCCACGTTGTTGTTGCGGTTCGCGAGCCGCGGCACGACGCGGAAGCCGATGCCACCCGCGATCATGGTCGCGGCACCGATCAGCAGGAAGGTGGTCTCGGAGGAGGCACCGGTCTCGGCCAGCTCCTCCTTGGCCTTGCCCTGCTCGACCGGCTTGGAGCCGACGCTGTCGGTGTCCGTGTTGTCGTCGCAGTTGGTGGAGTCGAGGTCCACCGTGCAGGTGGAGTCGTCGCCGCCGGCGCCGCCGCCCTGGCTGGGCGAGGTGCTGGGCTGGCCGGAGGGCTGGTCGGTCGGCTCGTCCGTCGGCTGGCCCGTGGGCTGGTCCGTCGGCTCGCCGGTGGGCTGGTCGGTCGGCTCGTCCGTCGGCTGGCCCGTGGGCTCGTCGGTCGGCTCGCCGGTCGGGAGCGTCGGCAGCCCGGTGGGCAGGCCGGTCGGCTCGTCGGTGGGCTCGTCGGTCGGGTCGTCGGTCGGGTCGCCGGTGGGAATCCCGGTCGGCTCGTCGGTGGGGTTGTCGGGCTTGCCGACGCCGACACCGACGTCCAGACCCTTCTCGTCCGCCTTGACCGAGGCGTCGACGCCACCGATCCCGACGTCGATCCCCACGGCCGATGCGGCGCCGGCGGCGGTCAGCGACGCACCAGCGGCGATCACCGCGGCGGCCGCTATACGCGCGACCCGCAGCCGCGTCTTCTTCGTCATCTGCCTGCTACCCCCAGTAGCTGTACTCGTAATGGAGAGCAGCTATGCACGGGGCCACGGCCGTCGGGGGGAGAAGTTCCGCGGGCTCTGCCTGTTCAGGCGATCCGCTGGTCCCCGTTCACACGCGCCCCAGTCATACGCATGCCGCGCGTCAGCCTTCCCAGTTTTCATGGCACCGTCAAGCGTCTTTGGGGGAGAGATGTCCGCTATGAAGGTGCTTGTGTGACGCATGGGTACAGGACTGTGACCAAAAACCGTCCATGAAGGACCACTTGACGATCGCCCGTCCCCGCGGCCGCGGGGCCTCAGCTCTCCTGCTGCTGCTTCTTGCGCCAGCGGATCCCGGCCTCCAGGAAGCCGTCCAGCTCGCCGTCGAGCACCGCCTGCGGGTTGCCGACCTCGAACTCGGTGCGCAGATCCTTGACCATCTGGTACGGGTGCAGGACGTACGAACGCATCTGGTTGCCCCAGGAATTGCCGCCGTCGCCCTTGAGCGCGTCCATCTTGGCCTGCTCCTCCTGGCGGCGGCGGTCGAGCAGCTTCGCCTGGAGGACGTTCATCGCGGTCGCCTTGTTCTGGATCTGCGAGCGCTCGTTCTGGCAGGAGACCACGATGCCGGTCGGGATGTGGGTCAACCGCACCGCGGAGTCGGTGGTGTTGACGCCCTGCCCGCCGGGGCCCGAGGAGCGGTAGACATCGATCCGCAGCTCGGACTCGTCGATCTCGATGTGGTCGGTCTGCTCGACCACCGGCAGCACCTCGACGCCCGCGAAGGAGGTCTGACGGCGGCCCTGGTTGTCGAACGGCGAGATGCGCACCAGGCGGTGGGTGCCCTGCTCGACGGAGAGCGTGCCGTACGCGTACGGCGTCTGCACGGCGAAGGTGGTCGACTTGATGCCGGCCTCCTCCGCGTACGAGGTCTCGTAGATCTCCGTCTTGTAGCCGTGCCGCTCGGCCCAGCGCAGATACATCCGCTGCAGCTGCTCGGCGAAGTCGGCGGCGTCGACGCCCCCCGCCTCGGCGCGGATGTTGACGACCGCCTCACGGGAGTCGTACTCGCCGGACAGGAGGGTGCGGACCTCCATCTCGTCGACGGCCTTGCGCACGGCCTGCAGCTCGGACTCGGCCTCGGCGCGCGCGTCCTCGTCGCCCTCGTCGGCGGCCAGCTCGAACAGCACCTCGAGGTCGTCGATCCGGCCGCGCAGCTCCTCGGCCCGGCGCAGATGCCCCTGGAGATAGGAGAGCTTGCTGGTGATCTTCTGCGCGTTCTCCACGTCGTCCCACAGGGACGGGGCCGCCGCCTGCTCCTCGAGCACGGCGATGTCGGCCCGCATCTTGTCGAGGTCCAGGACGGCCTCGATCGACCCCATGGTCGAGGAGAGGGACTTCAGCTCTTCGGATACATCGACGACTGCCACGTGCACCAGCCTAACCGCTATAGAAGGATCTCCGGCCCGTCGGTCCCTCGCGGGACAGCGGGCCCTCGGGGCGTAACGGGAGTCCTGCCCGGAGTCACTGTCCCGAGTCCTGTGAGGACGAGTGCTCGCCGCCCTTGGGCGCATCGTCGCCGTCGCCGCCGCCCGCGACCAGCCAGCCGCCGACGCCCACGACGACCAGCGCCGCCACCGTGGCCGTCGCGACCTTGAGCCGACGGCGGCGCAGCGCACCGGAGACCGCGGGATGGCGCGCCGAGCCCGCCCTGCGCTGACCGTGTACGCGGGGGGCGCGCGCGGTGCCGTGCGCACCGCCCGCCAGCTCGTCCGCGCTGGGCACGCGCATGCTGGTGTGGGTATCGCGGCTGCTGTCCGGCACCGCGCCCGGGACCAGCGGGACCGCGCCGCGCCGCCGCTGCTGCGGCCCGCCGTGGCCGTATCCCTGGGCGTACCCCTGGTCGTGTCCCTGGCCGCGCCCCTGGCCCGGTCCGGTGGGGGCGGGCCGGTGGCCCCCCTCGGGGTGCTCGCCCTCGCCCTGCTCCTCGGCCTCGTCCGGCTCGTCGATGTCCAGCGGCGGATATCCGGCCAGGCTGGGCAGGATCTCGCGCAGCCGCGCGGCCAGCTCGGAGGCGCGCAGCCGGGACGCGGGCGCCTTGGCCAGGCACTGGAGCAGCAGCTGCCACAGCTCGTCGGGGATGCCGGGCAGCGGGGCGACGGTCTCCGTCACATGGCGGCGCAGGATCGCGCCGGGGTGGCCGCCGCCGAACGGGGTGAAGCCCGCCAGCAGCTCGTACAACACCGTGGCCAGCGCGTACACATCCACGCTCGCGCGCGGCGGCAGCCCCTCGATGATCTCCGGCGCGAGGTAGTCGGGGGTGCCGATCACGCTGCGCGGGTTGGGCGAGCGGCCCTGGGATGCCGCCTGCCCGCGGGACGGCCGCCCGCCGCGGGCCCGGCCCGGCTCGTCGACCAGGCGCGCGATGCCGAAGTCCGTCAGCAGGGCGGGGTGGGAGCGGCCGGGGCCGAGCGGGCCCTGCATGTCCAGCAGGACGTTCTCCGGTTTGACGTCCCGGTGCACGATCCCGGCGGCGTGCGCCGCGGCCAGCCCGTCGGCGACGTCCGCGGCGATCGCGACCGCGGCCTCCGGGGACAGCCGCCGCTCGCGGTCGAGCCGGGTGCGCAGATCCGTACCGCGGATCAGGTCCATGACGAGCGCCAGGTCGTTGCCGTCCACCACGAGATCACGCACGCCGACCACCCGGGGGTGGTCGAGGCTGAGCAGCGCGGTGCGCTCCTGTACGAATCGGCCCACGAGCTCCTGGTCGGAGGCGAGATCCTCGCGCAGGAGCTTGATGGCGACCGGGCCCTCGGGACCCTCGCCCAGCCACACCGTGCCGGCGCTGCCGCGTCCCAGGACCTGGTGCGCGGTGTACCGGCTGCCGATCTTCCGTGACAAGACTGCTCCGAATCCTCCGACAGGGGGCACGTTGGCGACAAAGCTACGCGGCTACTGGCGCGTTCGGGGCACCAGACAGCGCCAACTGTCACTTCTGAGCGGAAAACACCCCTTGGATGTCGACAAATCACCTGACTCGGCGCATCGGTCGGGGTGTTGAGGTGGAGTCAGCCGTCACGTCAGCTCGGGCCGTCAGGCCGTTACGTCAGCTCGGGCCGCCGAGGCTGGAGATCCAGTCCTTGACGTCGGTGACCCAGGTCGAGACCGCGTCCCAGTAGCTCTGGCCCTGGGCGACCCAGTCCTTGAGCGGGGTCAGCTCCCAGATCAGCCAGGACCCCACGACCAGGATGAGGATCACGAACAGGCAGCCCTTGAGGCAGCCGAGCCCGGGGATCTTCATCTTGTTGGGGTTGTCCCTGCGCTGCCGGGGCTCGCGGCGCGGCTCCGGCTGCTGCGGCGGCGCGTAGCGCTGCGGCTGCGGCTCCTGGGGGCGGGCGTACTGCTGCGGCCGCTGCTGTTGCTGGCGGCGCTGCTGACGGCGCGACGGCGGGGGCTGCTGCGGCCGCTGTTGCTGCTGCTGGTACTGCTGTTGCTGGTACTGCTGCTGTTGCTGCTGGTACCCCTGCGGCGGCTGCTGCGGCGCGGCCCGGTGGGGACGGCGGCGCAGCGGGTCCTCGCTCGGGTCGAGGTACTGGACCTGCGTCTGCTCGTTGCGGTCGCGGGCCGCGCGCAGCTGGTTCTGCCAGGGGTGCGGATCGTCCTGGCCGGGCACGCCGCCGGGCGGTACGGGCGGCATGGCCCGGGTGGGGTCCGCCCCGGGGGCACCCGGGCCGCTCGTGGGCAGCGCCTGGGTCGGGTCCGCGTTGGGGCCCGTGGTGGGGAGCACGTTGGTGGCCGCGGCCGGGTCGTACGAGGGCTGGTTGCCCGGCGCGTTCGTCGGCAGCACCTGGGTCGCCTCGCCCGCGTCCGCCGGGGCGGTGTCCGGGACCGGGGCCGGCGCCGGGTCCGGCGCGAGCAGCGCGGCGACGCCGAGCGCGGCCTCCGCCTGCGCGGCCGAGGCGTGCACGCCGATACCGGCGGCGACCGTGCGCAGGCCGCGGGCCAGGCTCTCGGCGCTCGGTCGCTCGTCCGGGTTCTTGCGCAGACAGCGCTCTATGATCGTCCACAGCGGCTCGGGAACGGTCGTGGGGCGGCGCGGCTCCTCGCTGAGGTGCCGGTGCAGCACCTCCAGCGCGGTGTTGCCCGCGAACGGCGGACGGCCGGTGACCAGCTCGTACAGCATGATGCCCGCGCCGTAGATGTCCACCGCCGACGTCTGCGGACGGCCCTCGGCCGACTCCGGCGCCACGTACGCGGGGGTGCCGACGAACTCCTGGGTCCGGGTCAGACCGGGCGAGTCGGCGAGCCGCGCGATGCCGAAGTCCGTCAGCATCGGGTGCATCTCCTCGCCCTCGCCGGTGCCCGCGAGGAGCACGTTGGCGGGCTTGAGGTCGCGGTGCACGATGCCGTCGGCGTGGCTGGCGGCGAGCGCGTCGGCGACCTGCGCCATGAGGAGGGACGCGGCGACGGGGGTGAACGGGCCGTTCGCGCGCAGATAGTTGTGGAGGTCCGGACCGTTGATCAGGTCCATGACGAGGGCGAGCAGATCGCCCTCGACCACGAGATCGCGGGTGCGGACGATGTTGGGGTGGGTGAGGCGGAGCAGTACGGAACGCTCGCGGAGAAAGCGCATGACGATATCCGCGTCGTTCGCCAGCTCCTCCTTGAGGACCTTGATCGCGACCGTCTCGCCGGGCTGCCCGGCCACGGCCGCCTCGGCGCCCGCCGTCTCCCGCTGGCTGGCCCGCCAGACGGTGCCCGTGGCTCCGCGTCCGAGCGGCTCCTCGAGCAGGTACTTGCTGCCTACCGGCCGCACGTCATGCGCTCCCTGGTCGTGGTCATATCACTTGCATCGCTTGCTGCATCGCTTGTACTGCCTGCCGTACTCGTCCGCCCACTGTAATGGGGACGGCCGAGGTGCCGTACCGATCACCGCAGATCACCGCCCGGGCGGGCGCGGCGGCCCATCCGGTGCCCGGGGGAAAGACGCGTGATCCGGAGGGTCGGTTGCCCACTTGCCATCCCTTAACACTGTGGATCACTCCCTCACTCATGTAGCGAACACGCAGCGAATCCGGTCGCAATCAGCCAGTTTCGGCCGAGTAGCCGACCAATCAAGATCATGTGGCGCCGGGCGGCGGGCGAAGTGTCAGTGGCAGGTGCGAGGATGCACGCAGCACGGAAGCGCCGAGCGGCGGGGGGCTCACGCTCCGTGATCCGTACGACCCCGTACGGACCTGTACGTGCCGAAGCGCCCGGGGGCGGGACGGCGGGGTTGGCAACCCCGCCCGGTCCCCCGGACAGAAGGGACCGTTGACGGCGATGCAGATTCGGCTGACCGTCCTCGGGCCGCGCAGCGCCCACCCGGGCCGTTCCGGCCATCCTGCGCCCCCGCCGCCCACCCTCGCGGGCGCGGTGGACGTGCTCGTGACCGCTCCCGTCGGCACCGCCCTCGCCTCCGTGACGAGCGGCCTCGCCGCCGCCGTCGCCGCGGCCGGGCACGACGCCGGGGGCGGCACCGGCGCGGTCGTGGTGTACGCGGGCTCGGAGCGGCTCGACCCCCAGCGCTGCGCGCTCGGCGAACCGCCGCTGGTGGACGGCGCGGTGCTCTCCCTCCACGCCCCGGCCGACCCCGACCACTACCCCGGCTACCCGGGCTACCCCGGCCTGCCCGAGGCGGCGGTGTCCGACGCCACGGTCCACCTGGACGTGATCGCCGGGCCCGACGCGGGCGGCGTCCACCTGCTCCACGGCGGCCAGGTCCGCATCGGCCGCTCCGCCGACGCCGACGTCCCCCTGGACGACCCCGACGTCTCCCGGCTGCACTGCGCCGTGACGGTCGCCGAGGACGGCCGGGTGACCGTCGCCGACCTCGGCTCGACGAACGGCACCGCCGCCGACGGCGCCCCGGTCGGCCCCGACCCCGTCCTGCTCGCGCCGGGCGCGCTGCTCCGCATCGGCGAGTCCGCCCTGCGGCTGCGCACCCCTGCCGCCGCCCCCTCGTCCCCGGCCCGCCTCCCCGCCCACCCGGACGGCGAGGGCCACCTGAGGATCACCCCCCGCACGGACGGCGTGGCCCACGCCACGGGCCCCTGGACCGGCGCCCCGGTCCCCCGCCACCCCGGCCGGGGCTGGACCCCGGTAGCCCGCCGGACCGACCCCGCGGCCCCCACCACCCACGGCACGGGCACCCAGCCCCTCGGGGCCGAGGGCCCGGCGAGCGGCGGGGGCTCCCAGCGCGGCGCGCAGGAGCCGTGGCCCGGCGGGGGCAGGCACCCCGGGCCCGAAGGCGGCAGCGCACCGTATGACGCCCCGGGCGCGGACGGAGGCACCCCCTACGGCACCTCGACCGGCGGCGGCAGGACCGGCACCGCAGACGGCGGAACCACCCGGCAACCAGGCCCGGCCGCGGGCCCCCGGCACAGCGAACGGGACACCCGGGCCGAAGGCCCGGCGGGCGGCAGCGGCTCACCGCACGGCGCGACCAGCGGGCGCGGCGGGCAGGAGCCATGGGCCTCCGGCCCGGCGGGCGGCGGCGCGCCGTACAACGACGGCCCGGGCAACAGCGGAACGCACGGCGCGATCGACTGGCGCACCGGCGCTCAAGCCCCCCGGGCCGCAGAGCACGGCCAGCGCGACGGGGACGGCTGGGGGCCCGGCGGGCAGCCGGGAGGTCCCGGGCGGCCCGGCGCGGGCGGGCAGGCCGGGCGGGGGACGCCGTTGCGGGGGACCACCGTGCCGCAGGGGCTCGGCGAGACGCCCTCGTACGCCTACGACGCGCCCGGGGCCCAGGTACGGCGGCGCGGCATAGGGGCCTGGGTGCGGCAGTTGACCGGGGGCCGGGGCGGCGAAGAGCGGGGCGCGGACGAGGCGGCGGGCGCCGAGGACCGCGCGGCGCGGGCGGCCGAGGAGGCCGCCGCGCTGCACCGGCGGTGGCCGGACCCCGCCGCCGTGCTGATGACGGCGCTGGGGCCGGGGCCGCGGCTGTGGGAGCGCGGGCCGGGCCACCCGGACGCGCTCACCGTGCGGCTCGGCTCCGCCGACCGGCTCTCGGGCGCGGGCGGGCTGCTGCCCGCCGCGCCCGTGACCGCGGATCTGCGGCAGGCGGGTTCGCTGGGGCTCGCGGGACCGCGCGGGCGGCTGGCCGGGCTCGCCCGGTCCGTCGTGGCGCAGCTGGCGGCGCTGCACGCCCCGGGCACGCTGGAGATCGTGCTGCTCAGCACGGAGGACCGGCCCGCGGAATGGTCCTGGCTGGGCTGGCTGCCGCAGCTCCAGCCGCTGCGCGGGCAGGACTGCCGCCTGCTGCTGGCGTACGACGCGGAGCAGGTGACGGCCCGTACGGCGGAGCTGACCCGGCGGCTGGAGGACGCCGCGACGGGCCCGTCCGGGCCGTACACCGTGGTGATCGTGGACGGCGATCCGGGCCCGCCCGCGCTGTGCGAGGCGCTGGCGCGGCTGGCGGTCGGCGGCCCGGGGGCCGGGATCCATCTGCTGTGTCTGGCCGAGGCCCCGGCCGCGTCGCCCGCCTCACCGCTGTCGGTGAGTTACGAGACGGCGTGCGCGGGGTCCGCGGCGTTCGCGTCGTGCGAGGTGGCGGCGCTGCTGAGCGGCGATGTGGCCACCGGGCTCCAGATCGTGCACCGGGATGCCGCCTCGGGCGGCGCGGGCGTGCCCCAGTGGGTGGCGGGCGCCACCACGGCGGCCACCGTGGACGCGGTGTCGGGGGCGTGGGCCGAGCGGTTCGCGCGGGCGCTCGCGCCACTGCGCCCCGCGGCTTCCGGCCATGGCGACGAGGGCGGCCCGGGGCGGCAGGTGGCGGCCCCGCTGCCCGATTCGGCCCGGCTGCTGGACGAGTTGGGGCTGGCCCGGGCCACCCCGGCCTCGCTGATGGCCCGTTGGGCGGCCGCCGCGGACGAGGTCCAGGCGGGCGGCCGCGCGCTCGGGGTGCTGGGCGCCGGGCCACGCGGACCGGTCGCCGTCGATCTGGCCGCCGACGGCCCGCATCTGCTGATCGACGGCGGTCCTGGCACCGGCAAGACGGAGCTGCTGCGGTCGCTGGCCGCCTCGCTCGCGGCCGCCGAACGGCCCGACCGGCTGGAGCTGGTGCTCCTTGACGGCGCGGGGGCCGGCGGTGGCACGGAGCGCGGCGAGGGGCTGCGGGTGTGCACCGATCTGCCGCATGTGTCGACGTATCTGGCGGCGTCCGACCCGGTGCGGATGCGGGAGTTCGCGCAAGCGCTCAGCTCGGAGCTGAAGCGCCGGGCCGAGTTGCTGGGCCGACTGGACTTCGTCACCTGGCACACCCGGCTCCGGGAGGGCGCGGGCGCGACCGGTGGCGCTCCCCCGCGGGTGGTCGCGCCGCGCTCCCCCGGCGACATCGACCCACCGCCCAGTACGACGGTGCGGCTGCGCCCCCAGCGCGGCCGCGACGACGCGCCCGACCAACGCAACCAGGGCGACCAGCGCAGCCAACGCGACCAGAGCGGTCAGCCCGGGCAGCACGGCTCCGAACCGGCCACCCCGCCGCGCCCGTTCCCCCGCCTCGTCGTCCTCGTCGACGACTTCGACGCGCTGGTGGCCCCGGCGCTCGGCAGTCCGGGCCGCCCTGCGGCCGGTTCGGTGGTGCGCGCGCTGGAGGCGATCGCCCGTGACGGCGCCCATCTCGGCGTCCATCTGGTGGCGACGTCCGGTCGCCCGGACCGTACGGCGGACACGGCGGCGGTCGAGCGGGCCGGGCTGCGGATCGTCCTGGAGCCCCGCCCGCTGGGCCCCGCCTCCGCCGAGCAGCGGCCGGAGGCGGAGACCCACGCCCCGGACGGTGAATCGGCCACGGCCGGTGAGCACGCCCCAGGACGTGGCCGCCTGCTGCGCCCGGAGGACGCCGCGGCGACCCCGTTCCAGGCGGGCCGGGTCACCGGGCGGATACCGCGCACCGCGACGCAGCGGCCGACGGTCGTACCGTTGGAGTGGGAGCGGATGGGCGATCCCCCGGCCCGCCGCCCGCTGCGCGAACTGGGCAACGGGCCGACCGATCTGGCCCTGCTCGCCAGCGCGCTCCAGCGCGCCGCGCAGTCGGCGGACGCGCCGACCGCGCCCGCGCTGATCTGAACCTGCCCGGCTCTCCTCACCCTCCCCGCCGATTAATTGACGCTTTAACCGATCACGGATCAGCGATCACGGATCCACCCGATCCGCTCACCTTTGCGATTCGGCGTTCATCACGGCCCGGTCACGACCGTGAGTGAACGCCGAAAACAGTATTGCCACGTTGGGTGACCGGGCGTAGGACTGTCGCACGGGACACGGCCGCGCGCGAGGCGGTCGGCATCGGAGGGAAACGGGGATGCAGAAATCGCTTCGCAGGAACAGGAAGCGGAAGAAGCGAACGGCACGCGCCGCGGTGGCCGCGGCATCGGCGGGAGCCCTCATGCTCACCGCCGCGGGCTGCGGCGGCGACGACGGGGACACGGTCAGCGGCGGCCCGCCGCCGGTCACCGTGAAGCTGCCCAGCCTCAAGGGCCAGAAGCTCCAGGTCACCGCCGTCTGGACGGGGACGGAGCAGGAGAACTTCACCAAGGTGCTGAAGGAGTTCGAGAAGCGCACCGGCGCCAAGGTCTCCTTCGTACCGAGCGGTGACGACATGGCGGGCTTCGTCGGCTCGAAGGTCGCGGGCGGCTCACCGCCGGACGTGGCGATGGTCGGCCAGGTCGGCGTCATGCGCGAATTCGCGCAGAAGGGCTGGGCGAAACCGCTGGACGCCGCCGCCAAGGCGGAGGTGAACAAGAACTTCGCCAAGGGCTGGCAGGATCTCGGCTCGCTGGACGGCAAGCAGTACGGGGTGTATTTCAAGGCCAGCAACAAGTCCCTGCTCTGGTACAACACCTCGGCCTTCGACTACGCGGGCGCCAAGGTCCCGAAGACCTGGCGGGAATTCCTGGAACAGGCCCAGCTGATCTCGGATTCCGGCACCGACGCGGTCGCGGTCGGCGGCCAGGACGGCTGGACGCTGACGGACTGGTTCGAGAACGTCTATCTCTCCCAGGCCGGGCCGGAGAAGTACGACCAGCTCGCCCAGCACAAAATCAAATGGACCGATCCGTCCGTCAGGAAGGCCCTCGAAACGCTCGCCCAGCTGTGGGGCGCCAAGGGCCTGGTCGCGGGCGGCCGGAGCGGCGCGCTCCAGACCGCGTTCCCGGATTCGGTCACCAAGGCGTTCGGCAATGCCGCCCAGCCCGACGCGGGCATGGTCTTCGAGGCCGACTTCGTCGCCGCCAACGTCCAGGACGCGGGCGCGGAACTCGGCGGGGACGCCAAGGTGTTCCCGTTCCCGGCGGTCGGCGCGAAGCCACCGGTGGTGACCGGCGGCGACGTGGGCGTGGCGCTGAAGAACAGCAAGGCCGCGCAGGCGCTGCTGACGTTCCTGGCGTCGCCCGACGCCGCGACCATCTGGGCCCAGTCCGGCGGGTTCATCTCGGCGAACAAGAACGTCAAATTCAGCGCATATCCGAATGACCCGATGCGCGACATCGCCAAGGCGCTCATCGCGGCGGGCAATGACTTCCGGTTCGACATGTCCGACCAGGCCCCGGCCTCCTTCGGCGGCAAGCCCGCCCAGGGCGAATGGAAAGCGCTCCAGGACTTCCTCAAGAACCCGAGGAACGTGGAAGGCATCCAGCGCCAGTTGGAAGCCGATGCCGCCAAGGCGTACAAGAACTGACGACCCGACCGGGAGATCCACATCATGTCGACCGCGACAGCAGGCGGCGGCGCGGCCACACCGGGCCGGGCATCGTCCGCCCCACCGGCCTCACCGCTGACCACGAAGAAGAAGAGGAAGAGCGTCCTGGGCACCCGGCCCTGGCTGGCGGCGGTGTTCCTGCTGCCAGCGCTGGTGCTGCTCGGCGCCCTCGTCGTCTATCCGATCGGCTACTCCGTCTACCGCAGCTTCTTCGACGCGAGCGGCAACGGCTTCGTCGGCCTGGACAACTACACGGAGATGTTCTCCGACGACGCCACCAAGACCGCGATCAAGAACAACATCATCTGGCTGATCCTGGCGCCGACCATCTCCACCGCGCTCGGCCTGATCTTCGCCGTGCTCACCGAGCGGGTGCGCTGGGCCACCGCGTTCAAGCTGATCGTCTTCATGCCGATGGCGATCTCCATGCTGGCCGCGGGCATCATCTTCCGGCTGGTGTACGACCAGGATCCGGACAAGGGCGTCGCCAACGCCATGTGGGTGGGCGTGCACGACTCGTTCAGCGCCTCGCCGCCCTTCCCCGGCGCCCATCCGCGCCCGGACGCCGGGCTGATGGAGTCCGGAGACGGCTCCTTCACCACCCGGGACGCCGTCCGAGCCGGGTCCCCCGCCTCGATCCCGCTGGTCGCCGCCAAGCGCGACGACATCAGCGGCGCGCAGGACGCCAAGGCGGCCCGCCCCGAGCCCGGGAAGGTCACCGGCACCGTCTGGTTCGACTTCACCCGGGGCGGTCTGGGCAAGGAAGGCGCCCTCGACAAGGGCGAGAAGGCGATGGCCGACCTCAAGATCGAGGCGGTCAAGGACGGCAAGGTCGTCGCGAAGACGACCTCGGCGGCGGACGGTACGTACACCCTCCCCGCCAAGGCCGAGGGCGCCCAGCTGCGGCTGCCCGCCTGGAACTTCTCCGCGCCGTACAACGGCATCGACTGGCTCGGCCCGTCCCTCGTCACCCCCGCCATCATCGGCTCGTACGTCTGGATCTGGGCGGGCTTCGCAATGGTGCTCATCGCGGCCGGGCTCGCGGGCGTACCGCGTGAGCTGATGGAGGCCGCGCGGATGGACGGCGCCAGCGAGTGGCAGGTCTTCCGGCGGGTCACCGTGCCGCTGCTGGCGCCGGTGCTCTCGGTCGTCGTCGTCACGCTGATGATCAACGTGATGAAGATCTTCGACCTCGTCTACATCATCGCGCCGGGCCCCTCGCAGGACGACGCCAACGTCCTCGCGCTCCAGCTCTTCCAGTCGTCCTTCGGGACCGACGTCAACCAGGGCCTCGGCAGCGCGATCGCCGTCCTGCTGCTGTTGCTGGTGCTGCCCGTCATGTTCGTCAACATCCGCCGGATCCGAAGGGAGAGCCGCCGATGACCAGCGCGGACACGGTCGTACAGGCGAAGCGGTCCCTGGTCGGGCGGATCGCGGAACGGGCCGGGGGCGGGGTGGTGCAGGTCGCCCTCGTCCTCATCGGGCTCTTCTGGCTGATGCCGACGGCGGGGCTGCTGCTGTCCTCCCTGCGCGACCCCTCGCAGGTGGACATCTCGGGCTGGTGGAAGGTCTTCAGCGACCCGTCGCAGCTGACCTTCGACGCGTACGACAAGCTGCTCGGCAACCAGGTCATCACCGACTCGCTGTGGACCACCCTCGCCATCACGGTCCCCGCGACCCTCCTGGTGGTCGTCATCGGCGCGCTCGCCGGTTACGCCTTCGCCTGGATGGACTTCCCCGGCCGCGACTGGTGGTTCCTGATCGTCGTCAGCCTGCTGGTCGTCCCGGTCCAGGTCGCGCTGATCCCGGTCGCCAAGCTCTTCGGCGAGATCGGCATCTTCCAGACCACGACCGGCGTCGTGCTCTTCCACACCGCCTTCGGCCTGCCCTTCGCGATATTCCTGCTGCGGAACTTCTTCGCCGAGATCCCCCGGGAGCTGCTGGAGGCCGCCCGGCTGGACGGCGCGGGCGAGCTGCGGCTCTTCTTCCGCGTCGTCATGCCGCTGGGCGCCCCGGCGATCGCCTCGCTCGGGATCTTCCAGTTCCTGTGGGTCTGGAACGACATGCTGGTCGCCCTGATCTTCGCCGACAGCGGCAACCCGCCGATCACGGTCGCGCTCCAGCAGCAGGTCCGGCAGTTCGGCAACAACATCGACATCCTGGGCCCCGGCGCGTTCGTCTCGATGGTCATCCCGCTGGCCGTCTTCTTCGCCTTCCAGCGCCAGTTCGTGGCAGGCGTCATGGCAGGCGCCGTGAAGTAACCCGCCCCGCCCCACCCCACCCGCGGCCCGGCCCCACCAAAGCGCCGGGCCGCGGCCATGTCCGGGGGCCGGAGGCCCGCCCCTCCGCCCCCGGCGCGGGCCGGGGGCGGAGGGTCTGGGGTGGGACCCCGGTGCGGGCCTGGGATCCGGGGTCCAGGGTCCGAGGCAGGGCCCGGGGTCCAGGGCGGAGCCCGAAGGGGCGGGGCCCGGGGCCGAGCCCTCAGCGTGGGCCGCAGCCGTCTCCGGGAGCGGAGGTCCCTCCGGACGCCGGGCCCCAAGGGCACCCGAGCCAGCCCGGTGCCCGGCCCCCGGCGCGGGCCGGGGCGGAGCCCGCAGCGTGGATCGGGGTCCGGGGCGGAGCCCCGGTTTCGGGAAGGGGCGGGACAGGGGAATCCCCCTCCAGCCACCTGCACCCGCAGGCCGCCCCCAGCCGCAGCCCGGGCCGCCACGGGCCCGCTGGGCCGAATGGGGGCACTTTGGGGGTGGTCCGCCATGCCGACCCCGCATCGGGGCGGCGTTCAGATGATGGTGTGAGGAACCGCCCCGTACCGCGCCTCCCGCCCCAGGACGCACGATGCCCCTCACCGCACCGCCCGCCGCCCACCGCCCCCCGTGGCTCGCCGATCCGCCCCTGGTGCGCGGCTACCGGCGTACGGTCCCGCTGCGGATGCGGCGCGCGGTCATCGCCATGACCCGCCCCGAGCTGCGCCGCGCGGCAATGCGCGGCCTGGGCAGGCTGTCCCTCACCACCGGCGCGCTACGGCTGCGCTGGGCCCGGCGGCGGCTGGGCCGACTGGTCCGTACGGGGCTGCTGTCCGCACCGGACCGGATGGTGATCGCCGACGACCGCGGCACCCGGATCGCGACCGTCGTCCGCACGCCCACCCCGCTGTTCGCGCGCGCCGAGAACCTGCGGCTGGTGTGCGAGGCGCTGGACCAGGCGCGGCTCGACCACTTCGTCGTCCGCTGCTACAGCAACGTCGCCTCCGCCGTGGGCGTACGGGCGGACCAGCGGGCCGCGGTGGTCGCCGCGCTCGGCGCGCTGTGCGCCCGCGAGGCGGGCTACGTCTCGCTGCCCCCGCGCCGGAAGGGCGGCGCGGGCCCGCTGCGCCTCGGCGCGGCGGCCCGGGCCTGGCGCCCACTCGCCGCCGAGTCCGTCGTCCGCTTCACCCGCTTCCACACCACCCCGAACGGGGAGCTGGTCCTGGGCTCGTCGCACGGCTGCGACATCGAGTTCTGGGAGCACGGCCCGGCGGACGACCCGGCAGACACCCCAGCCGACACAGCCACCACCACCCTCCTCCACGCCCCCCGTCCCAACCGCACCACCGCCTCCGTCCCCCTCACCGGCAACGCCGTCCGCACCCCGGACCAGATGTTCACCCGCCTCGCCCCGGCCGAGGGCTGGTCCCCGGGCCCCCTGGTCCGTACGCGCCCCGAGTTCACCACCCGGCTGCCGGACGAGGTCCGCTTCCCCATCGACGTCGTCTACACCTGGGTCGACGGCTCGGACCCGCAGTGGCAGCGCCGCCGCGCCGCCACGACAGGCGACGGCACGGGCGCGTACGAGGGCTACCACGAGCAGGCCGCCAACGCCGCCCGCTACGCCAACCGCGACGAGCTGCGCTACTCCCTGCGCTCCCTCCACCTCTACGCCCCCTGGGTGCGCCACATCTACATCGTGACGGACCGCCAGGTACCGCACTGGCTCGCGCTCGACCACCCCGGCATCACCGTCGTCGACCACCACGACATCTTCGACGACCCGACCGTGCTGCCCACCTTCAACTCGCACGCCATCGAGACCCGGCTGCACCACATCAAGGGCCTCGCCGAACACTTCCTCTACTTCAACGACGACGTGTTCCTCGGCTCGCCCGTCACCCCGCAGGACTTCTTCCTCGCCAACGGCGTCACCAAGTTCTTCCCCTCCCGCGCGCTCATCCCGCTCGCCCCCGCCGACCACCAGGACGTCCCCGTATCGGCGGCGGGCAAGAACAACCGGAGGCTCCTGGAGGGCCGGTTCGGGGCGACCGTCACCCAGAAGATGAAGCACACCCCGCACGCCGTGCGCACCAGCGTCCTCGCCGAGATCGAGCGGGAGTTCCCGGACCCGATCCGCGCCACCATGGCCAACCGGGTGCGCTCCACCTCGGACGTCTCGCTGCCGTCCTCGCTGCACCACTACTACGCGTTCCTGACCGGCCGCGCGATCCCGGCCCAGCTGCGCTACGACTACTTCGACCTCGCCCGCCCCACCATCCCGGGCCGGCTCGCGCGACTGCTGCGATCGCGCCACTGTCAGGCGTTCTGCCTCAACGACACGGTCTCCTCCGAACACGACCTGGCCGGTCAGCTGGCCCTGCTCCGCCCGTTCCTCGACGCCTACTTCCCCGTCCCCAGCCCGCTGGAGCGGGCCGTCACCCGACAGGAGCCGCGGCAGCCATGCCCCTCGCCATCACCCTCCCGCTGAACCCGGACGTCCTGGCCTCCCGCGGCCCGTACCCCCGCGCGCTCAATGTGCTCAGCCGCAAACAGACCGCGGTGCAGCGGCAGTTGCGCCGCTCGGGCCTCGCGGGCTACGAACCCACCACCCAGGCCACCCTGCTGGCCCTCGCGGGACAGGCCCCGGCGGGCGGCGCGGTGTACGACATCGGGGCGCACATCGGGCTGTACTCGGCCCTGGTAGACGCGGTCTACGGGCGACGGCCGGGCGGCCCGCGCACCATCGCCTTCGAGCCCACCCCGCTGACCGCCGCCCTCTGCCGCCGCATCCGCCACTGCAACAACCTCGACTACGAGGTGCAGCAGACCGCGCTCTCCTCCGCGCCCGGCACCGCGGAGCTGTACTTCTCCCACAAGTCGGAGTCCTCGAACTCCCTCAACCCCGCCCACCGCAAGCACACCGCGTCCGTGACCGTCCCGGTCACGACGGTGGACGCCTTCACCGAGGACCGCGGCCTCGTCCCGCACCTCATCAAGGTCGACGTCGAGACCTACGAGGCGGCCGTCCTCACCGGCGCCCTCGCCACCATCCGCCGCCACCGCCCCTGGATCATCTGCGAACTCCTCCCCAGCGCCGACCACGGCAGCCTCCGCACCGCCCTGACCCCTCTCATCGCCATGGACTACGGCCTCCACCCGATCACCCCGGAGTCGCCCTGGCAGCGCTACGACGAGACCACGTACCAGCAGGCGGTCAGCCCCCAGTCCCGCGACTGGCTCCTGGCTCCCCGCCCCCTCACCCCCGCCTTCCACCGCGCCGTACGCCGCTGGCTGATCGCGATCCTGGCCTGCGACGAGACCACGAACCTCCTCACCTCCGACAAGGCGTCCTTCCCCTTCGCCTGGAACGCCCCCTACCGCCCACGCTCCCGCACCCTCCGCCCCGCCCTCACCCGCCTGACCGCGGCCGCGGCCCTGGTGCGACCGCCCGTGACACTGCGGCAAGCAGCTCTTCCACTCCGGCGCCCCACCGGGAGCTGACGACCAGTTCCCTGGCGGGGTCGACCCACAGCAGATGGGCACCGCCGTTGCCCCGGGCGCAGCGCCCGGTGGCGGGAGCGGTCGGCCAGACCGTGCGGTGGTCGTTGAGCCACCAGGACAGCCCGTAGTTCGGCTTGACCCGGCACGGCGTCCACATCTGCTCGATCCACCGGTCGGACACCACCCGGGTACGCCCCCACAGCCCACCCCGCAGACACAGCTGCCCGATCCGCGCCAGGTCGAGCGCGCTGATCCACAGCCCTCCGCCCCAGTGGGCACCACCGGAGACCACCGGCACCCGCGCGCCGTCGAGGTCCACGTACGCGTCGGCGTAACCGTGCCAGGACCAGGACGACGACGCCCCGATCGGCGCCATGACGCGCTCCCGCAGCACATCCGGCAGCGCGCGGCGGAACAGGACCGTGAGCGCCAGCGCGGTCAGGTTCACCCGGACGTCGTTGTAAGCCCACCCCTCCCCTGGCGGCCCGCCCGCCGACTCGGTGCCCTCCCGCGTGCTCTGCGCGTCGACCGACGTCGGCTTCCCCCACAGCTCGCCCTCCCACTGGCTCGTCTGGTCCAGCAGATGACGCCATGTGACGGCCCGCCCGTGGGCCCCGTCGAACTGCGGCAACCCGACCCGCGCCCGGACCGGCTCGTCCAGCTCCAGCACCCCGTCGTCATGAGCGACCCCGGCCACCAGCGCCAGCACGCTCTTCGTCGCGCTGTACGCCATCTCCACCCGCCCCGGATCCCCCCACGACGCGATCACGGCACCCCGCCGCACGACGACCCCACTCGCACCCCCACCATCCAGCAGCGGCCCGACGACCTCCCGGTGCGAGGCGTCGGCGACCTGAGCGTCGAGATACGCCGCCATGTCCCCCACCCCGGCCACCCCCCGCTCCCCCTGCCCCCGAGCAGCCTCCGCCACGGCCCCCGCGTCCACGCCCTCCCAGGGATCCCCGAAGCCGCGGATCATTGGAAGTCGAGCCGGTGAGGATGCGTGGGGTCGGCCGGGCAGGTGAAGATGCGCATCTGACCACGACCGACGTATACGCCGGTGGGATCGCTCGCTCCCATCGTCTCGATGGCCTCTCGGTCTTCCAGAGGTACCCACGTGAGCGAACCCCGGTCCCATTCCTGGTCGTTGACGGTCAGCAGAGGGCGCATGTGCACGCCGCATGAGCAGTCGATCCGGGCCGGGCCGGTGAGGCCCCAGGTGGCGAAGCCGCCGACCTTCCAGCCCGGCGCGATGGACAGGTCCCCGGTGTAGGAGAGTTCGTACTCATCGCCGTCCGTCTCGCTTTCCGCCACCGCGTCCATCATTTCCTCTTCCCAGGCTTCGATCCTCTCCTGCACATCCTCGCTCAGCAGCTCGGCCCACTCGTGCTCGATGACTTGTTCCGGATGGAGCACACACGCATTCGGGACGCATTCCGACCGCCCCACGACAATCGGCTCCGGAATGTCCGTGAGAAGCTGCCCCACTTCCTGCGCCCGCCGCCATTTCAGCACCACATCCATGGCCTGATCCGGGCCGTGAGCCTCGAACGGGCACCAGAAAACCTGCAATAGATCGCACCCCTCCGGGCCGACCAGACCTGGGACGTCCCGGGTGAAAAGCTGGGCGGCAGCGAGCAGGGGAATCGGATCGGCGTCCCCCAACTCCGGAGCGTGCAGGCCGTCCTCAATACCGGCGAGTGCCGCACGCTCCTCGTCCGACGGCCCCCGCTTCGGGTCCCTCCGCCACGCGGCTTCGAGGATCCGGCGCCGTAGCCGCACGTCAGCCAGTCGACGCCCTCGCCCCTTCTCGTGGACGGCGTGGCACATGGGCCACGGCTCATCGGCAGGCCAGAGGAAAGGTCCCGCCACCGAACTTTCCTGCGGCTTCGGAGAACCCGGCCGAGGGTGCAGACGGGTGCTGGTCCTGCGATATTCGGCGAGTTCCGGAAACATCGCCTCGATATCGATCGGCCGCTCGGGCGTAGTGCGTGTCACGCTCTTCCTCCCTCTGGTATCTGGGGACATCGTTGTACCGGGCGGTGGCGATGGCGCCGTCAGGGTGCCGGACCGCGACGAGGTTGCCTCTTTCGTCCCACGTCAGCTCCGTGACGTGGCCGAGGGGACCGGTGCGGGTCAGCGGACGGTCGTGGGCGTCCCAGGCATGGAACCGTCGTCCCCCAGGTCGTCGGCGAACCCCCGCAGCGAATCCGCCATGTCCCGGTAGGCGTCCTCGTCCACGTTCGGCCAGGACACCCCGATGAGATCCAGCAGAGTGTCGGCCCAGTCCGGCACCGTGACAGCCACGCGCCTACCCCCCCGTAATGCACACGCGTTCACCGGACGCTTGTCCGAAGAATCTCCCATTCGATCACGTCGAGATGGGGCAGGAGACTGAGCGCACCGTGGATGCCGGTGCGGCCACCCCGGCGGGATGGTTCACATACCCTCGCTTAGCGCAACAAAAGGCGTGAATACGGCGAGTCGCCTAGGGTTTGCAGTCAGTACGACGTATCCGCCGCGAAGGGAACACGCAACGGGTCCGGCGTTCCGTACGTCGTACCGGGGCGACCCGGACGCTGGTCCGTCACCCGCCGGCCGTACGACCCACACCCGTCTCTCATCCCCGGCCCCGACCATGAGCAGCCAGCAGGAGTCAGGAGCGATCATGGGAACCCAGCACGTCATAGCCGTCGGCCTCACCCAGGTGCTCATCGACGGCAGATGGGCGGCGGACCGAGACAGCCTCAGCCGCGGCGGCGACCCCGACCGCAGCCGCCCCTCCGCGCCCCCCGGCGACGTCGTCTGAGCCCCATCTCACCCACCGGAGTCCGCATGTTGCCGCGTACCCCACGCCCCGGCCCGCGCCCCCGCGTCAGCGTGATCGTCCCCGCTCGCAACGCCATGCCCGCCCTGACCCGCGCCCTCACCTCCGCCATGGAGCAGACGATAGGCATCGCCCGGCTGGAGATCATCGCGATCGACGCCGGGTCGACCGACGGCACCGCCGCGGAGCTGGAGCGGCTGGCGGCTGACTGCCCCGCCCTCAGGGTCGTCCACCAGGAGCCCGGTGGCGGGCCGGGCAGGCACCGCAACACCGGCCTCGGGCTCGCCCGTGGCGACTACGTGTTCTTCCTCGACGCCGACGGCTATCTGGGCCCCGACGCGCTGCGCCGCATGGTGGCCATGGCCGACCAGAACGGCACCGACGTCGTCCTCGGCAAGATGGCCTCCCCCACCGGGTGCGGCGTTCCCCGGGCGGTCTTCCGCCACAACCAGCTGCGCACCGATGTCGTCGGCTCGCACGCCTACTCCACGCTCGGCCCCTGGAAGCTGTTCCGCCGGTCCCTCATCGAGCGGGTCCAGCTGCGGTTCCCCGAGGACTGCCGTACGGGCGAGGACCAGCCCTTCACCGCGGCCGCTTACCTCAACGCGGGCGGCATCTCCGTCGTCGCCGACTACGACTGCTATCACCTCACCCGCCGCGAGACGACCGCGCAGAGCCCCGCCCGGACCGGTCTCACCGACCGCATCGACGCGATACGGCTGCTGTTCCAGACCGCCGCCCGCTACACCCAGCCCGGCCCGCGCCGCGACCATGTGATGCGGCGCCACATCCGCCGGGAGCTGTGCGGCGCGCTGCGCGCCCTGCCCCGCGAGGACGAGGCCGAGGCGCGGACGCGGTTCCTCCCCCAGCTGCGGCGCTGGGCGACGGACCACTGCTCGGACGCGCTCTTCCGCACCCTCACCGCACCCGAACGGCTGATGGTCCACCTGCTGCGCACCGGACGCTTCGACGATCTGCTGAGCGTCATCCGCGCCGCCAAGGAGGACGCGGGCCGCGGCCGTCTGGTCGAGAAGGGGCGCGTGTACTGGCTGCACCCCTTCTTCCGCGACCCGGCGGCCGACGTCCCGGACGACTGCTTCGACGTGACCGACCGGCTGCCGGTCCGCCATCACCTCATCGGCGCGGCCTGGCACGACGGCTCCACACTGCGGGTCCGCGGCCGGGCCGAGGTCACGGGCCTGGACGCGGGCCCCGAGGACCGCACCGAACTGGTGCTGCGGCACCGCGACACCAGGCACGAGCTGTGCGTGCCGGTCACGGCGGCGGCGGACGGCGAGGGACCGGGCGGCGAGGCGGTGGGTGGCGAGTTCGAGGCGGACATCGACCTCGCCACCGCGGACGACGGCGCCCCGCTGCGCCCCGGCGTGTGGGACGTCTTCCTCGACGTCCGCGCCGAGGGCGTCAGCCGCACCATACGGTTCGGCAACCGCCACGACGAGGGGCTCGACATCGGCACCGCGCGCCGGGTGGTCGCCGCGGGCCCCGGCCTGCGCGCCCGCGTCACGCCGTACTTCACCACCCCGTACGGCAATCTCTCCCTCGACATCGGCCCGGCCCCGCGCGGCGCGCCCTGCGAGGTGACGGAGGCGCTGTGGCATCCGTCCGACAAGGGCACGCTGGTCGTCGCCGGGCGGCTGCTGCCGCCGGGCACACCGCCCCGCAACCGGGTGCTGCGGCTGCGCGCCGAGCACACCGACGGGCGGGTGCTGGACCACCCCGTGCGGTACGCGGCGGGCCACCCGGCGGGGGCGTTCACCGCCCGGCTGCCGGTACGCGACCTGGGCCGCGGCCGCTGGACGGTGACGCTCGCGCTCGTCGGCCCCGTCGACGGCCCGCCGCGCGCCGCTCCCGTACCGCCGCCCGCGCGGCTGCCCGGCACCCGCTGGCTGCGCCGTGGCCGTCCGTACTACGCCAAGCCGCTCACCGGCCGTGGCGCGGCGACCCTGGAGCTGCGCATCGCCCCCGTACGCCTGCTCGCCGCCGCCCGCAACCGCCTCGGCCGCCGCACCTGAAGCGCCTGGCCGACGGCAAGGTCACCCGCCGATACGGCCCCGGGCCGCGCGCCGCAAGCGCCGCCGCACGCCCGCGGCGACCTTGACCGGCGCCACCTCCAGCGCGAGGGCCGGAGCCGATCGCCGGGTGAGCGGTTTGGCGTAGTACGGACGGCCGAAGCGGAACCAGCGGGTCCCGGGCAGTCGGCCCACGCAGGGCACGACGACGCTGCGGTCCGCCAGGACCATCGTCAGCGTCCAGCGGCCCGCCGTCAGCCGCCCGACGGGCAGCCGGGCGGTGAAGTCACCGGAGTCAGCGCCCGGTTCGAGGCGCGCCGCGACCTCGCGCACCGCGCCCGCCCCGCTCTCGGCGCGCAGCCGCAGCGTCCCTCCGTCCGGGGACCGGACGGCCTCGCCGATCAGCCGCCCGCCGACGATCAGGACGCTCTTCCTGGCGCCGTGCCAGGCGGTGCTGGTCACCCGGCAGGGGGCGGCCGCGTCGTCGCGGGGGTGGGCGACCTCGCCGACGTCGAGCGAGAGATTGCCGTACGGGGTGACGTACGGGACCACCACCACGGGTGCGCCGCGCGGCGTCGTCACCGCGCGCCGGGGCGGCGGTTCGCCGTCCTCACAGCTGCCGCTTCCGAGCCGTACGACGCGGCTGACGCCCTGCGCCCGTACGTCGAGGTAGAGGTTCCACAGGCCGCGCTCCAGCGGTGCGCCGTCGTCCGCCGTGGCCGGGTCGATGTCGGCGGTGAAGCCACCGGACGTCCCGGCGCAGGTGGTGGGCACCCGGACCTCGGGGCGTCCGGACTCGTACAGGCGCAGCACGAGTTCCGTACCGGGATCGATCGCGTCGATGCCCTCGATGGAGGCGTGGCCGGTCAGCCGCAGCACTCCGCCGTGCCAGCGCGCCGCGTCGAGGCTGTGGCGGACCGGCAGCCGGTCGGTGATGTCGAAACAGGCGTCGGGGACATCGGCGGTGTGGTCGCGGAAGAAGGGGTGGAGCCAGTAGACGCGGCCCTTGTCGACCAGACGGCCGCGGTCCGCGTCCTCCTTGGCGTTGCGCGCGACGGACAGGACGTCCTCGAAGCGGTCGGCGCGCAGCAGATGGATCAGCAGCCGGTCCGGCGCGTCGATCCGCTGGAAGATCGTGTCGGTCACCCAGGTCCGCGCCAGGTGCCGGAAGACGGGGAAGAAGCGCTCGCGCGCGTCCCGTTCGCTCTCGCGGGGCAGCAGCCCGCGCAGCGGACCGCACAGCTCCCACTCGACGTGGCGGCGCATGATCTGGTCCCGGCGAGGGCCCGGCGGGAGGTGGCGGGCCACGGTCTCGAAGCACAACCGGATGCCGTCCATGCGGTGGGTGAGGTCGGAGGCGGTGAGGGTGAGGTTGCTGCGGTTCTCGCGGTAGCGGACGTAGTAGCAGTCGTAGTCGGCGACCACCGATATACCGGACGCGGCCAGATAGGCGGCCGCGGTGAACGGCTTGTCCTCGCAGTTGCGGAAGGGCGGGAAGCGCAGCCGCAGCCGCTCGATGAGGGAGCGCCGGAAGAGCTTCCAGGGGCCGAGGGTGAGATAGGCGTGGGAGGAGAAGATGTCGGTGTGCGGCTGGTTGTGCGAGAAGACGGCCCGCGGCACGGCGCGCCCGCCCACCGAGGCGATCCGGCCGAGCACGATGTCGGTGCCGTTCTCGTCGGCCATGGCGACCATGCGGCGCAGCGCGTCCGGCCCGAGGTAGTCGTCGGAGTCGAGGAAGAACACGAAGTCGCCCCGGGCGCGGTCAAGGCCGGTGTTGCGGGGGCTGCCCGCGCAGCCGGAGTTCGCCTGGTGGACGACGCGCAGCACGGGGCACCCGCGGGCCAGCCGCTCCAGTTCCTCGCCGGTGCCGTCAGTCGAGCCGTCGTCCACCGCGATGATCTCGATCCGGTCCAGGCCGAGGGTCTGCTCCATCGCGGAGGTGACGGCCCGGGTCAGCTCCGGCATGGCGTTGTAGGCGGGGATGATCACGCTGACGCGCGGCGGGCGCACCGCGGGCGCTGCGGACATGACGGCCTCCGGGCTTGACGTCCTGGGGAATCAGTCGCGGTCGGGAGAGGCGGGCGAGGCGGGGAAGGCGCGGGTGGGCTGGACGGCGTTCGGGGGCAGCGTGCCGCCGTGCCCCCGTCTGCCGTGCGGCGACGCGACCGTACGGCTCTCCAGCGGACGCTGTGCCACGGGCGGCAGCGGCTGCGCCGTGACGTCCTCGCCCAGCATGACGGTCCGTACGACGCGCTCCGCCGCGTGCCCGTCGTCGTACGGGCAGAAGCGGGCCCGGAACGCGGCGCGCAGCGCGGCGGACTCGGCGTCGCACCAGCGGCCCTCGCGGAAGACGGCGATCAGTTCGTCCAGGGTGCGGGCCACCGGGCCCGGGGTCTCGCCGGGGCGGCCCGAGAGCAGGTCGAAGTAGACGCCGCGGGCGGCCCGGTAGGTGTCCCAGTCGTCGGCGTAGATCACGACGGGCCGGTCCAGCACGGCGTAGTCGAACATGATCGACGAATAGTCGGTGATCAGCGCGTCGGCGGCCAGGCACAGCTCCTCGACCCGCGGATGGCGCGACACGTCCCGCACCAGCCCGGCCTCGTCGAGTTCGCGCAGCGCGGCCGAGGGCCGGTACGAGTAGTGCGCCCGCACCAGGAGCGTGGTGTTCGGGCCCAGGGCGCGGCTGACCCGCTCCAGGTCCATCCGGGGGACGAACCCCTTCTGGTAGTCGCGGATCGTGGGCGTGTAGAGGACGGCGGTGTGGCCCTCCGGAACGCCGAGCCCGGCGCGGACGCGCCGTACGTCGTCCGCCGAGGCCGAGACCAGCACGTCGTTGCGCGGATATCCGCATTCCAGCAGCCGGTAGGAGGCGGGGTAGACCCGCTCCCACACCTCGCTGGAATGCGGATTGGAGGAGAGGGCGACGTCCCAGCGGTCGATGCGCTTGAGGAGATTCCCGAAGCTCATTCCCGCCGCCGCGGCCGGATAGTACTGCTGGTCCAGGCCCATGCATTTGAGCGGGGTGCCGTGGAAGGTCTGGATATGCACGGCGCCGGGCCGCTTGACGACGTCGTTGGGGAAATTGACGTTGTTGACGAGATACCCGGCGCGGCCCACCGTCCGGTAGAAGTCCCGGGTTCCGGCGACGACGTAGTCGACGTCCGCCGGAAGGGACTCGATCTCCGACTTCTTGACCACCCACACCCCGTGGATGTGCGGCGCCAGCTCCCGGGCCTTGTAGTAGATGGCCGCCGGGTTGCACTGCACTCCGCGGCCCCAGTAGGCGCTGTAGACGGCCAGGTTCGGGTCGACCGGGCGCTGCCGGTGGGCCCGGTACAGGGCCCGTTTGCCCCGTACGGCCAGCGCCGCGCGGGCCATCCGCTTGGCCTTGCGGGCCCCGGCGGCCCCCCGGGTCGCCAGCTCGTGCTCCCGGTAGCGGGCGAACGAGCCGCGGGCCAGCGCGGCGAAGCGCCACTCGGCCCCGGCGGGGGGCGTGAAGCCGTCCGGGAGGTGGGTGCCGTACCAGGCGGCGGCCCGGCGGAAGAAGCGCGGCCGGTCGGCCGTCGCCACCCGGGAACGGCGGTCGAGGCAGAACAGGAAATGGGAGACGGCCCGTTCGAAGAGCAGGCACCGCAGCGGATTCAGATGCGGATGCTCGTCGAGGAAGGCGAAGAGCCGGGCGTACTGGTCGAATATGACGAAGTGCTTCTCGCCGGGGCTTCCGGTGCTGGCGCCGACCCGGCGCTGACGGTATTCGAGACCGACCAGGTCCACGCAGGCGATGCGCCGCGCGGTCAGCATCGTCAGATACGACAGCAGCGCGTCCTCGTAGATTCCCTCGCTGAACGAGAAGCCGTGACCGGTGTAGAAGGCCCGGCGGTAGACCCGGTTGGACGACATCGCGAAGATCCGCAGGAATTCGGGGCGTTCGAGGACGGAGAACACGTCCGTGCCCGCGGAACTCAGCAGCTCCCCGAAGAGGCTGGGTGCGGCGCGCCCCGACCAGTAGGTGCGCACATGGTTGAAGTAGAGGATGTCCGGGTCCTCGTTGAGGGCCAGCCGCTCGGCGAGGCCCTCCAGGGTGCCGGGCGCGAGGGTGTCGTCCCCGTCGAGGAACAGCAGATAGTCGCCGGTGGCCCGCTCGACCCCGGCGTTACGGGCCTGGCCGGGGCCGGAGTTGACGGGCCGGTGCACGGGCACCACCCGGCTGTCGCGGGCCGCGCGGGCGTCGATGATGGCACCGCAGTGGTCCGGCGAGCAGTCGTCGACGGCCACCACCTCCAGGTCGCGGAACGACTGGTTCAGCACGGAGTCCAGACAGGACTGGAGATAGCCCTGCACGCGGTAGGCGGCGATGACGATGCTGAAGCGGGGCATGCGGGCTCCTCGGGACGCGACGACGGGTCGAGGCGCGAAGCGCTCACTGACTCATCACCGTAGAGCGATGCGTCCCGATATGCCCGATAAGCCCAAGAAGGGGTCGGCCGAGCGGGTGAAGAACGCCCCCGGCGGGCATGAAACCCGCCGGGGGCGCTGTCGAGAGCCGCGTCGGATCAGCTGTGCGTGCGCAGCAGCGTCCGCATGGTGCGCATGGCCACCGAAAGGTTCGCCAGGTCGAACGTCTCCGACGACTGGATCTCGTCCAGCGTGGTCCTCGCCCGCGACAGGATCGCCGCGTTCTTCTGCTCCCACGCCTTGAACCGCTGCTCCGGCGTGGAGCCGCCGTTGCCCACCGACAGCACGTCGGAGGTGAGGGCGGCCTGGGCCGCGTACAGGTCCTCACGGATGGAGACGCGGGCCATGGACTGCCAGCGGTCGGCCCGCGGCAGCTCGATGATGCGGTCCATCAGCTGGCTGATCTGGAGCCGGTCGGCCAGGTCGTAGTAGACCTCGGCGACCGCGAGGGGGTCCTTGCCGGTGCGGTCGGCGATGGCGACGATGTCCAGCGTCGGGAAGGCCGACGAGAAGCCCGCCACCCGGGTCGCCAGGTCGTCCGGGACACCGGAGGCGGTCAGCTCGTCGTGGATGCGCTGGTACCACTCGATGTCACCGCCGCGCAGCAGCTTGGGGAGCTGCGCCCGCACCGCGGCGACCCGCTCGCCGAAGAAGTCGATCGTCCCGGCCAGCTCCAGCGGCTGCGGCCGGTTGTTGAGCAGCCAGCGGGTGCCGCGCTCGACCAGCCGCCGCGAGTGCAGCCGCATCCGGGTCTGGAAGTCGGCGGCGACGACCGTGTCCAGCGACTCGACCTCGTCCCAGACCTCCCCCAGCTCGAAGATCGCCCGGGCCGCGGTCTGGGCGCGCACGACCTCCTCGGTGGAGGCCCCGGTCTCCTCCCGCATGCGGTGCAGGAAGGTCGTACCGGCGGTGTTGACGGTGTCGTTGACCAGCACCGTGGTGATGATCTCGCGCCGCAGGGCGTGCCCGTCGACGTTCTCCGAGAAGTTCTGGCGCAGCGCCTGCGGGAAGTAGGCGTGCAGCAGCCGCTGGAGGTACGGGTCGTCGGGCAGGTCGGTGCCGATCAGCTCGTCCGCCACGGTGATCTTGACGTAGGCGAGCAGCACGGCCAGCTCGGGCTCGGTCAGACCGCGCCCGGCGGTCAGCCGCTCGCGGATCTGCCGGTCGGAGGGCAGGAACTCCAGCGCGCGGTCCAGCCGTCCCTCGCGCGACAGCCGGCGCATCAGCCGCTGGTGGGCGTGGAGGAGGCTGGGGGCCTGGGCGGCGGAGTTGGTGAGGGCCACGTTCTGCGCGTAGTTGTTGCGCAGCACCAGCGCGCCGACCTCGTCGGTCATCTCGGCCAGCAGCTTGTTGCGCTGCTTGACCGTCATGTCGCCCTCGGTGACCAGCGCGTTGAGCAGGATCTTGATGTTCACCTCGTGGTCGGAGGTGTCCACCCCGGCGCTGTTGTCGATCGCGTCGGTGTTGATCCGGCCGCCGTTGGAGGCGAACTCGATGCGGCCGAGCTGGGTCAGGCCCAGGTTCCCGCCCTCGCCGACGACCTTGACCCGCAGGTCCTGGCCGTCCACCCGGATCGCGTCGTTGGCCTTGTCGCCGACGTCGGCGTGCGATTCGGTCGACGCCTTCACGTACGTACCGATGCCGCCGTTCCACAGCAGGTCGACCGGGGCCTGGAGGATGGCCTTCATCAGGTCGGCCGGGGTCATCTTGGCGATCTTGGTCTCGATGCCGAGCGCGGCCCGCACCTGCGGGGTGATCTGGATGGCCTTGGCCGTCCGGGGGTGGATGCCGCCGCCCGCCGAGATCAGCTCGGTGTCGTAGTCCTCCCAGGACGAGCGCGGCAGCTCGAACAGCCGGCGGCGCTCGGCGTACGAGGTGGCCGCGTCCGGGTTGGGGTCGATGAAGATGTGCCGGTGGTCGAAGGCGGCGATCAGCCGGATGTGCTCGCTCAGCAGCATGCCGTTGCCGAACACGTCACCGGACATGTCGCCGACGCCGACGACCGTGAAGTCCTCGCTCTGGGTGTCGTGGTCCAGCTCGCGGAAGTGCCGCTTGACGGACTCCCAGGCACCGCGCGCGGTGATGCCCATGCCCTTGTGGTCGTAACCCGCCGAGCCGCCGGAGGCGAAGGCGTCGCCGAGCCAGAAGCCGTACGCCTGGGCGACCTCGTTGGCGATGTCGGAGAACGTCGCGGTGCCCTTGTCGGCGGCGACGACCAGGTAGGTGTCCTCCCCGTCGTGCCGGACGACGTCCTTCGGCGGCTCGACCTGACCGCCGACCATGTTGTCGGTGATGTCGAGCAGACCGGAGATGAAGGTCTTGTAGCAGCCGATGCCCTCGGCCAGCCAGGCGTCCCGGTCCACCGACGGGTCCGGCAGCCGCTTGCCGACGAAACCGCCCTTGGCGCCGACCGGCACGATGACCGTGTTCTTCACCATCTGCGCCTTGACCAGGCCCAGGATCTCGGTACGGAAGTCCTCACGCCGGTCGGACCAGCGCAGGCCACCGCGCGCGACCTTGCCGAAACGCAGGTGCACGCCCTCGACGCGCGGCGAGTACACCCAGATCTCGTACGCCGGGCGGGGCGCGGGCAGATCGGGCACGGCCTGCGGGTCGAGCTTGACCGACAGATAGTCGTGCGGCCGGCCGTGCGCGTTCTTCTGGAAGTGGTTGGTGCGCAGGGTGGCCTTGATGAGGGTGAGGAAGGAGCGCAGGATGCGGTCCTCGTCGAGCGAGGCCACCTGGTCCAGCGCCGCGTCCAGCTCCTCCATCAGGGCGTCGGTCAGCTCAAGGCCCGCCCGCTGCCGCTCCGGCGACATCCGGGCCTCGAAGAGGGAGACCAGCAGCCGGGTCGTGTGCACATTGTTACGGAGGGTGTCCTCCATGTACGACTGGCTGAAGGTGGAACCGGCCTGCCGCAGGTACTTGGCGTACGCGCGCAGCACCATGGCCTGCCGCCAGTCGAGCCCCGCGCCCAGCACCAGCTGGTTGAAGTTGTCGCTCTCGGCCTGACCGGTCCACACGGCGGCGAACGCGTTCTGGAAGCGCTCACGGGCGTCGTCGGCGAGGGCCTCGCCCTCGCGCAGCGGCAGCCGCAGCCCGAAGTCGTAGATCCAGGCCGTGGTCTTGTCCGCGCAGCGCAGCTCGTACGGGCGCTCGTCGACCACCTCGACGCCGAGCGTGTTGAGCACCGGCAGCACGGCCGACAGCGACACCTGGCCGCCCGCCCGGTAGATCTTGAAGCGGCGCTCGGCGTGGGCCGCGCCGACCGGCTCGTACAGGCTGAGCGCGAAGTTCTGCGGGCTGTCCTCGGCGGTCAGCCGCTCCACGTGCTGGAGGTCGGCCACGGCGCCGCGCGGGGTGTGGTCGGCCTTGTAGCCCTCGGGGAAGGCGTTCTGGTAGCGGCGCAGCAGCTCGGCGGCGCGCTCCTCGCCCACCTCCGACACCAGGGCCTCGGAGAACCCGTCGGCCCACGAGCGGGCGGCGTCGACCAGCCGGTTCTCGATGCGCTCGACATCGGCGTCGGTGAGGTCGGGCAGCTCCGTACCGGGCTGGACGCGGACCACGAAGTGCAGCCGGGACAGCACCGACTCGGTGTGCAGGGCGGTGAAGTCCACCGGCGGGCGGCCGCTCAGCTCCTCCAGCAGGATGTCCGTCAGCCGCAGCCGCACATCGGTGGTGAAGCGGTCGCGGGGCAGGTAGACCAGCGCGGAGTAGTAGCGCCCGTACTCGTCCTGCCGCAGGAACAGCCGCAGCCGGCGGCGCTCCTGGAGGTAGAGCACGCTGGTGACGATCGAGCGGAGCTGGTCGACCGGGGTCTGGAACAGCTCGTCGCGCGGGTAGGTCTCCAAGATCTGGAGCAGGTCGCGGCCGTCATGGCTGTTGGCCCCGAAACCGGCGCCCGCCAGCACCTCGGCCACCTTGCGCCGGATGACCGGGACCCGGCGCACCGACTCGGTGTACGCGGCGGACGAGAACAGCCCCAGGAAGCGGCGCTCGCCGATCACATTGCCCTCGGCGTCGAACTTCTTCACGCCGATGTAGTCGAGGTACGACGGGCGGTGGACGGTGGCGCGGCTGTTGGCCTTGGTGAGGACCAGCAGCTTGTGCTCACGGGCCTTGGCGCGGGCGTCCGCGGGGAGCCGGTTGAACGACGGGGACACCGGGGCGGCCCCGGCGGGGGCGCTGTCGTCCTCCCGGTGGTCCGGGTCGGACCGCAGGATGCCCAGGCCCGTGCCGGGCACCGCGGTCAGCACGTCCTCCTCGCCACCGGCCTCGGTGGGCGCCTGGGTCAGCTCGTACTCGCGGTAGCCGATGAAGGTGAAGTGGTCGTCGGCGAGCCAGCGCAGCAGCTCACGGGCCTCCTCGACCTCCTGGTCGCGCACCTCGGCGGCCTTCGGCTCCGCCGGCAGCTCCTCGGCCAGCCGCAGCGACGACTGGCGCATCTTCTCCCAGTCCTCGACGGCCTCGCGGACGTCGGACAGCACGCGCAGGAGATCGGCGGTGATCTGCTTGAGGTCGCCGCGGTCGGTCTCCCGGTCGATCTCGACGTGGATCCAGGACTCCACGACGGCGTCGTGCGGCAGGTTCTCGCGCGCCTTGCGGTCGTACGAGGCGTCCAGCAGCTCGATCAGCTTGCCCGTGATGTCACGGCGCACGATCACCTGCGGGTGGATCACCACATGGATGCCGCGGCCCTGGCGGGTCAGCTCATTGGTGACCGAGTCGACCAGGAACGGCATGTCGTCGGTGACCACCTCGACCACCGAATGGCTGCACGTCCAGCCGTGCTCCTCGACGGTCGGCGTGTGCACCCGGACGTTCGCCGTGCCCTGGGGGCGCGCCTCGGCGAGCCGGTAGTGCGAGAGTCCTGCGCCGAAGACGTCGACCGGGTCACGGTCGGCAAGGTCCTCGGGTGGCGTGTGCAGGTAGTAGTGCTGGAGGTATGCGGTCAGGGTCTCCGGGCCCGGGCCCTGTACCGGTGGGTGTCCCCCGGCAGGACTGTTCTCAGCGACCCGGGCGGCCCGTGCGAGCAGCTCGGCCTTGGCTTCGTCCAGCTTGGTCTGCATGTCCTCTGGCTCCTGTCGCGCGCCGTTGCGTGACATCGGTGGCGGTGGCATGACGCCGCGACTCGGGGTATCCGGTCAGGTACGACGGTATGCCCGATCGGGAGAAGGCCGCGGCGTACTCGGCCGTAAGTGACCAAGACCCCACGCGGCGTCGACCAGCGGCAGCGGCTCCGGCCCGGAGGCGCCCCGGGCTCGGAGCGAGGGCCTCCTTGCCCCCGTGGACTATCGCGCTGATCACGCAGTAAGGCTATCGCTCCTCCCCAGGGGCTCGTCATGAGCCGTTCGTGTACAAAACTCGGCCCGGATGTTTGACGAAATGGACAGTGGGGTGAGGGCGCGCGCCCTCACCACGCGCTCTTGGCAAACCCCCGGTGCGGATGCAGGGTGACACCGACGGTGGTAAGCGTGGAAACGTGGAGGTGGGCGGCATGAGCGGCACGGCTGCGACTGCGAAGATCCTGCTGGTGACCGGGGACGCGGCCGAGTCCCTGGAGGTGCTCTACCCGTACCAGCGGCTGCGCGAGGAAGGCTACGACGTCCACATCGCGGCCCCCTCCCGCAAGACGCTGCGCTTCGTGGTGCACGACTTCGAGGAGGGCTACGACACCTACACCGAGAAGCCCGGCTACAGCTTCCCCGCCGACCTCGCCTTCTCCGAGGTGGACCCGGGTCAGTACGCGGCCCTGGTGATCCCGGGCGGCAGGGCCCCCGAATACCTGCGCAACGACGCGGAGCTGCGCAAGATCTGCAAGGCGTTCTTCGACGCCGACAAGCCGGTGGCGCAGATCTGCCACGGCCCGCTGCTGACGTCGGCGGTCGGCGCCCTGACCGGGCGGCGGGTGACCGCGTATCCGGCGCTGGAGCTGGACATGCAGGCGGCGGGGGCGACGTTCCAGGACGCTGAGGTCGTGGTGGACGGCACGCTGGTGTCGTCGCGGGCGTGGCCGGACCATCCGGTGTGGATGCGGGAGTTTCTGGCGGTGCTGAGGACGAAGGCGCCGGTGGTGTGAGGTGACGTGACGGATTCCGGCTGACAGTTTCTGCTATCTGTCAGCCGATACCCGCCAGCTGATACCTGTGATCCGCCACCTGTCACCTGCTGGCTGTCATCTGTGATCTGACAGCTGTGATCTGACAGCTGTGATCTGTCAGCTGTGATCTGTCAGCTGTGATCTGTCAGCTGCTACCGGCTGGCTGTCAGCTGTCAGCCAGCGCCTCGGCCTCGCGTACGGCCTCCTCCAGGGTGTCGACCACCGGCACCCCGGCGGCCAGCAGGCTGGTCCGGCTGTGCGAGCCGCCCGTGTAGAGCACCGCCCGCGCCCCCACGTGCTCGGCCGCCACCGCGTCGTCCACCGCGTCCCCTATCACCACGATCCGCTGCGGCGGCACCTTCTCCAGCGCGGCGAGATGGCGCACCATCTGCTCGGCCTTGCCGGTCGTGCTCTGCCCGGTGCGGCCGTCGACGCGGACGAAGTGGTCCGCGATGCCGTGGTTACGCACCAGCGGCATCAGGTTCTCGTGCGGCGCCAGCGAGCACAGCGACTGAGTGAGCCCCGCCGACTGCCACTCCGCGAGCAGTTCCCGGGCCCCGAGCGCCAGCCCCGCGGTCTCGGCCAGCGTCCAGTAGTGCCGATGGAAGGCCTCGTCCATGACCTCCCACTCCTCATCGGTGGGCAGCCGCCCCATCAGCCGCTCGTAGAAGAGCGGGACCGGGACGCAGTACAGGTCCCGGTAGCGCTCCAGCGTGATCGGCGGCAGGCCGATCTCCCCGAACGAGGCGTTCGTCGCCTGGATCACGGCGTCGATGTCGTGGAAGAGCGTGCCGTTCCAGTCCCACACGATGTGTGTCACGCGATTCGTCCCCATCCCTCGACCGTACGGCCTACTCGATGAGGTTGGGGATCTCCTGGGTGGCGTACCACATCAGCTCGTGGTCCTCCGCGCCGTCCACCGTGAACTGCGCGTCGTCGTCCCCCACGTCCGCCGCGCCCAGCGCGTCGGCCGCCGCGGAGACGTCCCGCTCGGCGTCCTCGGCGTCCAGGTGCACCGCCGCGGCCTCGGTGAGCCGTACGGCGGCGGCGATCCGCACCTCTCCCAGCGCGGACTGGTCCAGCCCCCGGTCCGGATCGGCGACCGCCTGCCCGTCGGGCACGTCCACGGCCACCACGACGCGTCGCCGCGGCACCCGCGGGTCCACGGCGAGCAGCCGCAGGGACGCCTGCGCGGCGCGGCTGAGCGCGGCGTACTCCAGTTCCTCGATGTCGTCCGACACGTACCACTCGCGCAGCGCGGGCGTCACGGCATACGCGGTCAGCGGCCCCGGTCCCAGCTCACCCGTCTTGTGCGCCTCGGCGAGACCGGAGAGGGTCAGGGGGACGTAGACGCGCATGGGCCGCCGCTTTCACGAGACATCAGGTCCCGCCAGCATACGTGCCGCCCCTTGCCGGGGCCCGGGTTCGTCTCCGGGCCCCAAGTGCCTTCCCCGGCCGCCGCCGTGGGGCCGGGGCCCCTCGGTCCCCGTTCGGGGGATTTCCGGAGCCCGCGGCCCCCGGGGTGCGGGGCCGCTCCGTACGGCGCCACCAGCCCTTCCACCCCAGCGATTCCCCCGGATAGGTGAACTCCCCAGCCGGGTCCTGGCGGCCGGGGACAGCCGTTGCGGGTGGCGGAAACGCGTCGATAGAAGTCTCCCCGACAGAAAGCTACTGCCCGGTACTCCCCGGGCCCGGCAGAGACGGCGAGGCGCATGGACGAGATCACCCGGACGACGACGCGGACCGACCGGGGCACGACGGGCACCGCCGCGCGGCGGCGGAACGGTGGCGCCGGGGGCCACGGCGGCCCGCCGGGACGCCGCGACTCCCGCCGCCCGGGCGGCGCCACCGTACGGCGCCCGGCGGCCGTCTCGCGTACGGCCGCGCTCGCGGCCGTACAGCGGGAGCGGGACCGGCTGCCCCACTACTGGTTCGCGCACCGGCTGCTGCTCGCCCTCAGCGGCCAGCGGCCCGTGCACACCCTGCTCGGACACGCTCTCCCGGACGCCTACGACCAGCTGATCGCGCTCGCGCCGTGCGCACCGCTGCGGCCCGCCGCCGGGTGCGCCGTGCCCGTCGTGCGGCGCTGCGGGGAGTACCGGCCGCGGCACGGGGTGATCGAGGCGTTCGCCCGGATCGCCTCGGCCGACCGGCTCAGCGCGCTCGCGTTCCGGCTGGAGCTGGGCGCCGACGCCCGCTGGCGCTGCGCCGCCGTCGACCTCGGCCCGCGGGTCACTTGAGCATGAGAAGACGGCTGGGGCACCGCGCGAACGCGCGGTGCCCCAGCCGTCCGACTGCCTACGCGCTACTTCTTGCGGCGGCGGCCGCCCTTGTTGGCCTTGCGGCGCTCCGCCCGGGTCAGCCCGTCGGACTCGGAGCGCGGCGCGGGCGGGGTGTCACCGTTGGCGAAGTCGCCCTCCACGATGCCGCCCTCGCCGTCGACCGTCGGGGCCGAGAAGTGCAGCCGGTCCGGCCGCTGCGGGGCCTCCAGGCCCTTGGCGTGGATCTCGGGACGGCCCGTCGAGGAAGCGCCCGCGCCCGCCGGGACCGCCTCCTGCACGTCCTTCTCCAGCGAGGTCTTCGCCTCCGCGTCCTCGACCGGGACCTCCTCGACCTGCTGCTCGACCTGGACCTCCAGGTTGAACAGATAGCCGACGGACTCCTCCTTGATGCCCTCCATCATGGCCTGGAACATGTCGAAGCCCTCGCGCTGGTACTCGACCAGCGGGTCCTTCTGGGCCATCGCGCGCAGCCCGATGCCCTCCTGGAGGTAGTCCATCTCGTAGAGGTGCTCACGCCACTTGCGGTCCAGCACGGACAGCACGACGCGCCGCTCCAGCTCGCGCATGATCTCGGAGCCGAGCTGCTCCTCACGCGCCTCGTACTGCTGGTGGATGTCGTCCTTGATGGCCTCGCCGATGAAGTCGGAGGTGATCCCGGCGCGGTCGCCGGTCTCCTCCTCCAGCTCGTCGACGGTCACCTTGACCGGGTAGAGCTGCTTGAACGCGCCCCACAGCCGGTCCAGGTCCCACTCCTCCGCGAAGCCCTCGACGGTCTCCGCCTGGATGTACGCGTCGATCGTGTCGTCCATGAAGTGGCCGACCTGCTCCTGGAGGTCCTCGCCCTCCAGGACGCGGCGGCGCTCACCGTAGATGACCTCGCGCTGCCGGTTGAGGACCTCGTCGTACTTCAGGACGTTCTTACGGGTCTCGAAGTTCTGCTGCTCGACCTGCGACTGGGCGGAGGCGATGGCGCGGGTGACCATCTTGTTCTCGATCGGCACATCGTCCGGGACGTTGGCCATCGCCATCACGCGCTCGACCATCTGCGCCTTGAACAGCCGCATCAGGTCGTCGCCGAGCGAGAGGTAGAAGCGGGACTCGCCGGGGTCGCCCTGACGGCCGGAACGACCGCGCAGCTGGTTGTCGATACGGCGCGACTCATGCCGCTCGGTGCCCAGCACATACAGCCCGCCGAGCTCCTTGACCTCCTCGAACTCGGCCTTGACCGCGGCCTCGGCCTTCTCCAGGGCGGCGGGCAGCGCGGCCGCCCACTCCTCGGCGTGCTCCACCGGGTCGAGTCCGCGCTGGCGCAGCTCGGCCTCGGCGAGGTCGTCGGGGTTGCCGCCGAGCTTGATGTCCGTACCACGGCCGGCCATGTTCGTCGCGACCGTGACGGCGCCCTTGCGGCCCGCCTGGGCGACGATCGTCGCCTCCCGGTCGTGCTGCTTCGCGTTCAGCACCTCGTGCGGCACACCGCGCTTGGCGAGCTGCTGCGACAGGTACTCGGACTTCTCCACGGAGGTGGTGCCGACCAGGACCGGCTGGCCCTTCTCGTGCTTCTCGACGATGTCGTCGACGACCGCGTCGAACTTGGCCACCTCGGTGCGGTAGATCAGGTCGGACTGGTCGACGCGGGCGAGCGGGCGGTGGGTCGGGATCGGGACGACGCCGAGCTTGTAGATCTGGTGGAACTCGGCAGCCTCGGTCATCGCCGTACCGGTCATGCCGGAGAGCTTGTCGTAGAGGCGGAAGAAGTTCTGGAGGGTGATCGTGGCGAGGGTCTGGTTCTCGTCCTTGATCTCCACCGCTTCCTTGGCCTCGATCGCCTGGTGCATGCCCTCGTTGTAGCGGCGACCGGCGAGGATACGGCCGGTGTGCTCGTCGACGATCATGACCTCGCCGTCGATGACGACGTAGTCCTTGTCCTTCTTGAACAGCTCCTTGGCCTTGATCGCGTTGTTCAGGTAGCCGACCAGCGGAGTGTTGACGGACTCGTACAGGTTGTCGATGCCCAGCCAGTCCTCGACCTTGGTGACACCGGACTCGTGGATGCCGACGGTGCGCTTCTTCTCGTCGACCTCGTAATCGCCGGTCTCCTCCTGGCCCTTCTGGAGGTTCGCCGCCTCGCCCCGGGTCAGCCGGGTGACCAGCTTGGCGAAGTCGCCGTACCACTTGGTGGCCTGGTCGGCCGGGCCGGAGATGATCAGCGGCGTACGGGCCTCGTCCACCAGGATCGAGTCGACCTCGTCGACGATCGCGAAGTTGTGGCCGCGCTGCACCAGCTCGTCCTGCGACCACGCCATGTTGTCGCGCAGATAGTCGAAGCCGAACTCGTTGTTCGTGCCGTAGGTGATGTCGCACGCGTACTGCTCGCGGCGCTGCGCCGGCGTCATGTTGGCGAGGATGCAGCCGACCTCGAGGCCGAGGAACCTGTGCACCCGGCCCATCCACTCGGAGTCACGCTCGGCCAGGTAGTCGTTGACCGTGATGAGGTGGACGCCCTTGTCGGACAGCGCGTTCAGATAGGCGGGCAGGGTGCCCACCAGGGTCTTGCCCTCACCGGTCTTCATCTCCGCGACATAGCCGAGGTGCAGCGCGGCGCCGCCCATCAGCTGGACGTCGTAGTGACGCTGGCCGAGCACCCGCTTGGCCGCCTCGCGCACCGTCGCGAACGCCTCAGGCATCAGGTCGTCGAGGCTTTCGCCGTCGGCGTACCGCTCCTTGTACTCGTCGGTGAGGGCACGCAGCTCGGCGTCGGAGAGCGACAGGAAGTCCTCTTCGATGGAATTGACCTGGTCCGCGATGCGGTGCAGCTTGCGCAGGATCTTTCCTTCGCCTGCACGCATGAGCTTGTTGAAGACGGACACGTAGGCTGGCTCCTTGCCGGTCGGGCCTGGCACGGTTGTGGGGTGCGCTGGCGCGGCATTGTCAAGGGGCACAAGCCCCGCCGCAACGGCCATCGTAAGACAGACCCCGCCTGGCCGGGAGGTCCGTCACCACGCGGGCCGGGTGTCACCTCACCGTGTCAACGCGTGAGCGGTCGCCGGGGTGCCCCCGAATTCGCCAAAACCAGTCGCGGCCGGGTGCGGCACCCGCCCAGACTCTCGCCATGGAGCCCGTCACCCTCACCACCGAGCGACTCGTCCTGCGCCCCTTCCGGCCGTCCGACGCCCCGGCGGTGCACGCCGCCTGTCAGGACCCGGACATCCTGCGCTGGACGACCGTACCCGGTCCGTACGAACGCGCGCACGCCGAGGACTTCATCCGGCGGACCTGCCCGGAGGGCTGGCGGGACGACAAGTCCTACAACTTCGCTGTGGTCACCGAGGGTGAGGGAGAACTCGTCGGGGCCATGGGCCTGGTACGGCTGGCCCGGCTGCGCAGCCCCGAGCGCGAGGCCGAACTGGGCTACTGGACGGTACGGGAGCACCGGCGGCGCGGCTACACGATCGAGGCGGCGCGGGCGGTGACCGAGTGGGCGTTCACGGCGCTGGGCGTGGAGCGGCTGGAGTGGTGCACGGAGGCCGGGAACGAGGCGTCGCGGGCGGTCGCGCTCGCCGTGGGCTTCCGGATGGAGGGGACGGACCGGGCGCGGATCGTCCGCGAGGGCACGCGGCGGGACGCCTGGCGGGGCGCGCTGCTGCCCTCCGACTGGGGCCTGCCCTCGACCACGCCGTACCTCCCGGCTCCGGCTCCCGCTTCCACGGTGGACCGGGGCTGAGGCGTTTAACGAAGCGGCGTTTCCCCAGGTGGCGGCTCGTTGTCAGTGGTCGCCACTACGGTGGCGCGCATGACGAATCCCGCCGCCGGGTCCGGCACTACCGCGGCCCAGAAGCCCGAGGTCAGCTTGTCCGCCGACGAGGCGCGCCGGATCGCGCTGCGCGCCCAGGGGTTCCTGGGGGCGCCCGACCGGCGCGGCGGGGTGCGCGGGGTCCTGCGCCATCTGGGCGCGGTGCAGCTGGACACGATCTCGGTGCTGGCCCGCTCGCACGAGCTGATTCCGTACGCACGGCTGGGCGCGGTCGGCCGTCCGGCGGTCGAGTCGGCGTACTGGACCGGCACCCATGCCTTCGAGTACTGGTCGCACGCGGCGTGCGTGCTGCCGATCGAGGAGTGGCCGCACTTCGCGTTCCGGCGCCGCGCCTACCGCGCCCGCCCGCACTGGCACCACGAGCTGCCGGACGGGGCGTACGAGAAGGTGGTGGCGCAGCTGCGCGCCGAGGGCCCGCTGACCGCTTCCGAGCTGGGCGGCGCCAAGAACGGCGGCCTGTGGTGGGACTGGTCGGCGACGAAGGTCGCCGTCGAGCGCGCGCTCACGTACGGCGAGGTGGTGTGCGTGGAGCGGCGCGGCTGGAAGCGGGTGTACGACCTGGCGGAGCGCGCCGTGCCGGACGCGCTGCTGCACGACGACCTGGACGACGCGGAGTGCCTGCGGCGGCTGGTGCGGCTCGCGGGCCAGTCCCTCGGTGTGGGCACCCGGGCGGACCTCGCGGACTACCACCGGCTCAAGCAGGACCAGGTGGACGCGGTGATCGCGGACTCGGGGCTGGTGCCGGTGGCGGTCGCGGGCTGGGACAGGGCGGCCTGGGCGGATCCCGAGGCGCTGGCCACCACCCCGCGCGGACGGCACCGTACGACGCTGCTGTCGCCCTTCGACTCGCTGATATGGGACCGGGCGCGCACCGAGCGGATCTTCGGCTTCAGCCATCGGCTGGAGGCGTATGTGCCCCGGCCCAAGCGGGTGTACGGCTACTTCGCCATGCCGCTGCTGTCGGGCGGGCGGCTGCTCGGCCGGGTCGACCCGGCCCGTGAGGGGACCACGCTGGTGGCTCGGCAGGTGTCGCTGGACACCCCGAAGGCGGTGGCGCCGATGGCCGAGGCGCTGCGGGAGGCGGCCGGGTGGGTGGGCTGCGACGCGGTGCGGATCGAGCGCGTCGACCGCCCGGAGCTGGCAGCGCCGCTGGCGGCCGCGGTCAGCTGACCGCGGCCCGGTGCCCGGTCGGCCTGTCCTCCACGGGCCGCACCGGCCCGCTCACCTGATTTCGAGGATCTTCTCCCGCATCGCGTAGACCACGGCCTCCATCCGGGAGTGCAGCTGAAGCTTCTCCAGGATGTTCCGGACGTGGTTCTTCACGGTGTTCTCGCTGATGAACAGCTCCTTGGCGATGTCGCGGTTGTTCATGCCGGTGGCCACCAGCTTCAGCACCTCCAGCTCACGGTCGGTGAGCCGGGGCGCCGGCACCAGCCGGCGCTCGTCGGTGCGCTGGATCATCGACTTGAACTCGGTGAGGAGCTTGGCCGCCATCGACGGGCTGATCTGCGACTGGCCGTCGGCCACCGCGCGGATCGCGGTCGACACCTCGTCGGTCGAGATCTCCTTGAGCAGATAGCCGGTGGCGCCCGCCTTGATCGCGTCGTAGAGGTCGGCCTCCTCATCGCTGATCGTCAGCATGATGATCTTCGCACTGGGGGCCACCTCCTTGATCGACGTGCATGCCTCGATCCCCCCGCGCTTGGGCATGCGCACATCCATCAGGACGATGTCCGGCAGCAGATCCGCCGCCTTGTCCACGGCCTCGGCGCCGTCCCCGGCCTCGCCGACGACCTGGATGTCCTCCTCCTGGGCCAGGACGATCTCCAACCCACGCCGGAAGAGCGCGTGGTCGTCCACTACGAGGACCCGAATCGGCTCCTTGCGCGGCTCACCGCGCGGCTCGCCCCTGTCCGGCCCCAGGCGTTGGTCATCGCCTCCGTCGGACATGGGCCCGAAGCTGTCCGCCATCGTTCCTCCCCCTGAAGGCCATGGCCCTTGCGGTCTGCACTCTGCGGTGCACGTGCGGTACGGCGTCAACCAGTCTTTTCCCCATGCCGGTTGGCCGTCGAGCCATGATTTCATGCCCGGACCGGCCACGGGACCGCGCGACGCATACGCCGCGCGATCCCGCTCACTCTCTGTGCGCCCGCCCAGCAGCGGGCGGGTCTCAGTGCGCCTCAGGCACCGAGTGCGCCCCCGGCACCACCGGGCTCCTCCCCGGCGAACGCCTCCGGCTGAAGATGAATGACCCCGTAGTCATAGCCGTGCCGCCGGTAGACGACGCTGGGCTGACTGGTGTCGGAGTCGACGAACAGATAGAAGTCGTGCCCGACCAGCTCCATCTCGTAGAGAGCTTGGTCGAGCGTCATCGGGACCGCGGCGTGGGTCTTCTCACGGACCACGAGGGGGCCTTCGCCCTGGACTTCCAAGGGTCCCATCCGGGTGGTCGGAACAGTGTCCGACGGGGTGCGCTGAGCGGCGATCTCGCCATGCCCGTTGATACGTGCGGCATTGGGCACCGTGATGGCCACGTCGCTGGCCGGAATGCGGCCGTTCCCGCGCCGGGTGTGGCGCTTGTCGTGCTGCTTGCGCATCCGCGCTTCCAGCTTGCCGGCCGCCAGGTCCAGCGCTGCGTACGGATCGGCCGCCGCGGCCTCCGCCCGAATGACCGGGCCGCGGGAGCGAAGGGTGATCTCCACGCGGTCGGACCGGTCGGCCTGCCGCGGATTGTGCTCCTTGGACACCTCGACGTCGAGGCTGATCACCTTGCCGTCGAGCTTCTGGATCTTATCCAGCTTCAGCTTCTCGGCCACGTGCTTCCGGAACCGCTCGGGCACCTCTGTTTTACGGCCCTTGACGACGATGTCCACGCAGAACTCCGTTCCCGGGTCGCTCCGGATGATCCACCGGAGCTCATCCCTTGTGCACTAGGCTCCGGCGTTTTCCGGAGCCACCGGCTTGGCGGCTTTCACCTCTCCTTCCCACGGGGGACAACTCCACCCCGATTCGTCCGACCGCTCACAAGAAAGCACGCAAAACACGCCAACCGGATTTGCGAGTCATAGCACCTGCCACTCCTCACAACCGAACATAGCTCGCCCGGACGGATGTCGGCACCCCCTACCGAGCCGTACCTCCGATCAGGTGCTTTGGCATCCTTACAGCCTGCAACGACGCGGCTTCGTATTCAGTTCCGCTTATCGCTCGCGAAGGGTCTGAGACGCCCTGGCGGCCCCATGGGCGCGGAGCGCGCGGTGCTCGCGGCGGGCACGGGCGCCGGTGGCGCGGCCACCACCGCCCCGCCCACGACCCGGCCGCCCGCCTGTGCCACCGCCCGCGCCGCCTCCGCGAGCGAGGCCCCCGTCGTCATCAGATCGTCCACCAGCACCACCGGGCCCGCCACCAGGAGCCGCCCGCCACCCGGCACGGCCTCCAGCGCCCCCGTCACATTCGCCCGGCGCTGCCGGGCGCCCAGCCCCGACTGGTCGGTCACCCGCCGCCGCTGCCGCAGCACCGACGGCACCCGCGCGGGACACCCCTCACGGCGCAGCACGCCCGCCGCCGCCCTCGCGATGCGCCGGGCCGGATCATGGCCCCGCGCCCCCACGGCACGCCGCGCCGAGGGCACCGGCACCAGCAGCAGGGGCGGGACCCCCGGCGCCCGGGGCAGGGCCCCGGGGGCCGCCGCCCGCACCGCACCCGCCAGGGCCTCGCCCAGCGGCCCCGCCAGCCGCAGCGCTCCCCGCTCCTTGTGCGCGAGCAGCACCGCCCGGGCCTCGTCCACGTACTCCACCGCCGCATGGACCACCGGCAGCCCCGGCGGCACCGGGCTCGGCAGCACCCGACGCGCCCCGGACCCGCGCAGCGCCCCATGACACCGGTCGCACAGCGGGACACCCGGCCGACCGCACCCCGCACAGTCGCCCGGCAGCACCAGATCTGCGATCTCTTGCCACCAGCCCCGCATGTGCCCCACTGTCCCGGCACACCAGCCGGGCCGCCACCCCCTGTGGAAAACCACGCGCATGTGGACAACCGCCCGCCCCTGGCGGGACGGGCGGCGCGAGGGGCCGCCACGGCCTCCCGCCGTAAGGCTGTCCGGGGTACGGCTATCCGGGGTACACCGGCCCGGAACCGTCCTCGTCGACGGTCTTCCAGTCCGTGTTGGGCAGCAGCCGGACGATCCCGTTCTCCCTGGTCTCGGCGATCAGCGGCCGGGTCTGGTCCTCGGAGGCGGCGACCGTCTCCACCCCGTTCGGCCCCGGCACCTCCGGCAGATCCGCCGGTGAGCCGTCCGTCTCCACGTACTGGAGCTGCTGCACACCGTCCGACTCGCGGCCCGCGACCACCAGGCGGCTGTCCCCCGCCCAGGACGCGGTGTCCACGTCCTGGAGCTTCGGCGCGATCGCGTGCAGCGCCCGCACCGACAGCTTCGGACGGTCCGCCGTGCCCCGCCGCTCGATCCGGCCCAGCCGCAGCGTCGTATGCCCGTCCCGCTTGACCAGCATCGCGATCCTCGTGCCGTCCGCGGACACCCGCAGCGCCGTGATCCGGCCACCGTCCAGCGCCGGCAGCTCGACCTCGTCCGCCGGTCCCGTACCGCCCCGCAACCGAAGCAGCCGCGGCCGCTGCGGGTCCCGGTCGGCCACCCACAGCCCGCCGAGACCGTCCCAGCTGGGCGCCGTCAGCCCGTGCTCGGCGCTGCCGCCCTGGCTGTGCACCCGCACCCGGCCCCGCTCGGCGCCGGCCACCAGCTCCGTGACGTACAGCGACCGGCCGTCCTCGCTGACCGCCGCCGCGTCCCGCTCGTCGCGCGAGACCGCCACCGTGCCAAGACCCGCGCCGTCCGCGCCGAACGGCCCCGGCACCGGCCGTGGCTTGTCCTCGTCGTCGGACAGCCGGACCATCCGGTTCTGCGCGTCCACGAAGTACTGGTGCTGGGGCCGCCCGATGACATGGTCGGGTGCGTACGCGCGCGCCGCGTCGCTGGACAGGGCGCACAGCTCGGCACCGTTCTGCCGCTCCAGCCGCACCCCGCTCACCTCGTCCGACCCCTCCCAGAGGTCCTGCACGGTGAACAGCGTCTGCGCCGCCATCCGGGCGCACCGGGCCGTGCTGATCTGCGCCGCCTGATCGCTCAGCCGGACCTTCAGCGCGTTCGAATCGTCCAGCGACAGCTTGCCGGTGTTGCGGCCGAGCGCCGTACCGGCCGGGAAGGACGTGCTGACCACCGGATCCAGCCAGTCCGTCGGGCCGTCCAGCAGCGCCTTGACGGTCGCCGTGACCGGATTGATGCGCCGCCGCAGATAGACCGGGTCGGCGACCAGGACCTCGTCGCCCACCCGGGAGTCGTCGGCGTCGGGGCCCAGCTTCGCGAAGTAGTACTTGTTGACCGAGCGGTAGATGCGCTGGAAGTCGGACTCGCCGAGCACCAGCCCCGGCGGCGGCCCGTCGATCCGCCACTCCGACCCGCGCAGGGTCAGATGGATGCGCTCCTCGTACGTCTGCTCATCGGGCCGGTAGGCGTGCGTCGCGTCCACCGTGGCGATCCGCTTGCCCGACAGCACCACCGTCTTGCTGTTGCCGTCCCGGTCGCCCGGGTCGGTCTCCACCCGCACATCCGGGGCCTGCTCCAGCACCGTGGTCTGCGCGAACGGATCCCAGTCCTTGGCCGCGCCGCGGGTCAGATACTCCTTCGCGGTGGCGAAGTTCTCCTCGTCGCTCGTCGTGGCCTCCAGGAAGCCGGAGACCAGCTCCGCGGGCTGTTCGCCCTTGCCCGGGCTCACCCCGTACACCCGGACCTGCGAGTCCACGTCGGAGCGCGGCGAGGAGTCGACCCGGCGCACATCGCCGCTATCGGGCATCGAGGCACAGCCGGACAGCAGCAGCACACCACACGCCAGCAACGGGCCGGTGCCCCGCGCACGGCGGCGGGCGCCGGTGCGGGAACGGTCGCGATCGGCACGGTCAGCGCCCACGGGGGCGGCCCTCCCCTTCGTTCGGTGTCGTTCGCTCCCGCTGCTCCGCCCGGTACGTGGGCTCGGCGGCGCCGCGCACCACCCGCGCCCCGTTCCCCGGCAGCGCCGTCGGATCGGCCGAAGGCACCGGGGCGTCGGCGGGCGGCAGCGCGGAGCGCGGCTGTGCGGGCACCGACGCCAGCCGCTCCGCCGCGGGCTGCGTCTGCCCGCCGTCGGCCGACTGCCGGTTGCGCCGGGAGTCCTCGGGCTCCAGCGGGATCGGCGAACCGCGCAGCACATCGCCCGCGGCGCGCGGCAGCGTCAGCCGGAACTGCGAACCGCCGCCGGGCTCGCCCCACGCCTGGAGCCAGCCGCCGTGCAGCCGCGCGTCCTCCACGGCGATCGACAGACCGAGACCGGTGCCGCCGGTCGTCCGGGCGCGCGCCGGATCGGCCCGCCAGAAGCGGTTGAACACCCGCGTCGCCTCGCCGGGCTTCAGACCGACCCCGTAGTCCCGTACGGCCACGGCGACCGCGCCGCCCGCCGCCGCGAGCCGCACCACCACGTCCCGGCCCTCGCCGTGCTCCACGGCGTTGACCACCAGATTGCGCAGCACCCGCTCCACCCGGCGGGCGTCCGCCTCCGCGACCACCGGCGCCTCGGCGCCCCGCACCAGGATCCGGGTGCCCTTGGCGTCGGCCAGCGGCTCGGCCCCGTCGACCACCCGGTTCACCACGTCGCGCAGATCGATCTGGTCGGCCTCCAGGGCGGCCGCGCCCGCGTCGAACCGGCTGATCTCCAGCAGATCGGAGAGCAGCGACTCGAAGCGGTCGACCTGGCCCCACAGCAGCTCGGCGGAGCGGGCCGTGATCGGATCGAAGTCCTCGCGCCCCTCGTAGATGACATCCGCCGCCATCCGCACGGTCGTCAGCGGCGTGCGCAGCTCATGGGAGACGTCCGAGACGAACCGCCGCTGCATCCGGGACAGCTCCTCCAGCTGCTGGATCTTGAGCTGGAGGTTCTGGGCCATCTTGTTGAACGCCTCGCCGAGGCGGGCGATGTCGTCCTCGCCGGTGACCTTCATCCGCTCCTGGAGCAGCCCGGCCGCCAGCCGCTCGGAGATCCCGGCGGCCATCCGCACCGGCGTGACGACCTGCCGCACCACCACCCAGGCGATGGCGCCGAGCAGCACCACCACGAACACCCCGGCCGTGGCCAGCGTGCCCTTCACCAGGCTCAGCGACTTCACCTCCTGGGTGAAGGGGAAGAGGTAGTACAGCTGGTAGGCGTCGCCGTGGTTGTCGTCCAGCCGCTTGCCGATGATCAGCGCGGCCTCGCTGTCGCCCGAGCCGAGGTGCTCGATCCGCCCGTACTGCTCGTACGGCGCGGTACGGCCCTCGTCGACCCGCTGCCGCAGATCGGCGGGCACGCTGTCCGCCGTGACGTCACCGGAGGCCCGGGGGCCGCGGCTGGCCACATAGGGCGTCTCCCCGGAGTCGGAGCTGAGCGCGACCACCGAATACGCGCCCTTGCCGCCGCTGGCCAACTGCTCCACCAGGGCGTTCAGCCACGCCCCCGCGTCCTGGGCGCCACGGCTGCCGGGGCTCGCCCCGTCCTGGCCGCCGGCGTCGCTCTTACGGTCGGCCATCTGCTCGGCCACCTCGAACCCGCCGACCGCCTGGCCCTGCGCGGCGTGCCGCTTGGCATCCAGCAGGCCGTTGCGCACCTGGCCGATGACGACCAGGCCGAGCAGGATCACCACGCCGAGCGACATCAGCAGCGTGGTGGCCACCACCCGCAGCTGGATGTTCCGCCGCCACAGCCGGGCAGCGGGCAGCAGCGGACGGCGCACCCACCGCCCGAACAGCCGGATCAAGGGGTGGGCCGGTCCGCCGGAGGCACCGTCGGGCAGCAGATGCCCGCCGCTCCACAGCCTCCGGAGCAGCGGAATGTCACCCGCCGGATCGGGCCGCCCCATCCGGCCGCCCTCCGGCGCCCCGCCGCCCGAACCCTGGGGCCGCGGAGCCGTGCCGCCACCCGTCATCTCAGCTGGGCCCGGCCTTGTAGCCGACGCCGCGCACGGTCACCACGATCTCCGGCCGCTCCGGGTCCTTCTCGACCTTGGAGCGCAGCCGCTGCACATGGACATTGACCAGCCGGGTATCGGCCGCGTGCCGATAGCCCCAGACCTGCTCCAGCAGCACCTCGCGGGTGAACACCTGCCACGGCTTACGGGCCAGGGCCACCAGCAGATCGAACTCCAGCGGGGTCAGCGCTATCGACTGCCCCTCCCGCTTCACCGAATGCCCGGCGACGTCGATCACCAGATCGCCGATCGTCAGCTGCTCCGGCGTCGGGTCCTCGGACCGCCGCAGCCGCGCCCGGATCCGGGCCACCAGCTCCTTCGGCTTGAACGGCTTGACGATGTAGTCATCGGCACCGGACTCCAGCCCGACCACCACGTCGACCGTGTCGCTCTTGGCGGTGAGCATGACGATCGGCACCCCGGACTCGGCCCGGATCAGACGGCACACCTCGATCCCGTCCCGTCCGGGCAGCATGAGGTCGAGCAGCACCAGATCCGGCTTGACCTCGCGGAAGGCGGCAAGGGCCTTGTCGCCGTCCGAGACGAACGACGGTTCAAAGCCTTCGCCGCGCAGCACGATGCCGAGCATCTCTGCCAGTGCGGTGTCGTCGTCGACGACTAGGACGCGTCCCTTCATGAGGCCATCATCCCATTACCTGATCGTGACCTGGCGCACAGCTCCGCGATGCCCCCTTCGGTGACCGGAGCGACGACCCCACGCTCGGTGACGATCGCGGTGACCAGCTCCGGCGGTGTGACGTCAAAGGCCGGGTTGTACGCCTGGGTGCCCAGCGGGGCCACCGGCACGCCCATCGCCGTCTCGGCCCCGGGCGCCGGGGCATGCGGCACTATGACGTCCGTCACCTCGTGCCCGGGCCGCTGCTCGACCTCGATCGCCGCGCCGTCGGCGGTGTCCGGGTCCACCGTGGTGGTCGGGGCCACCACGATGAACGGCACATGGTGGTAGCGGGCCAGCACCGCGAGCGGATAGCTGCCGATCTTGTTGGCCACCGAGCCGTCCGCGGCTATCCGGTCCGCGCCTATCACCACCGCGTCCACTTCCCCCGCCGCGAACAGCGACCCCGCCGCGTTGTCGGTGAGCAGCGTGTACGCCATCCCCTCGCGGGCCGCCTCGTACGCCGTCAGGCGGGCCCCCTGGAACAGCGGGCGGGTCTCGTCCACCCAGAGCCGCCGCAGCTGCCCGGCCCGGTGCACCGCCTTGACCACGGCCAGGGCGGTGCCCTCACCGCCGGAGACCAGCGCGCCGGCGTTGCAGTGGGTGAGGATGCGGTAGCCCCCGGCGGGCAGCAGCTCGTCGAGGAGCGCCTGGCCGTGCCCGGCCATCGCCTCACTGGCCTCGGCGTCCTCACCGTGCAGGGTGCGGGCCTCGGCGAGCGCGGCCGCGGCGGCCCTGTCGGGATCCGCCCCGCCCTCGACGGCAGCGTGGTACGTGGCGGCGGCCCTCCGCACTCCGTAGCCGAGATTGACGGCGGTGGGACGGGCATGGGCGAGCTGCTCGGCGGCCTCGTCCACGTCGAAACCGCGCACCGCGGCGAGGGCGACCCCATAGGCCCCCGCGATACCGAGCAGCGGGGCTCCCCGCACGGCGAGCGAGTGGATCGCCTCCACCAGCATCGGCACATCGGTGCACACCAGCTCGACCTCCTCGGCGGGAAGCCGGGTCTGGTCGAGGAGCACCACCACGGGCCCCTCCGGTGGTTCCTCCCAGCGCAGTGCGAAAGCAGTGGGCGCTGCGGCGCCTTCCGGGGATGCCCGGTGGTCATCAGCCATCCGCCCAGTTTGCCCCCTGCGGCACCGACTAATGAAGTGGTCAGCCCGCTCCGCCGACCGGCATGCGCCACAACCCACCGTGGCACGATGGCTACGAAGCGGCCGTCACCGCATCCGCGACCGGCCAACGAACGACCTACGGAGCGACGATGAACGACTCTCCGGGCTGGGCTCCGCCCGGATCGTCCCCTTCCGACGAGCCCGACCACGGCAGCAAGCAGCCGAACGAGCCCGTCGACCACCCCGCGCCGGAGCGACCCGCGCGGGGCGCCATCTGGGCCGAGCAGCAGCCGCCCGCGGGACGCTGGACGGCCCCCCACGGCGGCATCACCACCCCGCCACCGCAGCCGGCCGGACCGGCGAACAACGGCGGCTGGGGCACCGGCTGGCGCCAGCCGCCGCCCGCACCCCGCCCCGGCGTCATCCCGCTGCGGCCGCTCGCCGTGAGCGAGATCCTGGACGGCGCGATCGCCACCATGCGCGCCCACTGGCGCACGGTCCTCGGCATCTCGCTCGCCGTCTCGGTGGTGGCCCAGGGCCTGATCACCGTCATCACCGGTCTGTGGTTCCGCACCACCTCCGGCACCGGCGCGGTCGACAAGCCGGACCCCACGCTCGGAGAGGCCCTGGAGGCCGTTCGCAGCGCCCTGGGCAGCAGCTCGGTGACCCTGCTCATCGGCGTGCTGGGCACCATCGTCACCACCGCGCTGCTGACGATGGTCACCGCACGGGCGGTCCTGGGACAGTCCGTGACCACCAGCGAGGCCTGGGGCGGTGCCCGGCCGCGCCTGCTTCAGCTGTGCGGACTGCTCCTGCTCATCCCGGCCATCGCCGCGGCCGTCATCGGGGTGGGCATGGCACCGGGAATGCTCCTCGCGGCGGCCGGTGTGGCCAGCGAGGGCGCGGCGCTCGCCTCACTCGGAGCGCTCGCGGGAACGTGCGTCGCCATCTGGCTCTGGGTCCGCTTCAGCCTCGCCGCCCCCGCGCTCATGCTGGAGAAGCAGGGGATCATCTCCGCCCTGCGCCGCTCGGCCAAGCTCGTACGGGGAGCGTGGTGGCGCGTCTTCGGCATCCAGCTCCTGTCCATCGTGCTGGTCTTCCTCGTGGCCGCCGTCGTCGAGGTGCCGACCAGCGCCGTCGCGATGGCGTTCGGCGGGGACAGCGCCATCGACTACCTGTCCGGCGAGTCCGTCTCCGTCGGCTGGGGCTTTCTGATCGTCGTCGGCATCGGCGGAGTGATCAGCTCGGCCATCACCTTTCCGATCAGCGCCGGTGTGACCGCTCTCCTCTACATGGACCAGCGCATCCGCCGCGAGGCACTCGACCTCGAACTCGCCCGGGCCGCCGGTTACGGCGCCTGAGGCGGGGATGCGGGTGGGATGAGGATACGGATGCAGGGGTGGGTGGTGGGTGATGGCGGCGTCAGGACTGGCCCTGTAACGGACCCTGACGCCGCCTCCAGCGCCCGTTTGAGCCCGCACGGCCTCAACGGGACCCATGGCATCCCCCGCTTCTCCTCACCCCTCCTGCTGGCGATACCTGGCGCTGAACGCAAAAATGCCTCGACCCCGAGCATGTAATGCTCGGGGTCGAGGCTAAAAATTGTTCGGCGGCGTCCTACTCTCCCACAGGGTCCCCCCTGCAGTACCATCGGCGCTGAAAGGCTTAGCTTCCGGGTTCGGAATGTAACCGGGCGT
>NZ_JBIRQF010000031.1:0-74387 GCF_044333065.1 Streptomyces sp. NPDC021115
AAGCGCAAGGCGGTGAAGAAGGGCGGCTCCGCCGCCTCCGGCGACGCCCTCGCCTCCCCGATGCAGGGCACCATCGTCAAGGTCGCCGTCTCCGAAGGCGACACCGTGGCCGAAGGCGACCTCGTCGTCGTCCTCGAAGCCATGAAGATGGAACAGCCCCTCAACGCCCACCGCGCGGGCACCATCAAGGGCCTGAGCGCCGAGGTCGGCGCGTCGATCACCTCGGGCTCGGTCATCTGCGAGATCAAGGACTGACGCCACGCCGCAGGGCTGTGAGCGGGCCCCGGACGTCCCTGGGACGGCCGGGGCCCGCGTGCGTGCTCAGGCATCCGCCGCTGCTCAGCGCCCCCGCCCGACCACGTCCTGCGGGAAGGTCAGCTGGCCGCTCATCCAGCGCAGCGTGGCGGGCAGTTCGCGCCGCCAGGTGCGGAAGTTGTGGCTGCCCCGGTCCAGGATGATCGACTCGGCGCGCATCGGCGGCCGGACGGCGGCCAGGAACGACCGGGTCGCGCCGTAATCCGACTCGCCCCGGCGGCTGGAGGCCACCAGCACCGACACCTCGGGCTGCGGCAGGTTCCGCAGCCGCCACAGCAGATCGTGCTCCCGCATCCGCCGCTGCCCCGCCGGGCCGCCGCCGAACAGGTTCCCGGTGGTGGGATCGTCGGCCACGCGGTAGTCGGGCGAGAGGGCGGCCGCCGCGGAGTACACCCGCGGATGGCGCATGGCCAGCTGAAGCGCGCAGGTGCCGCCCGAGGAGTAGCCCATGACGCCCCAGGCGCTGGGGTCGTGGCCGATCCGGTAGTGGCGCGCCAGCGCCTCGGGGAGGTCCTCGGCGAAGTACGTCTCGGCTTGCGGCCCTCCGGGGACGTCCACGCACTGGGTGTCCCGCGGCGGGGCGATGGTGGGCCGGATCATCACGATCACGGCGGGCTGCATCGTCCCCCGGCGCATCAGGTCGCCCGCGGTCTGCGGCACCCGCAGATGCTGGGCCAGCAGGAAGGACCCGCCCGGGTAGCCGCTGATCGCGACGATGACGGGGAAGCGCTGGCGGGCGTACTGGCGCTGGAAGTACTGCGGCGGCAGGTACACGTACGCGGGGTTGGTGACCTGGCTGCGGCGGCCCAGGACGCGCACCGACTCGACCGTGCCGGTCTTCTGCGGCGGCCCGCCGGGCAGCCCGTGCACCCTGTCCAGGCCCTGCGGCGGCGCGGGCTGCACCAGGGCCCCGGACGGCCCGGACGGGACCGCCCCGCCGCCGTGTACGTCCGAGAGCGCGGCGGGGGCCGTCTCGCCCCGGCCCAGCAGCTCGTCCCAGGACCCGTAGAACTGGAAGTTCGCGTTCACCGCGAGGGCCAGCGCGGCGACGATGGCGCACTGGGTCACCGCCAGCGAGCCGAGCCTGCCCAGCCACGCCCGTACGCCCCGTCCGGCGAAGCGCGGCCACAGCCAGGCCGTGAGCGCGACGCACATCACGGCGGCGGCGATCATGACGTACTCGAGCGATCGACTGGTCAGTCCCATGGGTTCTTCCACTCCCGGCCACCGCAACACACGGCGCCTCACGCCCTGTTCGATGGCGATTGCACAAAACGGCGTTGCCCGGCGCTGATGTTGTTTCCCAGCCGTTCCCCCGCGCGCGCCCGCGGTTCACCACCCCGCCACCGCCCGGCCGCCGTCCGGCCACTGCCCGGCCGCCGCGGCCACCCGGGCGGCCGGAGAGCGACGATGTCCGGCCAACCGGATGTCACGTGATGGCATGCTTGACCTACAGGCAGGTACGACACGGCACAGCAGGGAGGACCGCGATGGCGACCGAGACAGCCCCGGCGCATACGCCACCGCTCCCCCGCCCCATGCGCGCCGACGCGCGCCGCAACTACGAGCGGCTGCTGGCCGAGGCGCGCACCGCCTTCACCCAGCACGGCACGGACGCCTCGCTGGAGGACATCGCGCGCCGGGCGGGCGTCGGCATCGGCACGCTCTACCGGCACTTCCCCAACCGCACCGCGCTCATGGGCGCCGTCTTCCAGGGCGAGATGAACGCCCTGCTGACGCGCTCCCGCGAGCTGGCGAAGGCGCCCCAGCCGTGCCATGCGCTGGTCGACTGGCTGCGGGCGATCGTCCACCACGCGAGCACCTACCGAGGGCTCGCCCAGGCGCTGATGGCGTGCTCGGCGGACGAGAGTTCGGAGCTGTCCCGCGGCTGCCGCCTGCCGCTGCGCGAGGCGGGCAGCGAACTGCTCGCCCGCGCCCAGCAGGCCGGAGCCGTACGGCCGGACGTGGTGATCGCCGACCTGATGCAGCTGACCAACGCCATCGCGCTGGCCGTCGAGCAGTCGCCGGACGATCCGGAGCTGGCGGACCGGCTGCTCGCCCTGACCTTCACCGGCCTCAAGGCGCACTGAACCGGCCACCCCGCTGTCCTGGGCGCCCGGTCAGCGCCGCCGTGGCGCCAGGTCCGCCACCCGGCCGCCGCCCGTCTGCTGCTCGGGCAGCGACGCCGCGGTGCGCAGCTGGGCGCCGCCTGGCCCCTGGCCGTGCGGATTGCGGCGCGGCCCGGGCAGCGGCAGCCCGTCCTCACCGGCCCCGGACCGCGGGGCCGACGAGCCCAGCCGCCCCGCCTGACGGCCCGCCCCCGGCGGGCCGCCGCCCTCGCCACCGGCCGGGCCGGACCCCGCGCCCGGCCCCGCCACCGCGATCTGCACGCCCTGATCGGCCAGGGCCTGCAACTCGGTCAGCGCACGGTCGTCCTGGGTGGGTGGCTCGTCGGTCACCAGCCGCGTGATCACATCGGTGGGCACCGTCTGGAACATGGTGTCGGTGCCCAGCTTGGTGTGGTCGGCGAGCACCACCACCTCCGCCGCGGCCTGCACCAGCGCCCGGTCGACGCTGGCCGACAGCATGTTGGACGTGGAAAGACCGCGCTCGGCGGTCAGCCCGCTGCCGGACAGGAAGGCGCGCGAGACCCGCAGCCCCTGGAGGGACTGCTCGGCGCCGCTGCCGACCAGCGCGTAGTTGGAGCCGCGCAGGGTGCCGCCGGTCATGACGACCTCGACCCGGTTGGCATGCGCCAACGCCTGTGCGACGAGCAGGGAATTGGTGACCACGGTCAGCCCGGGGACCCGCGCGAGCCGGCGGGCCAGCTCCTGCGTGGTCGTACCGGCGCCGACCACGACGGCCTCGCCCTCTTCGACGAAACCGGCCGCGAGATCGGCGATCGCCGTCTTCTCCGCGGTCGCTAGATGGGATTTCTGCGGGAAGCCGGACTCCCTGGTGAATCCGCCCGGCAGCACCGCACCGCCGTGCCGGCGGTCGAGCAGTCCTTCTGCCTCCAGCGCCCGCACATCACGCCGTACGGTCACTTCGGAGGTCTGGACGACGCGGGCGAGCTCACGGAGCGACACCGCTCCGTTCGCACGCACCATTTCAAGGATCAATTGGCGACGTTCTGCAGCGAACACGAAACTGACAGTAACGCCAACGACTGTCTGTTTTCAGCAGCTTGCACTAATTAGCAGAAGTTGTTCATCTGCGCGGGCGCAAGCTGCTATAAGGGGCGCACCTCACGCCCGACGGCCCGTCCTGACGGCCTGTCCGGCAGTCCGCCCTGACTACCCTTCGGACGACTTACGGGTGTGCAACTGCCGTGCCACCTCGGCGATCGAGCCGGACAGCGACGGGTACACGGTGAACGCCTTGGCGATCTGCTCGACCGTCAGGTTGTTGTCGACCGCGAGCGCGATCGGATGGATCAGCTCGCTCGCGCGCGGAGAGACCACAACACCGCCGACGACGATGCCGGTGCCCGGACGGCAGAAGATCTTCACGAAGCCGTCCCGGATGCCCTGCATCTTGGCCCGCGGGTTGCGCAGCAGCGGCAGCTTCACCACCCGGGCGTCGATCTTCCCCGCGTCCACATCGGCCTGCGAGTAGCCGACCGTGGCGATCTCGGGGTCGGTGAAGACGTTCGCCGAGACGGTCTTGAGGTTCAGCGGGGTGACCGCGTCACCGAGGAAGTGGTACATCGCGATCCGGCCCTGCATCGCCGCCACCGACGCCAGCGCGAACACCCCGGTGCAGTCACCGGCCGCGTACACGCCCGGCGCGCTGGTGCGCGACACCTTGTCGGTCAGGATGTGCCCGGAGTCCTTCGTCCGGACCCCGGCCTCCTCCAGGCCCATGTCCTCGGTGTTCGGTATCGAGCCCACGGCCATCAGGCAGTGGCTGCCGGTGATGACCCGCCCGTCAGCGAGCGTGCACTCCACCCGGTCGCCCACCCGCTTCACCGCGGCGGCCCGCGAGCGGGACATCACGTTCATCCCGCGCCGCCGGAAGACGTCCTCCAGCACCGCCGCCGCGTCCGGGTCCTCACCGGGCAGCACCCGGTCCCGGCTGGAGACCAGCGTGACCTTGGACCCCAGCGCCTGGTACGCGCCCGCGAACTCGGCGCCCGTGACACCGGAACCGACCACGATCAGCTCCTCCGGGAGCTCGTCGAGGTCGTACACCTGCGTCCAGTTCAGGATGCGCTCGCCGTCCGGCTGCGCGTCCGGGATCTCCCGCGGATGCGCACCGGTCGACACCAGCACCGCGTCCGCGACCAGGGTCTCCTCCGAGCCGTCCGCCGCCCGGACGATCACCTTCCGCGATCCGTCCGGCGCCTGCGCGGGCTCCAGCCGCCCGCGCCCCCGCACGACGCGCGCGCCGGCGCGCGTCACGGAGGCCGTGATGTCGTGCGACTGCGCGAGCGCCAACCGCTTCACCCGCCGGTTGACCTTGCCCAGGTCCACGCCCACCACCCGGGCCGCCTGCTCCAGCGGCGGGGTGTCATCGGCGACGATGATGCCCAACTCCTCGTACGAAGAGTCGAACGTCGTCATCACCTCAGCCGTGGCGATCAACGTCTTCGACGGCACGCAGTCGGTCAGCACCGACGCCCCGCCCAGACCGTCGCAGTCGACGACGGTCACCTCCGCGCCGAGCTGCGCGGCGACCAGCGCCGCCTCGTAGCCGCCGGGTCCGCCACCAATGATCACGATCCGAGTCACATGCTCCATTGTCCCGTACCCACCCGCTAGGCTCCCGCCCGGGGGTTCGAGTGCGCATCCTCATACGAACCCGCCACCCCAAGAGCGCTTCCACCCCTCTCCCGTACCCTCTGATCCATGTCGCTCTACGCCGCGTACGCCGGCAACCTCGACGCGCGGCTGATGTCCCGCCGCGCACCGCACTCACCCCTGCGCGGCACAGGCTGGATCACCGGCTGGCGCCTGACCTTCGGCGGGGAGCAGATGGGCTGGGAAGGCGCCCTCCCCACCATCGTCGAGGCCCCTCGCTCCCAGGTCTTCGTCGCGCTCTACGACATCGCCCCCATGGACGAGGACTCCATGGACCGCTGGGAGGGCGTCGGCCTGGACATATACCGCCGCATGCGGATCCGCGTCCACACTCTGGACGGCGACGAACCCGCCTGGCTGTACGTCCTCAACGGCTACGAGGGCGGCCTGCCCTCCGCCCGCTACCTCGGCGAGATCGCCGACGCCGCCGAATCCGCCGGGGCGCCCCACGACTACGTCATGGAGCTGCGGAAGCGGCCCTGCTAGGCCGTGACCGGGCCGGGCCGGTCACGGCGGGCCGTCGTCTGTCACGGCGGCGGGCCGTCGGCCGTGTCGGCCTGCCGCGCCCAGCCCTCTGGCCTGCCGCGCCGAGCCCGCTGGCTCCCGTATACGCTGGCCCGCACCCCTCCGCAGTCGCCATGGCCCACCTCCCACAAGGAGGCGCGGCTGGTGAAGTCATCGTGCCGATGTGGCCGCTCCCCCTGTTCCCCGCGACCGGCCTGGGCGACGATGCAGGACGATCTCGTTCGCGCACACCGTGCCACCGCTGGAAGGGAAGCCTCCGACCACCATGCCCGTCTTCAGGCGCCGCAAGGGCAGCCGTCCCCGGCTGGCCCCCGAACTCGACGACACCGACCTCGGCCGGGTCCGGCAACGCCTCGAAACGAGCTGGGTCCGCGGTGAACTCGACACCACGGTGATCGCCCAGGTGTCCCGGGTGATCGAGGACGCCGGTGAGGACTGGGACCGCAAGGCGCACCGCCTCTCCGTACTCGCCGCCGCCGCGGGGCGGGCCCTGCCCGGGATCTTCCGGCGGCACCATCCGCGCGACCAGGGGGCCCTGCTGCTGCACGCCTGGTCCGAGCTGGCCCAGGCCGGTACCCACGGCCCGGCCGTCGACCTGAGCGACGCCCGCGAGACCTGCCGCCTCGCCGCCGAGCTGGTCCCCGCCGACCCCACCCCATGGGCCGTGCACCTGGCCACGCTGCGCCGCGAGCAGCGGCCCCACCGGGAGCTGTCGGCGATCTGGCAGGAGATCATGGCCCGTGACCCATGGAACCGCGAGGCGTACTTCCAGGTCCTCGGCTACCTGTCGCCGGACGAGTGCGGCTCCGCCGTACAACTCCTCGACCTCCTCGACTCCGTCCGCGGCCGCATGCCCGCCGACGCCCCCACCGTCGGCCTGGAGCTGACCGCGATCGTCCGCGGCCACCAGCGCACCATGGCCAGCGGCGGCCTGGAGGCGATCAGCGCCGGGGACTACTGGCGGCGCCATGAGGTCGCCCCCGTACTCGACCAGGCGGCCCAGGACTGGCCCCGCCCCGGCTTCCTCGGCCACGCCGCGGCCCTCGCCGACCTCAACGTCCTGGCGTACGCCCTGGTCAAGTCCGGCCGCACGAGCGAGGCCGCGACGGCCCTGCGCGCCACCACGGGCGTGGTGACGCCCTGGCCCTGGAACGCGGAGGGCGACCCGCTGGAACGGTTCTCCCACGCGTACGAACGGCTCACCGCGACCGTGTAGCGCTGCGCTTGGCGCTGGGCTTGGTGCTGCGTTTGGTGCCGGGCTTGGTGTTGCGTTTGGTGCTGCGCGCATCGCAACGATCCGAACACCGTCGCGAAGCCGTCTACGCGCGTAGGCCAGAAGGGGCTACGCTCGTGCGCGTGAACGCATCTGTTACTAGGGACAGCCAAGGCGGCCCCGCCGACCCCCACGCCGCCGCCGACGCCGCCGCCACGCGCCTGCGCGAGCTGACCGGCGCGGAGACCCACGACGTCGCCCTGGTCCTGGGATCCGGCTGGGTCCCCGCCACCGACGCGCTCGGCAGCGCGGAGCACGAGTTCCCCGTCACCGAGCTGCCCGGCTTCCCGCCGCCCGCCGTCGCGGGCCACGCGGGCACCATCCGCTCGTACAAGCTCGGCGACAAGCGGGCCCTCGTCTTCCTCGGCCGCACCCACTACTACGAAGGCCGCGGCGTCGCCGCCGTCGCCCACGGCGTCCGCACCGCCGTCGCCGCCGGCTGCAAGACGATCATCCTCACCAACGGCTGCGGTGGCCTCCGCGAGGGCATGCACCCGGGCCAAGCGGTTCTCATCAGCGACCACATCAACCTCACCGCCGCCTCCCCCATCGTGGGCGCCAACTTCGTCGACCTCACCGACCTCTACTCCCCCCGGCTGCGGGCCCTCTGCCAGCAGATCGATCCCAGCCTGGAAGAGGGCGTCTACGCCCAGTTCCCCGGCCCCCACTACGAGACCCCGGCCGAGATCACCATGGCCCGCACCATCGGGGCCGACCTCGTCGGCATGTCCACCACCCTCGAGGCCATCGCGGCCCGCGAGGCGGGGGCCGAGGTCCTGGGCATCTCCCTGGTCACCAACCTCGCGGCGGGCATGACGGGCGAACCCCTCAACCACGAAGAGGTCCTTCAGGCGGGTCGCGACTCGGCCACCCGGATGGGCACGCTGCTGGCGCAGGTGCTGGACCGCCTCTGAGGCCCCGGGGCTGAGGTCTTGGGGGGCTCCGCCCCCCAAACCCCCCGCCGGGGCTCCGCCCCGGACCCCGGCGCGGTGCGTGCGGGGGGTGGTGCCGGTGCGGGGCCTCCGGGGCAGGGCCCTGGACTCGTATATTTTTGGCGCCCGTGCCCGGAGACGTGGAGTGGGCCGCGAACAGGCGCCACAAATACACGTCATCGTCCAGGACCCCACCCCTGCGCCCCGCCCCTCCCGCCATCGGCGACTCCCCGCCGGTGGCCCGGGGCCGGGCCCGCTCCAGTTGCGCACCAGGGCCCACCATTCGACAGCCCCCGCGCCGGGGGGCGGAACTGCTCCCCCGGCGACCGCGCAGCAACCAACAACACATCGGCACCCCCACCCAGGAGGCCCCCCCAATGGCGCTCGACCTCATCGACCAGGCCAGCACCTGGCTGGCCGAGGACCCCGACCCCGAGACCCGGGACGAGTTGCGCGCGCTGCTGGACGCGGCCCAGGGGGGCGACACCGAGGCGGGGGACGCGCTCGCGGAGCGCTTTTCCGGGACGCTTCAGTTCGGCACCGCGGGCCTCCGCGGTGAGTTGGGCGCGGGCCCGATGCGGATGAACCGCGCCGTCGTGATCCGCGCCGCCGCCGGGCTGGCCGCGTACCTGGCCAAGCAGCCGGACCAGGACGCCGGTCTCGTCGTCATCGGCTACGACGCCCGCTACAAGAGCGCGGACTTCGCCCGCGACACGGCGGCCGTCATGACGGGCGCCGGTTTCCGCGCGGCGCTGCTGCCGCGTCCGCTCCCGACGCCGGTGCTGGCGTTCGCGATCCGCCACCTGGGCGCGGTGGCGGGGATCGAGGTCACGGCGAGCCACAACCCGCCCCGCGACAACGGCTACAAGGTCTACCTGGGCGACGGCTCACAGATCGTCCCGCCCGCGGACGCGGAGATCGCGGCCGAGATCGCGGCGATCGGCAGCCTGGACGACGTACGCCGCCCGGACACCGGCTGGGAGACGCTGGACGACGGCATCCTCGACGCGTACCTGGCCCGCACCGAGGCCGTGCTGACCGCCGGTTCCGCGCGGGATGCCCGCGCCGTCTACACGCCCCTGCACGGCGTGGGGCGCGAAACGCTGACGGCGGCCTTCGCCCGGGCGGGCTTCCCGGCGCCGACGGTGGTTCCCGCGCAGGCCGATCCCGATCCGGCGTTCCCGACGGTGGCGTTCCCGAATCCGGAGGAGCCGGGGGCGATGGATCTGGCGTTCGCGACGGCCCGCGAGGCGGCGCCGGACATCGTCATCGCGAACGACCCGGACGCGGACCGCTGCGCGGTGGCGGTCCCGGCGCCGGGGACGGCCGGCGGTTGGCGGATGCTGCGCGGCGACGAGGTCGGGGCGCTGCTCGCCACGCACCTCGTGCACAAGCGGGCCCGTGGCGCGTTCGCGACGACGATCGTGTCCTCGTCGCTGCTGTCCCGCATCGCGGCCGACGCGGGCCTGCCGTACGCGGAGACGCTGACCGGCTTCAAGTGGCTGGCCCGGGTGGACGGTCTGGCTTACGCGTACGAGGAGGCGCTGGGCTACTGCGTGGACCCGGACGGGGTGCGCGACAAGGACGGGATCACGGCCGCGCTGCTGGTGGCGGAGCTGGCGTCGGAGCTGAAGGGGCAGGGGCGTACCCTCACGGACCTGCTGGACGACATCGCGGTCGCGCACGGTCTGCACGCCACGGACCAGTTGTCCGTACGGGTCGAGGACCTGTCCCTGATCGCGGCGGCGATGCGGCGCCTGCGCGAGCGGCCCCCGGCCGAGCTGGCGGGCCTGGAGGTCACCTCGGCCGAGGATCTGGAGCGGGGCTCGGAGTCCCTGCCCCCGACGGACGGCCTGCGGTACCGGCTCGCCGGGAGGGACACAGTCCGCTCGGCCCGCGTGATCGTGCGCCCTAGCGGTACGGAGCCGAAGCTGAAGTGCTACCTGGAGGTGGTGGTCGACGTACCCGCCGCAGCGGACCTCCCCCGGGCCCGCGCCACGGCGGAAACGGTCCTGGCGGCCCTGAAGAAGGACCTCTCCGCAGCCATCGGAATCTAGCTCCCCGGATCCCGGACGAACCGGCTCAGCCGATACGTCGTCGGCCGCGTCGAGCGCCCGCACAGCGTGTCCACGCGGACCGTCGACACGTCGACCGGCGCGTCCCCGCCCCGCAAGCGGACCAGCTGGGCACGCAATGCGGCGGCGTCCTGGGTCTCGAAGACCACTTCCCAACGCCCGGCGTCGGCAGCGGACTCCCGCTGCCGACGCCGCCGCTGTTTGCGCTGCTTCGGCACGACCGCACCGTCCTCAGATCAGCAGCATGATCACCAGCAGCACCGCACCGGCCAGGGTCGGCGCGATGACCTCGAACGCCCACCGCACCTCGGGCTCGCCCTGCGCGCTGTCGCGGTCGGCGTTCGACTGGGCCAGTTCGCGCAGGTCGTCGATGGTCTGGTCGGCCTGGGCGCGCCGGTCCGCGGTGGCGCCCTGGCCGGGCGTGCGGCCGAGGGCTTCCGTGGCGGCCGCGCGGCTCTGCTGGCGGGCGGCGCGCTTGCGCTGGCGCAGGGAGACGGGGACGGCCCACAGCTGGTACGTCGCGCCGCCCGCCAGCACCTCGCTGGTGTAGCTCGCGCGAAGGGTCTCGACGGAGCCCCACGGGAGGGTGATGGTGCGGAAGGGGTTGCGTACGAGCAGCCGGTCCGCGCCCGCGTACACCGCCGGGCGCACGGTGAAGGCGATCACCACCGGCACCGCGAAGAACAGCCCGGCGAGGGCCAGCCACGGCGTGCGGCCCTCGCCGCGCAGGATGGCGTCGATGCCGAGCCAGCCGCCGATGCCGAGCAGCAGCACGCCGCCCGCGATGCCGCCCGGGGAGCGGTAGACGCGGTCGGCGTACGGGGCGGGCTCCTCGGTGGGCTGCGCGGGGTCGGCGGGGTCGTCCGGGCTCGTCATGGGGCCGATTGTGCCCCACGGTCCGGCGCCTTGGGCTTCGGGATCAACACGGAACGAGCACGATCGGACCCGGGCCGGGCCCGGGACCGATCCCGGCCGGGGGGTGACATACCGCTACGCGCGTAGATATGCTCAGGTGGTGACCATGCCCACCACAGTTCCCGCATACGGCACCGAGGCCGCGGCGCGACTGGCGTCGATGGCGGACGTGACCGCCACCGACAGCGCGCTGCGCCGCTTCCTGCACGGCCTGCCGGGCGTCGACGCGGTCGGCCTCCAGGCCCGTGCCGCGACCCTCGGCACCCGCTCGATCAAGACGACGGCGAAGGCGTACGCCATCGACCTGGCGATCTCGATGATCGACCTGACGACCCTGGAGGGCGCGGACACCCCGGGCAAGGTCCGGGCGCTGTGCGCGAAGGGGATCACCCCGGACCCCACCGACCGCAGCGTCCCGAAGGTCGCGGCGATCTGCGTCTACGGCGACATGGTGACGACCGCCAAGGAGGCCCTGACCGGCAGCGGCATCCACGTGGCGGCCGTGGCGACCGCCTTCCCCTCCGGCCGGGCGGCCCGCTCCGTGAAGCTGGCCGACACCCGGGAGGCGGTGGCCGCCGGCGCGGACGAGATCGACATGGTGATCGACCGCGGGGCGTTCCTCTCCGGCCGCTACCTGGAGGTCTTCGAGGAGATCCGGCAGGTGAAGGAGGCATGCGTCCGCGAGGACGGGAGCGCCGCGCACCTGAAGGTGATCTTCGAGACCGGCGAGCTCCAGACGTACGACAACGTCCGCCGCGCGTCCTGGCTGGCGATGCTCGCGGGCGCCGACTTCATCAAGACGTCGACCGGCAAGGTGTCCGTCAACGCGACGCCGCCCGTCACCCTCGTCCTCCTGGAGGCGGTCCGCGACTTCCGCGCCGCGACCGGGGTGCAGGTGGGAGTGAAGCCCGCGGGCGGCATCCGCACCACGAAGGACGCCATCAAGTACCTGGTGATGGTCAACGAGACGCTGGGCGAGGAGTGGCTGTCCCCGGACTGGTTCCGCTTCGGCGCGTCGAGCCTGCTGAACGATCTGCTGATGCAGCGCCAGAAGCTGAGCACCGGCCGGTACTCCGGTCCCGACTACGTGACGGTGGACTGATACGCCATGCCAGTTTTCGAGTACGCGCCCGCGCCCGAGTCCCGCGCGGTCGTCGACATCGCCCCGTCGTACGGGCTGTTCATCGACGGGGAGTTCCGCGAGGCGGGGGACGGCAAGGTCTTCAAGACCCTCTCCCCCTCCTCCGAGGAGGTCCTGTCGGAGGTCGCCCAGGCCAGCGCCGAGGACGTGGACCGCGCGGTCAAGGCCGCCCGTAAGGCGTTCGAGACCTGGTCGGCCCTGCCCGGCGCCGAGCGCGCCAAGTACCTCTTCCGGATCGCGCGGATCATCCAGGAGCGCTCCCGCGAGCTGGCCGTCCTGGAGTCGCTGGACAACGGGAAGCCGATCCGCGAGTCGCGGGACGCCGATCTGCCGCTGGTCGCGGCGCACTTCTTCTACTACGCGGGCTGGGCCGACAAGCTCGCGTACGCGGGCTACGGCGCCGATCCGAAGCCGCTGGGCGTGGCGGGCCAGGTCATCCCGTGGAACTTCCCCCTCCTGATGCTGGCGTGGAAGATCGCCCCGGCGCTGGCCTGCGGCAACACGGTGGTGTTGAAGCCCGCCGAGACGACGCCCCTGAGCGCCCTCTTCTTCGCCGACATCTGCCGCCAGGCGGGCCTGTCCAAGGGCGTGGTCAACATCGTCACCGGCGACGGCTCGACCGGCGCCGAGCTGGTCGCCCACCCCGGGATCGACAAGGTGGCCTTCACGGGGTCGACCGAGGTCGGCAAGGCGATCGCCCGCACGGTGGCCGGTACGAAGAAGAAGGTCACCCTGGAGCTGGGCGGCAAGGCCGCGAACATCGTCTTCGACGACGCGCCGATCGACCAGGCCGTCGAGGGCATCATCGGCGGCATCTTCTTCAACCAGGGCCACGTCTGCTGCGCGGGCTCCCGGCTGCTGGTCCAGGAGTCCGTCCAGGACGAGCTGCTGGACGCGCTCAAGCGCCGCATGCGCACGCTGCGCGTCGGCGACCCGCTGGACAAGAACACCGACATCGGCGCGATCAACTCCGCCGAGCAGCTGGCCCGTATCCGCACGCTGGCCGACGCGGGCGAGGCCGAGGGCGCCGAGCGCTGGGCCCCGGAGTGCGAACTGCCCAGCTCCGGCTACTGGTTCGCGCCCACCCTCTTCACCGGCGTCACCCAGGCCCACCGGATCGCGCGCGAGGAGATCTTCGGCCCGGTCCTGTCCGTCCTGACCTTCCGCACCCCCGACGAGGCCGTGGCCAAGGCGAACAACACCCCGTACGGCCTGTCGGCGGGCATCTGGACGGAGAAGGGCTCGCGCATCCTGGAGATGGCGGGCAAGCTGCGCGCCGGGGTGATCTGGTCCAACACGTTCAACAAGTTCGACCCCGCCTCGCCGTTCGGCGGCTACAAGGAGTCGGGCTACGGCCGCGAGGGCGGCCGCCACGGCCTGGAGGCGTACCTCGATGTCTGACCGACTCTCCGTACTCAAGACCTACAAGCTCTTCATCGGCGGGAAGTTCCCACGCTCCGAAAGCGGCCGGGTGTACGTGGTGACCGACGCAAAGGGCCATTGGCTGGCCAACGCCCCCCTGGCCTCCCGCAAGGACGCCCGCGACGCGGTGACCGCCGCGCGCAAGGCCTTCGGCGGCTGGTCCGGGGCCACCGCCTACAACCGCGGCCAGATCCTGTACCGCGTCGCCGAGATGCTGGAGGGCCGCCGCGACCAGTTCGTGGCCGAGGTGGCCGCGGCCGAGGGCCTGTCCAAGGCCAAGGCCACCTCGTCGGTCGACGCCGCGATCGACCGCTGGGTCTGGTACGCGGGCTGGTCCGACAAGATCGCCCAGATCGCGGGCTCCGCCAACCCCGTCGCCGGGCCGTACTTCAACCTCTCCACCCCCGAGCCGACGGGCGTCGTCGCGCTCCTGGCCCCCCAGGACTCCTCGTTCCTCGGCCTGATCTCGGTCGTCGCCCCCGCGATCGTCACCGGCAACACGGCCGTCGTCGTGGCCGCCGAGCGCGCCCCCCTGCCCGCCCTCTCCCTGGCCGAGGTCCTGGCCACCTCCGACCTTCCGGGCGGCGTGGTCAACATCCTCTCCGGCCGCACCGCCGAACTGGCCACCCCGCTCGCCGCCCACCAGGACGTCAACGCGATCGACCTGACCGGCGCGGGCCCTGAGCTGGCGACCGACCTGGAGAGGTCCGCCGCCGACAACCTCAAGCGCGTGGTCCGTCCACACCCTGTGGACTGGCCCGCCGACCCCGGCACGACCCGCCTCCTCCCCTTCCTGGAGACGAAGACGGTCTGGCACCCCATGGGCGTCTGACGCGCACACCGCCCCCGCGCACGCGCGGGGGCGGTGACCGGCCGCGGGCTGGGCCGTAATTCGTTTGACCCGGCCACGGGTCAACGCTGCATGGTGGCCGGACACCACCAGTCGTGGTGCCGGTATCCCGAGGAGGCAGCGGCAGCGATGGAGATACGTCCCACGACTGACGAGGATCTCGATGTCTTCGTCGACACACTCCATGCCGCGTTCGGGATCTTCCCGGAAACCCCCACCGAGGGCGGCGGGGTCTGGTGGTCGGCGCTCGAAATGGACCGCAACCTGCTCGCCCTGACGGCGGACGGGCGGCCCGTCGGCACCGCCGGTGCGTACTCCTTCGAACTCACCCTGCCCGGTGAGCTCCTCGTCCCCGCCGCCGGAGTGACCACTGTCGGCGTCGTGCCCTCACACCGGCGCCAGGGCGTGCTCAGCGCGATGATGCGCCATCAGCTCACCGAGCTGCGGGCCCGAGGCGAGTTCCTTTCCGTGCTGCTGGCTTCCGAGGCCCTGATCTACCGCAGGTTCGGCTACGGACCGGCGACCTACACGCAGCGGCTGACCGTGCCGCGCCGCCAGGGCGCCCTCGCCGTCCCGCGGGCGCGCGGAACGGTCAACGCACCGGCGACCGGCCCGGACAACGTCGAGGTGCTGCGTCGTGCCGAGTGCGGCACGATCCTTGAAGAGGTCTACGACCGGTATCGCCGCGCCCAGCCCGGCGCGCTGTCCCGGCCGCACCGCTGGTGGGCCTTGCGCGCGGGGCAGCCCCCGATCTCTCCGGCGCCGCGTTACGTCGCCGTCCACCGGGACGCCGACGGCGTGCCGGACGGGTACGCCAGCTACTCGGTCGACGCCGGCACCTTGACGGTCGACGAGACCATCGCCGGTGACGACGCCGTCTACACGGCCCTGGCCCGGTTCGCGCTCGGCCACGACCTGGTCTCCCAGGTCGTGTTCAAGCACGTCCCGCCCCAGCACCCGCTGCGCTGGCAGTTCGCGGACTTCCGCGCCGGAGAGGTGAGCGGCGACACCGACTGGCTCTGGGTGCGGCTGCTGGACGTCCCGCGTGCGCTGACCGCGCGTGGCTGGTTCATGGACGGCGAGCTCGTCCTCGCCGTCGAGGATCCATTCCTCGGCGAGCACAACCGCTACCTGCTGACAGTCCGGGAGGGCAAGGCCGACTGCGTCCCGACGGACCGGGAGCCCGACCTGTCCCTGGACGTGAGCGACCTGGGCTCGGTCTACCTCGGCGGCACCGCACCGAGCACGCTCGTGCGTGCCGGACACATCCGAGCCCACCGCCAGGGAGCGGCCCCCCTCGCTGACGCCCTTTTCCGCAGCGACTTCCCCCCGCACTGCCTGCACTGGTTCTGACCCGCGCGCTCGGCGAACCCGCACGCGAGACCACAGCGTGCCGCGCAGTCCCAACGAGAGCTACCTCTCGGTAACTTGTGGTGTATGGCATAGAACACGCAAGAGGGATTCCAGCGGCCTTCCCGTTCATGCGGGGGCGGGGAATGGTTCACACTGGTGTTCCGTGACCCTTCATCCCGCCTCCGCGCGCGTCGTCCTGCTCACCGGCCCCTCCGGTTCGGGAAAGTCGTCCCTCGCGGCCCGCACCGGGCTGCCCGTGCTGAACCTCGACGACTTCTACAAGGAGGGGGACGATCCGACGCTCCCGCAGCTCGCCGGGAGCGAAGGGACCGACTGGGACTCGCCGTTGTCATGGGACGCGGACGCGGCGGTGGAGGCGGTCGGGGCGCTGTGCCGCACGGGGCGGACGACCGTGCCGGTGTACGACATCGCCTCCAGCTCACGGGTGGGCGAGGAGCCGCTGGACATCGGGCGGGCGGCGCTGTTCATGGCGGAGGGGATCTTCGCGGCGGACATCATCGACCGGTGCCGGGAGTTGGGGCTGCTGGCGGACGCGATCTGCCTGCGGGGTCGGCCTTCGACGACGTTCCGGCGGCGGCTGCTGCGCGATCTGCGGGAGGGGCGCAAGTCGGCGCCGTATCTGGTGCGGCGGGGCTGGCGGCTGATGCGGTCGGAACGCGGCATCGTGGCACGGCAGACGGCGCTGGGCGCGCACGCGTGCGACCGGGACGCGGCGCTGGACCGGATAGCGGCGGCGGCCACGGCGGGCCGCCGGCCCGAGGGCGTGCGGACCTAGGGTTCCACCGCCCGCGCCTGGCCCGCCGCGCCATCGACGAGGCCGGGTCGCGGGTATTTGATCATCAGGCCCGGCGCACGGCGTAGTCGCCGAGCGCGGGCTCCAGTGCGCCGAAAGCCGTGCCCGCGTAGTCGGTGATGGTGCGTGCGATCTCGTCGTTGGCGTGCCCGTCGAGGGTCAGGCGCAGCGTCTCCTCGAACAACAGCCGGTGGATGCCGCCGAGTTGGGCCGCCGCCACCCGGGGCATGATGTCGCCCCGCTCGGCACCGGTCTCCTCGGCGAGCACGCGGGCCATGGCCTTCTCGCGGTCGTCGTGGAACTCCCGCAGCCGGGTCACGAGCGCGGTGCTGCCGGTGATCATCCGGGCGAACTCCGGGCCGGAGAAGCCGATGACCGGATCGCACTCGGCCACCGCTGACAGGTAGGCGCGGCGCAGCGCGGCCAGCGCCGATTCGCCCGGCTCGCGCTCCCGGATGGTCGCGGCGGGCATCTCGATGAAGACGTCCTGGAGGTCGAGCGCGAGGTCCTCCTTGCGCGGGAAGTAGTTGGTGACCGTCATCTTGGCCACCTGCGCGGCCGCGGCCACATCGGCGATCGTCACGCTGTCGAAGCCCCGCTCCAGGAACAGCCCAGTGGCCTGGTGCGAGATGTTCTCCCTGGTCTGGCGCTTCTTCAGGGCCCTGAGGCCCGTCGTCTGTGGGCTCATGGAAGCAGCATATCTAGGTTCGACCTAAAAATCTTCTTGACACAATTCTGGGTCGGACCTAAATTTATACCCGTCTCACCGTCCGCGAGCGATCAGCGCCTGTCGTCCGGGCTCCGCCGAGAGGACTCCTGCGTGACACCTGACCCGATGACCGTCCATCCGCTGCCCGCCCACGAGCGGGTCGTCTTCCTCAAACCGCTGATCAGCGACCCGAAGATCGTGGTGGGCGAGTACAGCTACTACGACGACCCCGAGGGCGCGACCGCGTTCGCGGATCGCAACGTGCTGTACGCGTACGGCCCGGAGCGGCTGATCATCGGCAAGTACTGTGCGATCGCCTCGGGCACCCGGTTCCTGATGGCGGGCGCGGATCACCCGACGATGGGCGTGTCCACCTTCCCGTTCACCATGTTCGGCGGCGAGTGGACCGAACGAACCCTCGACATCGTCACCGGCATGCCGAGCCGGGGCGACACGGTCGTCGGCAACGACGTCTGGTTCGGCTACCAGTGCACCGTCATGCCCGGTGTGCGGATCGGCGACGGCGCCGTCATCGCGGCCGGGGCCATGGTCACCGCCGACGTCCCGCCGTACACGGTCGTCGGCGGGAATCCGGCGAGGGCCATCCGACGGCGCTTCGACGACGCCGACATCGACCGGCTGTCGCGGGCCGCCTGGTGGGACTGGCCCGTCGACCTGGTCACCGAGCAGGCCCGCACCATCATGGCCGGCACCCCCGCCGACATCGCGCGCATCGCCGCCGAGCACGGTCTGGAGAAGTCCCTCTGACGCCCGGCTCCGCCCCCGCAGAAGTGACCTCGACCCCGCGAAAGGACTCCATGACGCAGCAGACGGCATTCGACGCAGGCACGGAATTCGACCGGCAGGTCCGCACCTTGATCGACCAGGACTACCCGGCGATCGCCGGTCTCGACCCGGCACCGTTCGAAGCCGGTTTCGCCCCGCTGCGCGACATCGCCGTACGCGGCGCGGGACGCACGCCCTTTGAGCCGGAGACCGGCCGGGTGCCCTTCCTGCTCGTGGTCACCCGCCAGGTCGCACCGATCGAGCAGACCATGCCGCGCACCAGCCTCCACGGCAAACACAAGCCCGGATTCGTCGACCACTCCTTCGAACCAGGTGCCCTCGAACAGTTCGTCGCCACCCCGAGCACCGCCCTGCCCGACCAACGCGCCTATCTGCTCCTCGACATCGAGCGCGGGGAAGAGTTCTGCGGTGCCGTGCCCGATGACGCCATGGGCGTCATCGCGGACCGAGGGCGAACCACGCTCACCATCGAGGAAGGGATCGCGCTGATCACCCAGTTCCCCCAGCTCCTCGTCAAGAACAAGTGCTTCTCCCTGGGCGGCTCACGCGCCGGTGACCGCCGGGTCCCCGCACTGTGGATCAGCCAGAACGCCCCCAAGCTCGGCTGGTGCTGGGAAGGCAATCCCCACACCTGGCTGGGCATGGCCTCCGCCGGTTCCCGCCCCGCCACCACCTAGCCGGGCCGGGGGCCGGGTGCGTCAGTTCTGGAGGTCGCCGCGGGCGCGGAGGGCCGGGGCGAGGTCGAAGACGGTGATCGAGCGGGTGATCTTGCCGTCCTCGACGGTGAGGTAGTCGATGGCGCGGAAGTCCTTCGCGAAGGGCGTGTCGGTGGTGTAGACGGCCGCCGCGTGGGTGTCGTCGCCCAGGATGTCGATCACCGCGCCGCCGAGGAGGGCGCTCGCGAAGGGCTCCAGGAACTGGCGGTAGCTGTCCCGGCCCTCGAAGCGGCCGGTCGGGGCCTCGCACACGATGTCGTCAGCGATGAAGCCCATCGCCGTCTCGACGTCGCGGCCGAGCCAGGCCCGCACGAACTCGTCGGCGATCTTCTGGGCGGATCCGGTGAGAGCAGTCATGGGGGTGCACCTTTCCTGAAGGGGCGCTCGCCTGCGCGGAGCGTCCGGGCCGCACCTTGTCGGCGGCCCGATGACTGCATCCTCGGGGCCATATATGACACCTTTGGTCATGTACCCGGGAGACTTTTGGAGCCATGAAATCCGACCGGCTGCTGTCGATCATGCTGCTGCTCCAGACCCGCGGACAGCTGCCCGCCTCCGAGCTGGCGGACCGTCTGGAGGTCTCGGTGCGCACGATCATGCGGGACGTGGAGGCCCTGTCCGCGGCGGGTGTGCCCGTCTACACCGTCCGCGGCCCGCAGGGCGGGATCGCCCTGCTGCCCGGGTTCCGTACCGACGTCACGGGGCTGACCGCGGATGAGGCCCGCGCGCTGTTCGTGCTGCTCTCCGGCCGGGCTCACGCCGACCTCGGCCTCGGCCCGGCGCTGGGGTCGGCGCTGCGCAAGGTCATGGCGGCGCTGCCCGCCCCGTACCGCCCCGACGCCGACCTGGCCAGCCGCCGCGTCCTCATCGACCCCGTCCGCTGGCGCGGCACCCCGGGGCCCGAGCATCCCGCCACCGGTCTCGCCGTCTTCCAGCAGGCCGTGTTCGCCGACCGGCGTCTACGGCTGCGGTACCGGCACGGCCGGGACCACCGGGAGCGCGGCTACACCCTCGATCCGTACGGCCTCGTCAACAAGGCCGGTGTCTGGTACGTCGTCGCCGACCACGACGGCGAACCGAAGCTGTTCCGCGTCGACCGGGCCGTGTCCGCCGCCGTTCTCGACCAGCCTGTCCGGCGCCGCGGCGGCCTGGAGCTGGCCGAGGTGTGGGACGCCCTGCGCCGCCGTATCGACGAGGTCCCCGCGCCGTACGCCGTCACCGTCAGGGTCCGCGACGAGATCCTCGCGAAGTTCCTGCGCATCCACGAACCCGACCGCGCGGGCGCCCCGGTGGAGCCGGAGCGCGAGCCGGGGTGGACGAGGGTCGAGCTGCGCTTCCGCGCGCTCCGGGCCGCCGAGGCGCTGCTCGCCTTCGGCCCCGACGCGGAGGTCCTGGCCCCCGACGACCTCCGCCGGGCGCTGGCCCGCAGGGCCGCGGCGACCGCCGCGCTCTACGCCTCACCTTCGTGAGCGGAGGCGCGGCTCCACGAGGCGGCCGCCGGACAGGAGCGTGCCGATCTGCTTGACCTGGTGGTGCAAGGGGGAGACCTCCATGCTCTGGAGGCCGGGCAGGGATCCGATGCGGTCCGTGGTGAATTCGAAGAGTTCGTCGAGGTCCCGGCAGTGCGCGACGGCGTGGATGTTGTGGGGCCCTGAGACGGCGGCGGCGAAGGCGATCCCGGGTTCCCGTGCAAGGGCTCGTCCGACGCTCTTGACCGCCGACGGATGTACGTGGAGCCACAGGTTCGCCTGGGCGTGGTAGCCCAGGGCCGCCGCGGCGATCTCGACGTCGATGTGGACGACGCGACGCCGGAGCAGGGCGTCGAGGCGGCGTGCCGCGCGCCCGGGCGTGAGGTCCGCGGCCGCGGCGAGATCGACGAGGCTGGCGCGGCCGTCCGCCGCGAGCCGGTCGAGCAGCTTCTCGTCCCCGGCGGTGAGGTGCACGGGGTCGCGGGCGACCACCGGGGATTCCGTGAAAGGGGAGCCTTCGCTTCCGAGGATGGACTCCTGCTGGGGAGTCAGCGTGCCGTGCAGGGCGGCCCAGTAGTGGCCGCGGCCCCCGACGAACTGACGGAGCATCGCGGACGCGTTGATGTCGATCACCGACGCGGTGCGGGGCAGCCGCTGGCCGAGGAGGTCTTCGCGCTGTTCCCGGGTGCGCGACCGGACCGCGCAGGTGATTTCGGAGCCCGCGGCGGTGAGGGCCACCCAGCTGACGTCGTCGCGCTTCGCGAGGGCGTCGGCGATCGCCGTGACGCTGCCGGGACGGCAGCGCAGCCGCACCAGCCACTTGCTCTCTCCCAGCGCCCCGGGGTCGACCACCCCGGCGACACGGATGACGCCATCGGCGCGCAGCCGACGGTAGCGGCGGCTGACAACGCCTTCGGTGAGGCCGAGCGCGGCCCCGATCGAGGCGAACGAGGCCCGCGGGGCGACCTGGAGTGCGCGCATGAGACGCACATCGTCGGGCTGCACAGCGGCGGATTCCGCCATGAAGGGTCCTGTCACGTGGGCGATCGTACAAATCCGCGCTCCGGACGCGCCTTGGAGGCGGCGCGGCGGAAAGACTCGACGCGCATCAGCCCACACTGCGAAGAAGGGAGATGACACGGAGTGTCATCGAAGGACGCGGACAGCCGCACACCGACCGCTCTCGTCGTCGGGGCGTCGCGCGGTCTCGGTCACGCCATGGCGGCCGAACTCCTCGGCCGGGGATGGAACGTCATCGGGACCGTCCGGAACACCACCGCCCGAACGCCCTTGCACGCTCTCGCGGACCGTTCCGACGGGCGCGTCCGCGTCGAGCACCTCGACATCAACGAGCCCGCGCAGCTGGCACCCCTGCGCGAACGCCTCGCACCACGCGAACTCGACGTGCTGTTCGTCAACGCGGGGACCACCAACAACGAACAGACGCCGATCGGAGCGGTGCCCACCGCCGATTTCGTCGAGGTGATGGTCACCAACGCGCTCAGCCCTATGCGCGTCATCGAAACGCTGGAAGACCTCGTGTCCCCGACCGGACTCATCGGGGCGATGTCCTCCGGCCAAGGCAGCATCACCAACAACAACACGACCGGAATGCGCGAGGTCTACCGGGGCAGCAAAGCGGCCCTGAACATGTTCCTGCGCGGCTTCGCCGCCCGGCAGGCCCAGCGGGAGCCCGGGACGCAGCGCGCGTTCGTCCTCATGGCACCCGGCTGGATCCGCACGGACCTGGGCGGGCCGGACGCGCCGTTCACCATCGAGGAGACCGTGCCGCGGGTGGTGGACGTGCTGCTGTCGCGGCTGGGGAAGCCCGGCCTCGCGTACCTGGACCGGTGGGGTGAGACCGTGCCGTGGTGATCCCCGCCGGGCCCGGCGCTAGGCGCTGCGCGCCGTGCGGGCCAGGAGGGTGATCGCGGTGGCGTTGAGCACGGCCGCGGCCGTGACCAGGCCGAAGTAGGAGCCCTCGGTACCCTCCGGGAGGAGGACGAAGAGCAGGCTGGCCGGGGCCGTGAAGAGGGCGGGCACGACCGCCGCCAGGGAGGCGTCGTCGTACGGGAAGAAGCTCGCGTCCGCCCAGGCCCAGACCAGCAGGGCGAGGACCACGGCGAGGTAGCCGCGGGAGAGCCGGTCGCCCGCGACCACATCGAGGACGCGTCGTAGGACGTGACTTGTCTTCCTGCGGATCAGCATGTGGATCAGCCTGTCGAAACAGGCGATACGGGAGCATGAGTATCCGTACTCAAACCGCGCCGTACGACCGCGCATGCGAACGGGCCCGGACAGACCCCCCGGCCGTCCGGACCCGCTCTTCCCCGTTGGGATCCCCCGATCCCGTTTCCCCGTGTTCCCCGTGTTTCCCCGTTCCCCCTATTTTTCCCGTTTCCCCCGTTTTCCCCTGCCCTCAGGCGACGAGTTCGCCGAAGGACTCTTCCTCGTCACGGCCGAAGCTGAGGCTGTCGTCCTCGCGCATGCGGCGCAGTGAGCGCCAGATGCTGCTCTTGACCGTTCCGACACTTATGTTGAGTATGTCCGCGATCTCCGGGTCCGTCCGGCCCTCGTAGTAGCGCAGGACCAGCATCGTGCGCTGGAGTTCGGGGAGCCGGGCCAGGGCCTGCCAGAGGACGGCGCGCAGTTCGGTGCCGCGCATCGCGTCCTGGTCGCCGGGCGTCTCCGGCAGCTCCTCCGTCGGGTACTCGTTGAGCTTGCGCCGCCGCCAGGCGCTGATGTGCAGGTTGGTCATGGTGCGGCGCAGATAGCCGCCGACCGCGGCCTTGTCGCTGATCCGGTCCCAGGCCCGGTACGTCGAGAACAGCGCGCTCTGGAGCAGGTCCTCGGCCTCGAACCGGTCGCCGGTCAGGTGGTAGGCGGTTGCGTACAGGGAGGCGCGGCGCTCCTGGACGTACGCGGTGAATTCCGCTTCCGCCCCGCTCTGCGCGCGCCGCTCCCCCTTTGCCTCCCTGTACGAGCTGCCCCCGTGGTCCCCCCCGGGACCCCCGTGCTCCCCGCTCCCCCCGAGGCCCTCCCCGGCCCCCGGGTTCGCGTCAATGGCCACCATGTACGGCGGCCGCTGACGCCCGGTGCCGCGAGCGCACCCCCGCCCGCTCACGGCACCGGACTTCTCTCCGCTCCGACCGGCGTCGTGGAGACGCGTGCGAATGACTGCGCTGTTGTGGGTGAAGTGCAGTGTGCTCATGTCGCGCCCCCCGTCGGTGGAGCCTGCTCGGTCGTCTGCTGACTGCCCCGGCCGCTCGTTCCGGCCGGTGCACAGAAGACTTTGCCGAACCAGTTTCATGGCGCTGTCTGCCGACTGTCACAGGCTCGTCACAGCGGATCAAGCTCGTGGAACCCCGACGGTCGAACTACAGGCCCCTTGTAGGCCAGAATGACCAACGTGCCTTTCCTGTTGCTGATCGAGGACGACGACGCCATCCGCACGGCCCTCGAACTCTCCCTGTCCCGCCAGGGCCACCGTGTGGCGACCGCGGCGACGGGGGAGGACGGTCTGAAGCTGCTGCGCGAGCAGCGGCCTGACCTGATCGTGCTGGATGTGATGCTGCCCGGGATCGACGGCTTCGAGGTGTGCCGCCGGATCCGCCGCACCGACCAGTTGCCGATCATTCTGCTGACCGCCCGCAACGACGACATCGACGTGGTCGTGGGGCTGGAGTCCGGCGCGGACGACTATGTGGTGAAGCCCGTGCAGGGGCGGGTGCTGGACGCCCGGATCCGCGCGGTGCTGCGGCGCGGCGAGCGGGAGGCGAACGACGCGGCGTCCTTCGGCAGCCTGGTGATCGACCGGGCGGCCATGACGGTGACCAAGAACGGCGAGGATCTTCAGCTCACCCCCACCGAGCTGCGGCTTCTGCTGGAGCTGAGCCGGCGGCCCGGGCAGGCGCTGTCGCGGCAGCAGCTGCTGCGGCTGGTGTGGGAACACGACTATCTGGGTGACTCCCGGCTGGTGGACGCGTGCGTCCAGCGGCTGCGCGCCAAGGTGGAGGACGTGCCGTCGTCGCCGACGCTGATCCGCACCGTACGTGGGGTCGGGTACCGGTTGGACGCTCCGGCGTGAGGGTTGTGGTCGGTCGCGCCGGTGCGCGCGGGTGGGGCGGAGAGTCGCGGAATTGAGCGGTGTGAACGAGGAGCCCGGGCGGGCTCGGGGCTGGGCGGCGGGGATTCTGCGGTGGCTCAGCCTGCGGCTGCGGCTGATGCTGGTCTTCGGTCTGGTGGCGCTGGCGGCCGCGGTGTCCGCGTCGGCGATCGCGTACTGGCTGAACCGGGACGCGGTGCTGACCCGCACCCAGGACGCGGCGCTGGACGAGTTCCGCAAGGCGCTGAAGGACGACACCGATCCGCTGCCGGCCACACCGACGTGTCCCGAATTGCAGGACGCGGCGGACCGCATGGCGGACAACACGCAGAAGTACGAGGTCCTGCTGGTCACCCGGACCCGGGGCAGCGGCTCCTGCCCGGCGGCCTCCGCGCCGGATCTGTTCACCCTGAAGGCCGTGCCGGGCGTGCTGCGGCGCGCGGTGGACGAGCGGCGGGCCGCCGAGGGGTCGAAGGCCGCCCCGTACCACCTCTACTGGCAGCGGATCACGCTGGACGGCACCCCGTACCTGGTGGGCGGGGCGAAGGTGAACGGGGGCGGGCCGACCGGCTACATGCTCAAGTCCCTGGAGACCGAGCGCCAGGATCTGAACTCGCTCGCCTGGTCGCTGGGCATCGCCACCGCGCTGGCGCTGGTCGGCTCCGCGCTGCTCGCGCAGGCGGCCGCGGCCACCGTGCTGCGGCCGGTGCAGCGGCTGGGCGAGGCGGCGAACCGGCTGGGCGAGGGGCATCTCGACACCCGGCTCCAGGTCTCGGGCTCGGACGAGCTGGCCAACCTTTCGCACACCTTCAACCGGGCCGCGGAGCGGCTCCAGAAGCGAGTGGACGAGCTGAGCGCGCGGGAGGCGTCCAGCCGACGCTTCGTCGCGGACATGTCGCATGAGCTGCGGACCCCGCTCACCGCGATCACGGCCGTCACCGAGGTCCTGGAGGAGGAGGCCGACTCCCTCGACCCGATGATCGCCCCGGCGGTGCAGCTGGTGGTCAGCGAGACCCGGCGGCTGAACGACCTGGTGGAGAACCTGATGGAGGTGACCCGCTTCGACGCGGGCACGGCCCGGCTGGTGCTCGACGACGTCGACGTCGCGGACCAGGTGACGGCGTGCATCGACGCGCGCGCCTGGCTGGACGCGGTCGAGCTGGACGCCGCGCGCGGGATCGTCGCCCGGCTGGACCCACGGCGGCTGGACGTCATCCTGGCGAACCTGATCGGGAACGCGCTCAAACACGGCGGTTCCCCCGTGCGGGTGTCGATCCTGCCCGAGGGCGAGGATCTGCTGATCAAGGTGCGGGACCACGGTCCGGGCATTCCGGAGGAGGTGCTGCCGCATGTCTTCGACCGCTTCTACAAGGCCAGCGCCTCCCGCCCCCGCTCGGAGGGCAGCGGTCTCGGGCTGTCGATCGCGATGGAGAACGCACATATCCACGGCGGCGACATCAGCGCCGCGAACTCGCCGGAGGGCGGTGCCGTCTTCACGCTGCGGCTGCCCATGGACGCCTCGCGCCTCGCCTCGATCGAGGACCGGAAGAGCGAGAAGGGCCAGCAGGGCGAGGACAGGAAGGGCGACGAGGGCCGTACGAACGAAGGGGGCGCGTCATGAGCCCGCGAGCGACCCGGCGGCCGGCCGCCCTCCTGCTGACCGTCGCGGCCGCGCTGCTGGCGGCCGGATGCGGCATACGCGGCACCTCGGTGCCGGTGGACGCCGGGGCCGCGCCCTCGCGCGCGTCGTGCGAGGCGCCGGAGGCGGGGCGGGCCACCGAGGGGGCGGGCCGGGTTCCCGTACGGGTCTATCTGCTGTGCACCTCGCGCATCCTGTCGGTGAACCGGAACGCGCAGCTGTCGGATAAGAAGGCGCCGGTCGAGCGGGTGGAGGTGGCCCGGGCGCTGCTGGAGCAGCTGCGGCAGCCGCCCACGGCGGCCGAGTCCTCGGCCGGGTTCTCCACCGCGGTGGAGGACTGGATCTCGGTCTCCGGTCCGTCGCAGGGCGACCCGGACGAGGCGCTGCGCCTGAGCCGCCCGCCGGAGGAGCTGCCGTCGTACGCGCTGGCGCAGATCATCTGCACGTTCGCGGGCTCGGCGGCGGCGGACGGGGACCACAAGGTGATGCTCGGCGGCCCGGAGAGCGACCGGGACCCGCTGAAGCGGTACGCGTGCACCGAGGAGATCCGGAGCCGCCCGGAGCTGGCGGCGGACTCCGGGGTGCTGGTGTCCTGACCGGCGCCCGCGGAGCCTGGCCCACGGACTGACCGATTCCCCGTCGTTCGCCGCCGGTTCCCGGCCCGTTTCCCGTGGCGATTCGGTTACCGACCCGTCGGTATCCCGTTACTGACCAGCGGCGTGCGCGCGGAACCGGGACCCGGGCCGGTCGCGTCCTGAGATACGTGCAGGGTCGTTTCGGCCGTCGGGCCGCCTTCCGCTACCGCGCCGCGGGTCTCCTTCTCCTCGTCGCCCACCTTGCGTTCGTCTGCTGGCTGACCCTGCGCCCGCTGACCGTGCCGTGGGTGACGGCCGAGACCCTGGAACCGCTGGGCGCCATCCGCGCCGATCTGGCGCTCACCCCGTGGGCCGCGGCCCGTTCGATCGGCGGCGGGCTGCTGCTGCTCGCGCCGCTTGGGGTGCTGCTGCCGCTGGCCGCGGGCCGGGTGGACGCGTACCCGTTCGCCTCGTTCGTCCGGACGACCTTCACCGGCGCGATGGCGGCCATGGCGATCGCCCTGCTGCGCAGCGAGGTGACCGGCCAGATCGTGAGCGTGGACGCGCTGCTGCTGAACACCGTCGGGGTCGCGCTCGCGCATCTGCTGGTGGTGCCCGCCGTACGGGCCCTGGTACGCCGCCGGGCCGACCGGGCCCGGGGCGCGGCCCTCCCCCGGGAGGAGAGCCCCCGGCCGATGACCCCGACGATGACCAGGGTCGGCCTCGCACCGTGGAGCGACGCCTCCTCCGGCTGACGGACCTAGCGTGGAGGTATCAGCTCGGGCAACACGATCCGAGACGGTACGAACCGATACGTTGAGGAGCCGCCATCATGGCTGCCGCACTGGTACGCCCCCGCCACCAGAAGATGATCGCCGGTGTCTGCGCCGGTCTGGCCCGCCGCTTCGGGACGACCCCGACCACGATGCGGGTGATCTTCCTGGTCTCCTGCCTGCTGCCGGGCCCGCAGTTCCTGCTCTACATCGCGCTGTGGATCCTCCTTCCGGCGGAGGACTCCTACCGCGAAGCCTGGTGACGCCGGGCCGGTGACGCCGCGCGGGGCGGTGACGGCGCCGGGCCGCACACCCGGGGGCGGGTGTGCGGCCCGGGTGCGCCGGACGGAGGATCAGCCCAGGCGCATGAGGTTGTTGGTGGGCAGGTTCTTGAGCCCACCGAGCCCACCGAGCCCGCCGAGCAGGCCCTGGCCGTCGGACTGGCCGGGCCGCTTGGCGTCGGGACGGGCGGCGGTCTTGCCGGGGGCCTGGCCGCCGGGGAGCGCCCCTTGCGGGCCGGAGACGCCGACGCCCGGGGTGCCGAAGCTCGCGGCACCGGAGCCGTTCGGGCCCGGGGCTGCGGCAGCGGACGCGACGCCGGCTCCGGCCACGAGGGTGGCGGCGCCGAGAGCCATCACGCCGAGGGTCTTGAGGGTTCCCTGCTTCATCAGAAATCTGTCCTTGCAGACGGGGGGCTTGACCGATACCGAAACGTAGCCCCGGCTTTCGGACGCCCGCAAACAGGGAAAAGCGGTGGCCGAGGGGCCGCCGAACCCTTTCCCCGGCCTTTTCTTCCGTCCGTACGATCAGCTGCCCTCGACCATGGATCCCCTGGTCACAGCGGTGGTCGAGCCCACCTGCCGGAACAGCCATTCGGACTTTAATTCAGCATACCCAGGCTTGATCACGTCATTGATCATCGCCAGACGTTCACCGAAAGGAATGAAGGCCGACTTCATCGCATTAACGGTGAACCACTGCATGTCGTCCAGCGTGTACCGGAACGTCGAGACCAGGTGCTGGAATTCGGCGCTCATGCTCGTACCACTCATCAAGCGATTATCGGTATTGACCGTGGCCCGGAAATGCAGACGGCGCAGCAGCCCGATGGGGTGGTCGGCGTACGAGGTGGCCGCGCCCGTCTGGAGGTTGGATGTCGGGCACAGCTCCAGCGGGATGCGCTTGTCCCGGACGTAACTGGCGAGGCGGCCCAGCGTGATGGAGCCGTCGTCGGCGACCTCGATGTCGTCGATGATGCGCACCCCGTGGCCCAGCCGGTCGGCGCCGCACCACTGGAGCGCCTGCCAGATGGAGGGCAGCCCGAACGCCTCACCCGCGTGGATCGTGAAGTGGTTGTTCTCCCGCTTCAGGTACTCGAAGGCGTCCAGGTGGCGGGTGGGCGGGAAGCCCGCCTCGGCGCCCGCGATGTCGAAGCCGACGACGCCGAGGTCGCGGTAGCGGTTGGCGAGTTCGGCGATCTCCAGGGCGCGGGCCGCGTGGCGCATCGCGGTGAGGAGGGCGCCGACGCGGATGCGGTGACCGTTCTCGTGGGCCCGCCGCTCGCCCTCGCGGAAGCCCTCGTTCACCGCCTCGACGACCTGCTCCAGGGTGAGCCCCTGGGTGAGGTGCTGCTCGGGGGCGTAGCGGATCTCGGCGTAGACGACGCCGTCCTCGGCCAGGTCCTCGACGCATTCGGCGGCGACCCGGACCAGGGCGTCCTTCGTCTGCATGACGGCGCAGGTGTGGGCGAACGTCTCCAGGTAGCGCTCCAGCGAGCCGGAGTCGGCGGCCTCGCGGAACCAGAGGCCGAGCTTGTCGGCCTCGTGCTCCGGCAGTGCCTCGTATCCGGTCTCCCGGGCGAGGTCGATGACCGTGCCGGGGCGCAGCCCACCGTCGAGGTGGTCGTGCAGCAGCACCTTGGGGGCACGGCGGATCTGTTCGGGGGTGGGCTGGTGGGTGTGCTCGCTCGTCATCTGCGCACCATAGCCCCTACGCGCGTAGACCGTCGCGGATAGATACGGAACAGTGACCCGCACGGGTAGTGGACTCCACTCCGCGTTCTGCGATCGTTTTGCCATGGCTCAGCAAGCGTTGCCCGAACGGGGCGCCCGGCTGGGGCGGCCGATGGGCGCGGCCGCCTCGCGGAGGACCGTGCACGGTGTGGTGTTGCTGCTTCCGGGCGGTGACCCGGAAGGCGGCACCAGGAAACCCACCCGGATGTCCGCCGCGGCCGTGCTGCCGCTGGCCCGCCGACTGGTCCGGGCGGGCCAGGAGGAGGGGCTGGCCGCCCATGTCGTCCACTACCGCCACCGCGGCTGGAACGGGCCCGACGCGGCCGCGGCCGCCGACGCCGAATGGGCCACCCAGGAGGTCGTACGGCGCTACGGCGACGTCCCCGTGTGCCTCGCGGGCCACGGCATGGGCGCCCGCGCCGCGCTGCGCGCCGCCGGGCATCCCGCCGTCGCCTCGGTGGTGGCGCTGGCGCCCTGGCTGCCGGAGGAGGCGGACGCGCTGGAGCCCGAACCGGTCAAGCACCTGGTGGGGCGGCAGGTGCTGATCGCCCACGGGACGAACGACGAGCGCGTCGACCCCGAGCTGTCGTACCGGCTCGCCGAGCGGGCCAAGAAGGTCAACCGCGATGTGTGCCGCTTCGAGGTGCACACCGACGGCCACGGGCTGCACCAGCACCGCTCCGAGGTGCAGGCGCTGGCCATCGACTTCCTCCTCGGCTCCCTCTTCGCCACCGGCTACTCCCGCCCGGTGGCCGACGCGCTGGCCGCGCCGCCCCCGCTGGGCCTGCGCATGCCGCTGGCCGCGGGGTTCGGCTCCACGCTGCGGCGCTGAAACGCCTCGGCCACCCCTCGCGAGGGGTGGCCGAGGATCAGTCGCCGGTCAGTGGAGCAGGTTCAGGGTGTTGGAGGCGTCGTCGACGAAGTACACCGAGCGGCCGTTCGGTGCGACCGCCAGTCCGAACAGCGCGCCGGCGCCCGGCGGGGTGCCGGTGGAGTCCAGCTGACGGATGGCCACCTGGCGGCCGGCCGGGGTGGTCTCGACGATGTTCCCGTCACCGCCGTTGACGGTGAGGATGTTGTTGTTCGGCGCGATGGCGAGCCCGAGCGGGCCGTTGAGCGCGCCGCCGGAGCTGACGGTGCGGCCGGTGCCCGCGCTGTTCTCGCGCTTGAGGGCGTCCGGGATGGCCGCGATGCGGCTGTTGACGGTGTCGGCCACGTAGAGGGTGCCGTCGTGGCCGAGGCCGACGCCGGTGGGACCGACGACGAGGGCGTCCGGGTCGGTCCGCTGGGCGAAGCCGGAGCCGATCTTCGTGGTCTTCTCGCGGGTCGGCGGCTGGTTGCCGTGCAGCTTGAGGGCGATGCGGAGCACGGTGCCCCGGTTGACCACATTGCCGCCGCCCGCGACCGTGCCGTTGAGCACGTTGGTGACGAACAGGTCGGCGCGGTTGCCGTGGCTGACCGCGGTCATGTCCCAGGGGCCGTTGATGCCGTGTCCGGTGAACGTCTCGCGGACGGTTCCGCGGCTGTCCAGCACCAGCAGACATCCGGCCTCGGCGTTGGCGGCGTTCCCGTCGCCGGTGGGCAGGCTGCCGACCACGACCCAGCCGCCGGGCAGGATGGACAGCGCGGTGGTGAGGCCGATGCCGCCGGTGCAGGGGCTCGGGAGCCGGCTCGGGTTGATCCGGGCGAACTGGCTGACGCCGCCGTTCGGCTTCACCTGGACGATGGTGGTGCCGGTGCCCTGCTCGTTGGCGGCGTCGTTGAAGTTGCTGACCAGCACGTTGTCCTTGTGCAGAGCGCCGATGCTCTGCGGGACGACGGCCGTGCCGTACGGGTTGAGGTCCCCGTTGGCGGGGACGGTGGACGCGATCGTGGTGACCGTGTGCAGCGGGCCGAGGAAGGTCCCGTGGTGGGCGGCGGCCGCCGAGGTGCCGCCCAGGCCGACGGCCAGCGCGGCGACCGCCGAGACGACTGAACGGCGCCGGGGCAGCCGGGGGCGTCGCGACCGCGTCTCGGTCGACGCGACGGACACAGAGTGAGAATTCATGACGTAAAGCTAAACTCTTGAGTCCGTTATGTTCCGTTTTGACTCTTTTTTGTCACTGTGACGTACGAATGGCAGGGCTGATCGGCTGAGTTGCGGGCCTCGGTGGGCGGGGTGACGGTGGATGAGTGGGGGCGTCGCCCCACCCTCCGCGCGCAGCGGCGCACGTCCCCTCCCTCGGGGGAGACAGCGCACGCAAGCTCAAGAAGCGGAGAATCCCATGACGAACGGACCCATGGGCAGGCCGCCCAATGGCGAACATCCCGAGCGGGCCGATGTGCCGCTGATGCCGCACGCCACCGAGTACACCGGCCGCTATGTGGTGCTGCTCGACCAGCGGGAGACGGAGGCCGGACTGAACGCGCTGCGCTCGTCCGCGGGGATCGCGTCCGTCGAACGCGTCCGTGGCACCGAGGCCACCGGCGCCGCCGAACTGCTCCAACGTCCCGATGTGTCGGTGCTGTTCGACGACCTCGGCGCGGCCGTCGTCGAAGTGTCACCCGAGCAGCGGCACACGCTGGTGACCACGGCGCAGGCGGAGCCCACGATCATCGCGGCCGAACCGGAGCGGATGGTGTACGCCTCCGTGATCACCGAACCGCAGCGGACCCTGACCGGGTTCTTCCCGACGTACCGCAGCGACGAGGACGAGGTCGACCGCCACACCAGGGCCGAACTCGCCTCCTCGCTGGGCCCGGCCTGGGACGAGGAGAGCGTCACCTGGGGCCTCCAGGCGATCCGGGCGAACTTCTCCCTCCTGACCGGGCGCGGGGTGAAGGTGGCCGTGCTGGACACCGGGGTGGCCACCCAACACCCGGACCTGGCGGGATGCCTGGAGGAGACGGCGTCCTTCGTGCCCGGCGCGAGCGTGGAGGACGGCAATGGCCACGGCACCCACTGCATCGGCACCGTCGCCGGTCCCGCGAAGCCCGAACACGCGCCCCGTTACGGAGTGGCGGGCGAAGCGCGGATCCTGGCCGGCAAGGTGCTGAACGACCGCGGCAGCGGCACCGACGGGCAGATCCTGGCGGGCATCGCCTGGGCCGTCGCGCACGGCGCCCGGGTGATCTCCATGTCGCTGGGGGCGCCGGTCGCCCCCGGGGAGCTGTTCCCGCAGACGTACGAGAACGTGTTCCGGCGCGCGCTCCACCGCCGACCGGGCACGATCACCATCGCCGCGGCGGGCAACGAGAGCCGGCGGCCGGGGTTCGTGGCCCCCGTCGACCGGCCCGCCAACTGCCCCTCCGCCCTGGCGGTGGCCGCACTCGGCAAGGAGCTGGCGACGGCGTTCTTCTCGTGCGGCGCCATCAACGGCGAGGGCGGCGAGGTGAACATCGCGGCGCCCGGCTTCGATGTGTTCTCGGCCGCGCCGGACGGCTCGTACCAGACGCTGAGCGGCACCAGCATGGCCACCCCGCACGCCGCCGGGGTGCTCGCGCTGCTCGCCCAGGCACATCCGGAGTCCTCGACGGCCGACCTGCGGGCCCGGCTGCTCTCCGGGGCGTACCCGCTGCCGGCTCCCGCCACGGACATCGGCGCCGGTCTGCTCCAGGCGCCGTGACGGGACCCGGCCCCGTGAACGAGGCGTCAGGACCGGTCGGGGTGATCGTGTCGGTCGACCCCGACCGGTTCGCGGAGGTGGTGCGGGCCGCCCGCGAAGCCGGTCTCACGGTCACCCGTGAACAGCCGATGCTCGGCTTCCTGACCGGCACCATCGCCGAGGAGCGGATCCCGCTGCTGGAGGCGGTCGACGGGGTGGAGGCCGTCGACCGGGAGCGCATCATGGGGATTCCGCCGCCGGACTCCCCGCTCCAGTAGGCCGCGGGGCGGGGTGCCGGGCCTACTCGTCCGACAGCGTGAGGTCCGGCACCCGCCAGGCGGCGATCAGGAAGGCCAGCAGGATCACCGCTGCGCCGGTGAGGAACACGATCCGCAGCGAGCCGACGTACCCCTCCAGGAACGGCTGGGCGACCCGCGGATCGAGGGTGTGGAGGAAGGCGGAGTCCTCCAGGTTGACCTTGCCGCCGGGACCGACCGCCGCCTTCAACGCCTCCGCGTTCGATGGCTGTTCGGCGAGCTGGCGGTACGAGGGATGCTGGAGCGCCTCGGTGAAGCGGTCGCCGATCCGCGTCCCCGCGAACGAGAAGAGGATGGAGACGAAGGCGGCGGCGCCCACCGTGCCGCCGTTGGAGCGGAAGAAGTTCACCGAAGCGGTCGCGGCGCCCATGTCCTTACGGGGCACCTCGCTCTGGGCGAGGGTGGTGAGCGTCTGCATCGCCGCGCCAAGACCGGCGCCCATGAACACCATGCCGAGGGAGACGTGCCACAGCGGGCTGTCCACCCCCAGCGTCGCGTAGACGACCATGGCCGCGGCGAACGAGCCGATGCCCGTCACCAGATAGACCTTGAACCGCCCGGTCCGCGAGATCAGACGGCCGACGACCAGCGTGACCGTCAGGTTCGCCGCGACGGTGGGCAGCGTGGCGAGCCCCGCCTCGATCGGGGTCATGCCCTTCACCAGCTGGAGATACAGCGGCAGCGTCGTCATCGCGCCGAACATCCCGATGCCGACGATGAAGTGCAGCGTCGTGCCCAGCCGGAACGACCTGATGCGGAACATCCGCGGCGGCAGCAGCGCCGCGTCCCCCATCCGCCGCTCCACCAGCGCGAACCCGGCCAGGCCCAGCACCCCGACCGCGTACATGGCCAGCGACAGCGGAGCGCCCCAGCCCCAGCTGCGCCCCTGCTCGGCCACGGTGAGCAGCGGGACCAGCCCGACGGCGAGGGCGGCCGCGCCGCCGTAGTCCAGCCGGTGCTTCACCGGGCGGTGCGGGACGAAGCGCAGCACCCGCAGGATCACGGTGATGGCCAGGATCGCCAGCGGCACGTTGATCAGGAAGATCCAGCGCCAGCCGTCGATCCCCAGCAGGGTCTCGCGGCCCGCCAGCGCCCCGCCGACGAGCGGCCCGACGATGCTGGAACCGCCGAAGACCGCCATGAAGTAGCCCTGGTAGCGACCGCGTTCCCGGGGCGAGGTGATGTCGGCGATGATCGTCATGGCGAGCGACATCAGCCCGCCGCCGCCCAGGCCCTGCACCGCCCGGAACGCCGCCAGCTCGTACACCGAGGTCGCGATCCCGCACAGCAGCGAACCGATGGTGAACAGCACGATCGCGACCAGGTAGACCGGGCGGCGGCCGTGGATGTCGGAGAGCTTGCCGTACAGCGGGGTCGCGATGGTGGCGGTGATCAGATAGGCCGTGGTCACCCAGGCCTGGGCGGTGAGGCCGTGGAGGTCGTCCGCGATGGTGCGCAGCGCGGACGACACCACGGTCCCGTCGAGCGCCCCCAGGAACATCCCGAGCACCAGACCCGACATGACGGTGGTGATCTGGCGGTGGGTGAGCCGTACGGGCGGGCCGTCCGCGTCGGGGGCCGCGCCCCGCTCGGTCGTGTCGGAGGTGGTCACGAGGAGGTCCGTCTCTTCCCGGGGGTCGCTTCGTACCGTTGGCAGGCTGCGGGCGGGTTATGCGACGAGCTTCTCCAGATCGCCGACGGCGGTCTCGATGCCCGGCGTGGCCAGCATCGCCAGCCGTGCCGTACGGGCGCGGGCGGCGATGGCGTCGTCGGCGAGGACGTCCCGGCAGACGGCGGCGACGGCGTCCGGCGCGGTGTCGGTGACGCCCCGGCCGATGCCCAGCTCCTCCACCCGGCGGGCGTTGGAGTGCTGGTCGCCGAACTGCGGCAGGACGGCCAGCGGGGTGCCGGTGCGCAGCGACTCACGGATGCTGTTGAAGCCGCCGTGGGTGAGGAACAGGTCGACGGACTCCAGCAGCATCGGCTGCGGCAGCCGGTCGGTGACGTGGACGTGCGGCGGAAGGCTGTCCGTGTCCAGCGGGATGCCCGAGGTGGTGAGGACGACGGTGCAGTCCTCCAGCCGCGACACGGCGTCGGCGATGGTGCGCACCGCGGTCGTCGGGTCCGGGAACTCGAAGGGCATCTCGGGCGCGCCCTCTCCGGGGCCGTTCCCGGCGGCGCTCGCTTCGAGCATCTTCGGCATCGCGGTGCCGATGGCTGCGTACACCAGCGGCCGGTCGGTGGGGAGTTCGGCGACCCAGCGCGGCAGGACGGCGGCCCGCTCGACGTCCACGGTCTGCCGGTACGACCAGGTCGGGGGCAGGTTGCGGGCGAAGGTGAACTCCGGCGGCACGCAGTCGACGCGCCCGTGCGGCACGAGGGACAGCGGGTCGTCGTGGGTGGGCAGCCCGATCTCCTCGCGGGTGGCGTTGAGGTACGGCAGCAGATCGACCGGGTCGCAGACGTTGATGGCCCCGGAGGGGGTGGGCAGATGGGGTATGCCCAGCCGCTCGGCGATCAGGACGGCGCCCATGTCGAAGCCGTCGCGCAGGATGAGGTCGGGCTGGAACTCCTTGGCCAGCGGGAAGACGCCCTCCAGGGAGATCTTCGCCCCGGTCCCGGCCATGCCGCGGAACATCAGCTTCGCGATCGCCCCGTGCAGGACGGCCGTGTCGTCCTTCGGCAGCGCGGCCAGTTCGTCGGCGCGCTCCATCATCCGGGCCCGGGGGTCGAGGTCGGGCATGGTGGTGTCAAGGCGGACGTCGTCGTCCTGGAAGACCGGCGCCAGGCCGGGGTTGGTGACCACCAGCACCTCGTGTCCGGCCGCCGCGAGGGCGCGGAGCAGGGGGAGCTGGGCACGCCCGTGGGAGGGGCTGCCGGTTGTGGTGCACAGGACCCGCATGGGGTGAACCCTTTCTGTTCGGTGAGGCGGTACGGGCGTACGTGACGCGGTACGGGCGTACGTGACGCGGTGCGGGCGTACGTGACGCTCAGCCGCGCGGCGCGAGGGCGGGCGTACGGCCGACGCCGTGCCACCGCAGCCCGGCCCGCTCCAGCCGGACCGGGTCGAGGAGGTTGCGGAAGTCGTGGACGGTGGGCGTGGCGAGCCGCCCGGCGACGGCCTCCCAGTCGAGGTCCCGCAGCTGCGGCCACTCGGTGAGGACGACGCACGCGTCCGCACCGGCCGCCGCGTCCAGCGGATCGTCGACGAGGGTGAGCAGATCGCTGAGGTCGGGGCGGGTGGTGCCGCACAACGCCGGGTCGTAGCCGATGAGTTCCGCGCCGCGCTCCTTCAGCAGCCGGGCGATGGCCAGGGCCGGTGAGTCGCGCAGGTCGGAGGTGCCCGCCTTGAAGGTGAGGCCGAACAGGGCGAGCCGCACGCCGCGCAGCGAGCCGTCGCCGCTCCCGTGCTGGGCCGCGATGCGCGCGACCAGCCGGTACTGGTGCTCGACGTTGGTCTCGATGGTGGCCCGCAGCAGCGGGAAGTCCACCCCGGCCTCCTGGCAGATCGTCAGCAGGGCGTGGGTGTCCTTGGGCAGGCAGGAGCCGCCCCAGCCGGGTCCGGGCTTCAGGAACGCGGGGCCGATGCGGGGGTCGTGGCCGATGCCGTCGGTGACATCGCCGATGTCGGCGCCGAAGTGCTCGCAGAGGGTGGCCAGGTTGTTGGCGAAGGACAGCTTCATGGCGAGGAAGAAGTTCGCCGCGTACTTGGCGAGTTCGGCGCTGGCGGCGTCGGTCAGCACGACGGGCGCGTCGATCGTGCCGTACAGGTCGGCCACGCGCTGGGCGGCCTCCCGGTCCGCTTCCTTCTCGGCGCCGATCACGATGCGGTCCGGGTAGAGGAAGTCGTGGACGGCCCGGCCCTCGCGGAGGAATTCCGGGTTGCTCACCACCGTCACGTCCGGGCGGCCGAGCAGGTCCGCGACGCGCTGCGCGGTGCCGACGGGCACGGTGGACTTGTTGACGACCACGCTGCCCCGCGGCAGGACGGTACGGATCTCCCCGGCCACCGTCTCGACGGCGGCCAGGTCGGCCGCGCCGCCCGCGCCCATGGGCGTCGGCAGGCAGAGGAACACCACGTCCGCGTCGGCCACGGCGGCCGCGGTGTCCTGCGTGAACTCCAGGTGGCCGCTGGCCGCGGTGTCCCGGACGAGGTCCGGCAGACCGGGTTCGAGGATGTCGACCTCCGCCCGCCGCAGCCGCTGGACCTTCTGGGAGTCGGCGTCCGCGCACACCACGTGGTGGCCGAGGGACGCCAGGCAGGCACCGGTGGTCAGCCCGACATAGCCGGTTCCGATCACGGCGACCCGTCGGCCGGACACATGAGTCACATCGGATACATCAGACACAGATGATCTCCCAACCCCTAAGTCATCGATCGTTGACTTATCGATCATCGTGCAGGTGCGGCGGACTGAAAGTCAACAAGCGATGACAACGATCGGTGACTTTGAGACAGTCGGCAGAGCCAGGAGGATGGGCGACCGGCGAACGGCCGTACTGTGCGAGGAGTTATCGGGTGAACGAACCAGCGAACGACCGGACTTCGGGAGCCTGCCCCGGGCCCGACGCCACGCCCGCGCGCAAGCGCAGCGCCGCGCGGACCCGCACCGCCCTGATGTCCGCCGCCGCCTTCCGTTTCGGCCGGTACGGCTACGACGGCACCAGCGTGCGCGACATCGCCGGGGACGTCGGCGTGGACGCCGCCCTGGTCTACCGGTACTTCGGCTCAAAGGAGGCGCTGTTCGAGACGGTGTCGAGCAAGTCCAAAGTGTTCGAGCCGCTGCTCGACGTTCCGCTTCACTGCGTCGCCGACTGGTTCAGTGCCCTGATCGCCGGGGAGCCCAAGGACGTCGACTTCCCCCACCCCGTGCTCACCGTGCTCCGCTCGTCCAGCCGCGACGAGGCCATCGGACGGCTGCGCGAGGAGCTGACCGACATGTTCACGAAACGGTTCGCCGCCCGCCTGGAGGGTCCGCACGCCGACGTACGGGCCGAACTGCTGGTCGCCTGGGTGCTCGGCACCAGCCTGATGCGCGGCACCATCCAGACCCCCGCGCTGGCCTCGGCGGAGAACCAGGACGTCTTCGAGGGGTTCCTGCGCGCCGGGATCGACGTCCTGATCAGCCCGGAAGCCGTGAGCCTCACCCGAGAAGACGCCAGCCGAGAGGGCGTCAACCCCGAAGACGTCAGTCGAGAAGCTGACCCCGGCGGCTCAGCAGAAACCGCTTGAAGGCGGCGACCGGAGGCGTGTCGGGGTGGCCGTCCAACCAGGCCACGCCGATCTCGCGGACCGCGCGCGGCGCGGTGACCGTCAGCTCCGCGACCCCCGGGCGCGGCACCGCGGGCGGGGGGAGGAGCGCCACGCCCAGCCCGGCGGCGACGAGGCCGCGGATCGTCTCGGCCTCCTCCCCCTCGAACGCGATCTTCGGCGTGAAGCCCGCCTCCGCGCACAGGGTGTCGGTGATCCGGCGCAGCCCGTAGCCCGGCTCCAGCGTCACGAACAGCTCCGCCGACGCCTCGGCGAGCCGGACCCGGCGGCGCCCGGCCAGCCGGTGGTCGTCCGGTACCACCAGCCGCAGCCGCTGCTCGTCCAGGCGGCGGGCGACCAGGTCGGGGGCGTCGGGGACGGGCGAGGTCAGACAGAGGTCGAGGCCGCCCGCGCGCATCCGCTCGATCATCGCCTCGCCGTAGTTCTGGACGAGCTGGAAGCGGACCCGGGGGTGACCGACACGGAAGCCGCGGATCAGGCCGGGTACGGTCTCCGAGCCGAGGGTGTGCAGAAAGCCGAACGCGATGCGGCCCGCGGCCGGGTCCGCGTCGGCCCGTACGGACTCGGCGGCCCGGTCGACCTCGGCCAGCGCCCGTTCCACCGAGTGCAGGAAGGTGCGCCCCGCCGGAGTGAGCGCCACCGTACGGCCGCGGCGGGCGAACAGCGCCACGCCCAGGTCCTCCTCCAGCCGCACCATCGCCCGGCTGAGCGTCGACTGCGGCACCTCCAGCTCCTGGGCGGCCCTGGTGACGTGCTCATGGCGCGCGACCGCGGCGAACTGGGCGAGCCGGGGCGTCAGGGCCGCCGCCCAGGACTCGGCCTCGACCTCCACTGTCACCGGAATGTCTTTTTCGTTGCGGATGCGTGACATAAGCGCCCCTGACCTCTGCTCATGCTGTGGTGGATCGATTATCGCCATTCTGTGCATTGGACGCATCAGACCTGATGTCCTTACCTTCGAACCATGCCTCCCGCTGATACCGGGGCGTCCACCCACAGCCGCGTGGACGCCTCCGCACCGCCCGTCTCCTCCGACTCCGAGCGCATGGCCCCCGGCCGCCCCGGCTACATCCGGATGAGGCTCGCCCTCTTCACGGCCGGACTCGCCACCTTCGCCCTGCTCTACTCGACGCAGGCGCTGCTCCCCGCGATCTCCGACGACCTCCACGTCCAGGCCGACCAGGCCAGTTGGAGCGTGTCCGCGGCCACTCTGGCGCTGGCGCTGATGGTCGTCCCGCTGAGCGCCCTGTCCGAGCGGTTCGGCCGCCGCACGATGATGACCGTCTCGCTGACGATCGCGGTCGCGGTCGCCCTGGTGGTTCCGTACGCCCCCGACCTGGGCTGGCTGATCGCGCTGCGCGCGGTCCAGGGCGCGGCGATCGCCGGAATCCCGGCCTCCGCGATGGCGTACCTCTCCGAGGAGGTCGAACCGCGGGCCCTGGTCGGCGCGATCGGGCTGTTCGTGGCGGGCAACAGCGTCGGCGGCATGAGCGGCCGCCTCATCACCGGCTGGGTCGCCGACGGCTACGGCTGGCGGATGGGCCTCGCGGCGGTCGGCGCCATGGCGCTGGTGTGCGCGATCGCCTTCCGGCTGCTGATCCCCAAGGCCCGCAACTTCTCCCCCGCCAAGGTCAGTCCGCGGGCCCTGGCCCGCACCGTGACCCGGCACCTGTCCGACCCGCTGCTGTGCCGCCTGTACGCCATCGGCGCGCTCTTCATGACCGTCTTCGGCGGCGTCTACACGGTGATCGGCTACCGGCTGGTGGGCGAGCCCTTCGGGCTCTCGCAGAGCATGATCGGCTCCATCTTCCTGATCTACCTGGTGGGCACGGTCTCCTCCGCCGCCACCGGCAAGCTGGTCGGCCGCCTCGGCCGCCGCGGCGCCCTGTACGTCGCGGTGAGCACCACCACCGCCGGGCTCCTGCTGAGCCTCGCCGACTCGCTGGCCGCGGTGCTGCTCGGCCTGGTCCTGATCACCGCGGGCTTCTTCGCGGGCCACGCCGCCGCCTCCTCGGCGGTCAGCCGCACCGCGAAGACCGGCCGCGCCCAGGCCGCCGCGCTCTACCAGACCGCGTACTACGTCGGCAGCAGCGCGGGCGGCACGCTCGGCGCCATGGCCTTCCACACGGGCGGCTGGCCCGGCACCGTCGCCCTCGGCCTGATGGCCGTCGTCGGCGCCACGGCCATCACCCTGTACGGGACGCGCAGGGCCCGGGTCGAGCGCCGGATGGCCCCCGCCGCGGCCCACGCCTGACGCCGCCCCCAGCCCGAAGGGGCCGCACCCGCCACTGTCCGGCGGGCGCGGCCCCTTCGCCCGTTCGGCAGCCGTCAGACCGGGAGCTGCCAGTTCGGCCCCTCCGGAGAGCCGATCCATACGGTCTGCTCGAAGGGGGTGGCCGTCATACCGAACTCCGTCAGATCCGGCGCCCCCGCGTCCCGCCACAGGAGAAGAGCCTGTTCCACTTGGTCCCAGAGGTGGAGCGGTCCGTGCTGGTGCACGGTCCATCCCTCGCCATCGGGTTCGGTCCAAGCCTGTGAACCGGTCGCCACGTCGCGGAGGATGATGCCGGAGCTGGTGGTCATCAGCTCGGCGGAAGGTGCCGCGAGCTGGGCGACGAATTGTCCCGCCCACTCCTCCATGAGCCCGGGAGCCAGGCGGGTACGACGGCTGTCGCCATCCAGTCGGAAGAAGGACGGGGAGGGGGGCCGCTCGTGGGGGCGGGCGAGCATATAGGTGATGGTGTCGCTGGTGAACCGGCCGTGGGCGGTCCCCTCGTCGTCGAGGACAAGGCGGATCATCCCGGCAGCGAGCATCCAGCCGCTGATGGTGGTAGTGATCGATCCGCCGTCGTCCAGTTGCCAGAACCACGAGTGCGGGATGGACCGAACGGAGCAGGTGGCGATGATCGCGTCGTAGTCGGCATGCTTCTTACACCCTTGGAGGCCGTCTCCGACCGCGAGCGTTGGCGCGCATCCGGCCTCACCCAGATGTGCGGCGGCTGTGGCCGCGAGGACGGCGTCGTACTCGATGCTGACGACATTCCCGGCCCCGAGCCGGTGGCACAGGACCGCGGTGGAATAGCCGGTGCCGGTGCCCACTTCGAGGACCTTCTGACCGGGACGAAGCTCTGCCACCTGGGCGGTCCGTACCACCAGGGAAGGGAGAGTTGCCGAGGAGGTAGGGCTGCCGGAGACGGGCCCCGTGGCGTCAGCGGCGTCCATCCCGTCGACCTGGGTGACCCACGTCCGGTCGGAGTAGACCATCCGCAGCCACTCGTCCTCCCCGGCCTCGGCTCGGTATACGGGTTCCCATCCGGTACCGGTGGGACGGAAGGCCGCTGTTCCGAGGAACAGCTCGCGAGGGACCCCGGCGACGGCATCGCGCCATCCGGCGTCGAGGGCCGGATTGGCGGCGGCAACCTCCTCGGCCAGGGCCAGGCGGAGCGCAGCAGGGTCAGCGGGCACGGTGGTCTCCTGCGTGGTGGAGCTGGTCGGCGACGGCAGTAACGATCTTGCTGGTGATCGGTTCAGGGAACCACGCGTATTGGCCGTTGGGGTTGCACTCGTACAGCCAGATTCGGCCATCCCGGTCCACGCCGAAATCGAAGGCTCCGAAGACGATCCCGAAGGCATCCAGATACTGGCGCACGCTCTTTGCCAATTCCGGCGGCGTATCGATGAACGAATACGACAGGGCGTCATAGTGGCGTCGCCAGTCCAGGCCGGGTGAACCTTCGATCCGGACCGTGAAGACCTTCTCACCCACGGCGGTCACCCGTAGGTCAGCAACGGATCGCACACGTTTCTGAAATAGGTGCACGGTCTGGCCAACGCCGGTGTTGAGGTCAGCGGGATCGACTTCCTCGACCCATACGGTCAGTGCCCGGCCGTCGGCATTCTGGTAGTCCGTGCTGCGCAGTGGCTTGTAGACGATGGAGCCGTGGTCACGGGCGAACTCCCGGGCCACGGTCTCGTCGTTCGTGAGGAGAGTCGGTGGGATGTCGAAGCCGCAACGCGATGCGGTGGCGAGTTGAGCGGGCTTGTGCTCGGCGTCCCGATTCCGCCACGGGTGGTTCACGTAATGCGCGCCAGGGAGGGAAGCGAGGATGCCCCCGAGACCGTAGCGAGCCTCTTCCCGGCACCAGCGGGCGTCCTGGTCCCCCAGCCCGGGTGGAGCCGCATAGGGGCGCGGTCGGCGCCAGTACACGGATCGAACCCGGTCGAGGTCGGTTACCCGGGTGCGAGTCCGAGCGTTTCCCCGCAGTCCGTCGTTGTCCAGGCGCGCGGCGAGGGAGATGTCCGTGGGGAAGTCTCCCGGGTCCAGGCGTACGACGGGGACCCGACGCCGGTTCAGTTCCTCGATGACCGCATCGGCGGTGACGTCATCCACCCGCGAGACGACGAGGGCGGAGGCGGCGGAATTCAATCCGTGTCGCCTTCCTGGTCGCTGCCTTCGTCCGGGTTGCCGTCCAGACTTGTCTTGGTCTGGGTTTCCTTGCTCGTCTCGGACCTTTTGTGCTTGCCGGTGAAGGGCACGCCCAGACCGTCCGAGTCGATCCATCGACCGGTCTGGGTCCCCGGATCGAGGACGACCCGCGCGGCGGGAAGGACCACCGCTTCGGGGTAGGGCCTCATGCGCGTCAGGCCCCACGGCACTGCTGCCACGCTCACTTCTGTCTCCACTTCTCTTCCGGTCGCCGCTGACCTTCGGCGCACAGTGTCCAGCCCAGCTCACATGCGTCGGTGGAGGGCATTCGGTCGGTCCACCTCCACGGTCCGAAGGGGGCGCGCCCACCGCCGACCGGCGGGCGTTCCCTCTTCGTCGTACTCACTCGGGACGGCGGAGGCTCCCTGGGTCGGTCGTCCACTCCTGTCCGCCCTTCTCGGGGCGGAGGAACGCGACGAGCGGGCCCGGCATCCCGTGATCGAAGGCAAGCTCGCTGATGTGGCAGACGGCCTGGAGCACGCCGACCTGCCCCGTGACGGCGTCGTAAACCTCCTGACCTGGTCGCGCACCTTCGTACCGCATCTGCTTGTTCACGCAGGCAGTCCCCAACGGGCCGTCCGTCCTCACGGACGGCGGCGGCGTGTCCGCGCTCACCGCGTCGCTTCCAGCGCTCGGTGCTGCTCGTACCGGACGATGTAGAGCGGCACGGGTTCGGTGTCCCACGCGATGGGGAAGCGGTCCGCGACGGGGATGCGCGGGAGCGGGAGCGTGGGCGGGTCCGAGTAGCAGACGGAGACGGACAAGTGACGCCGAGCGGGGGCGGGTGCCCTGACCGGAGCCGGAGTGCGTTCCGGGGCAGCAGCCGCCTCGTGGGAGCCCGGGGTGGACAACACCAGCCGTAGCCCCCATTCAAGGATCCGGGCGATAGCCTGCTTCATGTTGACGCTCCTCTTCAGCGTTGACCATGCCCCCGGGCCGGTCGCACGGTCGCGGGGGTCCTTTCTCGCTCTAGGCAACCGCACCACTACGCAGCGCGGTACCGTGAAAGTCGCGTCAGCTTTCAAAAGCATCAAATGCTCTGTGCGCGCGGGAGGGTGGGCATGGGAAACCGGGTGCCGAACCAGGACCTTGAGCGGCTGTTCCGCGAGACGGGATGGACGCTGCGCCAGCTCGCCCAAGCGGTGAACCGCGTCGGCACGGAGTGCGGGACCCCGACGTCGTACACGCCCCAGACGGTTCACGCATGGCTCAAGGGGCACGTCCCGAACGAGGAACGACGCGCACTGATCCTCGAAGCGCTGGCCCGCAGGCTGCACCGGCCGATCACCCACGCGGATGCCGGTTTCGCTACTCCGCAGGATGAGCCGAACTGCGACCCGGGCATCAATACCGTCGAGAAGTTGGCTGCCTTGGGGAGGCTCGACATGGACCCGTCCCGCAGAAGTGTGCTCGGAGCGAGTCTCTTCTCCGTCGCGTTGCCAGTACCCGGATGGCCCGAGGTGGCAGGGCGCCTTGAAGTAATCCCGACCGGCAAGACACACCGCATGGGTATGCGCGACGTTGAGCTGGTCAGGGACGTAACCAAGCGGTTTTCCGACCTGGACGACGAGCGAGGAGGACGCGTCGCACGCCCAAGTGCCGCGTCGTTCCTCGTCAACGTCGTGGTGCCCCACCTCAAGGCACAAGCACCCGACGAGGTGCGCAAAAGGATGCTGTCCGCCGCCTCGGAACTGTGCTACCTCATCGGCTACATGGCCGTTGACGAAGGATCGCACGGCACGGCCCAGCTGTATTACGTCAAGGCGTTGGAGCTGGCCGGGGCGGCGGACGACCAATCGGGGTACTGCCTCACCCTGCATGGCATGAGTTCTCAGGCCGCGAATCTGGGACACGGCCCGTCAGCATTGCGCCTGGCTGACGCGGCGGCCGATGCGGCCCCCGCCGCCAGCCCCAACATGCGTGCGCACCTGGCCGCTCAGCAGGCGTACGCGGCCGCCGTGGCAGGCGAGCGCTCCAGCACCAGTACCCACTTGCGGCGAACGGAAAGGGCGATGTCTCAGGCGGAGCCCGAATACGGCAAGGTGGTGGTCGGACACTTCAGCCCTCCGACCCTGACTCGCTATGTCGCGCAGGTGTCATACGGCCTGGGTGATACTTCCGCGTCGATCGCACCTATGCGGGAATATGTCGCGTCATTGACCGGGGACCACCGGCGACGCCGCCGCGTCCTAGAGACCGCCAGGTTGGCGTATCGGCAATGCGAAACCGGCCATCTCGAAGAAGCGTGCGCCACCTGGGGTTCATGCCTGGACGACTACCCCGATGTTCGGTCGGGGCGATGCGACGACCAGATCCGAGACATGTTCTCCATGGTCCACCCCCACCTCAAGAACCGGGCCGCGCGCGAACTCCACGAGCGTGCCCGCACCATCCTCCCAGCCTCGCTCACCGGCTGATCGCCACGCCTCAACGGCACGCCTCCGGCAACGGTGCGCCCGTAGGCGGGGCGACCAGGGCGCCGAGGAGCCAGGGGGCGTCGGGCCGCCGGGTGACGACGAGGACCGGTCGGTCGCCGTCCCGGCATTCGATGACGACGCAGTCGTACTTGTAGATCGTGTACCAGTCGGCGGGGTCGTCGGGCCCCAGGCCCCGGACGCCCCGCACGGCCAGCGTCTCGGGAAGAGTCCTGCGGGCGAAGTGGCCCGTGGGGTCCGGGGTGGCCGCCGGGCGTCCGTCCCCCACGACCACGTGGTCGCAGCCACCGCCGCTGTACGGGACGTCGCCGTGGACCGAAGCGCGCACGCACCGCCGCTCCGTGGCGGGGAGCGCGACGATGCCGCTGGTGTCCGCGGCGCGGGCGGTGCGCCGCCGCAGCCACCGTGCGTACAGGGCGCCCAGGCCGACGGCGGGCGGAATGCCGGCCGTCGTGATGACGAACGCGTCCCGCACCCCGCCGCCGAGCATGCTTCCCAGGAAACCGGCACAGCCCAGGAAGGCCGCTGCCACCAGCCCCACGGTGAGCGGCCAGGGGGCGGCGTACGCCGGGAAGGGGCGGTAGCGGTGCGCCAAGCCGGTCAGGAGCATGGCGATCCCGAACGGCAGCGCCATGAGGCCGAAGGCCAGGGGAAGCCGCCAGTCCCCGGCGGGCGAGGCATAGGTCTCCTGGGCGGCCGCACCGAACCTGACGGTACGGATCTCACCCCGCCAGTACGTCAGCGTCACCTCGTCGCCCGCGCGCACGGTGTCGTACACCGGTTCCGGCCCGGACATGCGCACCCGCCGTACGGCGTCCGAGCCCCGCTCGCTGACGAGGAGCCAGTAATGGACGCTCTTGCCGCTGGGCTGATCCTCCGTGCCCTTGACGGTCGCCGGGACCGTCACCGTGCACGAGTCCGACCGCGTGCCGCCCGGGCAGGCGGGCGCGGCGGCGTACGCGCGCTGGTCCGCCAGCGCCCCCGGCACGGTGGCGAACAGCCCCGCGGAGACCAGCACGCAGAGCAGGCCGAACCCTACGGGCCACAGCCACTCCCGCGCGCGCCGCGCTCTCGGTCCCCGGTCCGCCATCCCCGTTCCCCCTCCCCCTGGGCCGTCGCCCGGCCCCCCTTTCCGGACATTACGCCGCCCCGGCCGCTTCCTGAAGACGGCTTCAGGACTTCAGCCTGGGTTCAGGTTCGGTTCGGCAACGTAGTGGGCGTCGGAAGGGCGCGGCAGGGCCCTTCCGACGGACCGCAACCGCGAACCGGAACCGGAGGAACGCCCTCATGAAGGCCACCACCAAGCGCACGCTCGCCCCCCGCGCCGTCGTCCTCGGCACGGCCGCCGCCATCGCCCTGATCGGCGGCACGGGCGCCGCGACCGCCTTCGCGGACGACGAAGGACCGGCGCCGAAGTCCTCGGTCGAGCTCACCCAGAACGAGCGTCACCTGGACGGCACCGCCGAGGACCGTACGCAGGTCAAGGCCGACAAGGTCAGCTACGACGAGGCCACGGCCGCGGCCCTGAAGGCCGTCCCCGGCACCGCGACCTCCGCCGAACTCGACCACGACGACCGCAACGGCTCCCTCGTCTGGGAGATCGACGTCTTCGGCAAGGACCACAAGAACCACGACGTCACCATCGACGCGGGCAACGGCAAGGTCCTGGGCCAGCACACCGACCGCGACGACGACGCCGAGGACGCGGCCGAGGCCCGTGCCCTGCTGAAGTCCGACAAGACCGGCTACGACGAGGCCATCGCCGCGGCCCTCAAGTCCGTCCCCGGGACCGTCACCTCCTACGGCCTGGACGACGACGACCGCGGCTCCGCCGTCTGGGAGCTGGACGTCCTCGGCAAGGACCACAAGAGCCACGAGGTGACGGTCGACGCGAGCAACGGCAAGGTCGTGGGCCAGCACATCGACCAGGACGACGACCAGAACGACGGCGACGACGACGGACCTTCTGGCGCCTGACGCCTCCTCAAGCCCGAAGGGGCCGCCCCCGCCACTGTCCGGCGGGGCGGCCCCTTCGCCCGTCGGACGCCTGTCCGATAAACGCCTGCGACCCTTGCGGCATTTCGAACGCTGTTCATGATATTGACCGCTGGTGCTAGCTTGCGCCCGTCGTGGACCACTTCTACGAGGAGGATGTCCGGTGGAAGGTTGCAAGGTTGCGCGGCGCACGGTGTTGGCCGCGACGGCGGGGATCGTGGTGGCCGGTTCCGGGGCGTTGACCGGCACGGCCGAGGCGGCGACGGGACCGACGGCGAGGACGCTCGCCGACCCGCCGGCCGGAACGGTCCGGGTGTTCTGGCTCAGGCCCAGGAACGTGACGTACGACCAGCGCTACCCCGATGGCATCAGCAACGTGCTGAAGGAGGCACAGCGCTACTACCGCCAGGAACTCGGCCGGACGTTCAAGCTGAACAACCCCGTGGTGGAGGTGGTGACCGGCGACCACGACCGGGTCTGGTACGAGACCACGCCGAACGGCGGCGAGGAGTACTGGTGGGTGGTCTTCAACATGCAGCAGGAGCTGATGGCCAAGTTCCGGCTCAGCTCCCCGGACCCGCGCTGGCTGTGCGTCGGCGAGATCAGCGCCGAGAAGGCGGGTGTCTCCGGCGGCGGCGGTGGCGCCGGCTGGGTCATCCTCAGCGGCCATGACGCCGATGGCGCCGCCGGGACCAACGGCGACATGAACCGGTGGTACGGCGGCATGGTCCACGAACTGGGCCACGCCCTCGGCCTGCCCGACTCCACGTACACCGATGGCACCCCCATGTCGGCCTCGTTCTACTCGTACCCGAACTGCCACTTCAACCAGACCCAGAAGAACGGCATCCTGAACGGCCCCTACGCCCGCTTCCTGTCCTGAGCCGTCGCCGACGCGGTGGAGGCCGTCGAAAAACCTCTCAGCCCCTCAGAGGACGGCAAGGTGGGTGGCGAAGAAGGCGGTGAGCTTGGCCACGGCCGGAGTGACGTGCTCGTCCTTGTCGTAGAGAGAGATGTGGGTGGCGCCGTCGATGACGAAGAGTTCCTTGGGCTCGGCTGCCTTCTCGATGGCTTCACGGCTGATGTATGCCGTGTTCGCGTCGGATCCGATGATCATCAAAAGAGGGCGGGGCGAGATGAGGTGGATCAAGGCGTAGGAGTCGTACTGGATGATCTGGTCAAGGCTGCGGACGGGCCAGGGCTGGACCGCGCGGGGATGGTGACCGCGTGGGGTGCGGTAGTACTCGTAGGTCTCGGCGTCCACGGACTCGGTGATCCACTCCTGCCGGGGGACGGCCTCGCCGCGGGCCTCAGCGGTGCGTGCGGCATTCGCGAGCTCGAGCATCGAGCGCAGGGTCCGCGGGTCCTGGGTGCGGCCGAGGCCGTCGCGCATCACCGATCCCAGGTCTCCCGCGCTGACCGTGGCGACGGCCTTGACGCGCAGGTCGGTCTGGGCGGCGTAGGGGACGTAGCCGCCGGAGGCGCAGATGCCCAGAGCGCCGATCCGCTCCGGATCGATCTCGTCGCGGGTGGCCAGGAAACTGACGGCGGACTTGATGTCCTCGGCCCGCTGGAAGGGATCCTCCAGCCCGCGCGGCTCGCCCTCGCTCTCGCCTTGGTAGGCGGCGTCGAAGACCAGCGCGGCGAAGCCCTCGCGGGCCAGGCGCTCGGCGTAGACGCTCGCGGTCTGCTCCTTCACGCCTCCGCCCGGGTGGCCGACGACGACGGCCGGGAGCCGATCGGCGGTGGGCGTGTCGGGCAGGAAGAGGATGCCGGCGAGCGTGAGGTTGCTGCTGAGGAAGGTCACGTCTGTCTTCACGCCCTCGACCCTGGCAGGCGTCACACACCGGGATAAGGGGACAGAACTGGCCCCCTCAGCGGGCGGCCCGCGGTGCGAGACTCGATCGCATGAGCAGCGAACTGGGTGACTTCCTCAAGGCCCGGCGCAGGGGGCTGAGCCCCGCGACGGCCGGGCTCCCCGACGACGGTCGGCGGCGGGTCCCAGGTCTGCGCCGGGAGGAGGTCGCCCTGCTGGCCTCGATCAGCCCCGATTACTACACCCGCCTGGAACAGGGGCGCCGCCGGGCCTCCGAGCCGGTGCTGGACGCCCTCGCACGCGCGCTGCGGCTCAGCAAGGACGAGCGTGCCTACCTCTTCGAGCTCTCGGGCAAGGATGCCGGCCGGCCTCTCCGGCGGCCCGCCCAACGGGTCCAGCCGCAGTTGCGGCGGCTGCTCGACGATCTCACCAACACCCCGGCCCTCGTCCTCGGCCGGTGCACCGACGTCCTGGCGTGGAATCCGCTGGCTGCCGCGCTGTTCACCGACTTCGCGCTCCTCCGGAAGGACAGGCGCAATTTCGTACGCCTGGTGTTCTGCGACCCGGCGGTACGGGCCCTGTACACCGACTGGGGCTACGTGGCGCGGGCCTGCGTGGCGCAGCTGCGGATGGAGGCAGCCCGGGACCCGGAGAATCCACGCCTGACGACGCTGGTGGGAGAGCTGTCGGTGCGGGACCCGGACTTCCGGACATGGTGGGGCGACCACCGCGTGGCCGTGCGGATCGCGGGTACCAAGACCATGCGCCACCCGTTGGTCGGCGAACTCGTCCTCGACTGGTCCACGCTGACGGACGCGGCCGACCCGGATCAGCAGCTCATCGCCCTGACCGCCGCGCCCGGCACCCCCTCCCACGACGGCCTGCGCCTCCTGGGCGCCGTCACCGCGGAACCGTCCGCATCGCTGCGACCGTAAGTGGCTCCGCTGCCCGAAGCCCCGCGCAGACCTCGGCGCTGGTGGGACGGAACCCCACGCGTCCGGTACACGTCTTGGCTGCCGTCACCACAGAGCCGTACGAAGGTCAGGTCGGATCAGTTCATGGCACACGACGGAAACCAGTCGACCGACCGGACGGGCGGCGGCATCAGCGGGGCGCTCGACGTCGTCAGGCGCTACCGCCGCGCGCTGTACGGCTTCACCCTCCTCGTGTCCGCCCTGACCGCCGTACTCGGCTGCGCGATCGTGGCCGGTGGATTCGCGGCGGCATGGGACGCCTTCGAGAACGTCCGGGACTACGCGGACCGCAACATCGCCAACGAGGACTCCTACGTGGCGTACGCCGACGGCGGCTTGGCCCCGTTGGTGCGGGTCGGTGCCGTGGTGTCGCCGCTGCTGCTCGTGCTGGGGCTCCTCGTCGTCTCCGTCCTGCACACCGCGTACGCCGTCGCCGACGCGCACGCCAGAGGCGACGGCGGGCCGCTGACCACGCGTGAGTTGTGGCGGCGCGGGCGTCGGCGGTTTCCCGCCGCCCTCGTGGTCAACGCGCTGACCGGACTGGCCGTGGGCGCCGTGGAGGTGGCGGCCCTGATGTGGTGGAGCCTCGTGGAGAGCCACGAGGTGCCCGGTGTGGAGCCCACTCCCCTGGGCGGAACCGCGAGCCCGCAGTACACGCTGGTGGGGTGGGTGCTGCCGATCGCCATCGGGTGTCTCGGCCCGCTGCTGTACTCCCGTCTGTCGGCGGCCACCGCCGAGACCGTGCTGGAGCGCCGCTCGCCGTTCGTGGCGCTGTACCGCTCCTGGGTGCTGACCCGCCGCGCGCGACGGCGCACCCTCGGCATGGGCGCGCTGGTCGCCGCGGCCGCCGTGCTCGTCTTCTGGCTTGCCCTGTACGCGGCCGCTCCCCTCACCCACCCCGTCGGGCTCGGCATGCTGTGGCTCAGCGACGACAACGTGTGGATCACCGGCGTGCTGGTGAAGATCCTGCCCACAGCCGTGGCCCTTCTCCTGCTGCCGCCGGTGGTCATGCCGCTGGTGTGCGCGGTGTTCGCCCGTCTCCACGGAGACCTGCGCGCTCACGAGGAGGCGGGGAAGGGGGCCGGGGCCGTGGGTTCTGGGAATCCAGGGGACCACACGACGTCGTGACGCCGCGGGCGGACGGCCGCCCTCAGGGCTGGTCGCGGCGGGACGCGGCGTCCGGCGCCGCCGCCGGTGTCCCGGCGCCGAGCTCGGTCGCGCGCTGTCGGCGGGCACGGGTGCGGGACGCGAAGAAGGCGCCGAGGTCGAGCGCCACCTCCTCCACGAGGCGGGCGCGCGGGTTGTCGGGGTCCCAGCCGGCGTACAGCGGCACTTGCAGCAGCTCTGACGCTCCCCGGATCGGGATCGCCACCACGTCGGGCCCGGGGTCGTCGGTCAGCACGGCGATCCCCCGGCCCGCGACGACGAGCGCGGCCGCGATGGCGGGGTGCCGGACGACGAGGGGGTCGGCGAGCGGGCGTCCGGCCTGGGCCGTCTCCTGGTCGAGCAGCTGACGCGCGGCGCTGTTCGGGGTGAGGACGATGAGGGGGTGCCGGACCAGTTCGGCGATGTCGATCTCGGGCCGGGCCGCGAGCTCGTGACCGGGCGGGACATGGGCCCAGATGACGGCCGAGGAGATCGGGCACCGTCGCCACCCCGGGCGTGGCACGGCCGTCGAGACCCCCAGGTCGGCTCCCCGGGTCGCCGCGACGTCGAACACGCGGAACGGCTCGGCCTCGTCGCAGTCGAGGAGGGGGACCGTCTCGCCGCGCGCGATGAGATACGGCGCGACGACGGACGAGATGGTCGCGGGCGGCGCTATCACGTGCAGGATCGACCGGATCTGCGCGGCTTCCTGCTTCGTCTGCCCCACCACGTTCTCGGCGAGGGCGAGGAGATCCGTCGCGCGGTCGTAGAACCTGGCGCCAGCGGGTGTCGTCCGCAGCGGTCCGTTGCCGCGCACCAGCAGCCGCACGCCGAGGTCGTGTTCGAGCCGCTGGATCTGACGTGTCATCGCCGGTTGCGTGATCCCCCGCCGACGGGCGCCCGCCGAGATCGAGCCCTCTTGGACCACGGCGACGAAGGAAGCGAACAGCGTGAGGTCGACCATGCATCGCAAACATACGCCAATGCCGCACCATTATTCGACATCATGTCGATCATCTGCCCATCATGGCAACGGACTTGACCGGAACCGAGGAGTACACCGTGAGCAAGCTCGAACAGACCGCCGAGATCCCCCACCTCGGGGGATCGACCGTCGGGTACACCTTCGGCCAGCCGTACGACCCCGCGCTCCCGACGCTGGTCCTGATCAACTCGTACACCACATCGGCCGAGCTGTACCGGCCGCAGTTCGCCGACCCTGAGCTGTTGTCCGCGGCCAACCTGCTGGCCATCGAGCCGTACGGGCACGGCCGCACGAGGGCCGCGTACGAGCACTTCACCTACTGGGACAGCGCGATCGCGAACCTCCAGGTCCTCGATGCCCTCGGGATCGAGGAAGCCTTCGTGCTGGGGACCTCGCAGGGCGGCTGGGTGGCGGCCCGCATGGCGCTGCTCGCGCCGGACCGCGTGAAGGGTGTCATCGCGCTCGGCACGTCGATGGACTCCGAGAGCCGGCGCAGCCGCGACCTGGGGTGCTGGGACGGGGTCGAGTTCAACACACCGCTGGTCGACGCCCTCGCCGATCCGGTCGGCGAGGACTGGGTCGTACCGGACGAGGTCGTGGACGCCGTCTTCGACACGGCTCTGGGCGGCGTCCCGGCCGGGGAACGCGACTTCTGGCTCACCGCCTACCGCGCGAACTACGCCGGTGACGCCGGACGCCGCCGGCTGCGCCTCAGCACCGTGAACCTGCGGGACCGCGACGGGCTCCACGGCAGGCTCGACGACGTCCGCTGCCCCGTCCTGTGGCTGCACGGGACCGCGGACCAGGTGTACTCCGTGGCGAACGCCCGGGAGGAGATAGGCATGTTCACCTCCTCCCCCGAGGCGCGTCTTGAGGTCGTCGAGGGCGGGCAGCACTTCCTGAGCGCGTCGCATCCCGCGAAGGTCGACTCCGCGGCGATCGAGTTCCTGAAGCGCTGGGCCTGACCGGGGCTTCGGCCTAACGGTCCTTGGCCAGGGCGACCAGTTCGGCGAACAGCCCGCCCGCGTGGACGAGTTCCTCGTACCGGCCCTGTTCGATGATGCGGCCGTTCCGCATGACGATCACGCGGTCCGCGAGGCGGGTGTTCTCCAGCTGGTGCGTCACCACGATCGTCATGCGCTCGGCGGCGATGCGCTTGACCTCCAGGAAGATCTGGTGCTCGCCGCGCGGGTCCATCTGGGACGTCGGTTCGTCCAGGATCAGCAGCGGGGTGCGGCGGTACAGGGCTCGGCCGCAGGCGAGGCGCTGCCACTGGCCGCCGGAGAGCTCGGCGCCGCCGAAGAGTTCGCGGGCGAGCAGGGTGTCGAGCTGCCGGGGCAGCTTCTCGATCGCCTCGCGCATGCCGACGGCGTCGACGGCCTCCCATACCGGCCCGTCGTCGTAGGTCTTGGGCTGGCCGAGGGTGATGTTCTCGCGGGCGCGCAGCGGCCAGCAGGCGAAGTTCTGGGGGACGAGGGCGGTACGTGCCCACACCGCGTCGGAATCGGCCTCGGCAAGATCGGTGCCGTCCCACCGGACGTGGCCCTTGTCGGGGAGGAGGATGCCGGTGAGGAGCTTGGTCAGGGTGGACTTGCCCGAGCCGTTCTCGCCCACGACGGCCAGGATCTCGCCGCGGCGCAGGGTGAGGGAGACGCCGTCGACGGCGGGTTCGGCCTTGCCCGGGTATTGGTAGACGACCTCGTCGAGGCGGATCTCGTCCACCCGGTCCGGGATGGTCAGCGCCCCGCGCCGCGGGGCGCGCTCGGCCGCCATGTCGAGGAACGACCGCATGTCGGCGAGGTAGAGCGAGGTGTGGAACATCGCGGCGCCGTGGATGACCAGCTGGGAGAGCGCGGCGAGCGTGGCCTGCACGGCGACGACCGCGGTGGCCGCGACGGGCAGGGCCACCCGGCCGGTGGTGGCCAGCCAGGCGAGGGCGACCCAGGCGCCGAGGAGGAACAGCCCGCCGAGGGCGGACGTCGCGAGCGCGATGCGCAGCATGCGGGGCGCGGCGGTCAGGGTGCGCTGGTCGATGCGCTCGGACAGGGCGCGGTACCAGTAGACGAGGTAGCCGGTCATGCCGTTGGCGCGCACCTCGTCGCCGTACCGGGAGTACGTGGCCCACCAGCGCATCATGCCGCGTACGTTGCGGTCGCCGACGTTGGCGTAGTGGGTCTCGTAGTCCACGCGGGCGGACAGCACGGCGCCGAGGCCCGCGGGCAGCACGGCGAGCAGGAGCAGCGGCAGCATCAGCCAGTGCAGGACGGTGATCACGCCGCTGGCGGCGATCATGCGGACGAGGGCGGCCATGAAGCGCTGGGCGTCCTGGACCATCAGCCGGGTGCGGGTGACGCCGACCTCGGCGGCCTCCTGACGGTCGGTGAACCCCGGCTCCCCGTACGCGGACGCCTCGACGCGGCACACGGCGGACACGAGGGCGACGTCCGCCTCGGACATCAGCAGCGGGGTGATCCGCCCGTCGGCGTACGAGGACAGGGCACCGCTGACGCGCCCGGCCGCGGCGGCCACGGTCACGACGACGAGGGCGGGCAGCGCGGCGTGCAGCCGTATCGGCACGGTGCCCGCGCCGAGGAGGTGGGTCATGGCCTTCGCGGTGAACCCCAGCACGCAGGCGGCCGAGGCACCGGTGAGGACCTGGCAGACGAGCAGCAGCACGACCGCGGGCCGGTCGACGGCCCACGCCATGCGCGCGGTCTTCCTCAGCACGGCGGGAAGCCGCGAGCACATGGTGGCGAAACTCGCCTCCGCCAGTGGGTTCTTGCCGTGCTTCCCCTCGAAGCTGATGACCGCGGGCGGTGGAGGGGGTGGCGCTGCGGAGCGTTCGGTCGAGGCGTCGGTCACGGTCACCTGGGGCCCTCCTCGGGTCGCCGCCGCACCTGGATGGTCCGGCGATGCCAGGCTCAACGAGACGGCGCCCACCTCGAACGCGCTCGATTCCGGACGAAGCGGCGGCCCGGGAATGCGGGGCCATCGAACGCGTGGTCGCGTACCGCAAGGCTTCCGGTCCGGCCCGGGGTGGCCGAAACGCCGGTGGCTGTGACGTGGGTGGCGTACGGGATTCCGGGAGCTGCCGGGGGTCGCGGGCGCGCCGAAGGGTCAGTCCTTGCGGCCCGTCGCGGCGACCGTGACGCCGAGGCCGATCATCGTGAGGCCGCCGACGCCGCCGACCAGGGCGAGGCGGTCGGGAGAGCGGGTGAACCAGCCGCGGGCGGTCGCGGCGGCCAGGCCCCAGACGCTGTCGGAGGCGAGGGCGATGGCGTTGAAGACCAGGCCGAGCAGCAGCATCTGGAGCGCCACATGGCCCTGGCCGCGGTCGACGAACTGGGGGAGGACGGCGGCGAAGAAGACGATGGTCTTCGGGTTCGCCACCCCGACGGCGAACCCCTCGCCCAGGGTGCGCAGCGCGCCGTGGGCGGTGGGGCCGTCGCCGGTGAGGGCGGCCGGGAGGGAGCGGCGCCCGCGCAGGGCCTTCACGCCCAGGTACACCAGGTACGCGGCGCCCGCCAGCTTCAGCGCCGTGAAGACGAGGACCGAGCGCTCCACGAGCGTCCCGACCCCGAGCGCCACGGCCACGACGAGGGCGTACGCGCCGAGGGTGTTGCCGAGGACCGAGGTCAGGGCGGCGCGGCGGCCCTGCGCCAGCGCCCGTCCGATCACGAACAGCACGCTGGGGCCGGGCACGACGATCAGCAGGAACGACATGGCAGCGAAGGCGAGCAGTCGGTCGGTGGGCGGCATACGGGTCAGCGTAACCAGGGCGACCGTTCACCCTCATACGGTTTTCGTCAGGCGATGCGCTCCAGCACGATCGGGGTCGGAGCGAACGCCGTGTCCGCCGCGCCGTACTCGGTGGCGCCCTCCAGGGCCTCCAGGGCGTACCCGAACGCCGCGGGGGTGTCCGTGTGGAGGGTCAGCAGGGGCTGCCCGGCCGTGACATCGTCGCCCGGCTTGGCGTGGAGCTCGATGCCCGCGCCCGCCTGCACGGGGTCCTCCTTACGGGCGCGCCCGGCGCCCAGCCGCCACGCGGCGACGCCCACGGCGTAGGCGTCGAGGCGGGTGAGGACGCCGGTGGACTCCGCCGTGACGACGTGCTGTTCGCGGGCCACCGGCAACGCCGCGTCGGGGTCGCCGCCCTGGGCGGTGATCATGCGCCGCCAGTGGTCCATGGCGGTGCCGTCGGCCAGCGCCTTGGCGGGATCGGCGTCCGGGAGCCCGGCCGCGTCGAGCATCTCGCGGGCCAGGGCGAGGGTGAGTTCGACGACGTCTGCGGGGCCGCCGCCCGCCAGCACCTCGACGGATTCGCGGACTTCGAGCGCGTTGCCCGCCGTCAGCCCGAGCGGGGTGGACATGTCGGTGAGCAGGGCGGAGGTGCGTACGCCGTGGTCGGTGCCGAGGCCGACCATGGTGGTGGCCAGTTCGCGGGCGGCGCCGATGTCCTTCATGAAGGCGCCGGAGCCGACCTTGACGTCCAGGACCAGGGAGCCGGTGCCCTCGGCGATCTTCTTGGACATGATCGAGGAGGCGATCAGCGGGATCGACTCGACGGTGCCGGTGACATCGCGGAGCGCGTACAGCTTCTTGTCGGCGGGCGCGAGCCCGTCGCCCGCCGCGCAGATGACGGAGCCCACGGAGCGCAGCACGCCGAGCATGTCGTCGTTCGAGAGCGAGGCCCGCCAGCCGGGGACGGACTCCAGCTTGTCGAGGGTGCCCCCGGTGTGGCCGAGGCCCCTGCCCGAGAGCTGCGGTACGGCGGCCCCGCAGGCGGCGACCAGCGGCGCCAGCGGGAGGGTGATCTTGTCGCCGACGCCGCCCGTGGAGTGCTTGTCGGCGGTCGGGCGGGGCAGCGAGGAGAAGTCCATCCGCTCACCTGAGGCGATCATCGCGGCGGTCCAGCGGGCGATCTCCGCGCGGTCCATGCCGTTCAGGAAGATCGCCATCGCGAGGGCGGACATCTGCTCGTGGGCGACCTCACCGCGCGTATAGGCGTCGATGATCCAGTCGATCTGGGCATCGCTCAGGCGGCCGCCGTCGCGCTTGGCTCGGATGACGGAGATGGCGTCCATGGCGGAGGGGCCTTTCGTGAAACGGGTGTGACGGGGGCGCTGCTACGGGGCGCTGATGCGGGCCAGGTCGGCCGGGCCGAACGCGTCCGGGAGGAGTTCGGCGAGCGGGCGGATGCCGGACGCCGTGTCCACCTGGAGTTCCGGGCCGCCGTGTTCCCACAGCAGCTGGCGGCAGCGGCCGCACGGCATCAGCACGGCCCCGTCGCGGTCGCAGCAGGTGAACGCGGTGAGGCGGCCGCCGCCGGTGGCGAAGAGGGCGGAGATCAGGCCGCATTCGGCGCACAGCGCGACGCCGTACGCGGCGTTCTCCACGTTGCAGCCGCTGACCGTGCGGCCGTCGTCGACGAGGGCGGCGGCGCCCACGGGGAAGCGGGAGTAGGGGGCGTAGGCCCGGGACATGGCGTCCCGGGCCGCGCTGCGCAGCGACTCCCAGTCGGGAGCCACTGCCGCGGGTGTGGTCATGTGCCCTGTCCCTTCCGGTAGGGCTTGTTGTTGGCCTTGGGCATCCGCAGCCGCTGTGCGGCGAGCCCCATGACGAGCAGGGTGACGATGTACGGGGTCGCCGGGACGAGGTCGTTGGCCACGGTCTCCGTCAGGGCGTACCACAGCACCAGCGCGGCGGCGGCGCCGCCGCACACCGCGCCCGCGACGTACCTCTTACGGTAGAGCCGCCAGCCCGCCAGGAGGGCGAGCCCGAACGCCACCAGGAGCAGCAGCGCGTGGACGGTGGGGCCGCCGTTGCGCAGCTGGAGGGCGTCGGAGTAGCCGAAGAGGCCCGCGCCCATGGCGAGGCCGCCGGGCCGCCAGTTGCCGAAGAGCATGGCGGCGAGGCCGATGTAGCCGCGGCCGCCGGTCTGGCCCTCGTTGTAGATGTGGGAGCGGACGAGGGCGAGGAAGACGCCGCCGAGCCCGGCGAGGCCGCCGGAGATGACCACGGCCGCGTACTTGTAGAGGTAGACGTTGACGCCGAGGGATTCGGCGGCGGTGGGGTTCTCGCCGCAGGACCGCAGCCGCAGCCCGAACGAGGTCCTCCACAGGACGAAGAAGGTGCCCGCGAAGAGCAGGATCGAGACGATCGTCAGCGCGGAGATGTCGGTGACGAGGCCGCCGAGCAGGCCCGCGATGTCGGAGATCAGGAACCAGTGGTGGTTCTCGACGGTCGCCAGCCCGTCGGACAGGCCGGGGACGGTGAACGACGGGATGTCGCCGACCTGCGGGGACTGCTTGGGGCTGCCGCCGATGTCGGCGAGCGGGCCGAACCAGCGCTTGGCGAGGTAGGTGGTGGCGCCGAGCGCCAGGATGTTGATCGCGACACCGGAGATGATGTGGTCCACGCCGAAGGTGACGGTGGCGACCGCGTGCACCAGCCCGCCGACCGCGCCGCCGACGACCCCGGCGAGGACGCCCACCCAGGGGTTGGTCTGGTAGCCCGCCCAGGCGCCGAAGAAGGTGCCGAGGATCATCATGCCTTCGAGGCCGATGTTGACGACGCCCGCCCGCTCGGCCCACAGCCCGCCGAGCCCGGCGAGCCCGATGGGCACGGCCATGGAGAGGGCCGCGCCGATCTGGCCGGAGGAGGTGATGTTGTCGAAGTCGGACCGCTGGGCGGCGTCGGCCAGGGCGCGCAGCAGGGACAGCACGACCAGCGTCCCGGCGATGATCAGCAGCACCGTGGCGACGGACATCCGGGAGCCCGGCTTCTTCCCCGTGGCGTCTTTGCTCTTGGTGGCGGTAGCCGTGGCGCTCATACCGCCACCTCCTTCTTCTTGTCGCTCGTGCGCGCCTGGGCGGCGAGTTCCGCGCCGACCCGCTGCTGCTGGCGCTTGAGCCCGTAGCGGCGGACCAGTTCGTACGCGATGACGACGCACAGGACGATCACGCCCTGCATGACGCCGACGATCTCCTTGTCGTAGCCCTCGAACTCCAGCCGGTTGGCGCCGCGCTCCAGGAAGCCCCACAGCACCGCGGCCAGCGCGATGCCGACCGGGTTGTTGCGGCCGAGCAGGGCGATGGCGATGCCGGTGAAGCCGATGCCGGTCGGGAAGTCGGAGGCGAACTGGTGGGTGTCGTTGAGCAGGGTCGGCATGCCGATGAGCCCGGCCATCGCGCCGGAGAGCAGCATGCTGGTGAGCACCATGCGCTTGACGTCGACGCCGCTGGCCTGGGCGGCGGACTCGGAGCGGCCCACCGCGCGCAGGTCGAAGCCGAAGCGGGTGCGGCCGAGGAGGAACCAGAAGCCGACCCCGGCGAGCACGGCGACGACGATGAAGCCCCAGATGGGGTCGAGGTCGCTGCGGGTGGAGATCGAGAAGAAGTGGCTGGAGGCGGGCAGCGGGTCGGTGGCCACGATGTTGGTCTTCTTGTCCAGCACGGCCAGCCGCCCGTCGACCAGCAGATAGCTGATGAGGATGCCCGCGAGGGAGTTCAGCATGATGGTGCTGATCACCTCGCTGACGCCGCGGTAGACCTTGAGCAGTCCGGCGATGGACGCCCACATCGCGCCGACCAGCATGGCGACGAGGATGATCAGCGGAATCTGCACCAGCCCTGGCAGCTTGAGCGCCCCGCCGACGACGGCGGCGAAGAACGCGGCGAGCCGGTACTGGCCGTCGACGCCGATGTTGAACAGGTTCATGCGGAAGCCGATGGCCACCGCGAGACCCGCCAGGAAGTACGTCGTCGCCTTGTTGAGGATGTAGATCTGGCTGTCCGCCTTGACGCCGTACTCGAACATGATGCCGAAGGCGTCGAACGGTGCCTTGCCCGTGGCGGCCAGCACCAGGGCGGTCAGCAGGAACGCGGCGACGAGCGCGAGCACCGGGGCCGCGACCGCGAGGAGCACCCGCTCCTTGTCGAACTTCTTCATCGGTCCTCTCCCCCGGCCGTGACCTCGGCGTCTGCCGCGGGCTCGTCCTCGACGGGGTGTTCCAGGTGGCCGGACGCCGCGCCGGTCATGGCCGAGCCCAGCTGCTCCGGGGTGATCGTGGCGGGGTCGGCGTCGGCGACCAGGCGCCCCCGGTACATGACCCGCAGGGTGTCGGACAGGCCGATCAGCTCGTCCAGGTCGGCGGAGATCAGCAGGACCGCCAGGCCCTCGCGGCGCGCGGTGCGGATCTGGTCCCAGATCTGCGCCTGCGCGCCGACGTCCACGCCGCGCGTGGGATGCGCGGCGATGAGCAGCTTGGGGTGGTGGCTCATCTCGCGGCCGACGATCAGCTTCTGCTGGTTGCCGCCGGACAGCGAGGCCGCGGTGACCTCGATGCCGGGGGTGCGGACGTCGTACGCGGCGACGATGCGCTGGGTGTCACGGCGCGCGGCGGCCGGGTTGAGCAGGCCGCCCTTGCTGTTGGGCGCCTCGGTGACATGGCCGAGGATGCGGTTCTCCCACAGCGGGGCCTCCAGCAGCAGGCCGTGCCGGTGGCGGTCCTCGGGGATGTAGCCGATGCCGCCCTCGCGCCGCTTGCGGGTGGGGGCGTGGGAGATGTCGGCGCCGTCGAGGGTGATGGTGCCCGCGTCGGGGTCGCGCATCCCCATGATGGCCTCGACCAGTTCGGCCTGGCCGTTGCCCTCGACCCCGGCGATGCCGAGCACTTCGCCCTTGCGGATCGTGAAGCTGATGTCGTCCAGGACGGCCCGCTCGACGCCGTCCACATCGGTGGCGGTGAGCCGCACCCCGGCCAGGCGCAGCATCTCGGTGTCGGTGACGGTGGATTCGCGGGTCTCCGGCGAGGGCAGTTCGCTGCCGACCATCAGCTCGGCGAGCCGCCGCGGGTCGGTCTCGGAGGGGACGACGGAGGCCACCGTCGTACCGCGCCGGATGACGGTGATGTCGTCGGCCACGGAGAGGACTTCGCCCAGCTTGTGGGAGATGAACAGGACGGTCAGGCCCTCGGCCTTGAGGTCGCGGAGGTTGGCGAAGAGCGCGTCGACCTCCTGCGGGACGAGGACCGCGGTGGGCTCGTCGAGGATCAGGGTGCGGGCGCCGCGGTAGAGGACCTTGAGGATCTCCACGCGCTGACGGTCCGCCACGCCCAGGTCCTCGACCATGACGTCGGGGCGGACGCCGAGCCCGTACGCGTCGGAGATCTCCTTGATCCGGGCGCGCGCCTTGCCGCCGATGCCGTGCAGCTTCTCCGCGCCGAGGACGACGTTCTCCAGCACGGTGAAGTTGTCGGCGAGCATGAAGTGCTGGTGCACCATGCCCACGCCGCGGGATATGGCGTCCGCCGGGGAGTGCAGTTCCACGGGTGCGCCGTCGATGGCGATGGTGCCCTCGTCGGGGCGCTGCATCCCGTAGAGGATCTTCATCAGGGTGGACTTGCCCGCGCCGTTCTCGCCCACGAGGGCGTGCACGGTGCCGCGTCGCACGGTGATGTCGATGTCGTGGTTGGCGACGACTCCGGGGAACCGCTTGGTGATTCCGCGGAGTTGGACGGCGGCGTCCGTACCGTCACCGGCGGGGGCGCCCGTGGGTGGGCTGGCGGCTTTGATGGCGCACTCCTGAGGGGCGGGGGCGTGTAGTCAGGGGGCGCGCCAGGCGGCACGCCCCCCTCAGATCCTCGGTGGGACCGACCGGTTACTTGTAGGTGTCCGCGACCTTGATCTTGCCGTCGATGATCTTCTTCTTGGCCGCCTCGATCTTCGGCTTGATGTCGTCGATGAAGCCGCCGGAGTACGAGAGGCCGACGCCGCCGCGCTTGAGGTCGTAGGACTGCACGCCGTGCTCGGCCTTCTTGGTCTTCACGACGCTCTTGATGAAGTCGTAGACCGAGCCGTCGACCTTCTTGACCATCGAGGTCATGATCGAGTTCTTGTACGGGGCGAGGCCCTTGTCGTAGTACTGGTCGCCGTCGACCCCTATCGACCAGGTGCCCTTCTTCTTGCCGGTCGCCTCGATGGCGCCCGCGCCGGAGCCGCCGGCCGCGGAGAAGATCACGTCGACCTTGTTGGAGAGCATGCCCTCGGCGATGTCCTTGCCGCGGTCCGGCATGCCGAAGCCCTTGGGCGAACCGACCTGGACCCACTGGACGTCGAGGGACGCCTTGGGGTTGGTGTCCTTCAGACCCTGCTGGAAGCCGCCCGCGAACTTCTTGATCAGCGCGCTGTCGGTGCCGCCGATGAAGCCGACCTTGTCGGACTTGGTCTTGAGCCCGGCGGCCACCCCGGCGAGGTACGAGCCCTCGTGCTCGGCGGAGACCAGGCTGGCGACGTTCTTGGCGTCGACGACGGAGTCGACGATCGCGAAGTCCGTGCCGGGGTACTTCTTGGCGGCCTTGGTCAGCGAGGGGGTCCACGCGTAGCCGACGCCGACGACCGGGTTGTAGCCCGCCTCGGCGAGGCTGGACAGCTTGTCGTAGCGGTCGGCGTCGGTGTCGCTGTCCTTCGCGGTCAGCTCCTTGCCATCGACCTTGAAGTCCTTGAGGGCCTTGTCGTAGCCCTTGGCGGCGGAGTCGTTGAAGGAGTGGTCGCCGCGGCCGCCGACGTCATAGGCGAGGCCGACGCCGGCATCCTTGCTTTCTTCCTGGGAGCTGCTGCCACAGGCGGTGACGGTCATTGCGAGAGCCGCGGTGGCGATGCCCGCGACAGCTATCGTGGATACCCGGCGCACGAGGGTCCCCTCTGAATCTCAAAGCGCCTCTCTGCGGCGCTGGCTCCGCCGCATCGTAACGCGCGTAGATCCCAGATAAAGGCCCGCTCCGAAGCCGTTATCGGATCGTCGCGAACCTCTCGTGAAGACTGGATCTACAGGACGTTTCGGTCGAGCAGAGCCGCGGCGGTGAACAGCTCGACACCCACCTCGATGGCGCCCTCGTCCACGTCGAAGTCGCCCGCGTGCAGATCGCGCCGGGTGGTGTCGCCGACCCGGCGCACGCCGAGGCGGGCCATCGCGCCGGGCACCTTCTCCAGGTACCAGGAGAAGTCCTCGCCGCCGAGGCTCTGTTCGGTGTCCTCGACCGCGTACGAGCCGCGGCGGGCCACCATCGCGTCGCGCAGCAGCTCGGTGGAGGTCCCCTCGTTGACCACCGGCGGGACGCCGCGGACGTAGTTGATCACCGACTTGGCGCGGTGCAGGGTGGCGATCTCGTCGATCGCGGCGTGCACCAGGTCCGGGGCGGCGTGCCAGGCGGGCAGGTCCAGGCAGCGGACCGTGGCGGACAGCTCGGCGTGCTGCGGGATGACGTTGCACGCGTGGCCGGACTCGACCCGGCCCCAGGTGACGGCGAGGCCGGAGCGGGCGTCGACCCGGCGGGCCAGCAGCGCGGGCACCTCGGTGATCACCTTGGCGGTCGCGGTCACCAGGTCGGTGGTGAGGTGGGGGCGGGCGGTGTGGCCGCCGGGACCGTCGAGGGAGACCTCCAGCCGGTCGCAGGCCGAGGTGATGGGCCCGGTGCGCAGCCCGATCCGGCCGACCTCGACCTTGGGATCGCAGTGCAGCGCGAGGATGCGGCCCACACCGTCCAGGGCGCCGCCCTCGATCGCGTCCGCGGCACCGCCCGGCAGGACCTCCTCGGCGGGCTGGAACAGCAGCCGCACCGGACGCCGCAGCCGCCCCTCGCGGGCCAGCTCGGCGAGGACGAGCCCGGCGCCGAGGACGACGGTGGTGTGGACGTCATGACCGCAGGCGTGGGCGCGGTCGGCGACGGTCGAGCGGTACGGGACGGTCTTGGTGTCCGGGATGGGCAGCGCGTCGATGTCGCCGCGCAGGGCGAGGGCGGGGGTCACCCCGTCCCAGGGGCCGATGTCACAGATGAGGCCGGTGCCGCTGGGCAGGACGCGGGGCGTGAGGCCCGCCTTCTCCAGCCGCGCCTTGAGGGCGGCGGTGGTGCGGAACTCGCAGTTGCCCAGCTCGGGATGCATGTGCAAGTCCCGCCGGAAGGCGATCAGTTCGGCGCGCAGCTCATCGGGGAGCGCGCCGGGCAGATCTTCGCCGGCGGACGGTGTGGCAGCGGTCTCATCGAGGGACATCAATTGCTTCACCCAATGAAGCGTAGAACGACCTTGGGGTGGAGCGAATGTCGATCAACAAAACTTCAACCCGTTCGGGGCGGGAAAAGTACCCCGGCCGATGCATGATCGCCCTAGTCAGGGGGTATAACACGTCGCTTCTCGACGAGCGTGTGATCCTTTCGTGAGAAGCGCCACATGGGGTACGACCCGGCCCCGCGGGGGTCAGGAAGCGGCTATCGGAGCGCCGGGCGCGGTGGTGGGCGGCGAGGGCTCCGGGCGGGCGGCGGGCGACGGCACCGAGCTGAGCCGGTGGACGTCCCGGGCGGTGCCGGTGACGCCCGACAGGAACCCCTGGGCGCGCGGCGACGCGTCGCTGGTCAGCCAGGCGGGGTCGACGTCGTACACGGCGACCTTCACCTCGGTGCCCGCGAGCGCCAGCGGCAGGGTGTGCACCACGGTGGACGGGAAGCTCACGATGGTGTGGCCGATGGGGCCGCGTCGCGCTATCAGCTCCAGCGGCAGATCCGGCCGTACGATCTCCAGCCCCACCTCGTGGGAGACCCGGCTGAGCTTCTCGGCGCTCTCCCGGCGGTGGGCGAAGTAGCGCGTCGCGCCGTGGGCCTCGGCCAGGGAGCCGACCGCCTCCAGATAGCGCTCCAGATCGACCACGCCGGTCTCCACAAGGGAGGTGCCGACCAGGTCGGTGCCGCTGGTGAGCCGGGGCGGGCCGAAGCGGGCCCGGGTCCAGGAGAAGTCGTTGGCGGTGACGGTGACCCCGGGGGGCGCCTCGACCGGCATCGAGCTGAACACCTCGACCCGGCGCTTCTCCCCCGGTGTGAGCCTGCGCCGCGCGGTCGCGGAGACCGGCGCGAACACCATGTCGCGCGCTCCCCGGCTGTTGCCGCGCCGGTGCCAGCGCACCAGGCGCTCCCCGTTGGCCAGCTGGGAGATGAACTCCATGGTGGCCGTGCCGTCGTCCACCACGACCAGGTCCTTGGCCCGGGTGAGGGTCAGCAGCAGCTGGACGTAGCGCGAGAACGGGTCCCCGATGACGATCCGGGAGGCCCGGCGCAGCGGGCCGCGCAGCCCGCCGACGGTCTTCAGCGGGGCACCCGCGCCGCCCCGCGCGTCCTCCCAGCGCACCGTGATGCCCTCGTCGCGCGCCAGCTCGGCCATCCGGCGCAGCTGGCCACGGGTCATCGGGTCGTGCGGGGAGAGCACGACGACGGTGAGATCGGCGGGATCCGGAGGCGGTCCCTGCGCGCGCAGGGCGTCCGCATAGGCCCACTCCAGCACGTTGAGGAGCTGCACCGGGCTTTCGACGAAGGCGAGGGTGGTGGCGGACTTCGCGCCGCTCCCGGACATCACACCGTCCACAGTTGCACCGTCCACAGACTTCCCGTCGTCCACAGACATCACACCGTCCAAGGGCAGGGCCCGGGAGCGGCGGGTGTCCCCCGAAAAGTCGAGGGATACCGCCGCTCCCGGGCGGGGGCCGGTCCGACCGGCCGGAGGCATCACGGAGATGAGCCTCAGACCGCGACGGGCTCGCGGTCGTCGGCCTCGGCGACCACACCGGCGACCCGGCGCAGCTTCTTCATCGGGCCCAGCTCGCTCTCGTAGACCTTCTTCACGCCGTCGCCCAGCGACTCCTCGACCACGCGGATGTCACGCACCAGCCGGGCGAGACCCTGCGGCTCGACGGAGGCGGCCTGGTCCGAGCCCCACATGGCGCGGTCCAGGGTGATGTGGCGCTCGACGAACGCGGCACCGAGCGCGACGGCGGCGAGGGTGGTCTGGAGACCGGTCTCGTGGCCGGAGTAGCCGATCGGCACGTTGGGGTACTCGGCCTGGAGCGTGTTGATCACGCGCAGGTTGAGCTCCTCGGCCTTGGCCGGGTACGTCGAGGTGGCGTGGCACAGCAGGATGTTGTCGCTGCCCAGCACCTCCACCGCGTGGCGGATCTGCTTCGGGGTGGACATGCCCGTCGACAGGATGATCGTGCGGCCGGTCGCCCGCAGGGCGCGCAGCAGCTCGTCGTCGGTCAGCGAGGCGGACGCCACCTTGTGCGCCGGGACGTCGAACTTCTCCAGGAAGGCGACGGCCTCGGTGTCCCACGGGGAGGCGAACCAGTCGATGCCACGCTTCTTGCAGTGCTCGGAGATGGCGCGGTACTCGTCCTCGCCGAACTCCACGCGGTGGCGGTAGTCGATGTAGGTCATCCGGCCCCAGGGCGTGTCCCGCTCGATGTCCCACTGGTCACGCGGGGTGCAGATCTCCGGGGTTCGCTTCTGGAACTTGACCGCGTCACAGCCGGCCTCGGCGGCCGCGTCGATCAGCTTGAACGCGTTCTCCAGGTCGCCGTTGTGGTTGATGCCGATCTCACCGGTGACGTAGACCGGGTTGCCGGGGCCGGCGGTCTTCGCGCCGAGGGTGCGGAGGCGAGAGTTGGAGCTCACTTAAGACAGTTCCTTTCCGAGAATCCACGAGGCGATCTCGCGGATCGCGCCGTCTCCTCCGTGGGTGGAGGTGACCGCACGTGCAGCGCCGCGCACGACGTCGTGCGCACCTGCGACCGCCACGGGCCAGCCGACGAGGCCGAAGCACGGGAGGTCGTTGACGTCGTTGCCGACGTAGAGCACGCGCTCCGGCGCGATGCCCTGCTCCTCGCACCACTGCTTCAGTGCGAGATCTTTTCGGTCGATGCCGTGGAGCACGGGGACCTGGAGTTTGCGGCCCCGTGCGGCGACGACCGGGTTCTTCTCCGTGGACAGGATCAGCAGTGCCAGCTCCGCTCGGCGCAGTGCGGCGATCCCGAGCCCGTCGCCGCGGTGCACGGCGACGAGTTCGCGTCCTTCGGAATCGATCAGCACCCTGTCGTCGGTCTGGGTGCCGTCGAAGTCGAGTACCACCGCGTCGATGTCGTCGCGGGTGGGAAGGGTGCCCGGGCGCTCCGCGTCCAGCAGCGGGGCGAGGGCGCGGGCGCGGGCCAGGTCGTGCGGGTCGTCGACCTCCAGCACCCGGGCGGCGTCGGTGCGCACCAGCTCGGTGCGGCCGAAGAAGCGGTGCCCGGCCTCGCGGAAGCCGCGCGCGTCCATGGCGTAGGCGGCGCCGGTCTCCAGGAAGTCCTGGGGCCGGTCCTGGCGGCGCGGGCGGTACGACTTGTCATGGTTGACGCCGTCGCCGCCGTCGGCGGCCGGATCGTCGCCCTCGCGCCACACGAAGCCGTGGAAGGGCGCCACGGTCAGCGCGCTGTCCGCGCCCTGCTCGGCGACCGCCCCGGCGACCCCGTCGATGTCCTCGCGGACGATGAACGGGCTCGTGCACTGCACCAGCAGCACGACGTCCACGGGGGTGCCGTGCATCGCCTCGTACGCGTCCATCGCGTGGATGACCGCGGCCTCGCTGGTGGCGGTGTCGCCCGCGATGTCGGTGGGCCGCTGGACGACCACGGCGCCCGCGCCGCGCGCCGCGGCGGCGATGCCCGCGTCGTCGGTGGACACGGCCACGTCGGTCACCAGGCGGGCGGCCCGGCACTCCAGGACGGCGCGGGCGACCAGCGGCACACCCCCGACGGCGGCGAGGTTCTTCGCGGGCACGCCCTTCGATCCGCCGCGGGCGGGGATGACGGCGAGCACACGGGGGCTCGATGCGGGCATGGCGGCTCCTTCGGGGGATTCGGACGTAACGGCGCTCACAGCTCCCCCATCCGCCGGATGACCGGGGCCACGCGCTGGACGCCATGCCGGTAGGCGCCGCGCGCCGCGTCCCGCATGGTGTTGCGTACGACCCGCCGCAATCCGCTGACCTCGGCGTCCTCCATGGCGGCCGCGCCCGGGCGGGGGCGGCCGTCCGGCTCGAAGCCGTAGCGCTGAAGGATCCGGGGCAGATAGCCGGGCGCGGTGGCCCGGGTGTAGTAGGGAGCGAGCGCCGGGAGGGTTTCGGCTGCGGCCAGGGCGGAGACCTTGTGCCGGGCGGCGTCGAACGCGGTCTCGTACGACCCGTCGGCGGCCACGCCCTGGCGGGCCAGCCACTCCGGGTCGGGCTCGGGCCGGTATCCGGCGTCCAGCTCGTCCCACGAGGCCAGACAGCCGGAGCCCAGGAAGTGGTGGTTGCCCAGCGGCTCGCGGATCCCGAGATCGGTGAGGATCGCGGTCGGGATGGAGCGGTGCAGCGACTCCAGCGCGGCCGTGGAGCTGATGGTGACCAGCAGGTCGGTGGTGTCCAGGACCTCGCCCATGTTCCCGTAGGCGAGGCGGAAGTTGGGCGGCAGTCCGTCGCCGAACTTGGCGATCAGCTTCTGGTACGGCAGTTCCTCGATGTGCGTGGTGTGCTCGCCCGGCTTGGAGCGCAGCTTCACCACGACCTCGCGGTCCGGGTGGCGGCGGGCGTGGTCGACGGCCCGGCGCAGCAGGTACGTACGGTCGGCGCGGTTGTCCGGGACGGACGGCTGCACGGCGAACACCACCTGGCCGCCGGGGTACTTGCGCCCCTGCCGGGCCTTCTCGTCGTAGCGCGCGCCGCCGAGGAAGGGGAGCGCGCATTCGGTGACGCTGTCCCCGGAGGCGCCGACGCCGGTGTACACCTCGCGGAACCGGTCCGCGTCATGGCGCGAGTTGGCGAGCACCACGTCGGCGCCGTGCCGCAGCAGCAGCCCGTCGGCCAGCTTCTCGTAGACGACGCCCACATAGCCGGTGACAACGACCGGGCGGCGGGTGGCGCCCTCCCAGGCGTGGGCCAGACCGTGCAGCATGGCCTGGACGCCGCCGCCCACCAGGGACAGCACGATCACGTCGTACCGCTCGCGGTCCATGGCCCGGATGAACTCGATGCCCGTCACCTCGCGCAGCGAGTCCGTGCGCACCCCGACCTCGGCCAGCTGCCGGACGGTCGGCGTGGCGCGGCCGCGCAGCAGGAAGCCGTCCAGGCGACGGCCTGAACCTGCTGAATCCACTGAGCCCGCGGCCGGGGAATCCGAGCTGTCGGGGACGAGACGCTGCGCGGTGAGCGCGCCCCATTTCCACCGGGTGTCGGAGTCGGCGAGCACGGCTACTCGCACGGGGGATTTGATACGTGAGGGCACGTCGAAGACGCTAGGAAGCGATTCCGATTCACGGCCCAACGCAGAAGCAACAAAGGGTTAACAGCGCGTCGACGAATGGCGAATCGGCTGGCCGGAGCGGCCGGTTAACCGTTCCGACGTACTTCGTTCACCTTGACGTACACCTGCGGTCAAGACGAATGCCGCCCGGCGACCTAGCGTCACCCGCGTGGTTAAGCTCTCCGTCATCGTGCCGTTCTACAACGTGCAGACCTATGCCCCTGACACGCTCAGAAGTCTTCGTGCGAACGCACGCGCGGACTTCGAATTCATTCTCGTCGACGACCATGCCACCGACGGGACTCCGGAGATCCTCGAGCGCGCCGAACGCGAGCTGCCGGGGGCCGTCTACATCCGTCATGAGCAGAACGGCGGGCTCGCCACCGCGCGCAACACCGGCCTTGACGCGGCCACCGGCGAGTACATCACGTTCCTCGACGGCGACGACTGGCTCGCTCCCGGGTACTACGAGCAGTTGCTCGCGGCCATGGAGGATCTGGGGTGCGACTTCGTGCGCACCGACCACGTCCAGTGCACCGGCCGCAAGCGCTCGGTCCACCGGGTGCCGCACGGCCTGCGGGGCCAGGTGATGAACCCGCGGGACGTGATCCTCCCCGCCGACCGCTCCACCTCGGTCGACTACGCCTTCGCCTGGGCGGGCATGTACCACCGCCGCCTGGCCGACGAGGGGCTTCTCCACTTCACCCACGGGCTGCGCACCGCCGAGGACCGGCCCTGGATCTGGCGGCTGCACCGCGAGGCGCGCAGCTTCGCCGTCCTCGGCATGCACGGCGTCTTCTACCGGCGCGGTGTCTCCTCCTCGCTCACCCAGATCGGCGATGTGCGGCAGCTCGACTTCATCCGCGCCTTCGACCAGGTCATCGAGGAGACGGCACGCGACCGCGACGCGGACACCCTGCTCCCCAAGGCCGTGCGCACCTACTGCGCGATCATTTCCCACCATCTCGGAAACATCGAACGCTTCGAGCCGCAGGTGGCCCGCAAGCTGCGTTCGATGTCGGCGGCTGCGCTGAGGCGCATGCCCCAGGACGTACTGAAGGACGCGCTGGATTCCATGGACTACGACCGTGCCGCGCGGCTGCGGCGAGTGAAGCGCCGCGGGACGGGTACGGAGGTGGCGGCCTGATGTCCGCGACCCTCGCCCACACCGCGTACACCCCGCGCGGCGACCGCAAGCGCACCCAGATCTTCATGGCCTCCACCCTGTACGGGGCGGCCACCCTCGCCGCGGCGATCGACGCGGGCAGCGTCGGCCCGGCCGACCGCCGGCTGCTGCTGGTCAGCAACAACGCGGCGACGCCGGAGACCACCCCCGCCGTGGACGACATGCCGGGCTTCGAGCGGCTGCGGCCGCGCTTCGACCGGGTGCTGTCCTGGAACGAGACCATCAGCCCCTTCCATCCCGGCGGCTGGTCCCCGCGCCAGGACGACGCCCCGCTGTGGGAGCGCCATCTGCGGCTGCTGTGGAACCTGGGCGAGGACGACATCGAGCTGGTCCTGGAGTCCATCCAGGTCAGCCCGGCGAGCGCCATCGCCCAGGTGTTCCAGGGCGCGCCCATCGACGTCTACGCGGACGGGCTGATGAGCTACGGCCCGACCCGTAACAAGCTCCACCCGCTGGTCGGCACCCGCATCCGCCGCCTGATCCACCTCGACCTGGTGCCGGGGCTCAAGCCGCTGCTGCTCACCGAGTTCGACGTCCCGGCGGAGGTGCTGCCGACCGAGACGTTCACCAAGGTGCTCGCCGAGATCGGCGAGGCCGCGCCGCGCAGCGTCGCCTCCGCCACCGAGCGGATCGCCACCGGCAGCGGGCCCGCCCTGATGCTGGGGCAGTACCTGTCCGCGCTCGACATCCTCACTCCGGAGGAGGAGGAAGAGCTGCATGTGCGGATGCTGCGGGGCGCCGTCGCCCTCGGCCACCGCACCGTCGTCTTCAAACCGCACCCCACCGCCCCGGCGCGCTGGTCGCGGATGCTGGAGAAGAAGGCCGCCGAGCTGGGCGCCGAGCTGACCGTCATGGACACCCCGGTCCTCGCCGAGGTGCTGTACCAGCGGATGGAACCGGGCCTGGTCATCGGCTGCTTCTCCACCGCGCTGCTCACCGCGAGCGTCTTCTACGACCTTCCGGTGGCCCGGATCGGCACCGACACGCTGCTGGAGCGGCTGACCCCGTACCAGAACAGCAACCGGGTGCCGGTCACCATCGTGGACGCGCTGCTGCCGGACCTGGAGGACCACCGGGCGGTGGCCGCCGGTTCCGGTGCCGGTCTGGTGGACGAGCGGTCAGGCCAGAAGCTGACCGGGCTGGTCGCCGCCGTGGGCTTCTGCATGCAGGCGAAGATCTACCCCGGTCTGCGGCCCGCCGCCGAGCGCTATCTCGCCGCCCATCTGGACGCCCACACCTGGCGCTACTTCAAGCGCCGCCGTCTGACCGCGCTCGCGCTGCCCGGGGCGGTGCCGTCCCAGCTCGGCTTCATCCCGCGCAACGAGACGGTGCGGCGGGTCGCGCGCCGGGCGCGGGCGCTGAAGAAGGCGGCCCTGAAGAAGACCGCGACCAGCTGACCCATCTGACTGTCCGTCTTACGCGAAGGAGCCACGGCGTGACCGCCGACCACGGGGTAAGCCACATACGCACCGGTGCCTCGGGGGTGGCGTCATGACCGCGGGTGCGGGCGCGCCGCCCGCACCCGAAGCGGGCCCGATAGCCCCGGCCCCGGTCTCGGTCCCGTCCCAACGGGAACCGTCCCAGCCCGAGCCGGGGCAGGCCGAACCGGGGCAGGGTCCGGGCCAGCCGGTCCCTGGCCGCAAGGGTCAGCCGGTGCGGCTGCGCGCCCTGGACGGGCTGCGGCTGCTGGCGGCGCTCATGGTCGCCGCGTACCACTACGGCGGCCGCGACGGGGAGATCGCCCAGGCGTGGGGCGCCTCCCCGCGCCAGATCTTCCCCACCGTCTCGCCCTACTTCTCGTACGGCTGCCTCGGCGTCCAGATCTTCTTCGTCATCAGCGGGTTCGTCATCTGCATGAGCGGCTGGGGACGCCCGCTGCGCTCCTTCTTCGCCTCCCGCGTCTCCCGGCTCTTCCCTGCCTATTGGGCCGCGATCCTGCTGGTCAGCGCCGTCTTCGCGCTCCCGTGGGTGGCGTATAGGACGGTCTCCCCCAGCGACACCCTGCTCAACCTCACCATGCTCCAGCAGCCGCTGGGCGCCGACCGGGTGCTGGGCGTGTGCTGGACCCTCTGGGCGGAGCTGCGCTTCTACGCCCTCTTCGCGCTCTTCGTCGTCCTGCCGGGCGCGAGCCGTCAGCGCGTCGTGCTGTTCTGCGCGGTCTGGACCCTGGGCGCGGCGATCACCGACGCGGCGAACCAGCCCTTCCTCGACCTCATCCTGATGCCGAACTACGCCCCGTACTTCATCGGCGGCATCGGCCTCTACCTGATCCACCGCTACGGCCACGACGCCACCGCCTGGGGCATCGTCGCCCTCAGCTTCCTCATCGGCCAGCACTACGCGGTCGCCGAACTCTGGCACCGCCCGAACCCGGACTTCTTCTCCTACCGCTCCACGTTCGGCATCGTCGCGATCGTCGCCTTCGGCTACCTCGCGGTCGCCCTGGTCGCCCTCGGCAAGCTCAACTGGGCCAACTGGCGCTGGCTGACGGTCGCGGGCGCCCTGACGTACCCCTTCTACCTGGTCCACGAACACCTGGGCTGGGTCGTCGTCCAGTACCTCCACCGCACCCTGGGCATCCCGTCCCTGGCCACCTTCACCCTCACGATCCTGCTGATGCTGACCCTGGCGTGGCTGCTCTACCACTTCGTGGAACAGCGCCTCACCCCCGTGCTGAAGCGCTCCCTCTCGGCGGCCCGGGTGCGGTGAAAATGTGTGGCCCCGGGGCCCGGTAGTCCCTACCGTCACCCCCATGAAGCTGCTCTCCGTGAACGTCGGCAAGCCGCGCCCCAACCCGTGGAAGGGCCTCGGCGCGACGGGCATCGACAAACGCCCCGTCGACGGCCCGGTCACCGTCACCGCCCCCGGCCCCAAGGGCACGGGGGCGGTCGGCCTCGACGGCGACCGCGCCTACGACGTCAAACACCACGGCGGCTCCGACCAGGCCGTCTACGCCTACGCCCGCGAAGACCTCGACAGCTGGGAGACCGAGCTCGGCACCCCGCTGAAGAACGGCGTCTTCGGCGAGAACCTCACCACCCTCGGCGTGGACGTCAACGCCGCCCTGATCGGCGAGCGCTGGCACATCGGCCCCGATGTGGTCCTGGAGGTCTCCTGCCCCCGCATCCCCTGCGCCACCTTCCAGGGCTGGCTGGAGCGCGAGGGCTGGATCAAACGCTTCACCCAGGCCGCCTTACCGGGCGCCTACTTCCGTGTCATAGCCCCCGGCGCCATCCGCGCCGGTGACCCGATCGAGATCGCCCCTCGCCCCACCCACGACATCACCATCGCCCTGGCCTTCCGCGCCCTCACCCGCGAACCCGACCTCCTCCCCCGCCTCCTGACCGCCGGAGCCCTGCCGGAGGAGATCAAGACCCTGATCCGCAAGCGCACGACCGTATAGGTGGTCAGGCCGCCAGGCCGGGATCCAGCGACGCCGCCGTGGACGGCCCGAGCCACACGAGCTGCGCGGTGACCGCACCCCGGGAGAACCACGCCTCCACCCGCTCGGCCGAGGAGAGCACCAACCGCTGCCCCGGCGCGATGACTTCGGTGCGCCCATCGTCGTAGGCCATGCCCCACGCGGCGATCTCCACGTCCGCCTCGTCGGTGCCTTCGTACGGCTGGATGCGGGCCACGGCGAAGAGCCGGGGAGCGGTGGCGAGGGCCAGGGCCCGGAGTTCCTTGCCGAGGTCGAACGGCTCGGGGGTGGTTTCCTGCGGAGGTACGGCGGTCATGACATGTCCCTAAGAATGTTGGCGGTCCGGGAGGACCGGGTGTGGCTGATGAGGTGTTGCCGTTGATGGCTCAGGGAGAATGGCCGCCCGGTCCTCCGG